>JAWOBB010000020.1:0-12715 GCA_046498265.1 Dehalococcoidia bacterium | reverse complement strand
GAGATGCTGGATGGAGCCCCCGCTCAGCAGGTCGACCGCTTGTATGAGAAATTGAACGAGATCAAGGTGGTTTGAGTAAAACATGTCCATTACCGTAATTCTTGAAAAGTGTACCGGGTGCGGTTCCTGCGAGGCCGTTTGCCCCTTCGGGGCCATCGAAGTCGTAGAAGGTTTAGCCCAGATCAAGGATAATTGCACCCTCTGCGGGGCCTGCGAAGAGGCCTGCGAATTCGAGGCTATCGTCATTGAGCATCCGGCCGAGGAAGAAGCCGGCGAGGATGAGAGCCGGGGGGTGTGGGTTTTCGCCGAACAGTTCAACGGCAGCATCAAGGGCGTGGTATATGAGCTCCTGAACAAAGGCCGGGAACTGGCGGATGCTGTAGCCACCGAGCTCTGCGCCGTCTGCCTGGGAGGCAACGCCGAGGAGGTGGAGAAACTGGGAGAACACGGCGCCGACAAGGTTTATTACTTCGATAATCCTTCGCTGGCCCAGTTTCAGGATGATATTTACACTCAGTGCCTGGTCGACCTCATCAGGGAGCGTAAGCCGCGTATGATGCTCAGCGGGGCAACCGCCCTGGGCCGGGCCTTCATCCCCAGGGTGGCGGCCATCATCGAGACGGGGCTTACGGCCGACTGCACCGGGCTCGATATCGACCCGGAAACAGGGCTGCTTTTACAGACCCGTCCCACCTTCGGCGGCAATATCATGGCCACCATCGTCTGCCGCACTCGAAGGCCGCAGATGGCAACCGTGCGCCCCCACGTCTTCAAACGAGGAACCCCTCAAACCGGACGGCAGGCTGAGATCATCCGCCTGAGCCTGGATGGCAAACCGGCCGCCTCGCGCATAAAGCTGCTGGAATTCATCGAGGATGTTACGGAGAAGATTAAGGTCGAGGATGCCGATATCATCGTCTCCGGCGGCCGCGGACTGGGCGGGCCGGAGAATTTCAAGTTTATCGAGGAGCTGGCCGAGGCGATGGGGGCGGCGGTGGGAGCTTCGCGTGCCGTGGTGGATGAGGGCTGGATTCCCTACTCGCATCAGGTGGGTCAGACCGGAAAGACCGTCTGCCCCAAACTTTACGTTGCCTGCGGCATCTCCGGGGCGGTGCAGCACCTGGCCGGCATGCAGACCTCAGATGTGATTGTGGCCATCAATGAGGACCCCCATGCCCCCATTTTCGATGTGGCCACTTATGGCATTGTGGGGGACCTGTTCGAGATCGTCCCCATGCTCACTGACAGGATAAGGCAATCCCGCGGATGAGGTGCAGGATGTGTCCTGCAATCGGTTTATGCCCAAAGCCAAAGTTTTATGGAACTGATTTACTTTGAAGATATCGGCTTGAACGAAAAAGAGGTGCTGGGCACCTATCTGGTGGACAAGGGCGAAGTCATCGAGTTTGCCCGCAAATGGGACCCCCAGCCCTTCCATGTAGATGAGGAAGCGGCGGAATCCCATATTGCCGGGGGCATTATAGCCCCGGCCATTTACACCATCGGGATAGTCAACCGGATGGCTATGGAAGGGAATGCCGTGGTGGCGGCCCTGGCGGGTTTTGGCTGGGACGAGGTTCGATTCCCCCACCCCGTTTACCCCGGTGACCTGATTACGGTCACTGCCGAATGTGTGGATAAACGCCCCTCGGACAGCCGGCCCGATGCCGGGATAGTCTGTTCCCTCATCGAGGTCAAAAACCAGAACGAGCGACTTTGCCTTTCCTTTCGAAGTACCTATCTGGTGGCCCGGCGGCCCCATGAGTGATAGTGGAAGGCGGCATCCGAATGAGCCATAAACCCCTTAACCCCTTCCTCCCCACGATCATCGATGAGATCAAGTCCAGCCCCATCTATACTCGCTTCTTACGACTGCTTGCCGAATACGGTATAACTTCGATTTACGATACCCACGCCCACATCTCTTCAGGGAGGGAGGGTATCATCGAAGGCTCGCCCCCCGAGCTGGTTCCCCGGCACCCGTTCTCCGTTGGTGATGTCAATTACCTTTATGATGAGCTTTTCCGCCGTGAAGGGATTGAGTTTACTTCAGTGGTCTTCGATACACCATTGCCGGCGTATGACCTGGCCGGCAAGAATTACCAGCTGCTTAATTTATTGAAGACAGGTGATTCTGAGGATTGGCGCAAGGTGGTGCCGTTTGCGGTGATTACCCCCGATATGGATTATCGGGAAATTCAGCACTGGGTCCATCTGGGGGCGAAAGGATTCAAGATGACTCCCAGAACTGCGTCTTCTCATGTGAAGCGGGGAGTGATCTCCGATATAACCCTGGCCGAGATGCTCAGCCCGGAGGCCCTCTGGGTGGCCGATCTGCACTCTTTGCCGCTGGTGGTTCATCTTCCCCAGCTGGTGGTTTCCCCTCGAATGAAACCTTCGCTCAAGGACGAACTGCTCCGGATTGTGGCCAAATTTCCCCATCTAAAGATCATCCTGGCCCATTTAGGCCAGGCTCAGGCCCCTGCCAAGATGGATAACCTGCTTCAATTTCTGGAGCGATATCACCTTTACGAATCGATCTGGATGGATATCTCGGCGGTGACGGTGCCGTCGGTTCTTGAGATGGCGCTGGAGAGCAAAGCCAGGCTGCTTTTCGGCACGGATATCGATTTTTCCCTGGTTGAGCGGGGGAGATATGTCATGTTCAAGATTGTGGACGGTGAACGGGTTCTGGCCGAGGGAGACGATAAAGGGAACTTAATCACCGCCCTGGTGAGCCAGAACTTCGGGCAGAAGTTGAATCCTTTTGTTCTCAAAGCCGGGGTTGAGCTTGATGCCCCGCTCCTGGTTTTCCAGTTTGAGGGAATCCTGGTCGCCGTCGAAAGGCTGCAGAAAAAGGGCCTGCCGGAAGAGAGAATTAAAGCTGCTCTGGAAAACCTCTTTTTCCGCAACGCCGAGCAGGTGGCGAAGCGGGATTGATTCGTCAATTGCCTTCATGATAGTTTTAGCAAAGACGGGTTGTCAACAGGGGCAGGGTGAAAGACCATTGTCACCGATTACGCAGGCGCATTTCAGGAGATGATTCAGCATGAGCGAAGAGTGGCAGCAGGCCGTAAGCTGGATTGAGCAGGAATTTGGCGGCAGGGTGACGAATGCACGAGCCCAGGGCCGCTGGCGGGATGCCTGGTTTTTCGACCTGGAACAGGAGGCCCGGACATTGCCGCTGTATTTTCGCGGTCATCGGCCGGGTCTGGCCAGGGACGCCAGACGGTTGATGCTGGAAATACGTGTATTACAGGTTCTGGAAAAGCATGGTTTGCCGGTGCCGCATGTTTACGGGTTCTGCCCCGAACCCGAAGGTATCGTGATGGAATACAAACCCGGGCGGCCCGGGATATCCGATATCGAGGGGAAAGAGAACCAGTTGAAGGTGCTGGATCAGTACGTGGATGCCCTGGCCGCGATGCATAAGATCGATGTGAGCGAGTTTGCCGGGACGAACCTCCCCTGCCCGCAGAGTTCGGAAGAGAGGGGATTGGCGGACCTGGCTTACTGGGAAGGCATATATCGCAAATACAAATTTCGCCCCGAGCCCCTGATCGAATTTGCCATCCTGTGGTTGAAGAATAACATACCGCCCGATCGGAACAAAACGGTTTTTCTGCATGTGGATTCCGGCCAGTTCATTTACCATGAGAATGAGCTTACGGCTATGCTGGATTTCGAATTAAGCATGCTGGGCGATCCCATGGCGGACCTGGCCGGTTTGCGGACGCGGAATCTGTCGGAGCCGCTGGTCGATTTGTCCCATGCCTATAAACGGTACCAGGAAAAGAGCGGCGAACCGATTGACTGGTATGCCCTGGATTACCACACGGTGCGCTTTGCTTTAATGACGCCTGTGCCCATTGCCGCCCTGGTGGCCTTCCCACCGGCGCGGGTGAACCTGCCGCAATATCTGGGCTGGTACTACGCTTACAGCTGGCTGGCCGTCGCGGTTATGGCTCAACTGGGAAAAGTCGAACCCCGGGAGCCCCGGCTGCCGGATTATGCGGCTGCCAGGCAGCGGTCGAGTGATTTTACTCCCTCTTACCAGGCTTTACACCGACATCTGGAAAGCCTGCACCAGGAAGCTGGTGCCCCTGACCTTCAGTACGATTTGGATATTGCGCAGAGGTTGTCTGAATACCTGGAGCGGGTGGGGGTCATGGGACGCCAGATTGAGGATGCCAATCGGGCTGATTTGGAAAGGATACTGGGCAAATCAATCGATGACTGGCAGGCCGCTCAGCAGGAACTGGAAGAACTGGTGCTGGCCGAACACGAGAATCGAAAGGCCGAGATGATCGAGTATTTCTATCGTTACACCAGACGGCACCTGCATTTGATGGGCCCTGTCCTGCGGGAGCTGGAGGCGTATCGACTGGACCTGGGCCGGTTCTAGCTTTCGAGCAGCAAATATTAAGATGCGGCAAGTTCAGGAAACGAAGTCTATGGACACACGAACGGCACACGCGGTGGATTTCAGGGACTAAAAGGGGTATAATTTGAAGCTGATGTCCCCGTAGCTCAATGGATAGAGCGACGGCCTTCTAAGCCGTAGGTTCTGAGTTCGAATCTCAGCGGGGACGCCATTTGCAAGGTTAACTTTTGGGTTAACAAATCGAGTTTGACTACGTTTGTTCCTTCTTGGGGGGACACCCCCCAAACCCCCCTGACCCTGGCCTCTTTGCTTGACAACTTGAACGTGACCAGCTTCGAAAATTTGCTTGACAGATTGCTTGACAACCTTATTCTTCTTGGCCATTTCGGCCTCCTTTCTTCGGTCTCCTTCGCCGCTTGTAGTCCAGGTTCGTGACCAGCCAGTCTCGCCCCAATTTCACCGCATCAATGTCCCCATCCCGACATAGCTTCCTGATTTGCGGTTCTGATAATCCCAGGCGTTCCGCCGCCGCTGTTACGGTATAAACTTTCATGGCTTCATTATAACTCCTGACGCTTATAAAGTCAAGGGGCTATCGACAGCCACCGGCAAACGCTGGCAAATACGTTATAATCGTTAAAAGTTATTAGCTTGAAGCTGTTCCAGACAAAACCGACAACCACTTGGGGGGAACCCCCCAACCCCCCCCTGAATACGTTATAATCGCTAGAAGTGATTAGTTGAAGCTAAAAACAAAAATGTCGGTTTTGTCGGGTATATATATATTATTCCGACAACTCCGACAAAATCGAAGCTAAAACGTGATTTTTAATCCGGCTCGAAGCCTTTATTTGCCAGCGAAGTCTCGGTTTCAGACGATAAAATGATTACCTGTTTATGCTTAGTCACGGCATCGGAAATGTCCAGTTCCTCAACCCTTCGCCCGATGCCTCGGTCCGCTTCCGCTTGTTTGTCGACCGTTAGGTTCCCCCGACCTTCGAACTCGAACGAATTCTGAAAGCGGCGATTAATCTCGAAGATTATCTCGTCCGCAACCGGCTCCGAAGCACCGACTTCCAGCATGATTTGCTTCAGTGTATCTAGCCGTTCCTTCAGGGTGTCGGCCGGTTCTCGCCGTGCCATTTTTTCGAATAAGGTTCGGTCGTTGACGAATGCTTGTGCCACATTTGATTCATAAGTGCGTGACTCGTAACTTTTGTCACCCTCGGTCGCTGTGGTAGTATCAAGAATGTGTTTGGCCAGTGAAAGTTCCAATGCAAGTCGTAATAACCGGGATGGCTGCCAGCGGTGGACACCGGCTTCGTCGGGGTGCCTGGATACCGAAAATAGCGTCAACAGCCATGATTTGAGTCCTTTGGAGGGGAAGGTTTGCACTTCACCCCGCCGTCGTAATAACCGCTTATCGACGGTGGCCGCCGGAATCAGGAAATAGTCGACCAGTGTTTGAACGCTGAAGCCTTTATTTCCAGGCATCTCGTCGACCGGCTCGTCTGTTAAGGCGACAATTCTACAGAAGTATAGAATGTTATGGTCTCGAAAAAATTTGACGGTGGCCTCACGCTTCGTTATGGGAGAGACCAACATATACCATCGTTTCCAGCTTTTCAAAGATTCCAGGCCCCTGAATGCCGGAATCAAGAAATCCAGCCGCTTAGCGGTATCCTCAGGGGTTTTCCAGCCTTCGTCGATAGGGGTGACTAGATTGGTGGTAAGCTGCTTTCCAGCATCAAAGTTGTATTCTTTACGCTTGAATCGTAAGGTTCGCTTCTTTCCCCTTTTGCCCTTCCTAGCAGGCATTTTGGCCTCCTTGTACACCCTTCCGCATTAGCGGTTATTCGTGATTTGTGACCCTTGATTCATCACTGGCCTTCGGCCGTGATTCCCCACACCCGTTTTTCTTGCGTCTCCGAGGCCATTGTTTAGCTATTTCCCCTTCGCTGCTGGCCTCCGCCGCCGCCGCCGTAGAAAACAAGATGCCACCCATCCTGAAAAAGCCGGCGGCGGCGGAGATGATTATTACCCTTATTTTACTTTTTAATCTACCCCCCTGACAAACCCCTTACTTAGGGTGTCCCCCGGCTTCGGCCATCAGGGGGGACTGACAACCGAAGCCGGGGTGGGTTAAGGAGGCGATGAACTGACAACCGGTTCAATGGCTGCCAGCCATGCCAACTAAAATATTCTATTCTTAACGTACGATGCGTCTTGCATCCTTGGTGCCTTCGATGTCGTCAGCTGCAACTGCCGAACCGAGGCGGCTAGCTGCTTGTTTTCGTCCACAAGTGGAAGCCACTTATTGCGATAGGCAAAATACCCAATGCCAGCGACGGCAACTAACAGTAATGCTATCATTGTACCCGTGTTCATGCCGATACTAGATTCGACCGTTGAGGCCTGTTTCTTCTGTTTCTTTTTCGCCAAAGCTATTTTCTCCTTTCACAGATTCGTTGCTTTCCGCTTCATCGTATCGAGTAGTGTTATCATTATCGTATCCGTCGTTCTTCGTCATTAATTCGTCTAAGTTCGCCTGAGTGACCAAGGCCACCCCACAATCGGGACAAGCCTGCGTGGTACCTTTAGGGATTGTGTACACCTGATTACATCGGGGACAGACTGCAACTTCAGTCTCAGCAGGGGTTTGCCCATTACTACCGTTACCACCGCTTCTTGAGGCGATGAGGCCCTGAATAATAGTTCCGAGTTGTGGCAAGGCCTTTTCTGCGATTCCCATTATGTCTTGATGTTTTTTATAATCGATAATCGCTTGTACAGCTTCCCCATCCGCAGATGAGACGGACCCAATGACACCTAAGATACTTGACAAGTCCAATTCCCCCTCGGCACCGTTTTTACCATTGAAGCTGTTCTGAAGCAATTCCTGGACATTAATCCCCAATCTTTGCCCTACTGAAACGGCCTCATCAAGCCAGTCACTTATAGACTTCTGTTGAGGCTGGACTGCCTGGTTCTGATTTGCCTGCATCATCTGGACAAGGCCCATCACATCTTGCATAGTCATGCCCTGATTCTGGTTGCCTAAGAACGCCCTCGATTGCAGTTCGGCCCTGACCGGTTCGGCCATTTTCCCCAGGCCAATGGACTCGGAAACATCGACGGGGGGCCTGACCCTTTCTTCTACACCCCCGATAGCTTTCAGTCTATTAAGCAGTTCTGTTCGTTCAACGTGTTCCTTGAGTTCGGTTAAGGTCATGGCCTCCGGCGGCTTATCAACGGTAGAGGCCTCAGGATAAGAATCCTGGCCTTTTTCGGGTTCCAGTTGATTAGTACCACCGCTATCACCGTGCTTCATCCTAATATGCCCTTTCAGGCCCTTCTCTGTGGTTAATTCCTTGCCACATATCTCGCATTTATACATTCTTACTTATTCCCCCTTTGCATCATCTTGAATTTGTTCGCTATTTCCAGTAGTATGTCCAGTGTTTGCTTATCGAATTCATTAACTATGAATCTCCTTTTCGGCTTCCTGATTCCAAGCGATAATTCATGAATCAAATCGGGTGACAGGTCGCCTCGTGTTGCCATATCATCGACTTCTGCACGATAGTCTAATAATTTTCGTTTAGCTTCACCGTGATTTCTTTCGATTCTTCGCTGTAAGTCCATATGCCAGAGGAATCCCATAAGGATTAAATATCGGATGGTATTCCCTCGGCCATACCCCCGAATTGACTGCACCATCTCGATTACACTTCGGATGCCTTCACTGATTCTGAATGTCAAGGTCGGCATATGTCCCACACGTTTCTGCTTCATGAATGACTCCTTCCTATGATAAGCCTTGAGACGCCTTTTGCCCAACTCTAAAGTAACACATATTTTGCAGAGAGTCAATAGGGTTGAATTGAAAAATGGTCAAAAATAGTTGGTGGATAGCCACCCCGAAAAGCATGACGAAGAACAAACTTTTCTTTTGGTAAGCCACGTTCGAAGAACAAGCGATGCTTTTCGCGATTCGCTACGGATGTTTTTCGCGATTCGCTTAACTATTCGCTTCAGAATCGATTCGCCCGAAAAGAAAAATCGAAGCGAATATTCACTTGTAAATGAGGCAAATAGCCCCCCACAGGGAACACCGCCGAACTGAGGCTGGCCCCCTGGGTGGGGGTTGGGGAAAACCCCCTGCTAAGGCCGAAGGCCATTAGCGCTGCAAAGAATCCGGCGTCACCAGTCGTGAATAATCACGGCCAAATGGTCGCCTGCGTTCCCCTGAATCCAAAGGTTAGAGATATCACCGTGCAATTCCATCGGAATCCCTTCATTCATATCGAATCCGAATCGGCGGCCATCGCCTACCTGAACACTACCACAGCCTGCCGCTAGCATAACCGTGACACGGCTGTTCTTCGGGGTGGCCGGCAATCGCATCGGTTTATCATCATGTTCAATTACACATTCCTTGTATTCCATCGTTTTCACCTACATAAAATTAATGTGGGTGCACGGCCACACACGTGTCATGCCGCATGATTTGTGTATTTGCGACTAACACCCCCGGCACCGTGCACCCTTAAGCCGGGGTCAAAAATTCATTTTTAGCTTCAAAAAACCCCTAAAAGCCTATATAGCGACAAAAACATTTTACGTTCATTTTTGTCGGAGTTGTCGGAGTAATAGTATAATACCCGACAAAAACGACATTTTCTATCCAAGCGGTGCCTTGTACAATTTCATGGTGTCCCCAAAGTCGACCGCCCTGGTATACCGTGATACCATCTCAACGGACTGCCAGCGGCCCAGGTCTCGTATCATCAAGCTATCAAGACCTTTTTTTCGAAGTATGCTGGCAAATGACCTTCTGAACACATGTGGATTGCACTTGATATCGGTCTTCTTCTCGAGTCGCTTAAGCATTTGGGTAATGCCCCAATAGCTTAGATTCCAGATACATTCGTTGGCCTTGTTGGCCTTAGGGTCATATTCTTTAAGCCATTGCTTCAGGAAGCTTTCGGTACTTTCCCCATAGGTTGCCCAGGTATCTTTTTGCCCCTTGCACCGCACTTTGATAAGCCTTTCCTTCCAATTAATATCTGAAGTCTTAATGGCTGCCAGTTCTGCTAGCCTGAGGCCACTTTCCACGAACAAACTGATAATCGCCTTGTCACGAACATTCTCGGAAGCCTGGATAAGATATTCGATTTCCGTAATGTCCAAAGTGGGAAAGACTGACTTCGTTAGCTTCGGAGGCGTCATTCCTTCGACCGGACTAGGGATGCTATATTCGGACTCAAGCCACTTGTGGAAGGTTCGTACGGCCCTGAAATGCGAATTACGGTTGCCGAGTCCATACTTATTGGCTGGTATACCTGCAAGATACCGTTCAATGTCCTGCTTGGTGGCTTTCAAGTAGTCGACGGATGTAAAGTATCTCTGAAGTTTTTCACGATAAAATCTCATCGTGCCATCAGTGACACCCATTAGTCTTCGTGAGTCCATGAACCGACCATAGTGGTCAACAGCCGGATTCTTTGATACGATGTGCCCATTAAGGGAATCTAGTAATTTTTGGCTGGGTGGCCGCTGGCCTTGCTTGACTTGGGAAATGTACTGCTTTGACATTTTGCTTGACGCCGCCAATTCTGAGACCGTCATTTTGTCAAGCAAATCAATCGCATTGGACGGCCTTCTAAGCCGTAGGTTCTGAGTTCGAATCTCAGCGGGGACGCCATTTGCAAGGTTAACTTTTGGGTTAACAAATCGAGTTTGACTACGTTTGTTCCTTCTCTAATTTAGACTGGTACTAAAAGAGGGAGGTTTACAGAATGACAAAATCAGGAAGGGAGGGTTGACAGCCTTCATCTTCGGCGGTTAAAGTGAGCATTAAAGTGGTCGGTTTGGGGCAATGGCCGAAAATCAAAAATGGACGGTATGAAAGCCTGAGCTGATGTTACTTCGGAAAACTTCCACAAGCGGCGGCTTTTTTGCCCGGATCATAATCGAGTTCCTGGTCAGCGGGCTGGCTTTCTGGGCCGCCGATTACATCGTTCCGGGTCTGCATACCGGGGGATGGAAGACCATCCTCATCGTGGCACTCATCATCGGGGCCATCAACGTCCTGGTCAACCCCGTCCTCTCCCGCCTGTTCGCCGCCATCAAAGACCCCATGATCGGGATACTCACCCTGGCAGCCAATACCGCCATTCTTTATCTCCTGGAAGCTTATGAAGGCGAGGCCGGTATTTCCCTGGCAATCGACAATCCCTGGTCGGCAATCCTGGGGGCGCTGATCATCAGCCTGATAGGATTCGTTTTCAACAAGGCGCTGGAGTAGACGGGGGTCGGGGGTCAGGGGTCAGGGGAAGCGGAGATTGGGGGAATGGGAGAACCGGAGAACTGAAAACTGAGCCCTGATAGCTGACAACGGTAGGGTGAGCTGATAGCTGGGTTCGAGCGTATCACCCGTTTCGTCCCCACGAAGTTCAGGCGAGGCAGGAGAACCTGATCGGGGCAAGGCACCGTTTCATGTCATTCCCATTTATGACCGTTCTGCTGCAAGCGCACTGGTGATATGCCGCTTAACCTCCGCTTTGTCCGGAACTTTGCCGGAGACAACAAGGCTGTCATTGATCACCAGGCCAGGGGTCATTAAAATCGGATACTTCGCAATTTCCTTCATATCACTTACCTTTTGAACAGAGGCATCAATGCCCATCTCCCGGACGGCTTCCTGCACTGTTTTTTCCAGCTTCTGGCATCTGGCACAGCCGGGACCGAGTACTTTAATATTCATGATAACCTCCTTTGATGTTCAACTATCTCACAATTAAGCCGAAAACAATCCCGCTCATTACGGCCATAACCACTACCAGGCCGACGTATGGGAGGGTCTTTTCCCAGCCCATAATGTTCCTGAGCACCAGCATGTTGGGCAGACTGATCGCCGGACCGGCAAGAAGCAAAGCCAGCGCCGGTCCGTTGCCCATTCCGGCATCAATAAATGTTCGCAGAATGGGGACCTCAGTTAACGTAGCGAAATAGAAAAGGGCTCCTACCACCGATGCCATTAAATTGGCTGTAAAACTATTACCGCCAACGAGACGCTCCACCCATTCATCAGGGAGAACAACACCGATTATTCCAGCGGCAATGATCCCTCCAAGAAGCCAGGGGGCTATCATCCTGAAAAAGGACCAGGTCGATTTCATCCAGTCATTGATCATCGCCCGATTGAACCAGCGCCGAAGAACTTCCGCAAGTAAGGCGGTAAAGAACAGGGTAAAACCGATGGCCGCCCAGTTCGTCTCAATGCTGATATCCGTTATCAGTTTCCACGTCTCATAGTCTTTTTCGGGATGGACCTTGAAGCCCCAGGCAAACGAGACAAGGAATCCCACCTGGGCCGCGATAAAAACAATCGTTTGTTTACCGGTAAGCCATGAAGCGGTATCCAGTGAATCGAAGGCTTCCTGGCATTGTTCCTCATCATGATTGCGAAATATTCGGGACATCAGATACCCGATAACAAGAGCGAAGATGACAGCCCCTATTACTCGGCCTGTACCGAGATCATATCCGAGAATCCGTGCTGTCCATATTATGGCCAGCACATTAATCGCCGGCCCGGAATAGAGGAACGCCACCGCCGGACCCAGCCCCGCTCCTATACGATAGATGCCTGCAAACAGGGGCAGCACTGTGCAGGAACAGACACTCAGAATGGCCCCTGATACGGAACCAATACCATAGGCGAGAACCGGGTTCGCTTTGGGCCCGAAGTACTTCAAAATCGATCCCTGAGATACAAATATACTGATTGCCCCGGCGATAAAAAACGCCGGAACGAGACAGGTGATAAAGTGGGCTAATAAATAGTCAAGAAACTCGGCCAGCCCACCACGAACAATATCACTGAACAAGTCCATTTAACCGTTACCTTACATATGTGCATTAACGCATGTTATCTGCAAAAAAGGTACTAGTTCTCACAAGCCCCGGCGCAGCCCGGCCCAACCCGTTCGGCGGTTTTAAGCCTTTCCATGTCTGAAGCCACTTCCTTATTGTTCTTCAATTCATTTCTGACCATTTGAACCAATTGTGGTAAATATCGCCGCATACTGTCGTTATCGATAGAGTATACTGTCCATACACCGTCCCGCCTTGATTTCAGAAATCCAGCATCGTAAAGAAGTCCCAGGTTGCGGGATGCCCGGCTCTGAGAAATATCAAGTGCCTGCATGACCTCGCAGACACAGCACTCTCTTTCAACCAGAACATTCAGTATCCTCAGTCTGGTATCATCGGACAGGGCCTTGAAGGATCGTAATAATTGCCTCATAATAACTTATCCTATAT
>JAWOBB010000003.1:0-32539 GCA_046498265.1 Dehalococcoidia bacterium | reverse complement strand
AGGGCCGGGGGTGGCGGAGGTGAAGATGACCTGCCCGATGCGGCTCTCAAATTCCTCGAAGGTCAGGGGTCGGTTGTCGATGGCCGAAGGCAGCCGGAAGCCGTATTCCACCAGGATGTCCTTGCGCGCCCTGTCTCCCCGGTACATTCCGCGGACCTGGGGGATGCTCATATGCGATTCGTCGATGATGAGCAGAAAGTCGTCCGGGAAATAATCGATGAGCGTCCAGGGCGGCGTACCGGGCTGGCGGCGGGTCAGGTGCCGGGAATAATTCTCCACCCCGTTGCAGTAACCGGCTTCCCGCAGCATCTCGATATCGTAGTTGGTCCGATCCCGCAGTCGCTGGGCCTCAACGAGTTTTTCCTGCAATTTGAGCTCGGCTACCCGTTCTTCCAGTTCCGCCTTAATATCCTCGATGGCGGCGGCCAGTTTTTCCGGGCTGGTGACGAAATGCTTGGCCGGGTAGATTTCGATTTCTTCTTCTTCTCCCAGTACCTCTCCGCTCAATGGATCGACGGTCCTGATGCGCTCTACCTCGTTGCCCCAGAATTCGATTCTGAAGGCCAGGTCCTCATAGGCCGGTTGAATTTCCAGGGTATCTCCTCGAATCCGGAATTTACCCCTGGTGAAGCCGATATCGTTCCTTTCGTACTGCATCTCCGCTAAGCGCCGGGCCAGCCTGTCTCGATTCAGGGCATCTCCCTTTTTGACCGGGGTCATGAAAGCGAAATATTCATCCGGGGCCCCCAGACCGTAGATGCAGGAAACTGAGGCGCAAACCACCACGTCGTTTCGCGAGACCACCGAGCGGGTGGCCGAGTTGCGGAGCTTGTCGATCTCCTCGTTGACATCGGTTTCCTTTTCGATATAGGTATCGGTGCGTGGGATGTAGGCTTCCGGCTGGTAATAATCATAGTAGCTGACGAAGTACTCAACGGCATTCTCGGGGAAGAAATCGTGGAACTCGGTGCAGAGCTGGGCGGCCAGCGTCTTGTTGTGTGAGAGCACCAGCGTCGGTTTCTGTATCCGGGCGATGACGTTGGCAATGGTGAAGGTCTTGCCGGAGCCGGTGACGCCCAGCAAAGTTTGATGCTGGCAGCCCTCATCGATCCCCTCAACGAGTTTCTCGATGGCCTGGGGCTGGTCACCGGTGGGCTGAAAATCGGAGGCGAGCTTGAATTCGGGCATTGATAACTGCCAGATAGATATGGTCTCATAACCATTTTATCAAAATGTCCCGGCGTACGGGGTGACCGGGAGTTCTTCGAAATTAGTTTGAATGCCGATTCGATATGCGATTGCGTCCACGTGGCTGATTGGTGATATCATCATGAGGAGTTTATATTGAACGGAGCCGAATTACTCGCAATGAGGGGTTATCGGCGCCAACTGATAATTGACCATCTCCCCTTGACTTCAACTATGCGCTCTCTTATCATAAATACAAGCTGGTATATTTGTAAGGAGGTAAGTCAATGGCTTTAGGCAGGATCGGATTGGAAATAGGTGAAGCTTTATCAGGGGTGGTTCGGGGTGCCGGAGATGTAGTGGGGACTGTCATTGAAGTCACCAGAAAGACAATGGTGGGAGCCATCCGGGGAGTTAAGGATGTCGGTGCCGAAGTAGGTATATTGGCCCATGACGCCGTGGCCGGGGCGGTACATGTAGCAATGGAAGTTGGTACCGGAGTAGCCTATGCGGTTAAGGGAACTGTTATCGGGGTTATAAAGGCGGTTGGGGAAGTTACAACGGTTACGGCAGGGGTGCTGAGCGATACGGTGCAGGCGGCCATCAAAGGGACAGCTTCAATAGGAGGTGATGTAAGCAAGGCGGCGCGGGGGGCGGCGGAAGGCGCGGTTTCGAGCACCAAGGAAGCAGGAGTTCCTCTGGAAGAAGGTGTCCGTGGGGTGACCGAGGGGGCGGTGAAGGGGGCCCGGGAAACCGGCAGTGACATGGCTGTCATTGCCAAGAACACCATCTGGGGTGCAATCGTTGGGGCCAATGAGATCGGTGGGGATGTGGTGGTGACGGCTAAACTTACGGCCCATGGTTTGGTAACGGGTGCGGTAGAAGGTGGTGATGATGCAGCTGCAGTAGCTAGGAGTCTGGTGGAAGGGGCCATCGAAGGGGCCAAAGAGGTTGGAGCCTCGGCCGAGGAAGTGGCTTCAGCGGCGGCCAACAGCGCGGTGGAGGCCGCCCAGGCGGTCGGTGAGGATACGGCCAAGGCGGTGATTGGCGCTGTTTCGGGAACTATTTCCGGAGTTGCGATCAATCTCAAAAAGTAATAAGCAGACAATATATTTCAGCAATGCAAAAATCCCTCGTTCACAGTGGCGAGGGATTTTCTTATCTTCTGGATTTGATTGCTGGATTTTGTCAGGCCGAGCGTCCGCAACAGTGCTTGTATTTTTTCCCGCTCCCGCAGGGGCAGGGATCGTTGCGCCCGATTTTAGGCCCTTCCCTTACATAAGTTTCCGGCTTGACCGGCTCCCCTTCCAGGTAATACCAGGTACCCTCTTCTTTCTGGAAATGGGCCAGCTCGTGATGAATTTCCCTTTCTCCTTTGTAGGTAAAATGGGCACGAAATTCCACATTCCCCTCATCGTCTTCCGGCCCGCCGTCCTCTGTTTTGACTATCTCCAACTGGTGCCACTCGGCGTTTTCGGCCCAGCGGCGGGTATCCTCAGGATCGTGATCTTCCCTTTTGTCAGGATGAAGTGATGACAACAGGTAATCGATTTCACCTTTGGCATAGGCGGAGTAGCGGGCTCGCATCACCTGTTCCGGATTTTCTGCTGCCTGCTCACCCTTGATAATCGGCTCACAGCAATCTGAGTATGCCTTGCCTGACCCGCATGGACACTCGTCCATAATGTTCACCTCCGTTTGATCATTTACAGTATAGCAAAATGCCCCCGCTTTGTCGCATTCGGGGGCATCTTTTTACAATAATGTTTTTCTGAACTTTTTAGCCTTTCAGGTATGCATCGATGGCCGCGGCGGCGCGCTTGCCGGCGCCCATGGCGCTGATAACGGTGGCCGCACCCGTTACGATATCCCCGCCAGCCCAGACCTTTGCCTTTGAGCTCTTGCCGGTTTCCTCATCGGCCACGATGGTTCCCTTCCTGGAAATCTCCAGGTCCGGAGTGGTGGAGGGAACCAGGGGGTTGGGATAAGTTCCCAGGGCGGAAATGACGGTATCCACTTCCATGGTGAATTCGCTGCCCTCTTTCTTCACGGGGCGGCGTCTGCCGCTCTCGTCGGGCTCGCCGAGTTCCATCTCGTAACACTCCATGGAGGTAACCCAGCCGTTCTCATCGCCGAAGAACTGCTTGGGATTGGTCAGCAGCTTGAAGATGACACCCTCTTCCTCGGCATTTTCCAGCTCCTCCAGCCGGGCCGGCATCTCCTCGCGAGAACGTCGATATACGATGTAGACTTCCTCCGCTCCCTGCCTCAGAGCACACCGGGCTGAATCCATGGCCACGTTGCCCGCCCCGACGACCGCCACCCTTTTTCCTACCTTGATAGGGGTGTCATACTGAGGGAAGAGATAGGCCTTCATCAGGTTGGTACGGGTGAGGAACTCGTTGGCGGAGTAAATTCCATTCAGGTTCTCGCCTGGTAGATTAAGGAACATCGGGGCTCCGGCCCCTACAGCCAGGAAAACGGCGTCGTTCTCTTCCAGGATCTCATCGACGGTCTCTATCTTGCCGACGACGGAGTTTACTCTTACCTCCACGCCCAGCGACTTTACATAATCTACTTCCCCTTGAACGATTTCCTTGGGCAGTCTGACCTCAGGTATCCCGTACATGAGAACGCCGCCAGCCACGTGCAGGGCTTCGTAGAGGGTTACCTGATGCCCCTGCCTGGCCAGGTCGGCGGCAGCAGTAAGGCCTGCCGGGCCGGAGCCGACGACGGCCACTTTCTTTCCGGTGGGAGGTGCAACTTGAGGTTTCGGCTTATCGGCCTGGCCACGCTCCCAGTCGGCGACGTAGCGTTCCAGCCTGCCGATGGCAATCGGAGCGCCCTTTTTGGCCAGGGTGCATTTGGCTTCACACTGGCTTTCCTGCGGACAGACCCGCCCGCAGATTCCCGGAAGGGCGTTGTTGGCCTTAAGTTCGCTCACGGCATCCCACATTCTTTCTTCGCGGAGAGCCAGGATGAATTCGGGTATGTTGACATTTACAGGGCACCCTTCGACGCAGTTGCGCTTTTTGCACTGCAGGCAGCGGCTGGCTTCCTCAAGGGCCATCTCCCTGGTGTATCCCTGAGCCACCTCCTCGAAGTTGCGGGCCCTCACCTTCGGGTCCTGTTTGGGCATGGGAATACGGTTCAGGTTGATTTTGGGTTGTTGTTCGTCCGCCATTATTGGTTACCTCTCATTTGACTCCGGCAGTATTCCTCCCATAGCCGCAGTGATTCCTTTTCCTCATCGAGATAGCTCCTCTGACGAGCCATGAGCAGATTCCAATCTACCTGATGTCCGTCGAAATCGGGCCCGTCGACACAAACGAACTTGGTTTCACCGCCGACTTCAACCCGGCAGCATCCGCACATGCCGGTGCCGTCGACCATTATGGGATTGAGGCTGACGAGCGTCTTTATGCCGAACGGCTCGGTCGTGGTGGCGGCAAATTTCATCATGATCGTCGGCCCGATGGCAACCACTTCGTTGATTTCTTCATTATCTCGTTCCAGGACTTCCTTCAAAGGCTCGGTGACCAGGGCCTTGCGGCCGTATGTTCCATCGTCAGTGCACATGATCAACTCGTCGCTGACTTCCTGGAGCTTGTCTTCCCAGAAGACGAGGTCCCTGCTGCGGAATCCCATTATGGAAATGACTTTGTTGCCTGCTTGTTTGAAAGCCTCGGCCACTGGCACAACTATGGCCGTGGCGAATCCGCCGGCGACACAACAAACGGTACCTACGTTTTCGACGTGGGTGGGTACTCCCAGCGGCCCCGTAAAGGCATATAGTGAATCCCCGGGCTTAAGCATGCCCAGCTTGTGGGTACTGGTACCGACTTCCATGAAGACGACCGTCACGCTTCCCTCCTCAACGTCCCACCCTCCTACTGTCAGGGGGAAACGCTCGCCTACTTCATCCACCATCACGATGACAAATTGGCCTGCCCGGGCCTTTTTTGCTACCGCCGGTGCATGAACCCTGAGCAGATGTATTTGGGGGGTCAGGTCCTCTCTGTGCAATATCTCATACATATGTTATTCCTCCAGGACTTGTAATTTACATTGCTTACGCACAACAAATGAGGTGAGGAATCATTCTCCCCACCTCATTATTGGCCGGATATCCCACACGCTGAGTTGAATTATAACATATGTATGGATTTTTTCTCTATATCACCATTTCTCCTGCTGCAATCTGGCTATGAGCCATTTGCGCAGCCTTTCGTCGAGTCTCTTGCCCACCCACGCTTCGATCTGGCGGATATCACCGCTCATTATGGCTGCCCTCTCCTCGGCACTCAAATTATATTCCTTAAGTGCCTCGGCGGGGTTCTCGGCCAGCCAGGCGAAAAATTCGTTGTCCTGCGCCGCTCGGTCCAGCACTGCCAGAACGGCCCTTACTGCCGAAACCTTGTATTCGGGGATTTTTGCTGACGGATCCAGCGCCGGGTTGGTCAGCATGTTCACCGGTGTCTCGTTCCAGTGGAAGGCCATGAAGGCCACCCCCGGGGTCATCTTGTCGGTTATTTTTACCGGCGCTTCAACTTTGCCCCTCTTTGAGCTCACCGCCATAAGGTCGCCGTTGACGATTCCGAGTTTCAGCGCATCTTCCGGGTTAATATCGATATAACCTGCCGGGTTGAGACGGTTGAGGACATCCGACCGCCGGCTCATACTGCCGGTGTGGAACTGCTCCAGCACGCGTCCCGTGGTCAGAATCAGCGGGTAACCGCGCGATACCGATTCGGCAGGGGGTATGTATTCCAGCCCGTGAAACTTGCCCAGCCCCCGGCTGAACTTACCTTGATGAAGAATCGGGGTGCCGGGATGGTCGTCCGAAGGGCATGGCCATTGCAGACCATATTCATTCAGCCGGTCGTGGTGAACTCCCCCGTAGAGGGGAGTGACGGAGGCGATCTCATCCATGATTTCGGCGCTGCTCTGGTAGCCGAAAGTATGCCCCATCCGGCTGGCCAGTTCGGAGATTATTTGCCAGTCGGGTCTGGCTTCACCGGGCGGGTCGATGGCTCGAATCAGCTTCTGCACCCGTCTTTCGGTATTGGTGAAAGTGCCGTCCTTTTCGGCAAACAGGGCTGCCGGCAGGATGACATCGGCGATGGCTGCTGTCTCGGTGGGGAACACGTCCTGAACCACCAGGAACAGGTTCTTCATGCCTCTCTGAGTGTGCTGCATGTCAGGATCGGACATGATGGGATTCTCGCCCATAATGTACATGGCCTTGATGGTTCCTTTCACAGCTCCATCTATCATGGCTCCCATGGTAAGCCCCGGCGTGGAAGGAAGATCGACCCCCCAGGCCTGTTCAAAAAGGCTCCTTTTTTCCGCATTATCCACCGGCTGATAGCTGGGCAGGACATTGGGAAGAGCCCCTACATCGCAGGCACCCTGAACATTGTTCTGCCCCCTCAGCGGGCTCAGGCCGGTGCCTTCCCGGCCGAGGTTTCCGGTCAGCATGAGCAGATTGGCCGTGCTCTTGACGTTATCCGTTCCCGTGGTGTGCTGGGTTATTCCCATACCATAAAGAAGGCAGGCGCTCCCGGCATTGGCAAACAGACGGGCAGCCTTGACTATCTCGGCGGCGGGCACGCCGGTTATCTCCTCGGCCGTCTCGGGCGTATATTTGGAGACGACTTCCCTGAGTTCCTCAAATCCCTCGGTCCGCTCTTCGATAAACTGCTTATCATGCAGGTTCTCTTTGATAATCACGTGCATCATGGAGTTGAGCAGAGCTACGTCCGTACCGGGTTTATGGCGAAGGTGAATATCGGCCAGCTTGGAAAGCTCGATCTTGCGGGAGTCGGCTACAATGAGCTTCGTAGTTCCCGCCTTGACCCCCTTACGAATGGCACGCCCGATAACGGGATGGCACTCGGTGGTGTTGGAGCCGATTACGAAAAGTAACTCCGCCCTGGTGAAATCCTCGATTGAGTTGGTCATTGCTCCGCTTCCGAACGATTGGGCCAGACCGGCCACAGTGGGGGAATGTCAGAGGCGGGCGCAATGGTCCACGTTGTTGGTCCCAATCACCGCCCGGGCGAACTTCTGCACCGCGTAGTTTTCCTCGTTAGTGCACTTGGCCGAGCTCAACAGGGCTATGCTGTCCGGCCCGTTTTCCTCCCTGAACTGAGAAAACTTGCTTGCCACCAGGTCCAGGGCCTCGTCCCAGGTGGCCTGGCGAAAGACGTCCTTCAGATTGCCGTTGACCTCGATATCCTTGCCTTTGCCCTCCCTTCTTATCAAAGGATAGGTCAGCCTTTCTGAGTGATTGATGAAATCGAACCCGAAGCGCCCTTTGACACAAAGCGCACCGTGATTGACCGGGCTCTGGGGATCGCCCCGAACGTTGACGATCTCGTTCCCCCGAACTCCCAGATACATCGAGCAGCCGATGCCGCAGAACGGGCAGATGGTTTTGACCTCCCGCGCCGCCTGCTTGGTGCGCTTGGGAACGAGGGCCCCGGTGGGGCAGTGGTTGATGCATTCGCCGCACGATTCGCAAATCGATTCCCGAAGCGGTTTGTCCCCAAAGGTACTGATTCTGGCCTCATATCCCCTGAAGGCTATATCGATGGCCCCGACGGCGGCTATCTCATGACAGGCCCGCACGCATCTGCCGCAGAGAATGCATTTGTTGGGGTCGCGGGCAAATGCCGGATTACTGTCATCGATGGGAAGTGTTTGAGTGGTCTTGCGCAGCCGGGTCACCTTCTCCGGCTGGATACCCAGGTACCTGGCCACGTTCTGCAATTCACACTGGCCGTCTTTGTAGCAGGTAAGGCAATCGGTATGGTGGTTGGCGATGATTAGTTCGACGGTGGTACGCCGCGACTTCTCCACCCGGGGAGTATCCGTTCTTACCACCATCCCTTCCGCTACGGGGGTGGTACAGGAGGTGACCAGATCACGCATTCCCTCGATTTCGACCACGCACAACCGGCAGCCGCCGTAGGGCGTTAACTCGGGGTCATAGCAAAGGGTGGGAATGTATATACCGGCCCCCAGCGCCGCCTCCAGCACTGTCGTTCCCCTGGTGGCTTCCAGTCTCTGGCCGTCGATGGTCAGGGTGACGGTAGCTGTTTTCGTTTCCGTTGCGGTTTCAGTAATTATAGACATTTTAAGCTCACCTCTCCTGAGTATCTAATCCGTCTCCAGATCACATTTAAGGCATCTTCTGGCTTCTTCGATGGCCTTTTTCTCCGGCAGACCAAGCTCCACCAGCTTGAAGTTCTTCTGGCGGCGGGCAACCGCCATTTCCGGAATCCTGGGGCGGTGCTGCTCTCCAATATCTTCCTCCTCTTCATCTTCAGGCAGCTCGGTTATCTCTTCCGGCGGGGCGAGGGTTTCATCTATTACTCCGCTTCCACCGAGGTATTTGTCTATCGAGATGGCAGCCTTCCTTCCTGCTGCGATTGCCTCGATAACCGATGCCGGCCCGCTGACGACATCCCCGCCGGCAAAAGTGTCCTCCCTGCTGGTAACCAGCGTGTCCGGGTCGGCCGCTATGGTATCCCCTCTATTAGTCTTCAAGCCCAGTTCATTCGGGACCTGCGGCTTCTGGCCGATGGCGGCTATTACCACGTCAAATTTATCGGTAAACTCGCTGCCTTCTACAGGTTCCGGGCGCTTTCTGCCGCTTGAGTCCATCTTGCCCAGCTGCATGCGAATGCACTCCAGGTCGACGTGTCCGTTCTCCCGGTATGCCTTGCTGGGAGCTACCAGATATTCGATTTTCACCCCTTCCTTCACTGCCTCCTCAATCTCCTCTTCGGCGGCGGGCATTTCCTCGTGGGTGCGCCGATACATGATGGTCACATCCTTGGCTCCCACGCGCAGGGCGGTACGGGAGGCGTCGATGGCGGCATTGCCCCCGCCGATAACACAGACCTTATCGCCGAGTTTAACTTTCTTCCCCAGGCTGACATCGCGCAGGAACGAGACGCAGTCTACCACTCCCGGCGTATCCTCACCTTCGATGCGCATACTGCTTCCCTCGTGGGCGCCCAGTCCGAGAAAGACAGCATCATATCCCTCGTCACGTAATTCGTCTACGGATTCGATTCTGGTATTTGTTTTTATCTTTACCCCGACGCGTTTGATGACGTCGATCTCGGCATCAAGCACATCCTTGGGCAGCCGATACCGCGGGATGCCGACCCTCATCATTCCTCCCGTCTCCGGCAGGGCCTCAAAGACGGTGACCGCATGTCCTCCCAGCTTGGCCAGGTAGTAAGCGGCCGTAAGCCCGGCAGGGCCGGCCCCCACCACTGCCACTTTTTTGCCTGAAGGCGGGGCAACCTTTTCCATCTCCTTGGGGAGCTTTTTGGAATGATCGGCAGCGAAACGTTTCAGTGCCCTTATGGCTATCGGCTCGTCGATTTCCCCCCGGCGGCATTTGGCTTCGCACAGGTGGACGCAAATGTATCCGCAGACTGCCGGGAAGGGGATTCTTTCCCTGATAACCGCTACCGCATCGTCATACCTTTGTTCGGCGATCATTCGAAGGTATCGGGGGACATCGACCCCGGCGGGACATGTGTGGCTGCAGGGGGCTTTGACCAGTCCCTTACATACGGCGGCGGGGCAGTGTGCCCTTTTGATGTGTTCTATGTATTCATCGCGGAAATATCTGATCGAGGTCAGCACAGGATTGGGAGCCGTCTTCCCCAGGCCGCAGAGCGATCCTGCCTGAACCCCTTCCCCGATATCAACCAGCAGGTCGATATCGTCCAGTTGCGCTCTTCCGGTGGTGATGTCCTCAAGGATATCGACCATCTGCTTGAGTCCCCAGCGGCATTGAATACATTTACCGCAGGAGTCCAGTTGAGTTGAAGAAAGGAAGAACCTGGCCGTATCCACGATGCAGCTGTCCTCGTCCAGAACGACGATTACGCCCGAGCCCATGATGGAGCCGGCCTCATCCAGCGAATCGTAATCGAGAGGGGAATCGAGAGAGCTTAAAGGCAGAAAGCCCCCGGACGGCCCCCCGATATGAACGGCTTTGAGTTTCTTGCCGTTGGGGATCCCTCCTCCGATACCGAAGATTATCTCCCGCAGGGGCATATCCAGAGGGACCTCGATCAGGCCGTTGTTGGCCACCTTTCCCGTCAGGCTGAAGATGGCTGTGCCTTTGCTCTTGGCGGTGCCGGTGGCGTTCCACTTGTCCGGATTACCGATAATAACCGGTATGCTGGCTAATGTTTTAACATTGTTTACAATGGTCGGTTTGCCCCACAGCCCGGATTCGGCCGGGTAGGGAGGTTTGGGACGTGGTGTCCCCCTCTCGCCTTCGAAGGTGGCAATCAGGGCAGTTTCCTCGCCGCAAACGAAATCGCCGATGCCTTCCTTGGCTTGCAGGCTGAAGTTGAAATCAGTTCCCAGGATACCCTTGCCAAGGAATCCGCGTTGCTCGGCCTGTTCGATAGCGTGATTTAAACGGCTGAGTGAAAGCGGGGATTCGGCTCGGAAGCTGATGAATCCCTCCGTCGCCCCGATGGCATAGGCGGCGATTATCATGCCTTCGATCAGAATGTGAGGATCACCTTCCAGGGTGTTCCTGTCGTTGCAGATAAGGTATTTCTCATTACCCGGCTGATTGCGGCAGACCTGCCACTTCTCACCCGTCGAAAAACCGCCCCCGCCCCGGCCCCGCAAACCGGAGTGCTTCACCTCTTCGATGACATCTTCAGGAGACATCCCGAGGACGGCCTTTTTGAGGGCTTCATAGCCGCCGGCTTCGATGCTGTCCTCGATTCTTTCCGGATTGATGTGCCCGCATTTATGCAAAACCAGGCGGGTTTGCTTTTTGAAGAAATCGATATCTTTGTAGCTGGCCACTTCTTCTCCGGTGGCCGGATCTCGATACAGCAGCCGCTTGACCGGCTTTCCTTTTACCAGGTGCACATCGACGATCTCCGCCGCGTCTTCCGGCTCGACGTGAGTATAGAAGGTTCCCTCCGGTTCGATAATTACCGTCGGCCCTTCCTGGCAGAGGCCGTGACAGCCGGTGAAATCGACTCTCACATCACTCAGTTGTGCCCTTTCGATTTCCTCCTCCAGGGCCGCCTGGATTTTATCGGATTTGCCCGAAGTGCAGCTTGAGCCCCGGCAGACCAGAGCGGTTCGTAGCTCCTCTGGCCGATCAGAATTGTTTGCCTTTTTCCCAGCCATGACGTTTCCCCTTACCTGTTATACTCGATTATTTCGTGCACCTTTTCAGGCGTCATACGACCGTGTATTTCCTTGTTGGCGACCATCGTTGGTGCCAGAGAGCAGCTACCCAGACAGGCTACGGTTTCCAGCGCATATGCGAGGTCGGGTGTGCTTTCCCCCGGCTGGATGCCGAGTATCTTCTCCACTTCCTTGAGGATTTTTTTGCCTCCTTTTACCCGGCAGGCATTCCCCCGGCATACCTTGATTACATTGCGCCCCGTAGGGATCAGTTTGAATTGATCGTAGAAACTGGATACCCCGAAAACGACGCTTTCCGGTATCTTGAGGAAAGCGGCCGCCCTGAGCATCGATTCTTCCGGGATGTACCCAAAGGTGTCCTGAATAGTGTCTAAAATGGGTATCAGCTCATCCCTTGTCCCTTTGAAGGATTCCAGAATACGATCTACCTGTTCGGTGTCAATATGCCCTGCATCGAGCTTCTGTGGTGCCGTTTCGATAACCATTTTTCTCTACCTCATCAGATTCTTTCAATCCTGTGGAACCGGACTGCAAACTACCGGCTTATGATAATGGTCACTGCGTTCGTTACCATCTTTCCTGTTGCAGCCTGGCCCAGAGCCATTTGCTCTGCTCGGGAGTGAGCTTGCCGACCCATTCCTCGATTTGCCGGATGTCACCGCTGCTGATGGCCGCCTTCTCATCATAGGTCAGCCCGTAGCCTTTCAGGGCCTCATCGGGTTTGTCGGCAAGCTGGGCCATGAAGTCCGTATCGACGGATGCCCTTTCCAGCACCTCCAGGATGGCTTCCCGGCCCATGAGGATCTTCTCTCCCAGGATGTTATCGACGGCATTCATAATCTCTTCCCTGGTTTCCCCGAGCTTCTTGTCTACCGCCTTCTCGATTTGACCTTCCAGGTTGCTGTTGTTGGTTTCCGGTTGCATTTCGATCACCTCCTTTCCTTGTCACTTATCATTGAATTACAATTCAGCCATTTGACCGGCTTTCATGTCATGTTTTACCATCGAGCATCTACCATTTCTCCTGCTGCGTTCTGGCCTGCAGCCATTTGCGCTGTTGAGGGGTTAATTCGCCCACCCAGTCCTCGATCTGCTGAATATCCCCACTGGTAATGGCGGCCTTCTCTTCCCAGGTGAGGCCGTACTCCCTGAGAGCCTCGTCGGGCTTTTCGGCAAGACGAGCCAAGAAATCCGTATCCACCGCCGCCCTGTCCAGGATTTCCAGTATGGCGTCCTTGCCGGCGAGGGTTTTACTCCCCAGGATATAATCCACTGAGCGCATGATTTCCGATTTGGTCTCCGCAAGCTTACGCTCGATCACCTTTTCGATCTCCTTTTCCGCCTCATCCTTGGCCTTGAGCAGGCGGCCGTCGAGCATTTCATTTAACAGCTTGGTGGCTTTTTCTCTTTCCACAGGCGATCTCCCCTTCCTGTTATTAAGCTTATCAACCCAAGGTCTAAATCAGGTCTATACGCGGTCTAAATGAGGTCTACATGGGGTCCATGCTCGAAAATGCGGGAGAACTGTAACGTGGCAATGAAGGTGGAGCAACGGTGCGTATTGTGTGTTTAAGCGATTGTGGAAGCTTATGGGCTTGTAGTGAAGGGGGGGTTAAGACAGGTGCCGAGGGAAGGGTATTGAAGAAATGGAGGAAAGATGGTTCAGCTTACTCTTCCATCGCCAGCCTGTAGCCGATTCCCCTTTCGGTGAGAATCAATTCGGGGTTTACGGCATCTTGTTCCAGCTTGGAACGAAGGAGCCAGATATATCTTTTGACATGTTCCGGCTCGCCGGTATATTCTTCCCCCCACACCTTGCTGATGAGCACCTCGGTGGGGACAGGATAGCCGTATCCTTCGGCTAAAGCAACCAGCAGCCGGAACTCCGTGGGGGTCAGTTGAATGTATTCCCCGTTCAGGCTCACCCGGTGGGCATCCACATCTATCAGCAGGCCTTTGCCGGAGTAGATTCGCGGTTTATTCGAGGTTACATCGCCGCTCACCCGGGAGAGTATAGTTCCAACTCTGGCGATAAATTCGGAAAAACTGAACGGCTTGACCACGTAATCGTCGACGCCGAGGCCGAATCCTTTGAGCTTGTCCATTTCATCGCTCTTGGCGGTGAGCATTATGATGGGAACCTTTGAAATCTCCCGAATGCGCTTGCAGACTTCCCAGCCGTCCATGACCGGCATCATGACATCCAGTACCACGATATCCGGCTGTTCGGCATACAGGGATTTCAGGCCTGCCACCCCGTCGGCGGCAATGGCCACCTCATAACCGGCCTTCTCCAGGGCCTTTCCCAGCAATCGCAGCAGGCTCAAGTCGTCATCGATTATCAGTACCTTTTGAGATTCCATAATTATATTTTGCTCAATCCTTCACTACTGTCCAAGTGGCAAGTTCCCGGATTAGAAAATCGGCATATCAAAATCAGCTGTCATTGATTGAGGGCTTCTTCGGCGCGTGCTACCGGCAACAGAAAACTGAACCTCGATCCCTGGTTCAAAGTGCTTTCCACTTTAATCTTGCCGCCTTGAGCCTCGATCAACCGTTTGGAGATATACAGTCCCAATCCATGGCCTCCGATGGCTTCGCTATCGCTGCCGTCAACCCGGTGGAAACTTTCAAAAATCCTTTCCTTATCCTTCTCATCTATTCCTATGCCCTGGTCGATGACCGATACCACTACCCAGTCGTCCTTCTTTTCCAGTTCCACACTGATGTTACCCCCGGCCGGCGAATATTTGATAGCATTGTCAACCAGGCTGACAAGCACTTCCTCGGTGTAGTTGGCATCGCTGGTCACTGGAGGGATATCTTCCGGACAGGAGAAACTGAAAGAATGGTCCTCGACGGTAGCTTCCAAGTTCCTGATTACTTTCTGGGACATCTCGTGAAGATCCACCTTTTCTTTCTTGAGTTCGAGTTTACCACCTTCCAGGCGGGAGACATAAAGAATGCCCTGAATCAATCTGGTCAGGCGGGCGCTTTCGGTTCCCATGATGTCCATCAGCTCTTTTTGCTCGGTGTCATTGGCGGGCGAGTCCAGTTGGCTCAAAAGCTCGATGGCCCCGTTTATATTGGTAATCGGCGCTCGCAGCGAGTGGGAAACCATAGATACGAATTCGGTCTTCATTCTATCGAATTCCTTCAGACGCTCGTTGGCACGTTTCAAATCTTCATTTGCTCTCTGCAGCTCGTCATACGCTTCGCTCAGGCTGCGGGTACGCTCCTCCACCTTCGATTCCAGCTCCAGGTTCATCTCCCGGATTTCCCGCTCGGCCTTGACTATTCTTTCAAAAGATTCCTGCATCCATTTCTCAGCCTCTTTCCTCTCGGTGATATCCCTGACGATTTTGGAGTATCCCGTAAGATTACCTTCGTCATCGGTCAGGGCCGTCTGAGTAAGTGAAACGGGGATGCTGCGGCCGCTTTTGGCTACCCTCTCGGTCTCAAAGCTGCTGATATGGCCGTTTCTGCTTATCTCTTCGGCAAGCCTTTCCAGTTCTCCCTCCTGCGCCAGGTGCTCGGGAACCAGTGCGGAGATGTACTGTCCCACGATCTCTTCCTCTTTATAGCCGAAAATCAGTTCGGCTCCTTTATTCCAGGAGGTTATCATGCCGCGCGGATTCATGCTCAAGATGGCATCGGCGGATGAGGCCGCGATACTGGCGATATACCTCTCTTTTTCACTTACTGTTTGTTCCGCCTGTTCGCCCCTGGCAATGCGGTTGCTTACCCAGGTAAGGGCGATCCAGGTTACCAGGGAACCAATGCAGGCATACAGGAAAATACTGAATATAATTCGCTCAGTTTCCCCGAACTCGAAGACGAACTCCTTGAGCAGCTGGTACCCGATGACAACGATAAAAATGCCGAGGATGATGATCCAGCGAATGGTGCGGACCGTTTGGGAGAGTGTGGCGTTCTTGAATTGCTTTATTTTGTTCATACTGCTGAGTCAGGCTGTAGCGGCACGTTCAGAGTGCCTTCAATTACTATTGTAACACAAGGATATCGGTGGATATAGAAATAGGGGACACGTTTCGACATGCCCCCTAAATACAGCCCGATATGGGCCCGGCGGTTTTTACTCCGCAGATAAAGCTTCTTGAGCAGGCGGCTCTTGCTGTTTTTTAGTTCTTGCCGCTATTGGTTTCTTTACTTTCACCGCGCATACCTTGAATTCGGGCGTTTTGCACACCGGATCGAGGGCCGGGTTAGTAAGAACGTTGGCAGCAGCTTCGGCGAAGTGGAACGGCAGGAAAACCACGCCTTTCTGGATATCCTCGGTTACTTTGGCCTTGACTTCTATACTGCCGCGGCGGGAGGCTACTTCCACCTTTTCACCATCGGAAATATGGCTGGATTCGGCATCTTCAGGGTTTATCCAGAGCAGGGCTTCCGGATCGAGGGCATCCAGTCCTTCCACCTTTCGGGTCATTGTGCCGGTATGGAAATGATACCGGTCACGACCAGTGGTCAGGATGAGGGGATAGAGAGGACTGGGCAACTCCTCAGAAGGCCGATATTTCAGCGGCGTGAAATGCCCTTTTCCCCGGGTGAAAGTATCCCCATGAAGGAATTTGGTTCCCGGGTGATCATCGGTGGGGCAGGGCCACTGGATACCGCCTTCCCTGTCCAGCCGCTCGTAACTGAGCCCCCCGTAGGAAGGAGTAAGTGTAGCTATCTCCTCGAAGATATCCTCGGCGCTTTCGTAATCGAAACCCTTGCCTCCCATCCTTTTGGCCAGTTCGCAGATGATTTGCCAGTCGGCTTTTGCTATTCCTGGCGGGTCGAAAATCTGCCGCACTCTTTGTACGCGCCTTTCCGTGTTGGTGAAGGTTCCTTCCTTTTCAGCGAAGCTGGAGGCAGGCAGCACCACATCGGCAAATTGCGCCGTCTCGGTGAGGAATATATCCTGCACCACGAAGAAATCCAGCTTCTCGATGGCTTCTTGTATGTGATTTAAATCGGGGTCGCTCAGCATCGGGTTCTCGCCCATCAGGTAAGCTGCCTTGATCTTCCCCTCGCTCATGGCCGGGAACATCTCGGTGAGTACCACGCCGGGCTCTGCCGGCAGGTCCACTCCCCAGGCCTTTTCGAATTTCTGGCGCACGTTCTCGTCCGCAACCTGCTGGTAGGCGGTGAAGACGTTGGGCAGGGCGCCCAGGTCACATGCGCCCTGAACGTTGTTCTGTCCTCGCAGAGGGTTGACCCCCGATGACGGCTTGCCCACGTTCCCGGTCAGCATGGCCAGATTGCAGGTGCCCAGCACATTGTCGGTCCCGTGCGTATGCTGGGTAATTCCCATGCAGTAAAGAAGCGAGGCCGGGGAATTGGTGGCATACATTCGCGCTGCTGCGGCGATGTCATCGGCGGGAACGCCGGTTGTCTCCGCCACCTTGCTCAATTCGAACTCGGCAAGCGAGGCCTCGAATTCGTCGAAATTCTCGCACCGGCTCTCGATGAAAGCCTCGTCATGAAGCCTCTCGTCAACGATCACCTTCATCATGCCCATCATCAGCGGCACGTTAGTGCCGGGGCGAATTTGCAGCCAGATGTCGGCGAGATCACAAAGCTCGACATGGCGGGGATCGATGACTATAAGTTTCCCACCCTTCTGGACAGCTTTCCTCACCTCAAGGGCAACGACGGGATGCTGGCTGGTGGTATTGGTGCCGATGGCAAGTATACAGGCCGCATTACCGATTTCTTCGATCGAATTGGTCATGGAGCCGCTGCCGAACGCTGTGGCCAGACCGGCCACGGTGGCGGAATGTCAGAGACGGGCACAATGGTCAATGCTGTTTGTGCCCAGCACCCCCCTGCCAAATTTCTGCATAACGTAATTGTCCTCGTTGGTGCATCTCGCGGAGGAGATAACTGCGAATTCCTCACTTTTATACTGGCCGAACTTGTCCGCCACCAGGCTAAGAGCCTCTTCCCAGGTGGATGGTTGCAATTCACCGTCCTTCCTGATCAGGGGTGTCTTCAACCGGTCGGGGTGCTTTATGAACTCAAGCCCGAACTTACCCTTGACGCAGTCCTGCCCTTTGTTAGCCGGGCCATCGGGATCGGGCTCCACCCTGATGATTTCCTCGTCCTTGACCTCAACATTGAGCTGGCATCCCACCCCGCAGTAAGGGCAGATGGTGGTAACCGTCCGCTCAGGATTCCCCTGCCAGCGGGCGGATTTTTCCGTCAAGGCCCCGACGGGGCAGGCATCGACGCATGCCCCGCAGAACTGGCAGCCGGCATCCTGCAGCGGATCGCCGAAAATGGTTCCTATTTGAGCTTCGTCTCCTCGGTTGATGAAGGCAACGGCCCCGACTCCCCGCATCTCCTGGCAAACCCGGACGCACTTGCCGCAGAGGATGCAAAGATTGTAGTCGCGGGCAATCAGCGGGTCGTCGCCCACCGGCAGGTTCCTGGGCTGGTATTCGGGGATTTGCACCCCGTCCAGGCCCACGTAATCAACCACCTTTTGCAGTTCACAGCGCCCGTTTTTGGGGCAGGTCACGCATCGTTGTTCTACTGAGACGGTTCGCAGGCAAACCTGTAACGGGTCGCATATATCACGTTTGTGACATACCAGGCACTCATTCGGGTGCTTGGCCAGTATGAAGGTCAGTACATTGCGCCGCATCCGCTGGATTTCCGGCGTATTGGTGTGCACCACCATTCCCTCTTTGATCGGCTCCGTGCATGAGGTGACCAGTTCCCTTTTGCCTTCTATTTCGACAAAGCACAACCGGCAGGCCCCGAAGGGCAACTCGATATCCTTAATGGCACAGAGGTTCGGGATGTAGATTCCGGCTTCCAGGGCGGCTTCCAGTATTCGCTTGCCCTTTGGCGCTTCTACCTTCTGTCCGTCAATAGTTAACGTGACCATTTTTCACCTCACAATAATGGCATCGAACCGGCAAACGTCATAGCATGTCCCGCACTTGATGCACTTCTCCTGATCGATGACGGCCGGTTCCTTTTTTGCTTCCTGGCTTATGGCGCCGACAGGGCAATTCTTGACGCACAGGCCGCAGCCTTTACACTTTTCGAGATCCACTTCAAAGGTGATCAGGTTCTTGCATATTCCGCCGGGGCACCGTTTCTCATAGATGTGAGCTTCGTATTCATCACGGAAGTAGCGTATCGTCGAGAGGACAGGATTGGGCGCCGATTTGCCGAGTCCGCAGAGCGAGCAGGTTTTAATTGTCTCTGCATATTCTTCAAGTGTTTCGATATCGCCCGGCTTGCCTTCGCCGGCACATATGCGTTCCAGGATATCCAGCACCAGCTTGGTTCCGATACGGCAGGGGTTGCATTTGCCGCAGGATTCCTCCTGCGTGAAGGCCAGAAAGAACCGAGCCACGTCGACCATGCAGGTGCGCTTATCCATGACTACCATACCGCCGGAACCCATAATAGAGCCGGCCTTGTCCAGGGAGTCGAAATCGACGGGTAAGTCGAGCTGGCTTTCCGGCAGGCATCCCCCTGAGGGCCCGCCGGTCTGGACTGCCTTGAACTCTTTGCCGCCCATGAGTCCGCCGCCGACATCGAAAATGATCTCCCGAAGGGTCATGCCCATGGGCACCTCCACCAGACCGCTGTTGGCAATCCTCCCTGTCAGGGCAAACACGGCAGTGCCCGGGCTGTTGGGTGAGCCGATGCCGGCATACCAGTCCGCACCGCGGAGTATAACCATCGGTACGGTGGCAAAGGTCTTGACGTTGTTCAGCGAGGTGGGAAGACTCCAGAGGCCGGACTCCACGGATCGGGGAGGCTTGACCCGCGGCATTCCCCTCTTGCCTTCGATGGAGTACATCAGGGCACTGGCCTCGCCGCAGACGAAGGCTCCCGCCCCCTCCCGAATCTCCAGATTGAAACTGAAATCGCTGCCCTGTATTTTCTCGCCCAGGTATCCGGCTTCCCGGGCCTGCTGCAGCGCAATCTTGAGCCGCCTGATTGCCAGAGGGTATTCAGCCCTCACATAAATGTATCCCTGGTTGCTGCCGATAGCATAACCGGCGATGGTCATTCCCTCGATAACGCTGTGGGGATCGCTCTCCAGCACGCTGCGGTCCATGAAGGCTCCCGGGTCACCTTCATCTGCATTGCAGACAATGTACTTCGGCTCGTTGGGTGAATTGCGCGCCCCGGCCCATTTTCTGCCTGTAGGAAAGCCCGCCCCTCCTCTGCCGCGCAGGCCCGACTTGGTAACCTCCTCCACTACCTGTTCCGGGGGCATCTCTGATAAGGCCTTCTTTAAGCCGGCGTAACCGCCCGCTGCAATGTAATCGTCTATGTCTTCGGGATTCACATGGCCGGAATTGCGCAGAATTACATGTTGCTGCTTGACATAATAAGGAATATCGTTGATGTTGGGGATCGGGTTGCCATCGGGTCCCTTGTAAAGCAATCGCTCCACCAGTTGTCCCTCCGGTTTGAGCGAGCCGGCAATATCGAGGGCGTCATCCGGTTTAACCTTGGTGTAAAATATGCCCCCCGGCTCAACCATGACGATGGGGCCTTCCTGACACAGGCCGGGACAGCCGGTGGGCTTTACGTTGACGCTGTCGGACAGGCCCAGGTTTACAACCTCCTGTTCCAGGGCAGTCCGAATCCGGTTGGAGTGGCTGGAAAGACAACCCAGCGCCTCGCATACGAGAATGGACCGCTTGCCGTTAGGGGATGAATTGGCTGACTGACTATCCATTTTGCTCTCCCTTTCCTTCCCGCTGAGAAAAGAGTTCGTTAACTTTTCCGGGGGTCATCTGCCCGAAGGTATCTTCATCGACAACCATGGCCGGAGCCAGGGCACAGGCTCCGATGCAGGCCACGGTTTCCAGCGTATATTCCATATCCGCCGTGGTCTCGTTATCTTCGACTTGAAGGTATCGTTTCACCGCATCAAGCACCTGGGCACCGCCACGCACATGACATGCCGTTCCGCGGCAGACTCGAACGATATGCCTGCCTCGGGGAGTAGTCCGGAACTGGGAATAGAAAGTGATTACTCCGTAGATCTGAGAGGCCGATATGTTAAGGGCTCTGGAGATTTCGTCGATTGCCTCACGAGGCAGGTACCCCAGTTTTTCCTGCACTTCCTGGAGAACCCTGATGGTAACGCCCTTTTCGCCCCTGTAACGGTCAAGGATTTCATTAATCGAGGTTTCCATAACTTCCTCCGTTGGGCCTTGATTGCTTCAAGGCAAGAAAAGGGGGGAGCTGTAATAAGGTACTAGCTCCCCACTTCAATAAGCATATTTGTCTTCCTGATGACCTTCCTCATGGCTACGGCAAAACCAACTGATTGTACCATAGAGCGAACCGACCGGGCAAGGCATGAACTTGCCCAAAAACATGTTCAAATATGATATATTCTACACGACAGATTTGCAGCGGCTGGATGTATTATGCGAGTAGCCATGTATTACAGCAATCGGGATGTGCGGCTGGAAGAGCTCCCGCTTCCGCAGATCGGGCCGGGCGAACTGCTGGTGAAGGTGATTACCTCCGGCATCTGCGGCAGTGACGTGATGGAGTGGTATCGCGCCAGGAAGGCTCCCCTGGTGCTGGGACACGAGATTGCCGGCGATATCGTTGAGGTGGGCGAGGACGTTGAGGGGCTTAGTGTCGGTGACCGCGTCTTCGTCTCCCATCATGTTCCCTGCGGCGAATGTCATTATTGCCTTCATGATAACGAGACTGTTTGTGAGACTCTGCGCAGCACTAACTTCGATCCCGGCGGATTTGCCGAATTCATTCGCGTGCCGCAAATCAATGTGAAGAAGGGAACTTTTCGCTTACCTGAAAATATGTCCTACGATGAAGGCACCTTTATCGAGCCCCTGGCCTGTGTGGTACGGGGCCAGCGGAGGGCCGGCATGGAGACGGGTAAAAGCGTGCTGGTCATCGGCAGCGGGATCTCGGGAATCCTGCACCTGCAGCTGGCGCAATACAATGGGGCAAGGTGTGTTATGGCTACGGATATCAGCCGATACCGGCTCGATATGGCCAGGCGGATAGGGGCCGATGCGGTTGTTCATGCAGAGGAGGACGTGTCTGGTCGGTTGCGGGAAATCAACGAGGGACGCCTGGCCGATCTGGTCATCATCTGTGCCGGCGCCGAGCAGGCGGTTCGGCAGGGTTTGCAGTCGGTGGAACGGGGAGGAACCATCCTGCTTTTTGCTCCTCCGGCTCCGGAGGTAACTTTCCCCATCGAGCTGTGTGCCTTGTGGCGCGAGGGGATAACTCTGACTACTTCGTATGCCGGCAGCCCCCGGGATATCGCCGAAGCGATTGAAATCATCGGTTCCCAAAACATCAACGTTCGTGATATGATTACACATCGGCTGGGGCTTGGGGAAACCGGGCTCGGTTTTCAACTGACCGCCGAGGCCGGGGATTCTCTTAAGGTGATTATTGAGCCCCAGCGTTAATGACCGTTTTCGGAGGAATAAGATGGCCTTATCGAAAAGAGCGCAGTCGATTGGACCCTCCCCTACACTGGGAATAACGGCGAAGGCCAAGGCCATGCGGGCCGAAGGAATTGACATAATCGGTTTCGGGGCGGGGGAACCGGACTTCGATACACCTGAGCACATCAAGCAGGAAGCCATCAACGCCCTTTCCGAAGGGTTTACTAAATATACTCCCAGTTCAGGTATTCCTGAATTAAAACAGGCTATTTGCGCAAGGTTCAAGGAAGATATCGGCCTTGATTACGAGCCATCACAGGTCATCGTTTCCTGCGGGGCCAAGCACAGCATTTACAACATCATCCAGGTTCTGTGCGAGGAGGGTGATGAGGTAATCGTACCGGCGCCTTACTGGGTGAGTTATCCGGAACAGGTGCGCGTGGCCCAGGCAAAGCCGGTCATAGCCTATACGGATGAGGCAAGCGGTTTCAAGATAACTCCTCAATTGCTTTCGGAACATATGACCAGCAGAGCGAAGTTGCTCATACTTAACAGCCCGAATAACCCTACGGGAGCGGTCTATTCCAGGGAGGAACTGGAAGGCATTGCGCAGGTTGCGGTGGAGCACGGCATATGGGTCATATCCGACGAGATTTACGACAAGCTGGTTTACAATGGACTTCAGTATGTGAGCATCGCCTCTCTCGGGCCTGAGATAAAGGAGAAAACGATAGTGGTCAACGGGGTCTCCAAATCGTATTCGATGACGGGGTGGCGAATCGGTTATGTGGCGGGGGATAAGGAAATCATCGCGGCCATGTCCAACTTGCAGGATCACTCCACCTCCAATCCAACTTCGATTGCCCAGAGGGCGGCCCTGGCGGCGCTCACCGGCCCGCAGGAGCCGGTCCAGCTGATGGCCCGGGAATTTGAGAAACGGCGCAACTACATGGTCGAAAGGCTGAACAGCATTGCCGGTTTATCCTGCCTCAAGCCGCCGGGGGCGTTCTATGCTTTTGTTAACATTTCTGAGTTACTGGGGAAATCCCTGGGGGGCAAGCCGATTACCGGCTCGATGGATTTTACCGAACTGTTATTGAGTGAAGCGAAGGTGGCGGTTCTGCCGGGTTTGCCTTTCGGGGCCGATCATTACCTTCGGCTCTCTTATGCTACGTCGATGGAGAACATAACTGCCGGACTCGATAGGATCGAGGAAGCGGTGGGCAGGATTGGCTGATGAGACCATCCGTGAGCCGGATAAGGTCGATAGTTGATAGAGCCCTTAAGGAGGATTTAGGACAGGGCGATATCACCACCGAATCCCTGGTCCCTTTGCATCTGGATGGGGAAGCCTCCCTGCTGGTGAAGTCCAGAGGGGTACTGGCGGGAATGCGCCTGGCGGAGATTACCTTTACACAGGTTGATTCCTCGCTTCGATTCGAGCGCATGGTTCGGGACGGCATGCCGGTGGAGCCCGGCGACAGGATCGCTGTTATCAGGGGTAAGGTGGCCGGCATTCTCAAAGCGGAAAGGGTGGCGCTCAATTTCCTGCAGCATCTCAGTGGAATTGCCACCGAGACCGCCCGATACGTTGAGGCGGTCTCCGGAACTAAGGCCCGGATACTAGATACCCGCAAAACAACGCCGGGATTGCGTCTGTTTGAAAAGTACGCTGTCAAGATGGGTGGGGGAGAAAATCACCGGGACGACCTGGGGGATCAGGTGCTGATTAAAGATAATCACCTCGAGGCCTGCTATGCGCAAGGGATGAGCCTTGGGGATGTGGTGAGGCTGGCTCGCCAGAATACACCTTTGAATGTGATGATTGAGGTGGAAGTGGAGAACGTAAAAGATGCTAAGGAAGCTGCCGGGGCCGGGGCTGATAGAATACTGCTGGACAACATGAGCGCGGTGGAGATGAAAAAGGCAGTCAAGGCAGTCAAGGGACTGGCGGAAACCGAGGCCTCGGGTGGGATAACCCTGGAAACGGTGGCCGCGATTGCCCAATCGGGAGTCGATTATATCTCCGTGGGGGCGTTGACCCATTCGGTGAAGGCCCTGGATATCAGCCTGGACCTGAAAGTTTTGTAGATTTACTTTTGTAGAGTGGGCGTGTCGGGCATTTGATTTACAGCGTCCTGCCGGCAGCTTCAGCAAAAGATTTCATATCCTCCATCAATCGGGCAAACTGATCTGGATAAAGGGACTGTTGCCCATCCGAGAGGGCGGAACGTGGATCAATATGAACTTCGATCAGCAGGCCGTCCGCCCCGCAGGCGATGGCCGCCTTGGCCATAGGCGCCACGAAGTCTCTTACCCCGGTTCCGTGAGATGGATCGACGATTACCGGCAGGTGGCTGTGCTGCTTGATGTAGGGGATGGCGTTGAGGTCTAAAGTGTTGCGGGTGGCGGTCTCGAAGGTGCGGATGCCCCTTTCGCATAAAATCACGTTGGGATTACCTTCAGCAACGATGTACTCGGCAGCCAGCAGCAGGTCTTCGACGGTGGCGGCCATGCCCCGCTTGAGGAGAACCGGTTTCTGACTTTTTCCCAATAGCGTGAGCAGTCGGAAATTCTGCATATTGCGGGCACCGACCTGGAAGGCATCGGCGTACTGTTCCACGGTGCTGACATCCCCGGCTTCGACAACTTCGGTTACTGCGGGAAGGCCGGTTTCCCGGGATACTTCTTGAAGTATCTTAATCCCCTCAACTCCCAGTCCCTGAAAGCTGTAGGGGCTGGAGCGGGGTTTATAGGCGCCGCCGCGCAGGCCATGAGCACCGGCCTCTTTTACAGCTTGAGCGGTGTCCATCATCTGGTCGCGAGATTCAATTGCGCAGGGGCCGGCAAATACGGCAAACAGCTTCCCTCCCACCGGTACCCCGCCCACATTTACTATCGTGTCCTCAGGGTGCCAGTCCCGGCTAACCTGTTTGTAGGGAGTTAATATAGGGGTTATCCGTTCAATGAGGGGATGGCTTTCCAGATGGAGTGAGGCCAGTACCCGCTCATCACCGATTGCTCCCAGCACGGTACGCTCAGTTCCCGGCATATAGAGGGGTTTCAGCCCGACTGAATCTATCTGAGCCAGGATCTCCTCTGCATCTGCCTGGGTAGCACTCGGTTTTAGAATGATGATCATGGAGGAGAATCCTTGCGTTAGAGTACGTATTCCAGTTCCACCTCGAAAATCCTGACCTTTTCATCCTGGTAACCGAGTTCGGGGGGAATCACCATCTGCCGTTTGCCGCCTACCTGCATAGTGGCTATGCCTTCCTCGAAACCGGGAATCACCTCCCCTGTGCCAAAAGTAAATGTGAGTGGCTGACCATGATCGATTGAGCTGTCGAACTTGGTGCCATCGGTTAACCATCCCGTGTAGTGAACAATAGCGGTCTGCCCCCCTTCAGGTAAGGGGCCACTGCCTGGTCTGATATCATAGTATTTCAGGCCACTGTCGGTAACCATGTAGTCTTCTTCTGACACTTCAGTTTGCTCTGTCGGTTCAGGAACCGGTATTACTTGCAGCAGTTCAACTTCGATTATCAGGGTGGTGTCGGGCGGGATAATGTCTCCGATCCCTTCCGCACCGAATGCCAGTTCAGGAGGGATTACCATCTGGCGTTTGCCGCCTGTGTGCATGGTGGAGATTCCCTCCTCCCAACCGGGCACCAGGTTACCCGCCATAAGAACCATGAACTGGGGTTGTCCTGTATTGAAAGTGCTACCGAGGGGCGTCCCGTCGGCTCGCCAGATAGCGGAATGCATAATGATGAAATCTCCTGTTTGCGGTGCTGGCCCGTTCCCTGCGCTGAGGTCATAATACTTCAATCCGCTACCCGTTGTTTTATAGTTCTCTGTTGCCACTTCTTCCGGTGGATCGGGACGTTCGACTGAAAGCAATTCCACCTCGAAGTTCAATGTGGAGTTGGGCGGTATCGTCCCGACTTGCGTGCCGCCATAGCCAAGCTCCGGAGGAATAATGAATCTTGCCTTGCCACCCTCTTTCATGATATCGACCCCCTCGGTAAAGCCGGGAATTAGTGTGTCGATACCGAGGGCGAATCTAATAGGCTCTCCGCCCACGGAACTGTCAAATTTGGTGCCGTCTTCCAGTGTGCCGGTGTAGTGGAGTTTTACCACATCCCCTTTCTGAGTTGCCATGCCCGTCCCTTCCCTGATTTGAATGTACTGCAATCCGCTTTCCGTGGTTACCGTCGCTGGCGGAGATTTGGTTTTTTCAGGTGATGATTTTTCATCGCTGTCAAGGCAGGCCACCAGGGCGATACTTGCCAGCAGAATAAGGATAAATCCTGAAATCATTGTCAGCTTTTGTTTCATTTCTAACTCCTCTAAAAAACTCGCTTTTTAGACTATACAAGAAACGGTTTTGACATTCAAATCTATTTCCGAATACCGGAATGCCGGAAGGGCGGAATCGAAATTTTTCTCAAGGGGAAGACATCTCAAAAGTAAACCCGCTTTATGGCTACTCCCTTGAACCAGGTATAGAAGAAGGTGCCCTCGGGGCTGGTGTCCACGCTTGCCATGTCGGCGATTCCCCGTTCCCACTCTTCGGTCACAATCATTCCTGTATCAATCGAAGTTTCCCTGGCCGTCCGGGTCATGGGAACGATGATCTTGTTTATCATCCCGTTACGTAACTGGGGATTGAGCGCATCGGCGTAGACCCAGCGGGGACTTACATATTCGACTTCAAAGTCCGCTTCTTTTAGCAATGGATACAATCTGCGCCCGATGAGCGGGTCGTGCCCGAGTTGCTGCTGCGAGCCTATCATGCAGCCCCATACCTTCAGGGATTCCGCAGTCTGGGGGTACCAGAAGCAGGAGCCGTGATCGCCCTCGATCAGCGTTAGAGTTCCGCCCTCTTTGATCACCCTTTTCAGTTCGATCAGTGCCTCGAGCGGGTGGGAGAGGTGTTCCAGCAGGAAGCAGACAAAGGCGTGGTCGAAACTTTCCTCCTCGAAGGGAAGGCGCATTACGTCGGCCTGCTGAAAGCGGGCATTCCTCATCCCTTCCCTCGTGGCATGCGCTTCGGCCTCAGCAAGCGACCGGGTGGAAATATCGACACAGGTAAATTCCGCTTCAGGGCTCCTCCGGGCCAGGATCACCGTTTGCCCGCCTACCCCGCACCCCGCTTCCAGCACCCTGTTCCCTGTCGGATAGAAGGTATCCGAGTGCAGCAGCTCTTCAAGTATCTCCGACTGTTCCTGTAGCCGCTGCGTTTCCCGGGGTGAGTAGCCATGCACGTACTTATTCATAGAACACCATTGACTGTCATTCTGAGTTCCTTCCCGGGAAGGACGAAGAATCTCTTTAGATAACTACGGGATTATGGCTTTTAAAGCAGAGCCGTCCCGTATTTCTTCAATTCCGAAGCCAGGGCTTTGGCGTTGCCGGTGTATTTATCCAGTTCGGCCCAGAAATCTTTGCTGTGATTTTTTATCCGGGTGTGGACCAGTTCGTGCAGGATGACGTAGTCCCTCAGTTCTTCCGGCAGGAGAACCAGCTTCATATTCAGGCTGATGTTATTCTGTGCCGAGCAGCTTCCCCATCTTGTTCTCTGATTTCGAATAAAGGCTTTGTTATAGGTGAGGTCGTACTTCTTGCTCAGGTGGTCGAGCCTTTCGAGCAGCATCCGCCTGGCACTGACCCTGTCGATTTCCTTTACTACTGCCCCCACTTCCCGCTCGGCCTGTTCGATCAAGGAAAGCTGTTTCTGAATCCAGCCCATTTTGGACCGGACGAATTTCTCCGCCTTCTTGACCGACCCTCGGGCCGGAACGGTAACCCGCACGCCGTTACGGGGCAGGACGGTGATAATTATCCTTTTGGCTCGCCGGCTGCGCTCGAACAGGACGGGGCCAATGCCGTCTACCTCAATATATTGGCTTCCTGTTTTGCCCCCTCTTGAGAGGGGCACTCGAAGAGTGGGGTGTGTCATCTTACCTCTTCATCCAGATATCGATTCTCTTTGCTTTCCCGACTCCTTTCAAGGGCAGAACCAGGTCCAGGATTACTTTGTAATACAGATTTATGATGAAAGCTTTGAGCGGAATCGGTCTGCCGTCGGCGAAGATGGCGATCTTCTCCTTTCGCCCGATGATTTTATCTTCGATGAGAGTTGCCAGTCCCGCTATATCCTCCGGCGAATATCGGGGGACGTCGACTTCCATGGACTGGCTGCTGACAACTGCCATAAGCTCGTCGGGCGGGCAGACCAGGTCTCCCTCGCCGCGATGGACCTCGATTTTTGGCTCTTTCGATTTCTTGAACCCCTCGGCCAGAACTATATTGAAATCTCCGGATATCAATCGGGCCAGTTCGGCAGGCTCGGGATCATGATCGATATTCTGCAACAGGGCCAGCTTGCCTGCCGAACTGAGAACAACGCAATCGCTGCCGGCCCGGGCGTGTTTGAACGAATCTTTGCCTTCCGTATCCATTTGGAAATCATGAGAGGTGTGCTTGATGGTGGCCACCCGGTGGCCCCGGGTTTTCAATTCGGGGATAAGCTTTTCAATGAGGGTTGTCTTACCCGCCTTCGGCCTTCCCGCAATACAGACGATCGGCGCCATGCTACTCCTCCTCCTGCCAGTCCAGCATTTGCACCAGGACCTCATCACCTTCCCATACCCCTTGTGTGTCTTCGGGGACGACCACCAGCCCGTTGGCTTTTGCCATGGAAGTCAGGATGCCCGAACCCTGGGGCCCGGTGGAGCGAACGTAGTATTTATCGCCCCGTTTTTCCACGATTCCCCTGGAGTAGACGCGGCGGCCGTCGGTGTTCTTGAACCTGCTTTCGCTGATGGCTTTAACTGTCGGCTTGGCAAAACGGATTTTCCCCAGCATTTTCAGAATGGCCGGCCGGGCGAACTGTTCGAAGGTGACCATCGAGCTCACCGGATTGCCGGGGAATCCCAGGTGCGGGATTTTCTTTCCCTGGTACTCCATTACCCCGAAAGCCAGTGGTTTGCCCGGCTTCATGTTAACGGTCCAGAAGCCGATTGAGCCGTGCTTGGCCAGGACCTCCTTGACGATATCGTAATCGCCCATCGAAACCCCGCCGGAGGTGAGCAGCATATCGGCATCCACTGCCTGAAGTATCATCGCCGAGAGCTCTTCGCGGTTATCGGCTCCGATCCCCAGGATGTGAGGGATTCCCCCGTAGCGCTTAACCTGGGCAGCGATGCTGTAGGCGTTACTGTTGTAAATCTTCCCCGGCGGCAAAGGCCGGCCCGCCTCCACCAGTTCGTCGCCGGTGGCCATGATGGCAATTTCCGGGCGGCGGGTGACCGCCGTTTCCACCAGTCCCAGTGAGGCCAGAACCCCGATCTCCTGGGGCCGCAGCACGTCACCTTTACTCAATACCAGGTCCCCTCTGGCAATATCCTCCCCGGCTTGACGTACATTTTTGCCCTTTGGCGTCTCCCGCAGGATACCAATCCTGTTCGTGGGTTGCCCTGCCTTTTTCCTGCTCTCTTCGTCGGTATGTTCGAACTGCACGATGGTGTCGGCTCCAACAGGTACGGGAGCGCCGGTCATGATGCGCACCGCCGTTCCCGGGGTTACTTCCCCTTCGAAGATATAGCCGGCCGCCACCTCACCGATGACTTCCAGCTCCACCGGATTTGCCTCACTCGCTCCTTTGATGCTCTCCCACTTTACGGCGTAGCCGTCCATGGCCGAGTTATCCAGCGGAGGAACGGTCACCTCTGAGTAGATGTCCCCGGCAAGCACCTGCCCCAGGCAATCCAGGATGGGCCTGGTTTCCGGCTCCAGGACATTTATGTTATCTAAGATTTTCTCCAAAGCTTCTTCAACTGGGATCATTTGACTCTCCCTTTCGGTTCGTTATCTCCTGTGCCCTTTGCAAGTCCTGGGGTGTATTGATATTGAACCAGCTCAGATGGGCGGGATCGAAGGGATCGATTTCATCTTCCTCTAAATATCGAACCCTTACCCGCTCGAGCATGTGCCTGATTCGCAGGTCATCCCGCGCTATCATATCTTCTATAACGGGCAGGCAGTTTTTGGAATAAATGGCATGCAGGGGCTCCAGTTCACCTTCGACTTTGGGGATTACCACGTCAAAATCCTCGGACAGCTCTTTCATATATCGCAGCAAATCGATATTCAGGAAGGGCATATCGCAGGCAACCGCCACGCACTGCTCATCGCCCGAGGCTCTCAGCCCGGAATGGATGCCGACCAGCGGGCCCTTGCCGTAATACAAATCAGTGACAATCTTCACCGGCGGGGAGGTCGATAAATTCGGTTTTTCCTGGTCCTGTGCCAGCACCAGGATAATGTCTTCCCCCAGCTGACCGAGGCGATCGATGGTTTGCTCGAGTAGTCCTTTACCTTCGATAACCAGGGAAAGTTTGGCCTGTCCCAGGCGGGAACTCTGCCCGCCCCCCAGAATAATCGAGCCCATATGAAATCATTCTAACATAACTCTGGCTGATGCAAATTCGGTAGTGTTCTCTTCTTCATGCCGGTGCCAGGAAATGAAACTTGCCGCCACATAGGCCAGGCAGATGAGCATCAACGATACAGCGAAAATGACATAAGGCTTATTCGAGGAAAGGTAGTTCACCAGTCCGATCCTGTCGAAGGTGGAGATAACCTCGTAGTGGGGAGGCTGGTATTTGTGAAACCAGAAAGAGACATCGAACAGCCACAACCAGACAGCAGGCAGAATCGCTATTCCCAAACTTATACCTATTTGCCATTTGTCATTTGATTGAGCTGATACCAGGAGGGCCAGCGGGATGAAGATCACCAGGTACTGATAATTGACCTGATAGTTGATAGCTATGAACAGGAGAATGCCGATGAGGGCAGCCTGGGCCAGGGTCAGCTTTTTCCAAAAGGTGAGTGTCAGGGCGGCCAGCATGGCGGCAGCCAGCACATAGGTGTTGTAGCCCAACCATTGGCTGGTTTCCCATCCGTGGGTATTGTGCAGATAGGTAAGGAGCGAAGCGCTGCCGCTGAAGGCATAGCACAGGGGCTCCTGATAACCGGGGCTCCAGCCCGGCAGGAACACCGCTTCGGCGTAGGCACGGAAATTACCGGTAATGAGGAATGGAATGGAAAATGCCAGGATCACCCCTGCCATGACCAGGCCGTTTTTGATGAAGTCGCGAATCCCCATCTGCTGTAAAACGACGATCAGCACCATTAACACGGGCAGAAAGGTGTGCTGTTTGGTCATCACCGCCAGTCCCGCAAATAGAAATCCCAGCTTGTAATTCGATCGAGCGAACAGGACTACCGAGGCTATCAGGAAAGCGGTGGCAACGGCATCGAACTGCCCGAATACTGAAGATTCGTACCAGCCGGTGGGATGGAAAAGCCAGATCGAAGCAAACAGGAGTTTTTTCCACCTCGAGCCGGGCACGGCCCAGAAGATGAGTGCCCCGATAGCCAGGTCGGCCAGTATGATGGGTGTTTTCACCGCCAGTCGCCAGCCTTCGTCGACCATTTCTGTCGAGGCGAGGCTCCCCGGTGTTATGAGCGAGCCTGCCCTGAGTATTAAAAGCCAGATGGGCGGATATACATAGGCCCAGCCCCAGTAAGGAAACGAACCGTCAGTGGCATCGGCATATTTATAGAAATCGAGCCCTTCGGATTCGAACACCTGAGCAAAAGCCCGGAATTGAATTATGTCGGGACCGGCGGAAAGGGGGGCGGCCCAGAAGCGAAAAAAGGCGGCCAGAGCAAAGGCCGCCGTCAAAACGAAAAGAAAAAATATGAACCCCGGCTGTTCTTTTATCCAGCCGTAAAATGTGGATATATAAATCATCTTCCTGATACTGGTAAGCACCGGGCTGTTTTCCTTACGAGCAGAACTAAAGCGGGCAAATCCTGCCTGTTCTCTCCGGACAGGGATCACTGCCGCAGGGTTGACCCCACCTCTTTTTCCAGCCGGGTGAGGATTTTCCGCTGTACTTCGTCCACTTCCTCGTCGGTCAGGGTTCTTTCCGGTGACTGGTACCGCAGCGCAAAGGCCAGTGATTTCTTCCCCGGCGGGATTTGCTTTCCCTGGTAAACGTCGAACAAAGTGGCGCTGCTCACCTGAGGGAAGCTGGAGATGATATCCTGTATCTTCCGGGTGGTAATGTCATCATCCACAACCAGGGCAAGGTCACGATCGGTGCTGGGATACCGGGGAATCGGCTGGAAGGTCCGCAACCTTTCACTGAAGGAAACCAGTTTTTCGATCTCGAGCTCAAAAAGGCAGACGGGCTCGGCGGAAATATCGAACCTGCCCACTGCATCGGGGTGGAGCTCGCCCAGGATTCCAACTGTTGTGCCTTCGATCATAACGCTGGCCGTTTTCCCCCCGAGCATCAGATTATCCTCCGCCGCTTCGAACGTCACTTCGATTCCCAGGTGCGCAAACAGCGTCTGGAGTATGCCCCGAAATGGGTTTTGTGAAGGGCAAAGAGGTGAAAGTGATTAAAAATGCTCCCTTCAAAGGTCCGTTTGAATTTAAAATTCTCGATTATAACGTATCGTTAAGAAAATCGGAAGCTGATTTAATTGAAGTGGTGCCGGTGAGCGAATTCGATGCTTCGCAAAATGGCACCTATAAAGGGGTAATCGACCGGAAGATTAAGCTGGTCAACCAATCGGAAAGAACCCGTACTATAAATATTGCCCTGGTAGGAAATCCCAACTGC
>JAWOBB010000026.1:0-52077 GCA_046498265.1 Dehalococcoidia bacterium | reverse complement strand
AGGTAAACCGCAATGCCTATTTACGAATACCAGTGCACCTCATGCGAGCATTGCTTTGAGCAAAAGCAGGGCTTTGATGCTGATTGGATCAGCATCAAAGCCCTGCTTTTGCTCAAAGCAATGCTCGCATGAGGTGCACTGGTATTCGTAAATAGGCATTGCGGTTTACCTCCCGGCCACGGCGATAGTTTTTAGCACTCAAACGAAAAGAGTGCTAAAGTTAAATTATCACGTTAAATTACTTCCTGTCAAGTGTGGTTTTTGCCAGTTGGTTGTATATGGCGCCGCTGCTGGTGAGCGTGCTCTTTATCAGGCTGATACTGGTTACCCGGAATGGCAAGGTGCCATTAATTTGAAGTTCACCTACTGCTCCCCCCAGCTCAAGGCGTTCTTGGCGGGTGGCTTTTTCCCGTACCCTGCCGAGGGTAAGATGGGCCGAGAAAGCTTTCTTATCCGGGGAGAAGCCGAGGGGCGCCAGTTCCCGCTCGATTTGCCGTTGCAGGTTTGTCAGTTCGGGTATGTCACCACCAATTCCCACCCAGATGACCCTGGGGGATATTGAATTGGGAAATGCGCCGGCACCCTCCAGGTTCAGTTCAAAGGAAGGGATTTCCCGAGCAAGCTTATCCAGTGCATTGGTTATGTCAACTACCTGCTCTTCAGGAATGTTTCCCAGAAATTTCAGCGTCAGATGAATTCCTTCAGGGGCTACCCATTTCACTGCCTTCTCCCGACCGGGACGCAACCCTGCCGTTACTTCGGAAAGAAAATCCTTCACCTCTTTAGGCAGTTCGATGGCAATAAATGCCCTTGTTTCTCCCATCATTCCCATCCAAGAAGCAATATTGCGTTCCGGCCCAGAATAAGCTCCTTGTCTTTGGCGGGGACACTTGTTTTTGCCTCAAGCCCTTTAATGATCCGTCCCTGGGAGATGAGTGGAAAGTCGCTGCCAAAGAGGATTTTCTCCGGCCCGATGATCTCGGCCACGCGCGGGAAAATATCGTATCTATAAAGGAAAGGGGAGGCTGCCGTATCGAACCAGACGTTTTCAAATGCCCGTCCCACTTCCGGCATCAAAGCATAGAAGGGCAGCCCTCCTCCCCAATGAGCACAGACGAACTTCTGGTCGGGAAAACTGGATATGAGACTATAGAGCATTTGGGGATGGACATTGCCTTTGCCAGGGTAGTCATGGCCCACCGGCTCCGATGAGTGGGTGAGGATGATCATGTCGTGCTTTGTGGTTGTTTCAACCACAGGCTCCATCAATTCCCTGTTGCCCAGATCGTAGCCATGCAGATGAGGCATCAATTCCCCTATACCTCGAAGTCCGCCCCGGGCGCATCGCTCAACTTCGGTTGGGGCATCTTTCCATCGAGGATCGACCATCCCGAATCCGACCAGCTTGTCAGGATAGCGAGCCACGGATTCCATAATGTAATCGTTTGTTTCCCGGCAAAGCTCCATGCTCGACCAGCCCATATTGACTGCCACCGATAAATCTATACCGTCCTTTTCCATGCTCTCCAGCAGATCTTCGGCGGTGGCCATCTTGGCATTTGGATCGGAGAAAAGTGCCCCGAGGCAGTGATCTTCGTGGATCAAATCATCGCGTCGTTCCTTGAGCTTGGGTGGAACAATGTGTGTATGAAAATCTACAATCATGATTCGGATTATAGCAACCTGGCTTGCGAAAGGTCAATTTGGGCAATCTGATCTCCGGGCAAATACGCCCTGTACTCTCAGAGGCCGGTGTGCGATAATGCACTCGTAACAAAGCATATCCAGTTAACTCGATTTGAAATGGAAGATCTCAGCTTATTAACCAGCATGGCGCTAGTTCTGGGGGTCGCCCTTATTGCAGGGGTAGTGGCCAATCACCTCAGGTTGCCTGTAATCATGGGATACCTTCTAGCGGGAATCATCATCGGGCCTAATGCGACCGGCCTGGTCTCTGAGACCGAAGATGTTGAAACCATGGCTACAATCGGCGTTGTGCTGCTGATGTTCACGCTTGGCATTGAATTTTCACTTAATACTCTTCGCAGAATCGGGTTGGTCTCAATTATCGGCGCTGTTTTGCAGATAATAGGAACGGGAATTATTGGATTCTTACTCATATGGCTTCTCGACCGATCGATTCAGGAAGCAGTCTTATTTGCCTTTTTCGTTCCTCTCAGCAGTACCATCGTGGTTTTACGAACCCTCATGGACCGCGGTGAACTGGGGAGTCCTCACGGAAGAATCATGATCGGCATCCTCCTGATACAGGACCTTGCTGCCGTGCCGCTAATAGCGATCATCCCGGCTCTTGGTGCTAGCGGATTGACAATGCTGACAGATGTCGGTTTTGCCTTGCTGAAGGCGGGGATTTTTCTTGGGATGACAGTCATACTGGGATTCTGGGGATTCCCCCTGTTTCTCAAAGTGGTAGCCCGTCAGCGTCCCCGCGAACTGTTTTTACTTTCAGCCGTTTGCCTTTGCTTTGTTGCCGGCTATGTTGCCAACCTCTTCGGCCTTTCAGTCGCAATTGGGGCTTTTCTTGCCGGCCTGCTGGTCAGCACATCCGCATATACACATCAGGTTATGGCGGATATCCGTCCTTTACGTGATATTTTTGCTGTTCTGTTCTTCGTTGCCCTGGGAATGCTCGCCGATCCCTCGTTCATCGTTGAGAATCCCTTCGAGGTCGGAATTGTTGTGGTAGCGGTTATGGTGGGGAAATTTGCTGTTGGGGCGATGATTCCCAGGCTCTTCAAGTATAAGGCCAAAACTAATCTGTTTGTTGGCACGGGGCTGTTTCAAATCGGGGAATTCAGCTTTATTCTTGCTGCCCTGGCACTCGAGGAGGGGCTTATCTCAGATGATCTCTACTCCCTCACCATGATAACCGCCTTTATCACCATAACGCTTACGCCTTTAGCGCTCAATTTGATATCGAAACTGTATTACCAGTTAGCTCAGAATAAGAAGGACTCGGTTCTTATGGGTGATGAACCGGAAGCGGAATTAGTGGGAACGGATGATTTACTTAGAAATCACACCGTGATTTGCGGCTTCGGGAAAACGGCTCGCTATCTCGGATCTGTTCTGCAGAAAAGGGGGTTTTCTTATGTTGTTGTCGATATTGATCCTCGGATCATAGAGACAACTCGCAAGAGAGGTATCCCCTCAATTTTCGGGGATGCCAGTCATCCGGAAGTGCTGGCAGCAGTTAATCTCCCCAAAGCCCGGATGCTGGTGATAACATTCCCCGATCCGGTAAGCAGTGGTTTAGTGGTGCAACATGCCCGCAAGATCAGCCCCCGTCTTGACATTGTAGCCCGGGCCCAGGACGATGCAGCAGTAGAAGTATTTAGAAAATTGGGGGTTAAAGAGGTTGTGCGCCCCCAGGTGGAAGCAGGGTTGGAGATCATCCGGCATACGCTGCTCCGCTTCGGACTGGGTTCTCAGGAAATTCAGCATATTATCAGCCGTTTGAGAGAAGAAGAAATTTAATGGAAGAATATTACCGTATACTCGGTGTCCCCGAGGATGCCAGCACCGAAGAGATCAAAAAGGCTTTCCGCAAGCTGGCATTTGAGTATCACCCCGACAGAAACCCGGGCAACGAGGAAGTCGCCGGGGAAAAATTCAAGTCCATAAATGAGGCCTACAGTGTTCTGTGTGATCGATCAAGAAGGTGCCAGTATGACTCGTACAGGAAGGAAAGGTTTGCCAGAACTGTTTCCGGGTCCGGGCCGCAGTATAACCGAACCCGGGCTTATTCCTTTAACCAGGCATTCTTTGATCCCTCCATGGCTCAGGAAGTGTTCCGGGATTTAGAGCAGATGTTTTCCCAGATGGGACTCCGATTTGATAAAAGCTTCTTTGATCAGATGTTCTCGGATATAGGTTCCTGGAGAGGGGGTGGAGAATTCCATTATATTTATCGGGGTCCGGGAGGTGTCAGACGGGATTACCATCGGGAGGGTAAAGGCAGCGTCCCGCGAACCTTCCAGCCATATAGCGGTGGAGGACAGATGGTTGTACGCAAACCAAACTTTGCCGAACGGATGATGGGCAAGGCAATTAATAAACTGGGTAAGTATGCTATGAGCAAAGCGTTTGGGGTGGACCTTGATTTGCCGTTGCGGGGGGATGATATCTGCAAAAATCTCAAAATTTCTTCGAGCGAAGCTGAATATGGATGTGCAAAGCGGGTTAAATATAAGAGAGGAAAAGAAAAAAAGACGATTGAGGTTAAAGTGCCTGCGGGCATCGTTTCCGGGAAGAGGATCAAGCTCATCGGGATGGGGCAGCCGGGTCAGAGTCCGGGCGATTTGTATTTGCAGATCACTGTGAAGTAGGGGCAGATTTCAATCTGCCCCTTTTATTTTCATTCCATCTCAGCACTGGAGAGGTACTTGAACAGATCGGACTTCGTGCTGAGCACCAGCGTAGTTTCATCATCCATGATAGAGGTGTAAGCCTCCAGCGCGCGCAACACATTGTAGAACGCCGGAGCCTGCTCGTAGGCGGCAGCATAGATAGCGGTTGCCAGGGCATCCCCTGCACCTTTAAGTGACTGTTCCTGCCGATAAGCCTCGGCCAATATAACGGTTGCCTCTCTGTCCGCCTGTGCCCTTATCTTGAGAGCCTGTTCTTCTCCTTCAGCTCTGTATTTCTTGGCCTCCCTTTCCCGCTCGGCCCGCATTCGGGCGAAGACATTATCCTGCAACTCTTCCGGCAGGTCCGCACGCTTGATTCTTACATCGATGACCTCGATTCCAAATTCCGTTGCTTTTTCCGCCGTGCGCTCGGTTACCTCGTGCATAATAGCTTCTCGCTGTATTGATATTACATCTACCAGATCGAAGGAGGTAAGTTCATCCCTTAGCTCGGAGATGACAATGGCATTCAGCCGATCCGATGCCTTCGACTCATCGCTACCGATGCTTTTATAAAAAGTCACCGGGTCCACAATTCGCCAGCGGGTGATATGGTCAACCTTGAGGTTCTTTTTTTCGCTGGTCAGGTAACTCTTGGGAGGTGCGTCGCTCATCAGTACTCGCTTATCCAAGCTCTTAGGCGTCTGGATACCGAACGGTAACTTAGCATGGAGCCCGGGGCTGTCGACGGTTTTCTTGTATTCACCCATTTGAAGGAGAACTACCTGCTCTGTTTCGTCCACGGTATAAAAACACTGGAAAAGCAAAATCAGCAGGAAAATGCCGACGGCGGTTAGAATTACGGTCTTTCCCATTATTGTGCCCCCTTGACCGTCGGTGATGGAGAAGCACTTTGAGCAGGCTCCGGTAACTGACCGAGATCCTGGAGGGGCAGGAAGGGTAACACATTCTGCCCCACTGAGGAGTCAATGACAATTTTCTCGGTTGAGGGAAGGATTTCCTCCATGGTTTCCAGGTACAGCCGCTTTACCGTCAGGCTGATGGCCTCCTCATAAGCCTGGCGGAATTCATCTGCCAGGGTAAGGCGTTCAAAGGCCACAGTCAACTTCTGCCCCGTCAATTCATCCGCCGAAGAGATTCCCGTGGTGGCACCGAGACCGCTGAGGATATCATACAGCGCCTCGCGTGTTATGCCGGCTTGTGATCCGATTATTTGCGTGCTCCCAGCAGAGGTTCCCTCTCCGACGACCTTGCTGATAACCTGATCGATGGCTATTTGGGCAGTCGTGCCGCTGCCAATCCCTTCCGTTGTCCCTATTTGCGTCAGTGCCTCGATGGCCCGGGGAACCCCATCGCGAGCCAGTACATCAAAAGCAGCCGGTACTTCATGCATCCGCAGCACCTGGAGGAACTTGGCTGCATCACCTTCCGCTTTAAGTACCCTCTGGTCTTCGTAAGCAATTGCTGCCTGAATTATTTTTTCCGCTTCTCCCCTTGCTTTGGGTACTCTGTCTGCGGCATAACCCTCTGCCTCACGGATCAGGGTTTGTTTATCCTCCCGGGCTGCCTGAACCTCATTGAAAGCCGCTTCCACCTCTTCCGGCGGGCCGGCGTATTGCAGTTTCAAATTGGTTACGGTTATGCCGGCACCGTAATCATCCAGCAGTTCCTGCAGGAACAGTTGTACCTCGGTGGGGAAAACGCTTCGGCCTGCGATCATCACGTAGTCAATTGTCTGATCCCCGACCACGCTTCGGAGCGCCACTTCCGTGGCATCATGAAGCACCTGTTCCGGTTCAAGGACGTTAAAGAGGAAATCGGCCGGCTCCTTGACTTTATACTGGACCACAACTTGGGCTTCAACTATGTTTTCGTCCTGGGTCAGCATGTGGGATTCTTCGGAAACCTCTCTGCCCCCGGTGCGGAAACCGATCTCGGCCGTTCGTATTTCCTCGACATTGACGCGCTTTATCGATTCGATGGGTGAGGGGAGATGATAGTGAAGTCCGGGCCCCGAAGTAGCTATATGGTCGCCGAATCGTCTCACGATGCCCTTTTCACCAGGCCCCACCGTATATATCCCGGTCAGCAGCCAGATTACCACCACCAGGCCGACCACAATCCATAGAACCGGGAATCTCCGGGAAGGTTTCCCTCCTGTCCCCTTGGGCTTACCTATTAACCGTTCCCAGATTTCCTCCCACGACAATTCGTTTCCGGGACCACCGGGTGCCCTAGCCATCAGGCGCCTCCTTCGATACCACTCTAGTTGACATTTTCATCGTCCTCATCAGCCTCAAAATCATCGTCGTCATCACTCGGATTGCGCTCCCATATCGGCTGGGTAAAGTTGTTGATATACTTGGTCATGAATTCTTGAGACAGAGCCTTCATCTCCTCTGCCATTCTTTTTGCATTTTTAGCCAGGTCGCTTAGATCGATTTCGATTTCGAGAATACGGGCCAGCGTTCCCAGCACAGCATAGGAAGCGATAGGATTAGGGAAGTCGGCAGCATACTGCGGTGTTTCACCCAGGATGCAGACTCCTTTAATCCCGCGTTCTCTGGCGGCTCCCAGCAGCAAACCGTTCAGGCCTCGAATCTGGAAATCCCCCACCAGCGTGATATCGTACTTCTTTAGTTCAGGTATAATTGTGGAGTCGGTTGCTGCCGCCAGCACCCGAGACTTCTGCACGCTATGGGGAACCATGGCGGCCGCACAGGTATAAATTCTTTTTACTTTGAATCTCTCAGCCACATCCAGGACTGCCTTGGCGAGATCGTAATGTTTGCGGTCCGGCTGGGCTTCGCCGCTGAAAATTATGACATCACTTTTACCCTTGGGCGTTTTTATCACGAAGAATTTGTTCTGCGGGAATATTGGAACTTGAACTACGTTGTCCTCTACCTGGATTCCCACCGGCGTAAAAAATTCCGTGGGGTCAATTTCGGCAAATTCTTTAGCATCCAGTCTCTCAATAAGATAAGCAGCCACTTCCATAGCTACATCACTGACGCCGGGCCAGACCGCCAGCATGACCGGTTTTTTTAGTCGAGGAATGCGATGCAGGGTAACGTGTTCCATGGGTGGCATTTTGCCTTTAAAGCCCTTTAAAGTATTAAATAGCAGACTCTACTCAAGATAACATTGCCATTTTAACACATCGACACTGCCTTAGGGAAATAGGCAATGCCGGAATTGACACCCCATCCGACTTGTTGTATATTCAGCTATGGTTCACAAGATTTATTATTTTAAATGTTCAGTTAATTAAATCATGGGGGAAACAAATGATCAAACGAGTTGACCATGTAGCTATTGCAGTCAATAATGTCGAGCAAGCTCTTGCTGATTTCGAAAAGCTGTTAGGGGTAAAGGCGGCTAAGGTCGAAGATGTGCCAGATCAGGGGGTAAAGGCGGCCCTTATCCCAATTGGAGATACCGAAATCGAATTAATCCAGCCGATCGATCCAAATGCGGGTGTAGCCAAGTTCCTGGATAGCAAGGGAGAAGGCATTCACCATATTTGCATTGAGGTCGAAGACGTTGATACAGAACTCAAATCACTTGAGGATAAGGGTGCCAAGCTGATCGACAAACAGGGGCGGAAAGGTCTGGCAGGAAAGATCGGTTTTGTTCACCCCAAATCTCTGCACGGAATACTTATAGAGCTGGCTCAGAAGGTTTAAATGCCAGCTATAAATTCGACAAGGGAGTTTTAGACATGGCTGCTGAATCAAACATCAGGGTTTTAGTTGCCAAACCTGGGCTCGATGGCCATGATCGGGGAGCCAAGGTAGTGGCCAGGGCATTTCGAGATGCGGGCATGGAGGTGATCTATACAGGAATCCGCCAGACGCCGGCAATGATTGCTGAAGCTGCCCTGCAGGAAGATGTGGATGTAGTGGGCCTGAGTATACTTTCCGGAGCGCACACAGAACTGTTCCCTCTCATCATGGAAGAAATCAAAAAGCGTGACTTGAATGATGTTTTGGTTGTTGCCGGTGGTATTATCCCTGATGATGACCGTCCAGCACTGGAGAAATTAGGAATCAAGGCTACTTTCGGACCGGGTACGAAAACCGCGGAAATCGTTGATTATGTCAAACATGCCATGGCTGAGAGGAACTAGCAGGATATGTCCGGTCATTCCAAGTGGTCGACTATCAAGCGGGCGAAGGGCGCCGCTGATGCCAAGCGCGGCCAGCTGTTCACCAGATTAGGCCGGGAAATCACCATAGCTGCTCGCAGCGGGGGTGGGGATCCCGCGGGGAATCCTTCTCTGCGTCTGGCTATTCAAAAGGCCAGGGACAATAACATGCCTGTCGATAATATCGAGCGGGCGATTAAACGAGGTACCGGTGAAGGGGGAGGGGGAGCTCTTGAAGAAATGACCCTGGAAGGTTACAGCCCGGGTGGCGCTGCCATGCTGCTGCAAATAGTAACGGATAACCGCAACCGCACCGTATCAGACGTTCGCAGCACTTTCACCAAAAACAATGCCAGTATGGGCGAGGTAGGTTGCGTTACATGGGTTTTCGAGCAGAAGGGTATGATCGTGGTAGAGGCAGCGGGCGATTCTGAGGAACTGGAGCTGGCCGCCATAGATGCGGGGGCAGAGGACGTTAAGTCGGAAGGTAATATGATAGAAATTTACACACGCCCGGAAGAGCTTGAAAAGGTGCGCCAGTCTCTCGAAGGAAATGGTGTTACTATTTCCTCGGCGGAGGTTACCATGATCCCGCAGAACCTGGTCGGCCTTGATGAAAAGACTGCCATGCAAACCCTCAGGTTAATTGATAAATTGGAAGAAATCGATGGGGTCCAGCAGGTGTTCACCAATGCCGATTTCCCCGATGATATCCTCGAACAATATCGATCCCAATGATCCGTTATCTCTCAAAGATTAAGTATTATCCACAAATTCTACGGGTTAATCGGTTCCCCTAAAGGACTAATGTGGTCGAGTGCGCCAAATATTTCTCAAAGAAAGACCGTTATTTTATAATTTGGAATTGAAATTGAGACTTTTTTCACACTTTGGTACAGAAAATCGAGTGCGGTGACAAATAAGGTTGACTTCCATTCGCAACAAAGCTACAATAATTTTCTGGGTGCTTTTCTTGCAGGTCGATATTTGGCAGGCAAGTTTCGGCAAGTAAATTCCCTTAAAGTCTGTTAGGAGGATAGAGTATGGCAACAATAACAAAACTCTTCAAGAGACCGGAAGACGTAGAAAAAGCTATGTCCGATCTTAAAGGTCTGGGATGCGAAGCATCTATAATAGAGAGGGGTGGGGAAAGCGACCTGGATTCCCTTAACCTGTCGGAGCAGGCATTGGATTTCTACAAATTCGGCATTGCTATTGGGGGAAAGGTCATCAAGGCAGAAGTTGATGATGCCAGGGCTGATGATGCTAAGCGGGCTTTGCTGGAAGCAGGATTTGAGGAGCTTACTGAAAGGGAACCGCAATGGGCCAATAGCCCCAAATTTGGAGCAGGGGTAAAGATGAGCTCAACCAATCCTCTCGATGCCCAGATGTCCGGAGATTTCCGTAAATATTAGGCGAAAGTTTAAAATTACTAGAACTTTAAGGAAGGAGAAATATGTCCAGATTCATCGCAACACATGCAATTAGAGGTGCTCATGAGGTGGTCGGCCGCTTTGAGCAAATGTATAAGGAGGCCCTTGAAAACCCCGGGGCCGACACACCGATTGTATGGCCGAATACCGTCTACTATTTGCCGGTAATCTACGGGATACTGGGACACAAAGTAGAAAAGGTCAGTGATCTCGGCTGGGTGGTTGATTATTGCAAAGCAGCTTTACCGCCGGAACCGGCTCCCCATTTGTGGTTGCCTTACCTGGGAGAAACACTGGATGCCGGGATGGCCACACTCTTTGCCGAAGAAGGCATTATGGGCATTGAATCCGCCAAGGGGCTCCAGCCCGAGGTCGACAAGGACGGGTACCAGTGGAACGGGCCCGTAGACGACCCGCAAGTCCGCTCCTGGGGAGTTGCCATGGTGGACGGCTCGATGCCGGGTTTTGCGGCAATCCTTGGCGCTGCCAAGAATGACGAAGTTGCAAGGAAGATAGTCCGGGAGTTTCAGTCCAAAGGTATCCTTCTTTTCATGTCCGGTAACTCGAACGGGAATACCCTGACCAAGCAGGCCCTCAACCAGGGAGTTGAGTTAGGCTATGATACTTTCACCATTCCTTTTGGCAGCACCACAGAGGCCACCGTTTATGCGGCCGGTTATGCAACAAGGGCAGCGATTAGTTTCGGTGGCTATGACCCTGGTGATTCACGCAAGAACCTGCTTTATAACAAATTCCGTGCCTTTGCTTTTGCGCTGGCATTGGGCCCTGTTGATGACCTGAAATACGCCACCGCCGCCGGCGCAATCAATTATGGATTCCCGGTAGTTGCAGATACCCTGATTCCCAACATCATGCCTGTCGGCATCACCCAGTTTGAGCACGTTACCAGTATGCCTTTCGATGACATTCCGGGCAAGGATGACATGGAGCGGGCTGAGAGGCTGGTTGAAAAGTGTATCGAAGTTCGGGGCATCAAGATTAAGATCACCAAGGTTGATATTCCGGTAGCTTTTGGCCCCGCTTTCGAAGGCGAGGTCGTTCGTAAGGCAAACCTCCGAAGTGAGATGGGTGGTAAGAACGGAACCTGCTTCGAATGGCTGCGGATGAAGGACCTGGACGAAGTTGAAGACCACAAGTTTGAAGTGGTGGGGCCGGACCTGGATTCGGTTCAGTCTCCGCCGGATAAACTTCCCCTGGGCATCGTAGTTGATGTGGCCGGGCGAAAAATGCAGAAAGACTTTGAAGGCGTGCTGGAGCGCCAGATACACCATTTCTGCAACGGTGCTGAGGGCGTACAGCATCAGGGTCAGAGAGACATTACCTGGATCCGCATCAGTAAAGCTGCGGTGGATGCCGGTGTTCGGCTAAAAGACATTGGCGAGATTATTCATGCCAATTTCCATAATCATTTCGGAGCAATCATAGATAAGGTTCAGGTGACTTTCTACACCGAACAGGAAAAAGTGGATGAGCTCCTGGAACAGGCCCGTGAGGTATATAAAGAGAGGAACGAACGCGTGGCCGGCATGACCGATGATTCGGTAGATGTTTATTACAGTTGCACCTTGTGCCAGTCGTTTGCCCCCACCCATGTGTGTGTGATCAATCCCGAGCGCGTCGGGCTGTGTGGTGCCTACAGCTGGCTGGACTGCAAGGCCGCTTATGAGATAACTCCGACTGGTGCAAACCAGCCCGTGCCTAAAGGTAAGTTGATATCAGAAACACTGGGAGAATGGGAGGGGGTCAATGAGTTCGTATACAATAACTCCCAGCAATCAATTGAGAGAATGACTCTCTACTCACTTATGGATGCTCCGATGACTACCTGCGGTTGTTGCGAGTGTGTGATGTCCATCGTTCCGGAAGCCAACGGTGTAATGATCGTCTCCCGTGATGACTACAGTAACACCCCTTCAGGCATGACTTTCACACAGCTGATGGGTGTCATGGGCGGCGGACTGCAGACTCCGGGGATGATGGGACACGGCAAGACATTCATCCTCAGCGATAAGTTCATTTCTGCCGAAGGCGGTTTCAAACGGGTGGTCTGGATGTCGAAGAATCTCAAAGAGGAATTTGCCGAGGAACTGAAGGAAGTTTGCGAAAGAATCGGCGAACCTGATCTGATCGATAAAATATGTGATGGCGATATTGCTCAGGATTCGGATGGCATGGTGGCTTACGTTACCGAGAAAGGGCATCCCGCCTTATCCATGGAACCAATGATGTAGTTATATTCGTAAATGCGTTGAAGAGGAGGCATTGAATGGCTGTAGAGATACCGAAAGAAAAATGGGCAGGTAAGTGTAAGGAAGTGAAACTCGGTGGTGGGTCTCGCAAGGAAGTCATCTTGGGAGGAGCGGTTACCCTTCCTTTTCTTGGATTCGAGGGAGAAAATCCGAATCCCACCAAGATAGCAATTGAAGTGCAGGATACTGAACCCAAGTCGGCTTCCCCTGCATTACTTTCTGCCTGGGGTGATGTGGTGAAGGATCCGGCTGCATGGGCAAAGAAAGCTGTAGAATATGGGGCCGACATCATTTGTTTGAGGCTTGCCAGCGCGCATCCGGAAGCCGGTAATACCGGTGCAAATGAAGCCAAAGAAACTGTGGAAAAGGTCCTTTCGGCTGTCGATATCCCGCTGATGATACTGGGGCCGGGGGTAGCAGAAAAGGATAATGAGGTCATGAAGGCTGCTTCGGATGTGGCTAAAGGCCAGCGCGTGGCGATGGGGAATTGCGAGGAAAAGAACTATAAGACCATTGCGGCATTGTGCATGGCCGACGGACACGTAGCCATTGCCAAAACCCCTCTGGATATCAATCTGGCCAAGCAGCTCAATGTGATGGTTTCCGACATAGGCGTGCCCATCGAGTCAATCATAATGGACCCTGATACGGGTGCTCTCGGATACGGTATTGAATATGGCTATTCGATTAACGAGCGGGTAAGGCTGGCGGCTTTCATGGGCGATACCATGTGTCAGACCCCGATACTCAATCATGCCGGGCCCGAGAGCTGGCGTCAAAAAGAAGCAAAGGCGGCGGAAGGAGTGCCTGATGCCTGGGGCAATCTGGAACCGAGAGCCGAAATCTGGGAGGAGATGACGGCAATGGCCTGCCTCGAGAGCGGCGCCGATTTGCTGGTCATGTGTCATCCCAGATCGGTAGAGGTAATCAAGACTGCCATTAATAAATTGAACGGATAAGGAGAGGAAGCGATGGCTTTAACCGGAATTCAGATTTACAAGTATTTGCCTCAGACTAATTGCAAGGAATGTGGTTTTCCCACCTGCCTTGCCTTTGCTATGAAACTGGCACAGGGGTTGGCTGATCTTTCCGCATGTCCTTACGTCAGCGATGAAGCCAAGGAAGCCCTCGCAGCAGCATCCCGCCCCCCGATGAAAGCTGTTACCTTTGGCACAGGGGAAAAGGCAAAGACCATCGGTGGCGAAACCGTCGTATTCCGCCATGAAAAGACCTTTTTCAACCCGGCGGCTCTGGTGGTCAGGGTCAAGGATACCCAGGCCGACGACGAGGTTGCCAAAACCGTGGAAGATGTTACCAATTACACAGCAGAGCGTGTCGGCATGACTTTCGGAATGGATGGTATTGCAGTTCAGAATGATTCCGGCGATGCCTCTAAATTTGCAGCCTGTGTCGAAGCAGTCAAGGGTAAAACCGACCTGGCCCTTATACTTATTTCCACTGACCCTGCCGCCATGGGGGCGGCACTGGAAAAGGTAGCTGACAGCAAGCCCCTTATCTACGGGGCCAACAAAGACAACATCGATCAGATGATGGAGCTGGCCAAGGATAAGGGCGTACCCCTGGGAATTCGTGGAGAAGGGCTCGATGAACTGGCTGAGCTTTCAGAAAAGGCTGAAGAAGCTGGCCTGGAAGAGCTCGTTCTTGATCCGGGCACCAGGGATTTTGGCGACTCTCTGGTAGCTCTCACCCAAATGCGCCGCCTGGCAATCAAAAAGCAGTTCCGTCCTATGGGATTTCCCACCATCACCTTCCCGGGCGAAAAAGCCTCTTCAGAGGAAGAGGAGGCCGCTCTGGCATCCCAGTATGTGGCCAAATACGGCGGTGTGGTAGTGCTGGATACCTTTGACCCCGCCGTGGTTTATCCGCTGATTACACTCCGGCTGAACCTCTATACCGATCCGCAAAAACCGATTCAGCTTGAAGCTGGCATCTATAGTGTTGGTGAGCCCACTGCGGACAGCCCTCTCTGTACTACGACCAACTTCTCGCTTACCTACTTTACCATCGCCGGTGAAATCGAAGCCACGGGTATTCCTGCCTGGATTCTGGTTTGTGATACCGAGGGGCTTTCGGTGCTGACGGCATGGTCGGCAGGTAAATTCGATGCCGAACGGATTGCCAAGACAGCCAAAGAGCAGGATGCCGCCTCCAAAGTAAGCCATAAGAAGCTGATTCTCCCCGGTAAAGTGGCCATACTCAAGGGTGAGCTGGAGGATGAATTGCCGGACTGGCAGATACTGGTTGGCTCTCAGGAAGCCATGGACATCGGAGGCTGGTTCAAGGAACACTGGAACTAGCGAAGTAAACCAGATTAATAATTGAAGGGGCAGGTTTAAAACCTGCCCCTTTTTAGTTAGTGACAAAGGGACTGAACCTAATTCAAAAAAGGGTGTAATTGCCGGGCTCAAACGAAGGTTTCCGGCGCGGCGAAGGTCTGCTTCTCTCTATCTTCCCGGCTCGTGACTGCCTGGCCAGCCATGCCTTCTCGCCCTCAAAGAGCTCCGGGTCTGCCCCTTCTATCTCAGGGGTAATCTCCCTGATTTTTTCCAGTATCCGAACGGTGAAATATTTCCCTGAATCGATTCCCTTCAGCCTGGCTATCTTACGCTGTTTGGCCACCCATTCAGGAGCGTTCTTCAACCGGCAAACCGGCTCGCCCGGGAACCAGATGCATTGCCTCACATTGGGATCTTCCGGGCACAAAGGAGCATCGCAATTCTGGTAGTGGCGGCAGTGAATCCACTCGATGGGCAATTTTAACTGCTTCATGCGCTAATTCATTTGTAACATCCCCTTCCCACCAGCGCAACCCTCAACCTTCCATTACTGGTTGACAAAAGAGCAGAGTCTAGATACTATTATCAAGACATTCGAATTTAGAGTAGTTTAGGAGGCTGCAATGGATGATATTGAGAAACTGGTAGGAACTTCAATGGCGGAAATAGAGAAGATATTGAGCACCAAATCCACGGTCGGTGAACCTATCACCGTTGAAGGTTATACGGTCGTTCCCCTGATGGGTATCAATTTCGCCTTTGCCGCCGGAGGGGGTTCCGGTAAAGGTACCGGCAAGGGCGAAAGGGGCCCCAAGGGGGAGGGCAGCGGGGAAGGGCTTGGGGAAGCTACTGGCGGATTGGGAGGTATCAAACCCGTGGCAGTTATTATCATCGGCAAGGACGGAGCCAGGGTGGAATCCATTCGGGGAGGTGCCTCCGGTTTCGCCGAATCTATAGGCAATGCCGTGAGCAATGTGGTTGGGAAACGCTCGGAAGCAAAAGGCGAGTAACAGCCACGCCTTAAAAGCAACCAGAGATGAAACAACGGCGTATCGGTAAATCAGTCAGCGTCAGCAACCTGACCCTGATTCCGCTGGAGGAGGATACATTCTCCCTTAAAAGCGGAAAAAGGTGGCAAACCGGTTGGGTTTCGGCGGTGCCTGTGGGGTTTGTTATGGTCTCCTCCGAGGGAAAGCAGGCATATGATGTCAACGGGGAAAAGGTGCCGCTGGCAGACTATCTTCAACAGTTTGAAGGACTTGCTGAGATACTCAGGAAAACCGATATTCAGGGAACCCCCGAATAAGAGTTCGGGATTAAGAACCTGACAGGTCGGCCAGCTAAGAGCAGAGGCTTTGAGGTTGTTTTTCTCCAGTGATATAGTAAGTTGGAGCCCATGCTCCAACCCACCCATATTAAAAGTTTTCGGGTATTCCTTTGCATCTTTGAGCCCGCTCTCCCGCTTTGTGCTACAATTTAGTAGTTTCTATGACTACCGTAGCTGTTGCCATGAGCGGCGGAGTGGACTCCTCCGTGGCCGCCGGAATCCTGAAAGATGAAGGGTATAACGTCATCGGCATTACCATGCAGGTACTGGATGCCGAAAACACATTTGCCGACCAGGCCCTGACAGCCAGGCAGGTCGCCGAGATGCTGGGCATCCCCTTCCACGTAATCGATCTCAGGGATGTTTTTCACAACCGGGTTGTTGCTGATTTTTGCAACAATTACTGTGCCGGCAGAACACCCAATCCGTGCATCCGATGTAATTACTATGTTAAATTCGGTGCCCTTCTGAATGAGGTTCGCGAACAGGGGGCTGACTTAATGGCTACAGGTCACTATGTTCGTATTTTAAAGGAAGACACCCGATGGGTACTCTGCCGAGGACTAGATTTGGCAAAGGACCAATCCTATTTCCTGTATAAACTGACTCAGTCACAACTTGGACAGGTTTTGATGCCGCTGGGAGAGCTTACCAAGGAAAAGGTACGTAGTATAGCTAGAGACTGGAGGTTTCCTGCTACCGAAGAAAAAGAGAGTCAGGAGGTTTGTTTCATCCCTGACGGAGATTACCGCGCCTTCGTTACAGCGCAAAGGCCGGGGGTTTCCCGCCCGGGCCCCATCGAGAACCGGCGGGGTGATATTCTGGGTGAACATAGTGGTATAATCAATTATACGATTGGCCAGCGCCGGGGAATCGGGATTGCGGCCGAATATCCCCTTTACGTCGTAGATATCGATGTTCAAAGGAAGGCCATAATCGTTGGCTCGCAGGACGAAATCTATCGGAGTGAACTGACGGCAACCGAGGTCAACTGGACTGGGGGTGAGCCGCCTTCTCAACCGATTGAGGCAGAGGCTAAAATCAGATATTCACACCCTCCGGCCAGAGCAAAACTGTTTCCATTGGATGATAGCAATGTGCGACTGGCTTTCGCTCAGCCGCAGATGGCAATAACCCCGGGGCAGGCAGTGGTATTCTATGAGGGAGAGAAACTTCTGGGGGGCGGAACCATCGAATAAACAGGAGCCGAGAGGATATCAATGAGAATAGCAGTAGCTTCAACCGACAAAAGAACAGTCAATCAGCCGTTCGGGAAAACACCGCAATTTCTGATAATCGAGGTGGGAGACGATAATCTGTTTGAAATCACGGAAATAAGGGATAACACTCCTGACCTGAGCAAAAGTGGCCCACAGGGGAAAGGGGGAACTCCAATGTCAAGCTCGGTAGCCATGCTTGCCGACTGCGAAGCCGTGTTTTCCGTCAAATTCGGTATAGGCGGTTATAACGAGCTGGCCCAAAATGACATCCATCCTTATCAAACAAAAAATTCTATCGAAGATGCCATCAACGGCTACCTGAGATATAAAGAGGCGGATGCCAAAGCGGCTAAGAAATCGAAGGGAACGAAGAAATGAGCGCTAACCCTGATGTAATTGAGAAAATACATAGATTAAGGAATGAACGGAACGCCATAATACTGGCCCATAATTATCAGCTTGGGGAAGTGCAGGACATCGCCGATTTTGCCGGAGACTCGCTGGAATTAAGTCAGAAAGCGGCTGAAACCGATGCGGATGTCATCGTCTTCTGCGGGGTTCACTTTATGGCCGAGACAGCTTCAATACTCTGCCCTGAAAAAAAGGTCCTTTTGCCGGATATTAACTCCGGCTGTCTGATGGCCAATATGATTACTGCTGAGCAACTGCGAAATATGAAAGCGGAGCATCCCGATGCCACGGTTATATGTTATGTCAACTCCACTGCTGAGGTTAAAGCCGAGAGCGATATCTGCTGCACCTCGGCCAACGGACCCGCAATCGTGGCCAATGTTCCTGCCGGCCAGGAGATCATTTTTGTCCCTGACCGGCACCTGGGCGACTATTCGGCGAAAAAAGCGAACAGAGAAGTCATCCTCTGGGACGGATTCTGCCCCAGCCACGTACGCATATTGCCCGAAGATATCACCCGGCTGAGAAAGGAAAATCCCGGAGCCAAAGTGGTGGTTCATCCTGAGTGTACAGCGGAAGTCATCAAACTGGCCGATGAAGTGGGCAGCACCAGCGGCATCCTGCGCTATGCCGTGCGCGATGATGTTCAGGAACTAATCGTGGGCACCGAGATCGGCATCATACATCGATTGCGAAAGGAAAACCCGGGCAAGAAATTCATTCCCATCTCGGAGCAGGCCATTTGCCCGGATATGAAGCTCATCACCCTGGAAAAGGTGCTCCGCTCGCTTGAGGATTTAAGCCCGGAAGTGAAAGTACCGGAAGATATTCGCCTGAAGGCGAAAGCGTCTGTCGACCGGATGCTTGAGGCCTCATGAAAAGCAGGTTTGAAACCTGCCCCTACTCGAATATCCGCAAGGCGTAATCCCAGGATTCAAGCAGCGAACCAGAGAGCGCTTTGGGATCGCCGGTAGCGGCAGATGACTTCACCTTCCGGGAAAACCGGTAAATATCCTGAAACTTGGCCGTAATTGATTCGATCACTGCTGAATAACCGGCCTCCGCTGTAGTGCCCTTTGCCCTTGCCTCAATGACGGCATTGGCAGCCTCCAGACCGGTCAGGAGCGAGGTCCCCACCCCCTCACCGGTTACCGGCATATTCAGCCCGGCAGCATCTCCAACCAGCAGAACATTACCTGTTGCTGGCCTAAACTCCCCGTTGAACAATTCCCGGTAGAGTATCGGCTCAAGGCACCCATCTTTCCATAAGGGCTTTTTGTGTGGATCAAGCCCGTGGTTTTCTATCAGAAACCGGCGGGATTGAGCGGCGGTTTCCTTAAGCTGCCCTACGGGGGCTCCCCCTTCCAGCAGCATGAAGCCGTCCTTGTCATGGGTGCAGAAATAGAATGGGGCCGTCTCGATGGAGGAGAAGAAGTTGAAGCGCCGTTCGGGCAGATCCAGATTCACATCATAGCACTCGCGGTAGCAGTGCGAATAGGTTGGTTGCAAATCACCGAACAAAGCCCCCCGAACTGCCGACCTGGCCCCATCGGCCCCGACCAGGAAATCGGTCTCAAGGGAAACGGTTTCCCCCTCCCGTTTGACCGTCACCTTGTACTTTTCGCCCTCTTCCCTGACATCCAAGACCCTGGCCTCGTCCCATATCCGGGCCCCTGCATTGCGCGCCTTCCTGGTCATCCAGTTGTCGAGGTACTTTCTCCAGGTAATGGGAGTGTGCATATCCAGGGTTTGGAACGGAGTTCCCGGAACGTGCACCGCATAGCCCAGCAGCGAGCCGGGTTCAACGAGTACCTCCGGTGGGATTTCGCCGAATTCATCGGTCAGTATCTTCTGGGCCCACTGGCCCATCACCATCCCGGAGCAGACTTTGTCCCGGGGAAGAGCCCTCTTTTCGAGCAGCAGGGTTTTCAATCCCTCCCTGGCACATCTCCTGGCGGCTATGTTGCCGCCCGGACCGGCGCCGACCACAATTACTTCCCATCTGTCCGGCATTTTCGTTTCCCTGATCCAATTATAACCATTCTTATTGTATTGAGTTGGTGCCTTCAAGGCAACCGGCCATACCAAATCCCTGATTTCATCTGCTATAATAGCGAGGGAATCAATGATGTCCTCCGTCTTGCTGCATTGCTGCTGTGGTCCGTGCGCCGCTTATGCGGTAAAGAATCTCCGGGAACAGGGTCTGGAGGTTTCGGCCTGCTGGCATAATCCCAATATCCATCCGTTTACCGAACACCGCAAGCGGCTGGAATCGATGCAGACCCTGGCAGAGGCCTGGGAAATCCCGCTGATTGTCACCAAAGGTTATGAAATGGTAGATTTCATTCGGGCGGTAGTCGGGCATGAAAAGGAAGGAGAGCGCTGCCGGGATTGTTACCGAATCAGGCTTAATAAAACAGCCGAAATCGCCCGGGAGAATGGATTTGATAAATTTACGAGCACGCTGCTGATCAGCCCCTACCAGAACCATGAGTTGATACGGGAAACCGGTAACAAAGCTGCCCAGGAGAATGGAGTCGAATTTCTGTTCGAGGATTTCAGCCCCGGCTTTCGCGAAAGCCACCGGATGGCCCGAGAACTCGGTTTATATTTCCAGAAATACTGCGGCTGTATCTACAGCGAATACGAGCGCTACGCTAAAGTGAAAATCTAAGAGGTGTAACCAGATGACATTCAAGAACATCACTTATGAGAAAAGGGATAACATCGGATATGTGAAGCTGAATCGAGCCGAAGCGAGCAATTCGATTAATCGGGCAATGGCAGATGAGCTCCAGATTTGCTGCCAGTCGATATACCAGGACGACGATGTCCGGGTAACCGTGCTCGGGGCCGAAGGTGATACCTTTTCGGTGGCGGATTCTGAGCCCGACCCGTCTGCCTCCCGCATCGCCTCGGAGGCAATCGGTTCGCTCAAATGTCCGGTTGTTGCCGCCATCAACGGTGATGCCACAGGCTCAGGGCTGGACCTGGCACTGGCCTGTGACCTTCGCCTGGCGGGCAAGGATGCCCGCTTCGGCTTCCCCGAGGTCTCTCAGGGGATAATCCCCTCCGGGGGAGGAACGCAGCGGCTGCCGCGAATCGTGGGCCGGGGTAAAGCCCTGGAGATGATCCTCACTGCCGCCATTATCGATGCCGACGAAGCCTGGAGGATGGGGCTCATAAACCGGGTAGTGGAACCCGGCCAGTTAGATTCCGAAGTCGAACAACTGGCAGAAAAGCTGGCCTCCAAAGGCCCCATCGCGGAACGATACGGCAAGGAAGCCATCAGCAAGGGTATGGATATGACTCTGGGACAGGGACTGGGGCTGGAGGCCGACCTTTCCTTTTTGCTCCACAGTACCGGCGACCGCACTGAGGGGATCAAGGCTTTCCAGGAAAAACGCACTCCGGAATTCAGCGGCGAATGAGTTAATTCGAGTTGATGGATTGAAAGGGACAGGTTGAGAAAATGAGCGAGTTCGAATATATAATCTATGAAAAAGCCGATGGGATAGCCTGGATAACCCTCAACCGGCCGAAGGCTATGAATGCGGTATGCATCCGGATGCGCGATGAACTCTACGAAATCCTCCCGGCTGTCAAGGATGACCCTGATGTGAAGGTAGGCATTATCAAGGGAGCGGGGGAGAAGGCTTTCTCCGCCGGTGCCGATATATCAGAATTCGGCACAGCGCCCTCCCAGACGATCGCCCGGCAGGTACGCTGGGAGCATGACCTCTGGGGAATGTTCTTGAGCGTCCAGAAACCGATGATCGCTGCCATTGGAGGCTTTGCCCTGGGTGCCGGCATCGAGATGGCCATGTGCTGCGATATCCGGATCGCCTCCGACGATTCCCAGTTCGGCCTGCCCGAAGCCAATTTGGGGATGGTCCCTACAGCCGGCGGCTCACAGACCATGCCCCGGCTGGTCCGGCATGGCTGGGTTTCCCAGATCGTGCTTACCGCTGATCGCATCAATGCCGCCGAGGCCTTACGTATAGGGCTCATCAACCGGGTGGTCCCCCGAGAGGAGCTCTATACCACGGCTGAATCTGTGGCTACTAATATTATGTCAAACGACCCCCTTGCCCTCCGGTATGCCAAAGCGGCGGTTACCAGGGGGCTCGACATGCCCCTGGGGCAGGGACTGGAAATGGAGGGAAGGCTGGCTGCGGCACTGGCTGCCGAAAGGAGGCAATGACAATGGCTTCCATTTTTGACAAATCCATCGAAAAGCTGGCCGAGCTGATACTCAGCTCGAACAAAATCGTAATCTTCACCGGGGCGGGCGTGAGCACGGAATCGGGTATCCCCGACTTTCGCAGCCCGGGCGGTATCTGGGAAAGACATGACCCGGAGATGTTCACCCTGCAGCGTTTCCTTAACGATGTAGAAGCGCGCAAGCTGCACTGGAAGGCACTGCTCCAGGATGATTTCATTCCCCATACGGGCGTCTCACCGAATGCTGCTCACTATGCCGGTGCCGAACTGGAAAAAATAGGAAAGCTCGATTGCGTGGTCACCCAGAATGTCGACGGTCTTCACGAGGAAGCGGGCAACTCGCCGGAAAAGGTATTCCACGTTCACGGCACGCTGGAGAGGGCGATATGCCTTGAGTGTGGGAACTACTACTCCATGGATGAGCTCCGCGAATGGATGGAGCAGGGCACCGAGATACCGGAGTGTGGTAAGTGCGGGGGCTTGCTCAAACCGGATGCCATATTCTTCGGGGAAGCCCTGCCGGAGAAGGTCTTGAGCGAATCCCAGAGGCGGGCACAGAATTGCGACCTGTGTATCGTCATCGGTTCTTCGCTGGTGGTATATCCGGCGGCACTGATTCCCCGATATGCAGTGCAATCGGGTGCCAGGCTTGCTATAATAAACCGTGACCGCACGGACCTTGATTCGCATGCGGATGTCTGTATCTACAACAGTGCCGGCGAAACGATGTCGGCCGTCATGGAAATTGTGAGAAGTAAGCTGTAAATCGGCTTGGGAAGTATACTAAGGAACCTCTGAATAAGTGGTGACTTCGGGGGTCTGGGGGTGTCTCCCAGCTTCAAACTTCCCCAAAAATTGGGGGTTAAAGGGGAGTGATCAGAGGTTCCTTAAGGATAATAAAGAGGAGGAGTAAATTCGAGTATGAACACCACGGAATTTCTCAACATCGCCAGTCTTATCACACCGGACAGGCCATGCGTCATCTTCGAGGGCAAGCGTTACACCTATGCTGAGGTCGCCGACCGGGTCAATCGTCTGGCCAATGCCCTGCTGGGAATGGGTATCCAGAAAGGTGACCGCGTAGCAATACTGCAGGTGAACACCAGCCAGTTTGTGGAAATCTATTTTGCCTCCGCCAAAATCGGCGGCATTTTCGTTCCCCTGAACTTCAGGGCTAAAGAGAACGAGCTGACTCATATGCTTAACAATTCGGAGAGCAAGGTCCTGTTCGCTGGAGACCGCTATATCGACATGGTGAAGTCAATGCAGCCCAACCTTACTTCGTCTCCGCAAATAGTCTCCCTGGATAAAAAAGTTGAGGATATGGATTTCTATGAGGACCTTATCGCCAGTTCTTCGCCGGAAGAGGTTTTCACCGAAATCGGCGATGACGATGTTACCATACTGATGTACACCGCCGGAACCACCGGCCTTCCCAAGGGGGTGCCGCTGCGGCACAATGCCTTCGTTGAATACGCCTTGCAGAACGTGACTCCCGTCGACCCCGACCTTCAGGAAACGAATGTGCTCACGGTCCCTCTCTATCATGTGGCCGGAATTCAGGCCATGATGGCAGCAATATATGGTGGCCGAACCCTTGCCATGATGCGCCAGTTCGAAACCGAGGAATGGATGAATACCGTGGAACGGGAGAAAGCCAACCGTGCCATGCTGGTTCCCACCATGCTGAAATGGATTATCGAGCACGAGGAGTTCGACAAGAAGGACCTTTCCAGCCTTCAGGTAATTACCTATGGTGCTGCCTCCATGCCGTTCGAGGTAATCAAGAAAGCCATCGAGGTTTTCCCCGGGGTGATGTTCATCAATGCTTTCGGGCAGACGGAGACGGCCTCCACTATCACCATGCTGGGCCCGGAAGACCACATGATTCCCCAGGATGCCTCGGAGGAGGAGAAGGAAAAGAAGCTCAACCGGCTGGCCAACTCCATCGGCAAGGCCATGCCCGATGTCCAAATCCAGATATGGGATGAAAACGGCAATGCCCTGCCGCCGGGACAGGTCGGTGAAATCATGGCCAAGAGCCAGCGGGTCATGAGCGGTTACTGGAATGACGAGGAAAAGACCGCCAAAACCCTCACGGCCGACGGATGGCTGCACACCGGCGACACCGGCTACATGGACGAAGAGGGCTACATTTTCCTGGCCGGGCGCGGCGACGATATGATAATCCGTGGTGGCGAGAACATCTCGCCCGAAGAGGTGGAGAACATTCTCTACGAACATCCTAAAGTGGCCGATGCCTCCCTGATCGGGGTGCCCGATCCCGATTGGGGGCAGAACCCTCGAGCCTGCGTAGTTGTTAAGCAAGGGGAGAATTGCACCGAGCAGGAGATCCTGGATTTCTGCAAGGAGAAACTCCCCGGATTCAAGCGCCCGACCAGCGTCGTCTTCATCGACGAACTCCCCCGCACCTCCACGGGAAAGGTGCAGCGGAAGGTTTTGAGGGAGAAATACGGCCAGTCTTAATACTCAGTATTCGGTAAATAAGGTGATTCGGAGCCTGAGCGTAGCTCGTTTCTGCGTTGTCGTGACTTAGGAGCGGCGCAGGAAGGCGGCTACCTCTCGGACCAGAGTTTCACCTTCTTCCTGGCTGAGAGCAATTCCCTGTTCCAGAAGCTGAAGATAGCGATTGATCTCGTGATTCTGGCTTTTCAGTGCCTCGATGTTCATATTTAATTCTCTTATTTCCCGATCAATATCTTCAAATTCCAGGGCGAGAGCAAATCGTTTATCCAGTATCTCAAGCAGCGATTTTGACCCTGCCGGATCCTTGATTGAGGCGAAATAGAAGGGGACTTCCCCCCATAAACTGTAGGCGGGGATCTCTCTTTGCCCGGCAACCCATAGCATGAAATGGTTTAAAGAAGGCCGGGGGGCATTAGGGGGCGTTTGGTAATCCACATCAATACTTACATCATCAGGCAAAAGGAACATCCTGAGTTCCGGTTGAGCTACAGTTCCGAATACCCGCCGAGGCCCTAAATGATTTATCGGCGCGATGAACCCGCCTATGATGCATATTTCTTCCACGTGGCAGGTCTTTACGGCAAAATCGATGATCGCATTGCAAAACTCATACGGTTCACGGGTGGGAGCATCCCCCAGAAAGAACAGCATATTTCCTTCCTTGTAAGAATGAAAGCCACACTCAGGAAACTGGATACAATCATCCCTTACGCTTACCCCACTGAAATTGAAGAAACCCTGCAACTTGAGATTCCCCACCTGTTCCAGGTTTGACCTGTTTTTCAGGAAATCAAATATACCCCTGCTTATCCTCCCTACTTCGTTCTCGAAACCCACCAACAGGACAGGGTTTTGGAGCTCACAATTTCCATAAATTCTAAACAGATCCTGCTCTTCGTTCAATCCTCTTTTTTCCCCTTTTTGAAGAACTGATCGATCTCCTGGATGATTCTTTTTTTATCTTCCTCCGTTATCTCGTCCGATCGTTCTTCCTGCATATAATTGGTGTACTTCAGCTGCTCGATTCTCTCCCGCATTTCGGGAGGAATCATTTCATACAGCTTTTCGATGTTTTCTTCGACTTCCTGAATCATCTCATCAAGCTTGCTTATTTCGATCGCGATTCCCATCTTATGCAAGAGGACTTCCACTATGGATTTGGAAGACTTTGGATAGACAGTAGGGAACTGAGATATGTAACTTGGTATTTCTCCCAAAAGGCATATGCCACTTATCCCTCTTTCCCGAGACAGCCCTAGTAACAGGCCATTGAGTCCGGTGATGTTTCCCTCTCCACCGCGCTCGGCGATATTACTCATCAGAACAGTATTGGGAAGTTGCTTTACCTCCGGGGTAAGCTCTGCAAAATTGGGTACGCCCCATATTCGCGGTCGCATAGTATGATGAATAGGAGCTACTGCTGCGGCAGCAGTGTATACCCGCCTGCATCCATAAAGCTCGGCTACATCCAGTACGAGGGAACATAAATCATAAGCCCTTCCACTGCCTATTGGCTGTTCTTCCCCTTCAAAGAAGATCAAATCCTTTCCTTCAAGATGTTTGAAATAGAATCGTGAAGAGGGGAATTTCATTTCGGTCAATACACTGCCTTGAATTGTCAGCCCTCTCGGATAGAAAAAATCCCATGGCTCAATTTCGCCGAACAGCTCCGCATTGACCGATTCCCTTAAACTGTTAACGGCGACCAGGCCGATGTTTCCGATTCCCGGCCATGCAGCAATCAGGTCAGGATGGTTCAGGTCCGGTTCCCGGAAAAACTTAATCATCACTTCCAGCCTGTAACTTTACTATCTCAACTTGTATTTTATCCCCAATTTCGAGCCAGGTAAACGAACTTCGTGCAGGACCAGGATTGAGCATCAGCGAATTTTCAATGACAACTTTTTCCGGCTGATGAGAGTGCCCGAATATAATGATATCGGGGCTGTCAAACATCTGGCGTACCCGCTCTGCTATTCCCACCGGGCTTCCCGATCCATGTGTAAGCCCGATATTTCTCCCTTCGATAGTGAAAAGCTCTTTCGGGGGCAAAACCCGCCTGATGTCTTTCGAATCCATATTCCCGTACACAGCCTTCAACTCGTTCAGCGAACTGAGTTCATCGAGAAGTTTTTCATCCGTGAAATCGCCGGCATGGATTACCAGGTCCGCCGCCTTTAATTTCTCTATTAGTTGAGCGGACAAGTTATCGAGTGAACTGGCATGAGTATCGGAGAGGACACAGATTTCCATTTCAACCTTTTCTAAATGCCTGGAGCCAGCTTCCAGCCTCCTATTCCCTGCGTGGTGAGTATTTGCTCAGCCCCTGAAATGATGCCGTCGATCAACTCTTTAGCGGTGGGCATGCCATCGACAAAGCCAATGGCCAGCGATGCCGTGTTAATTCCGGCTTCTTTCGGTATTCCCGCACTCTCGGCCTTTCCGGCCGCCTGCATGATCTCTTTGGTACCTTCGGCCTGCATAAGGGCCTGAAGCTCTTCCTGTGTGGGTGTGTGCAGAATAGGGTCGCGCCACTGGGGGTCGTAAGGATCGGCTTTGACAAGCACCTCTTTATGACTATCGGAAAGAGGACATTCCCGCACGGCACAGAATATCGTGCCCATGAGCACCGCCTCTGCCCCCAGTGCCAGGGCGCCAAGGAAGGTACGGCCATTGCCGATGCCGCCGGCAGCAATCACCGGTATGGAGAGTTGTCTTGCCGCCATGGCTATACTCACAAAAGTGGTGAGCATGTTTGGGCTCTTAAGCCCAGCCCCTTCCAGTCCCATAATGCAAACGGCATCCGCACCATGTTTTTGGGCCGAAAGGGCGTGCTTGACTGATTGCACTTTGTGGAACCAGAGGAGCCCCGCTTCCTTTATCCGCTTGCCATGATCCTCCGCCTGATAGCCCGCCGTCTCAATAACCGGGACTTTCTCTTCGATGGCTGCTTCCCGGAGCGGTATCAGTGCCGGGTCGACAGTTGGGCTTAAATTAACTGCGAATGGCTTATTCGTCAGACTTCGGCATTTCTCGATTTCTGAATGCAGTCGTTCCGGTGTCTTCAGGGTCCAGGCTGTTATCATGCCCAGTCCACCTGCTTCAGATACAGCCGCAGCCAGTTCTGCCCGCCCGATCACGGCCAGGGCTCCTTGAATGACAGGATATTCAATATCCAGCATTTGTGTAAGTCTGGTGTCCCATTTCATAACAAAAATTCCTTTGGTGGTTTTCGGGTGTCTCGTTTGTGAGTTTACAGTACGAGCAGCGGGTTTTGCAAGGATGAAAAAGGGCTGACGAAGCTATCCCTTTTCGAATTTCAGTCAGGCAATCTCACTTGAATGACTTTGCATTCCTTTGGGAAGGGTTTCATTCCCCTTATCAGACAATAGGTAATAGAGGGGATTTATTTCTTCCCTTTAGGCAGCCTCTGGAGAACATAACCCACCCCTGATTTGGTGAGGATGTGCTGTGGTTTCTTGGAGTTAACCTCAATCTTGCTGCGCAGTCGCCCGATATATACCCGTAAATACTCAGTCTCATTCACGAATTCGGGCCCCCAAACCCTGGAAAGCAGTATCTGGTGAGTCAGCACCTTACCAGCATTTTGCGCCAGCTCGCGAAGAAGATCATATTCCGTAGGACTCAGGTCTATTTCCTCATCATCAACGGTAACCCATCGCTCGGCAAAATTGATTTTTAAATTACCGTTTATGAAAAGAGCCTTTTCAGGAGGAACCGCGCTGCCTTTGCGGCGCAATACTGCCCGAACTCGTGCCAGCAACTCCTCGATCCCAAATGGCTTGGTGATGTAATCGTCAGCGCCAAGGTTTAACAGTTCAACTTTATCATTCAATTCGTTTTTGGCAGTAAGCATTATAATAGGCACTTTCGACCATTCGCGTATCCGCTGGCAAACCTCAACGCCGTCTGTTCCGGGCATCATGATATCAAGGATTACCAGGTCAGGTAAATATTGTTCGAGAGCCCTGATTGCGCCTTCCCCGTCTTCCGCTGATACCATCGCGAAGCCACGGGCCTTCAAGTTAGCGGTCACGAATTTTATAATGACTGGATCATCGTCAACTATGAGAATCGTCGTATCCTTGCCCATTACTGCCTCCCTGTTCCATTGAATGATAGAAATTCATTAGACTGATGTAAATCTCTACTAGTATAAACACTTCGCCTTGAAAACTCAATCCCCATTCCTTGAATTGCCCTCAAAATCTCCTCAATATTTATTTCAGGCAAATGTTTGGCTTTTATTCGTCGACCTAATTAAATGGATATGTTGCCCTGCAGTTATAGATGGGGTTGATTCATGAAGTCAGCACTATCAATATTATTTATTTGATTTATTTAAAAATGCTATGTTAAACTATGCTTGGATTTAGGAGTAGCGCATTGTTTTAAGTGTGAATTCACTCTTAACGAGGATGATGATGATGTATCCTGTCGAGAAATTGGAAAGGGATACCTGGCAATGGGTATAAGCTGGTTTTTAGCACAAAAGCGACTGATCATCATAGCGGGTTTGATTATCGGAGTCCTTGGTGCCATGCTTGTCGAGTGGGGCAACCCCGCCAATATGGGCATCTGCATTGCCTGTTTCTGGCGCGATATCACCGGAGCGGTCGGGCTGCACCGCGCCGCGGTGGTGCAATACATCCGCCCCGAGATACTGGGTATGGTTTTTGGAGCACTTGCCTCTTCGCTCATTTTCCGTGAATTCCGCTCACGAGGCGGCTCGACACCTATAATTCGTTTCATGCTTGGCGCCCTCTTCATGATCGGGGCGCTGGTATTCCTGGGCTGCCCGGTTCGGGCACTGCTCCGGCTGGCAGGCGGCGATCTGAACGGCATCACGGCCCTGGCCGGGATCATCGTCGGGGCACTGGTGGGGATATTCTTTCTGCGCCAGGGATTTAACCTGGGGCGGGCCGCTCGCATGAAAGCGGCGGCCGGCTGGCTTTTCCCCCTTTTAATTGTGGGACTTCTGCTTATCCTGTTGATCAAACCCGGATTTCTGTTCGAAAGTGAAACCGGCCCCGGTTCGCTGCATGCCGCCATAGGTATCTCCATTGCCGTCGGCGCGGGGGTCGGGCTGCTGGCCCAGCGAACCCGAATGTGCTTCGTCGGCGGCTGGCGGGATATCTTCCTGGCTCATGATTTTTATCTGTTTAGCGGAATTGCCGCTTTCTTCGTGGGCGCCATCATCACCAATGCCATACTGGGCAATATCACCTGGGGATTTGCCGACCAGCCGGTGGCGCACGACGAACACCTGTGGAATTTCATGGGAATGTTCTTAGCCGGCTTGGCCGCTACATTGCTCGGCGGCTGCCCGCTGCGCCAGACCATCCTGGCCAGCGAAGGCGATACCGACGCCGGCATAGCCGTTCTGGGCATGGTTGGAGGCGCAGCGTTTGCCCATAATTTCATGACGGCTGCCTCACCCACCGGGATCGGCGATTTCAGCATCCTGGCGGTTATCATCGGGATCGTGTTCTGCCTGGGCGTGGGCACATTCTTCATGGAAAGGGAGTAACGGAAGCTAATGTCTATTTTCAAGCAGCCAAAGAAAAGCTCTTTCGAAGGGAGCGGATTAGTAATTTTCGACGATGTTCCCCAGGCAATCCACGCCGAAAAGGTTCTCAAAAAGGCGGGGTATCAGGTGAAACTGGTAGCGCCTCCCCCTGCGCTGCGCAAGGGGTGTGACCTCTCCGTCGAAATAAATCTGGTGGAGCAGATGGGAATCGAAAGGCTCTTCAACGATCAGGGTTTGCCGTACGTGGAGATTGCGCCGCTGCGGGAGAAAACATCTGAACTGCTCAACGTAGTGAAAATCACCGACTTCGGCGAAGCGATAATGGTCAAGGCCGGCAACATGAAAGTCAGCTTCGATAAATCAACCGGTGTGATTGTGAACACGTCGGGGGGCGGGTGCCCGGATATCCCCCATCTGCACGCTGAATTAATCAATCAGCAACTTACCGAAGCGCCCCGGCCGAAGGATATCGGATTTACACTGTGTGCGCTCATGGCCGACCGGGCCTTCGAGGAGTGCCTGAATATCCGGAAGGGGAATTCACAATGATATTGATTGCAGGTACCATACCGTTCAAAGACCTGCCGCTCATCACTGGCCAGGTTGAAAAGGACGGGGCCGATCTCATAGTTGATGGACATCGTTTCCCATGTACTCAGGGGACCGCGGCCCTGATCAGTGCGGCGCTGGCTACCACCAGCTATCTTGGCACCTCACCGCCGCAGGCGCTGGTAGCCGGGGATACCGGCCGCGGGGAAGGCAGCTCGAAGATATATCAATACCTGAGAGAAAACCTGCTGGATACCTTGCCGGATGTGCTGGTCATGCACTATATCCTGCCCGATATGGCGCAAATGCGCGGCATATGTGATGCGGCTGATCGCTGCAAAAAGAGACCTCTCATGGTAGCCGATGCAGCCTCGATGTATACCGCCAAAGCCGCCGGGATCGCCAATCGCTTCGATGCTTTTACCCCCGATGCGGTGGAGTTAGGATTCCTGGCCGATCCTGAAGCAACTCATCCGGCTTATATCAACCATCACCTGTTTGAAGCCGATGCCGTCCGCGTGCCGGATTTAATCGAAACGGCATACCATCTGCAAAGTGCCCCCCATCTGCTCCTGGTCAAAGGACAACTCGATTACGTAGTCCAGGAGGGGCGGATACTGGAAACCATCGGTGAACCGAACATACCGGCCCTGGAAGCCATCGGCGGAACCGGGGATACGATCACCGGCATTCTGGCCGCCCTTCTCGATGCAGAACTGGAACCGCATGAGGCGGCCATCATTGCTGCCAGGGCCAATCGCATGGCCGGCCAGTTTGCCCGGGCAACGCCGGCCACAAAAATATCTCAAATAATCGAGCAGCTTCCCGCGGTATATGTTGAATATCTCTGCTCCTGGAGCGGGGTCTGCTCTATAGATTATGTAAAATAAAGGAGCACTATCATGGTTGAAGTGGATGCCCGGGGCTTTTCCTGCCCCGTGCCGGTCGTGAAAACGAAAAAAGCTATCGAAGCAAATCCGAACCAGCCGGTTACGGTTCTGGTGGAAAGCGACGTATCCAGAGAAAATGTCACCCGGCTGGCCGAAAGCAGGGGTTATGCGATTGATGTGGAAAACACTGATGACGGATTCAGGCTCCTTCTCAATCCGGTGAGCAATTGAGGGCTAAATGCAAGCAGAACTTATGAGCGCAGATAAGCAATCAGGCTCCTTGTCTGTAGCTTCTCCTTAATCTATTATGAAATGGCAGCATTTGCGGAACTTGAAATGTAATGCCTCAGCGCAAAGCCACTAAACTTCGATAAATCTTGGGCATGTAAAGGTTTACTATGGATGAAGAACTTCTCCGCCTGACCGAATCCGTGCAGGGTTCCGGCTGAGCCTCCAAGCTCGGGCCAGGGGACCTGGACCAGGCACTCTGCGGGTTGGAAATCCCTTCCGACCCGAACCTGATCGTCGGCCTGAGCCGGCCCGATGATGCCGGTGTATATAAGCTCACGGACGATCTGGCCATTATCCAGACCGTCGATTACTTTACCCCCATCGTCGACGACCCCTACGCCTTCGGACAGATAGCCGCGACAAACGCCCTCAGCGATGTCTATGCCATGGGCGGTAAACCCGTCACCGCCATGAACCTGGTTTGTTTCCCCATTAAAACGATGGATATCTCAATCCTAAGGGAGATACTTCGCGGCGGACTGGACAAGCTGCAAGAGGCAGGCGTGATTCTGGTGGGGGGGCACAGCGTAGAAGACCCCGAACTCAAATACGGGCTTTCGGTTACCGGAATAATCCACCCCGCGCGTGTTGTGCTCAGTTCCGGCGGCGAGCCCGGCGACAGCCTGATACTTACCAAGCCTATCGGAACGGGAATCATCAATACGGCCATCAAGGCCGATATGGCGGATAAAGAGAGCATCGCTGCTGTCACCGAACAGATGTCTACCCTGAACCGGAAGGCGGCGGAGCTGATGCAGGAAGCGGGTATTCATGCCTGCACCGACGTGACCGGATTCGGGCTGCTGGGGCATGCCTGCGAGATGATTCAGGACGAATCTGTGGGCATGGAAATCTTCCATTCTCAGGTGCCTTATTTTCCCCAGGCCCCCGAACTGGCACAGATGGGGCTCATCCCGGCCGGAACCTACCGCAATCGAGATTTCAGGGCAGATATGGTATATTTTTATGCGGATGTGCCGGAATATATGAAAGATATCCTTTTCGATGCTCAGACGTCAGGGGGGCTGCTGATTGCCGCCCCCGCCGAAAAGGCTGAAGGTCTGCTCTCTTCGATGCATGCCAAAGGTATCGGGGATACGGCCATCATCGGCCGTATAAGCGAAGATCACCCGGGCAAGATAGTAGTCAGTTGAGAAATCTATGGACAAGCGACAGACCCAGGAACTTATCGACATTTCCCAGCACCTTTTCGTTCAGACCTCGCAATTCACCGAAGGGCTGGGACTACACATCGAGTCGATGGAGGCGGAGACCGCCTCCATGAGATTTACCAATCGAGATGATCTCACCGGCAGCGAGCGAACCACCAACCTGCACGGGGGAGTCATTGCTTCGGTGCTGGATATCACCGGAAGCCTGGCGGTGTTCTCCAATCTGGTTTACCGGATGAAAGATTCATCGCTAAATAAGAGAATAGAAAAGGTCACCCGGATAAACACCATAGATCTGCGAATAGATTATATCCGCCCAGCTTCCGGGACCTCATTTGTGGCCACCGGTTATGTAATGCGCAGTGGTCGGACGGTGGCCGTCAGCCGAATCGAGTTGCACGGTGAAGATGGACGGCTGGCGGCGGTGGGAACAGGTTCATATATTGTCGCTGTTAAGTGAGCTACAGCGAATCCTATTCGGATTCCCTGGGAACGGCACAAATTATGACCAGAGGCTCGCTGTCCGAGTCATTCCGGTACTGGTGCATTTCCCACGGAAGGACCATGGCGAAATTGCCCTCTCTGATATTAATCCCCTCACCTTCCCCGGTGACCAGGGTGCCGTGCCCTTTGATGACGTAATTCAGGTGCTCATACGGATGTTGATGGTATGGGGTGTGGCCTCCAGGTTCGATGGTAAATACCCGAAATACAAAAACCGGGGCACCATCCTCCCTTGAAAGAGGGACCTGTTTGAAGGCATCTTTGGCACCTTCCATATCAACCTTGATTCTGGGGGTCTGATCGAGGCTGGTTACTTTCATGCTAATCCTCCACGGTAGTTTTAATTAAACCATCAAATGAACAGGCAAAGCAAATATGCAAAATTGACTACCGTAAGCCGGTATTGTAAGCTAGGGGCAAATACTTGAGAGGAGTCTTTAATGTCTCAGCCGAATGAAATAACCGCCTCAATCGACACCTCCAAAGGGGTCATAAACCTGAAATTGTTCGCCGAGCAGGTGCCTTTCACCGTGGCCAGTTTCGTGAATCTGGCCAGGAGAGGGTTTTACAACGGATTGAAATTTCACCGGGTAATCAATGACTTCATGATCCAGGCCGGCTGCCCCTTCAGTCGTGACGGAGCCGGGGGGACACCCGGGACCGGAGGGCCGGGATATAAATTCGCCGATGAATTCAGCCCTGAACTGCGCCACACCAAACCGGGGGTTCTTTCCATGGCCAACGCCGGCCCGGGAACCAATGGGAGCCAGTTCTTCATCACTCATCTTCCCACCCCTCACCTGGACGACCACCATGCCATCTTTGGTGAGGTCGTAGGAGCTGCCGATCAGGAAGTGGTTAACAGCATCGAACAGGGGGATACCATAAATAAGGTTTCTATTGAAGGTGATCTTTCTAGCTTGAACAACCTGACCGCCGAGCAGGTTGCCAAATGGAATGCTCAAATTAACCAGGCTCATCCCGGGTTAGCCAGACAGTAACCCCTGCCTTTAAAAAGATCCATTCCACCCCATGAAGTCCCGGCGGTCCGAAAACAGATGCCTTCCTTGAGCACTCGAACGCAAAGGCGGCGTGGCGATCTCCCTGATTATGAAGAGATTCTTCGCTTCGCTCAGAATGACGAGTAAAATATGGCTTTTAACATTGCGACATAGCCAACGAAGGCCGCATTGGCACATCATATTGATTGCCCAAATGTTGCATGTCGGGCGCTATTTTGAATCAGTTGGTATACAAATACAGCATATTTGACCATTTGAGTAACGCACTGCCAATATTGCTTGACAGATACTTCATCAACTGCTAAACTTCTGCACAAAAGAGCAACTCGAAACCTTTTCAGGAGTTCTTCTAAATGGCTTATGAGATTAAGAAAACAGCCTGTCAATTCTGTGCCGCGCTGTGCGGCGTCCTGGTCCATGTTGAGGATGGGAAAGTGGTCAAAATCGAAGGCAATAAAGACCACATCCTGAGTCACGGGTTTACCTGCGAGAGACCGTCGATTGCGCCTAAATGGCTCTATCATCCCGACCAGTTGATGCATCCCCTCAAGCGTGTTGGCAAACGAGGCGAAGGCAAATGGCAGCAGATAAGCTGGGATGAGGCCATGGCCGAGATCGGCCCCAAGTTGCTGGAGCTGAAAGATAAATACGGCCCCGAGACCCTGGGCTTCTTCGAGGGTACCTATCGAGGGAACGACTACTGGCCGCGGGGGCGCTTTGCCACCCTGTTCGGCAATCCGCACAATATCTTTGCGCCGGGCATTATCTGCGGCATCAACGATATGGGCATCAACATGGCAGTCACCGGGGACGTGACCACCTGGTCGACCGATATCTCCAATTCCGGGTGCATCGTTTTCTGGGGGAGCAACCCGGCCCAGTCGGAGATGAGAACCTGGACCCATCTGCTCAAGATGAAGAAGGAAAAGGATGTCAAAATCATCGCCGTCGATCCCCGCCGGACTAAAACCACCGATATCGCCGATATCTGGCTGCAGCTGCGGCCCGGGACGGATACCGCCATGGCCATGGGCTGGCTCAACGTCATCATTAACGAAGAACTTTACAACAGGGAATTCGTGGAGAATTGGACCACCGGCTTCGACAAACTCAAGGAGAGGGTACAGGAGTATCCGCCGGAAAAGGTGGCCGAAATCACCGGCGTGCCGGTCGAGAAAATCGTCGAGGCCGCCCGAATATATGCCACCCAAGGACCCTCTTCCATGCCGTATGGGGTGGCCATCGACCAGCTGGGGCTGAACGGTACCCGTACCGAGCATGCCAAGGTAATCATGCGCGCCATCTGCGGCTACCTCGGTGAATTCGGGGGACACCTCATCACCCGGCCCGGCGGCACCAACAACGGCGGCCGATTCGTCACCGAAGCCGAACTGACCATGATGGACCGCCTTCCCATGGAGGTGCGTCAGAAGATGATGGGCTACGATGCCTGCCGTCTGGTCTCGCTCAAGGGCTGGAGCATGATGGCCCCGCACATCGAGAAGGTCTATGGCGTGCCCGCCCCCGTGACGGTCCAAATCCAGGCCCACACCACCATGCTGTGGAGATCGATCCTGACGGGTAAGCCCTACCCCGTCAAGGCGATGATTGCCTGGGGTTCCAATCCGCTGGCCTGGGGCGGGAACACCAGACTGGTTTATGAAGCTCTGAAAAGCGATAACCTGGAGCTTTCCATCGTCCAGGAACTCTTCATGACGCCCTCGGCGCAGCTGGCCGACTATGTTTTCCCGGCCACCAGCTGGCTGGAACGGGACCTGTGCACCAACATGATGGATTTTGCCAGCCTGCTGTGGGCCGGCGAGAAGGCCATCGAACCCATGGGTGAGCGGCGGGACATCTACGAATTCTTCCGGGCGCTGGCGCTCTCAGTCGGTCAGGATGAATTCTGGCCCTGGAGGACGACCGAGGAAGTGAGCAATTACCGCCTCGAAGCCTGCGGCCTGAGCTTCCGGGATTGCGTGGAGAGAATGATCGTTTTCCCAGATGGCTTCGATCCCAAACCTTATGAGACGACCGGTTTCCCCACCCCTTCCAGAAAGGTGGAGCTTTATTCCAGTATTCTGAAAGACCTCGACTATGATCCCATGCCCTATTATGAGGAACCGCCGGAAAGCCCGTTCCGGCTGCCGGAAGTAGCCGAGGAATACCCCCTCATTTTGAATACCGGCGGCAACTACCGGCCGATGTACCATTCGGAATTCATGCAGCTCGGAATCGGGGCAAGGGAGAGACACCCCGACCCGCTAATGGATATCCATCCCGATACCGCCCGAGAGTTGGGAATCGGTGACGGCGACTGGGCCTGGATTGAGACACGCCGCGGCCGGATCAAGCAGAAAGCCCGGCACAACGACGGCATCCTGCCCGGTGTGGTCAACTGCCAGGCCAGCTGGTGGTTCCCGGAGAAGCCGGCCAACGAGCCGGAACTGAGCGGAGTATGGGAATCCAACGCAAATGTACTTACACTGGACGATCCTGAATTTTGTGACGAGCTATCCGGCGGCTGGTGCAACCGGGCCTTGTTATGTAAAGTTTATAAGGTTGAATAATTACAAACAACGGCTACCGCCTTCAATATGAATAACAGCCATAAAAATACGATAAATCCCCCTCAATCCCCCTTTAACTAAAGTGGGAAGAGTCTTTCTCCCTTTGGCAAAGGGAGATCAAAGAGGGAATCTTTCAGATTGAGGATTCATTTCGCAGTCTCTTTGTAAAAAAGGTTGGCAAACACTATGACCGATTTCTCAGCCCTCTTCCAGCCCGGCAGGATCGGCTCTCTGGAGCTCGAAAACCGACTTCTCATGCCGGCCATGGCCTCGCAACTGCCGGAGGCCGACGGGCACCTCTCCGAGCGACTGCTCGATTACTACCGTGCCCGGGCCGGAGGAGGTGTGGGCCTTATCATCCCCGCCTACGCCGCCGTGAGCAACGACTGTCCCCTGATGTTCAACATGGCCCTCTGCGACGACAGATGGATTTCGGACTGGCGAAAGCTTATCGATTCCATTCACGAGCACGGCGTCAAGGTCGGGGTCCAGTTGATGCATGTGGGCATGCTCTATCTCTTTGCCGGATTCGTTCCCAAAGGCATAACCATGAAGGTGGCCTCCGAGATTCCCCGGATTCCCCCTGAAATACCTTATCAGGTCGTGACCGGGGATGATATCGAGAGATATATCGAGGATTTTGCCCGGGCGGCGCGGCGGGCCAAGGAAGCCGGGGCCGACATGGTGGAAATTCATTCCTGCCACGGGTCGCTGGCCGGGATGTTCATGAGCCCGATTCTTAACCGCAGAACCGATAAATACGGGGGAACGCTGGAAAAAAGGGCCCGGTTCCCTGTTGAGGTAATCATGAGAATCAAGCAGGTCGTCGGCGATGATTTTCCCGTCTCCATGCGCATCAACGGCAGCGACGACCTCGACGGCGGCACCACACCCGCAGAAGCCGCCGAGCAGGCCCTTATTCTGCAATCGGCCGGCGCCGATGCCATCAGCGTCTCGCGGGGAATCGAGTTCTGGGTGGGAACGACGGTTCCTTCTTACCTCTATCCGGACGGGCCGATGATGCCGCTGGTCGATGAGATCAAAAGGGCCGTCAGCATTCCGGTGATGGCCGCAGGCAAGATCACCCCGGAGCTGGCCGCAGACATCGTCAAAGAAGAGCGAGCCGAGTTCATAGCCATGGGCCGTCCCCTGCTGGCCGATCCCGAACTGCCCCGCAAACTCCACGAAGGCCGAGCGGACGAAGTCCGCCGCTGCATCTATTGCATGAATTGCCTTAATCAGGATCGCCGGACCGGGCGCGGCTCCTGTTCGGTGAATCCCTTTCTTAACCGCGAATCGCAGTATCCTATGGAACCAGCCGAGCCTCCCAAAAAAGTGCTCGTCATAGGAGGAGGGCTGGCAGGGATGCAGACCGCCCGCCTGCTGGCCGAACGCGGGCACAAGGTCTCTTTGTATGAAAGCGGACCGGAACTGGGCGGTCAATGGAAGGTGGCCGCTTCTCTGCCGGATAAGGCTCATTTCATATCTCTAACCGATTACCTGAAAAGATCTCTTGAAAAGCTGGGAATCGAGGTGAATGCAAACACTGAAATCACCAGCCAGAGAGTTCAGCAGGACGGGCCTGATGCGGTGGTTGTGGCCACGGGAGCCAGCCCCGCCATACCGGATATTGCAGGGATCAAAGGCCCAAATGTGGTCCAGGCCGTCGATGTAATCGCCGGAAAAGCCCATCCTGAAGGAAAAATCGTGGTGCTGGGGGGCAGATACCTGGCGATAGAAACGGCCATCCTGATGGCCGAACAGGGCAGGCAGGTCAGCCTGGCCACCCGCGGCGAACTGGGGTTGACCGTGGAGCGGGTCACCCTCCGGGCTCTGGAGAAGAAGCTCATCGATCTCATGGTCCCGCTCTACCTGCATACCCCCATCCTGGAGATCACCCCGAAGAGTGTGGTGGTTCGAATGGGGCAGGAGACAGCCTCGCTGCCCGCCGATACCGTCGTCCTGGCCATGGGCATGGAGCCGGAAAATCACCTGGCGGAAGAACTGGAAGGGCTTGTGCCGGAGATATACTCGGTGGGCGATTGCGTCAAGCCGCGCAACGCCGCTTCCGTGGCCTATCAGGCAGCCCAGGTGGCGGCCAAGATTTAGAGTTAATTCTGTGTCATTCTGAGGGAGGAAAAATGCAACTGGCTTTCTATTTCGACCAGAACCGGTGCACCGGCTGCTGGACCTGCGTTGTCGCCTGCAAAGACTGGAACGACGTCCCGGCAGGCCCGGCAAGCTGGATGAGGATTTCCACCATTGAGAAAGGCAAATACCCCGACCTGTTCACCGCCTTTATGGCCAATCCCTGTTATCACTGCGCCGAACCGGCCTGTATCCCTGCCTGCCCCCATGACGCCATCTATAAGCGCAAAGAGGACGGTATCGTGCTGGTGGACCGCGAGGCATGTGTCGGCCGGGACGAATGCGGCATGTGCCTGGAAGCCTGCCCCTATGGCGCTCCGCAATTTGCCGATGAGCCGAACGCAAAGATGCAGAAGTGCAACTTCTGCGTCGATCGATGGGCTGAAGGCAAGCTGCCGATCTGCGTGGCCGCCTGCCCCACCAGGGCACTGGATGCCGGCCCCATCGAGGAGATGGAAGCTAAATACGGGAAGAATCACGAAGCTGAAGGATTTCAGTACGATAATGAAATTCGGCCGGCGATAATCCTGAAGCCTAAGCCGGAGGTTTCTCTGGTTAACTATTAATGGAGGATTTGAAAAATGGCAGAAGAGCAATTCCAGTTCCCACCCCTCTATCAGCTCGGTTACGTGGTAGGGGATATCGACAAGGCCTGTCAGCATTACGAGACGGTTTTTGGCATCGGCCCCTTTTCCCCGCCGGCGGAGGTCGATATGTCCGGCGCGGTCCTTCGGGGAAAGACGGTTGAGACCAAGATTAAGGTCTCGTTTGCCCAACTTGGCGCGGTGCAAATAGAGTTCATCCAGCCGGTTTCCGGGGAGAACCCTTATTTCGAGTACCTGGCTCAAAACGGCGACGGGATTCACCATATCGCCTTCGAGACCGAGGATATGGCAGGGGCCAAGGCGCACTTTGCCGAGCTGGGAATCGAACCCGTATTCTACCAGGATATGGGATTCATGGAGTTCGTCTACTTCGATGCCTCCGAGGTCGGCGGTACCATGATCGAATTCATTGACTGGCGCAAACCCAAACAGGAATGAAAAGTATGAGCGAAGAAAAAACGTTCTATACCACCTGTGCTCCGCACTGCGGGGGTGGGTGCCTGCTCAAGGTTCACGTTCAGGACGGCGCTATCACCAGGATAGAAACCGACGACGATACCGACAACACCCAGGTGAGGGCCTGCCTGAGGGGGCGTTCCTGGCGGCAGAGAATATACCATCCGGACCGGCTGAAGCGCCCGATGAAACGGGCCGGTCCCCGGGGCAGCGGCCGGTTCGAAGAGATTTCCTGGGACGAAGCCCTCGATACCATTGCCGCGGAGCTCAAGCGGGTGGTGGATACCTACGGCCCGGCCTCTATCGTGCACTGGGTATCCGGCGGCGATCAGGCCATGCTGCACGACGGCTGGCGGCGAATGAGCCGACTCTTCTGCATGATGGGCGGCTATACCCGTCCCTGGGGCCTGCACTCCTATGAAGGCGGCATCTTTGCGGAGCTGACTGCCTTCGGGATGGCCTGGACCGCCCACACCCGCGACGACCTCCTGAATTCCCGGCTGATTATCATGTGGGGCTGGGACCCTTCGACCGCCATTCACGATACCAACACGGCCTGGTATCTGACGCAGGCTAAGGAAAAGGGAATAAAGATAGTCTCCGTCGATCCCCGATACACCGCTTCCACGGCCGCTTTCGCCCATCAATGGATACCGATTCGACCGGGGACCGACGCTGCCGCCCTCATCGCCATGGCCAACGTGATGGTAACGGAGAACCTCCACGACCAGGTGTTCCTGGATAAATTCACCGTCGGGTTCGACGCCTTCAAGAGTTACATCATGGGCGAAGAGGACGGGATAGCTAAAACCCCGGAATGGGCCGAGCCGATTACCGGCATCCCGGCGGATGCTATCCGCAACCTGGCCCGGGAATATGCCGCTACAAAACCCGCCGCGCTCATTGCCGGCATCGGCCCCGGGCGCACGGCTTACGGCGAGCAGTACCATCGGGCAGCCATTACCCTGGCTGCCATGACCGGCAATATCGGCAAACTCGGTGGTTCGTGCGGAGGGAAATCCTGGGGACCCCATGCCCTCGGCATGCTGGGCTCGGGACCCAAAATCCCCCCGAATGAAGTGGACAAGACGATTCCCAATCCGCCGGGCAAGCTCCCCAACCGCAGATATTACGTCTGGGGGCACGGGATAATCAACATCTTCCAGCTTGCCGATGCCATCATCGAAGGCAAATCGGGCGGCTATCCGGCCGACTACAAATTCCTGTGGATAATCAATGCCAATCCGCTCAACCAGTGGCCCAATACCAACAAGAACGTCGAAGCATTCAACAAGCTCGATTTCATCGTAACCGAAGAGCATTTCATGACTCCTACTGCCCGGTATGCCGATATAGTGCTGCCGTCGACGACGTTCTTTGAGAGAACCGATATCACCATGAGCGCCTCCTGTCCGGTGTTCTATGCCTACCGCAAAAAGATAATCGAGCCCTATGGTGAGACGCGCTCGCCGATGGACTTCACCACCGACCTGGCCAACCGGCTGGGCTATACCGAGTACAATGACAAAACCGACGAGGAGTGGATGGATATCATCCTGGAAAAGAGCGATATTCCTGATATCGAGGAATTCAAGAAAAAAGGTTATTATAAACTCGAGCTGCCCGGACCCAATGTTCCCTTCCGCACCCAGATAGAGGACCCGGACAACAACCCCTTCTATACGCCATCCGGGAAAATCGAGATATATTCGAAAATGATCGAGGACCTGAACCTGCCTGATTGCCCGCCGATACCCAAATATATCGAAACCTGGGAAAGCCACGACGATCCACTGGCGGGAAAATACCCGCTGCAGCTCATCACCACCCACACCCGCCGCCGGGCGCATACCCAGTTCGACAACGTGCCCTGGCTGAGGGAGCTGGACCCGCATTCCGTCCGGATGAACAGCATCGATGCCGAAGCAAGAGGAATCAAGAATGGCGACCAGGTTAAAGTGTTCAATGACCGAGGGACGATGGTTATTCCCGCTAAAGTCACAGAAGCCATAATGCCGGGGGTCGTCGATCTGCCTCAGGGGGCCTGGTACTCTCCCGACGAGAACGGCATCGATCGAGGCGGCTGTGCCAATGTCCTCTCCGACGATCGACCCTCGCCCGGCGGAGCCCTGCCCTCCAATACGGCGCTGGTGCAAATCGAAAAGGCATAACTGGACTGAGGGAAGGAAAAGCTTATTATGAGGAAACTGCCACCCTACATGAGAGATGCCCCTTTTGTGGACAACCTGGGGGTGAAATTCCCCAGAATCGAAAAGGACTACTGCCAGGCCAGGGCCAGGGTGAAAGAGAACATGCTCAACAACTACGGTGCCGTTCACGGGGGTGCCATCTACACCATGGCCGATGCCTGCATGGGTGCCGCCGCCTTCTTTGCTCTTGCTGAAGACGAGCTGTGTAAAACTATAGAGCTCAAGATCAATTACTTCAGGCCGGTCGTCGAGGGGAAGATGGTTTGCGAAGCGAGGGTTGTCAACAAGTCGAACAATCTCTCCACGGTCGAAGGGGAAGTGACCAACGACGGACGGCTCATAGCCAAGGCGCTGGGAACATATTTCATTCAGAAAATTGAGCCGAAGACACTGAACGGGGGCAGAGATGAAACCTGATGGAGTCAATCGGATAGTAGTGGCCGTGAGAGATATTCAGAAAGGGATTGACTTTTATTCAAATATGCTGGGAGCCACCTTTCACGATGCCAGCGGCACTGGTGCTGAGCTTGGAATGGATGTGGCCATCAGCTGAGATGCCGGCATTGAGTTGTGTTCACCCGTTCCGGGAAAGGGTGACTTTCTCGAACAGTTTCTCGAGCAAAACGGTGAGGGAATCATGGCCGTGGTATTTGCGGTATCCGATGCGGATGAAGCCCGTGATATGGCCGAGAAGGCGGGGGTGAATATACTGGTTCCCATAGATTACAGCCGGGAAGAGATAGATCAGTATCTCAAAGGCATGTTCAAAAAATACAAGGAATACGTGCTTGATTCTACCCAGAAATGCGGTTTCAGCATCATGCTGGGACAAATCGAGCCGAAGGAGCAATCATGAAACCTATGGGAGTAAACCGGGTTACCATTGCGGTCGAGGACCTGCAAAAAGGGATCGAGGTCTTTTCAATGCTGCTTGGAGCCACCTTCCACAGTGCCAATGAGGAGGATGCCGCCAGATTCGGGATCGAGGTGGCCATGAGCTGGGATGCCGGCATCGAGCTGGTGGCGCCATTGCCGGACAGGGACAGCCACGTTAAGCAGTTTCTCAAAGACCGGGGAGAGGGACTGATGGGAGTAATCTTTGCCGTCGACGATGTCGAGGAAGCTAAAGAAGCCGCCCTGTCTTTGGGGGCTCAAATATGGCACTCCCTCGATTATACCCGGCAGGAGATCGATGAGCATCTGCAGGGCAGGTTCAAAAAGTATAAGGAATACATGCTCAGCCCGCAGGGCACCTGCGGGGTGGCCCCGGTCATCGGGCAGATCGAACCCAGCGAAGGAGGGCAATCGTGATCAAAACACTTTCTTTAATGAAGCGCAAAGCCGGCATTTCCAGGGAGGAGTTTGTCAGCCACTACGAAGAGGTACATGTGCCCCTGTCACTCAATTTATTGCCGTGGTTCAGGCACTACGCTCGCAATCATTTCACCAAACTGGTAACGCCCGGGGAGTTCGGTTTCGATTGTCTCAGCCAGTTCTGGTTCGATTCCCTGGAGGATCCGGTGAAGCTGATGGAGTTCGTCCAGTCCGATGATGGCCTGCCCATAAGGGAAGACGAGCAAAAGTTCCTGGATACGAGCGCCACCACACCCTTCCTGGTCGAGGAAAAATCCTCGGGTATTACAGAAGATGCACCTACAGACGGTTCGCTTAAGACCATCTCCTTCCTCAAGCGAAAGCCCGGCATTTCCCGGCAGGAATTCGAGAGCTACTACGAGGCAAATCATGTCCCGCTCATCGTGAGCCGGGCTACCGGTCTCATCAAGTATGTTCGCAATTACGTTGTGGCTCTCGATGAGACAAACGAGCCGCTTTACGATTGCATCACCGAACTCTGGTTTCGGGACCTGGATGCTTATAAGGCGACCATGACCAGACGCCTGGGGGAAGGGCGCGCCGAAATAGAGGCTGACGAGGAGAAATTCCTGGATATGAGCTCGGTCGTCTTCGTGATCGTGGACGAACGGATTTCGAAGTAAAAGGAGGCCTTATGTCACTGCCGAATTTTTCCGTCGAAGGTAAAGCCACTGTCGTGACCGGAGCCAGCCGGGGCATCGGGAAAACACTGGCTGCGGGATTTGCGGAGGCCGGGGCCAGGGTGGCCCTGGTCGCCCGCACGGTCTCTGAACTTGAGGCCAACGCCGATGAGATCAAGTCGAAGGGGGGCACCGCCATAGCGGTTCCCACCGACGTGACCCAACTCGGCCAGCTTCAGGAAATGGCCCGTAAAGTCAAAGAGGAATTCGGCCGCATCGACGTATTGCTCAATGTTGCCGGCGGGGCCGGGGATATCTGGGTAATGCCGCCCATCGACATGCCCGAAGAGCACTACGATGAGCTGGACGGACGAAACTGCAAGGCCGTTTTCTTCTGCAATCAGGCGGTGGCCCGGGTGATGATCGAGCAGAAATGCGGCAGCATCATCAACTTCAGCTCGCTGTCGGGGACCAAACCCGTGGTCTTCGAGGCGGCGGTAGGCGGTCTCAAAGCCGCCGTCAACCAGATGACCAGGGCGCTGGCCATGGCCTGGGGACCGGACAATGTGAGAGTGAATGCTATCGCTCCCGGTCTCACCCTGACCGAGCGGGTGAGAAAGAAAATGGGGCCGGAATTCATCGAGAATTTCTCTCAGGGCATCCCGCTGCGAAGGCCGGCCAATCCGGAAGACCACCTCGGCCCGGCGCTGTTTCTGGCCTCGGATGCCTCGGCCTACATCACTGGCATGGTCATCCCTTCAGACGGCGGCCCCCAGTAGGGGCAGGTTTCAAACCTGCCCCCTACATATTAGCCAGAAAGTCCAGCGCCTCGAGGTATCCCTGCCAGCCGTGCCCGCTTATCTGTTTTCGGGCCACCGGCTCGATGACGGATTTGCGCCGGAACTCTTCACGGGAGTGGATGTCGGAGATATGAACCTCGATGACAGGCAGTTGCGCATCAGCAAGCACATCCATCAAGGCATAGCTGTAATGGGTCAACGCCCCGGCATTGATGATGATGCCGTCCGACTTCGGTGACTGCTCCTGGATGAAATCGATGATCGCCCCCTCATGATTCGACTGGAAGGTGACGACCTCGGCACCCAGTTCCTTTCCCCGCTCCAGAAGAGCATCATCGATGTCCTTGAGCGTTTTACTCCCGTAGTGGGAAGGATCTCGCCTGCCGAGCATATTCAAATTGGGGCCGTTGATTACAAGGATTCGCATTTTAGGTTTTCACTATCAGGATTTTCCACTTAGTATAGCAGCATACCCCTCACATCACAAGAAGGGGAATCAGTCTTTAGTCTTCAGTCTTTAGTCTTCAGTCGTCAGTTGATGGTCATCAGTCGTTGCACTCATTCCTTCTGATCCCTGACCACTGGCCTCCGATCCCTGGTCCCCGACAACTTTCCTCTCTTTTTCCGTCCCCCTTGGATGTGCCTCGAGATATCGCTTGCGCATCTGACTGCGGGTTACATGGGTATAGACCTGCGTGCTGGAAAGGCTGGAGTGACCCAGTAGCTCCTGGACCACCCTCAGGTCGGCGCCACCGTCGAGCATATGGGTAGCAAAGGTATGGCGCAGCATGTGGGGATGCACCCGCCGGCTGATGCCCGCCTGCCGGGCATATTTTTTCAGGATATACTGAATCCGTCGCTCGGCGATGCGGTGGCCGTATCTATTCAGGAACAGGGCATCGGTGCTTTCCGGGCCCTGAAGCTTCATCCGCCCGTATTCAAGATAATCGGCGATGGCGTCTGCGGCCGGCTGGCCCATGAGGACCATTCGCTCCTTCGCCCCCTTGCCCCAGACCCTTAGCTGGTGCATCTCCACGTCCATCCCGGATACATCGAGGGAGGCTATCTCGCTTACGCGCAAACCCGAGGCATAGAGCAGTTCCAGGATGGCGCGGTCCCTGAGGCCGTGAGGGGTCGAGCTGTCAGGTGAGCTCAAAAGGGAGATTATCTCCTCCGAGGTGAGGAAGGAGGGGAGGCGCTTTTCCACCTTGGGGCCGGAGACCCGGTTCAAGGGTTCATTTTCAACCAGCCCTTCCTGGTTCAGATAGAGAAAAAAGGAACGAAGGGCACTCATTTTCCGCGAGATGCTGGCCCTTACCGTTCCCTTATCCAGCAGTTGACCGAGGTAATTGCGAATGACGGAATGATCGACTTCTTCGAGGGAGCGGACCTCCTCCAGGTCGAGGAACTTGAGAAAGTGGCGGATATCGGTAGCATAGTTCCTGATGGTGAAAGGAGATAACCCCCGTTCCACTTCCAGGTGGCGGACATACTTGGCGAGCATCTCCTGCATGCACAAAGTCCTCTTATCAGGTCAATGCCGACTCTCTTTCCTGTATCTCCTCCAGGTTACCTTCAAAGCCACACTGGGCGCATTTGGCCATGCCCTTTTTCTTATTGGGAACCAGCAGTCCCCCGCATTCGGGGCAGGGGATGGAGAGGGGTTTTTCCCAGACTGCAAAATCGCATTTGGGATAATTGGAACAGCCATAAAACACTTTCTTCTTCTTGGTTCTTTTTTCGGCCAACTTGCTCCCGCATTTGGGACAGGTAGCGTCGATGGTGGTCTGCAATGCTCGCGAGTTGCGGCAGGTGGGGAAATTACTGCAGGCTAAGAATTTCCCGTATCTTCCCCGTTTGATCACCATTGGACTGCCGCACTTCTCACATATCTCGTCGGTCGATTCAGCAGGAGGTTTCGTCGTCGGCATATCCACATAGGCCTTCTCGAGTTCAGCAGCGAACATCTTATAAAAAGCTTCCAGCGTGGGAACCCATTTCGCTTTGCCCGAGGAAATCTCATCCAGCCTCTCCTCCATCTGGGCGGTGAACTTGGTATTTACTATTTCGGGGAAATGAGCCGCCAGTAAATCGGTGACGATAACCCCCATTTCATTGGGTTTAAAATGCCCCTTTTCTTTTACCACATAATCCCGATCCTGAATGGTAGAAATAATTGGCGCATAAGTACTGGGTCGCCCGATGCCATTTTCCTCTAGTGCCTTGATCAAAGTAGCTTCAGTGTATCGGGGTGGCGGGGTGGTGAAATGCTGCTCGGGAAAGAGACTTACCAGGTCAAGCTGGTCTCCTTCTTTCAATTCGGGAAGTCTGGCCTTGGATTCTGTTGCCTCCTTTTCATCTTTCCCCTCGCTGTAAAGAGTAAGAAAACCAGGGAAAAAAAGGGGTGAACTGATAGCCCGGAAAAGATATTTCTCTTGATCGGTGTCAGCCAGGATATTCACCGTCGTAGTGTCATAGACGGCCGGGGCCATCTGGCTGGCCACCATTCGTTTCCAGATGAGGTCATATAATTTGAACTGGTCAGAGTTGAGATGGGATTTGATCGTCGCTGGCTCGCGCTGCACCGACGTAGGGCGGATGGCTTCATGCGCCTCCTGAGCCCCCTTGACTTTTTTCTTGAACAGGCGCGCTTTCTCAGGTAAATAGGCAGAGCCATATTTAGCAGCTATGTAATCCCTGGTTTCCGCTACTGCCTGAGGGGCAACATGGGTGGAATCGGTACGCATATAGGTTATGAGACCGGCCGGTTCATCCCCGTTAATAGGAATCCCTTCATAAAGTGTCTGGGCAACATTCATCGTCCGCTTGGCACTGAAGCGAAGCTTTCGCCAGGCTTCCTGCTGGAGGGTACTGGTGATGAATGGAGCCACCGGTTGTTTGGGGACGTTCTTACGTTGGACTTTGGAAACGCTGTATCGAGCTCCCTCCAGTGCAGAGCGAAGCTCTTTTACTTGCTCTTCATTACCGATCGAGATCTTTTTATCCTTTTCGCTTCCAATCAGTTCCGCTCGAAATGAGGAACCTTTCTCGAGTTCAGCCTCGACGGACCAGTATTCGACCGAAATGAAATTCTGGATTTCCCGTTCCCTGTCCACTACCATTCGTACTGCCACCGACTGTACTCTTCCCGCCGAAAGCCCTTTCATAACCTTTTTCCACAGTATCGGGCTGATTTTGTAGCCTACCAGTCGATCAAGAACGCGCCGGGCCTGCTGGGCATCTACCAGATTGATATCGATATCTCGAGGGTGCCGGAAGGCTTCGTTAACGGCTTCCTTTGTTATTTCATGAAAAACCACTCTTTTAGCAGATATTTTTTCCAGCCTGGCGGCTTTAACGAGATGCCAGGAAATCGCTTCTCCTTCTCTGTCAGGGTCAGTGGCCAGGTAAAGGTTTTGAGCATCTTTGGCAGCCGATTTGATCTCGTTGATTACCTTTTGTTTGCCCTTGGGAACTATGTACTCGGGAACGAACCCGTTCTCGGGGTCGACCCCGATTTCCTTCTCTGGCAAATCGCGGACATGCCCCATAGTTGCTTTAACTGTATATGATGCCGGCAGAATGCGCCCTATAGTTCGCGCTTTGGCCGGCGATTCCACTATAACCAGGTTTTTTGCCATTATTTCGATTTCACTCCTCGGGCAGCAATGTAATTCATGTTGCCCAATTGACTAACCATACCTTTAAGCTCCATGATTGTCAAGGTGCTGCTTACCGTAGAGACAGGCAGGGAGGTAGACCGGCACAACTCATCTATATGTACCGGACCTTCAACCATATGTTCCAGGAGGGCAGATTCGATATCATTTGCAGGAGACAGATTTTCGAGAGCGATCTGCTGAGGTATCAGGTCCAAGTTCAACTCTTCGAGAATATCCGCCACTCCCAGCACGGTCTTGGCACCCTCACGAATGAGTCGATTACTCCCCTTGCTTGCAGAGGAGAAGATGTTCCCCGGCACTGCAAAGACTTCACGATCCTGGTCCAGGGCCATTCGAGCGGTAATCAGCGCACCGCTACGCTCATCGGCCTCAATGACCAGGGTGCCTAAGCTCAAACCGCTCATTATCCGGTTTCGCCGGGGGAAGTTCTCAGGCCTCGGCCTGGTGCCCAGCGGATACTCGCTGACCAGAGCTCCATTAGTTGTGATTTCCCGGGCCAGTTTGTTGTTCTCCGGCGGATAGATGATATCCAGGCCCGAGGCCAAAGTGGCCACGGTACGCCCTCCCGAAGCCAGGGCAGTCTTGTGTGCGATGGTATCAATCCCTCGAGCCAGGCCACTGACTATGGTTACCCTATTTTGCACCAGATCGCTTACCAGTTGCCCTGTAACTTCGCGACCATAGGATGTTAAGCGACGAGTGCCAACCACCGCCAGAGGCCAATCCTCGTCGGTCAAAAGTGTCCCTTGCACATAAAGGACCGGTGGAGGATCATGAATTTCCTTTAGCCGAGGAGGGTATCCGGGGTCGTCCATAGTGAGAGCTTTGACTCCATGGCAGGCCAGCTTTTCCATTTCGGCATCAAGGTCTATCCCGGGGCGGTGATCGACGATTGCCTGAATGGAGCGTTGATCCAGCCCGGATGCGGCAAGTCTGGCAGCATTTGCCTGCCAGGCAGCTGCAAGACTCCCAAAGTATGAGCGCAGCCTCTCGAACTTGGCCCGACCGATACCGGCGATAAGGTGGAATCCAACCCAGTATGCTACCTCGGACATTTCATTACTCATTAAGGAAATGCTTTAAGGGGATAGTTCAAATTGAATTACTCTTCGCCAGCTTTGGCAAGAGCTGTCTTCAATTTCCTGAAGAACCCGGCAAGTTCTTCAGTATCCATCGCTGCCATTTCCGGCGTCAGGGCCAGAAGCAACGGAAACCCCGGCCCCTGAACCTGGAGAAACGGGCCCTTATCCTGCTTCTGGCGTCCGTTAGGGCTCTTCTTAACCGGAGCCTGCTTCTCCTTACCCCTGATTCCCAGATCGATTTCAGCCATCTGACAGAGCTGCAGGAAGAAACGAGTGGTTTTGGCCGCCATCTCCGGCCCCAGATCATGCTTCGTCACGAAGTAATTGAACATATCGTCATGCGTACAGCCATTCCCGTTCATCATTTCGAACACATCGCGGTACGCTTCCTTCACTATCTCCTGCAAAGCATTATTGAACACCTGCCCTTTGGTTTTGAGCAGCCTGCTTTTCTCAGTTGGTTTGCCCTCATCATCTATCACCCCGAGGAATCGCAAGGCCCCAATGACCTTGTATTCGTTTCCGGGGGCTACTTTGTTCAGACGCAGGAAATTGCCATCTATTCTCGGAGGGGTGCTTTTGCGCATTAACTGTAGAGCCTGTAACATTCCCTTGGTGGGGCCATAAGGCAGGGTGGGGGTTGAGCTTACAGACTTACTTGTTTCTGGCATACTTCACTCCTCGTTGCTTCCCGGCAGTCCGTATCGACGGAAGTATAGCACCCGCTTTTCGGACTGTCAACCAGTCCGGCTGTTAGTTTGACGCGTCGGACTGCCAGCAGAGGGGCGCTTTCAAAGCTAGATTTAGATATTTCAAGTTAGCTCAGTCCGGGGCGAAATTTGGGCAAAGCAGTCCAAAGTACCATTCTGCAAATGTTCCGACGGAGAAAATCGGGGCATGGTTAAGGACTGTAATGGTTATGGTAACAAAATCGGGGCGGAATCCATAGCTCAGGTTATGTCAGCTGTCAATTCGGCCACATATCGAGCTATGGCCGGGGAAGCGGTCAGTCCGGGGGATTCAATGCCGACCAGATTGACCAGCCCTGCGAGGGGCCCTTGGTCATCATGGACAATAACAAAATCGTGAAAGAGCCCGCCCGGGCCCTGCAATTTGGGGCGTATGCCCGCCAGATCGGGATGCAAATCTTCAAGCTCCAGATGTGGGAGGAATCTACCGGCGGAGAGGTAGAATGCCTCCCGGTGCGATTTATCGACGCTGTAATCGATCTCCCCAACGTACTGGGTATTAGGGCCCAGGCGCATCATGCCGTCAAGAGCTATGGTGAGGTGAACCCCCAGCCCGGCCTCCTGGGGGGTGGGATATATCAACCGGCCGATGCTGCCTCGCAGTCTGGAATTTAAGCCAAAATACTCGCCCTTGCAATAATGGAGTCGATAATCATCCCCGGTTGCCCCGGCCAGTCGGGCAACCTTATCGGATTCCAGGCCGGCAGAATTTATGACAACTCTTGAAAAAAGCTCGGAAAACCCTTCCCGGTCCCGGATGCCAACCCTCCAAACCTCCCCTGCCCTGTCGAGCCCTGTCACCTCGGTTCCATATAAAAATTCGGCCCCCGCTTCAACTGCCTGGCTATGAAACAAGCTCATTAGAGAATGGGTATCGATGATGCCGGTGGAGGGGGAAAGTATCCCTGCCCGGCCATCGACATTGGGTTCAAGCCGCTGGATATCGGCCCGGGAAAGGTATCGCAGGTCGTCGACCCCATTGGCTGCCGCCTGCTCATAAATCCTCTCCAGTTCCGGGATTTCCTCCTCCGAGCAGGCAACGATCATCTTACCCGTTCTTTTGTGCGGGATATCATATTTGCGGCAAAGTTCATAGAGCAGGCGGTTGCCCTCCCGACAGAGCTTCGCCTTGAGCGACCCTTGCGGATAATAAATTCCGGCATGGATGATCTCACTCTGCCGGCTGCTGATTCCCTGCCCGAAGGTGAGCTCCCGGTCGAAGACGAAAACGCTCCTGCCCTGCCGGGATAACTCGGCGGCGATGGCCAGGCCGACAACTCCCTCCCCGATGCGGGGAATCTGGCTGCGCCGCCAACTCCTGCTTCGCCTCCGCCAGCGCCTGCTCGTAGCGGTTCTCGATCAGCAACTGCTCGATTTCCGCCGGGATCACCACGTCCGCCCACGCGATGCTGCCCGAGCGCACCTGGAACGCGCCCGCGATGACGATGGCCAGCACCGCCATCACCGTTACCGCCGTCCGAGCTTTGCGCGAGAGCTTCATCACAGGCCTCACCCTCTCATCCAGCACTCGTCGCACTCTCGCCACCAGGCCCTTGCCGCGCGAGCCGCAGTTCACCGCGCCTGCCACGCT
>JAWOBB010000057.1:0-44454 GCA_046498265.1 Dehalococcoidia bacterium | reverse complement strand
CGGCTGGTTCCTACTGTCCCCAGTGGGAACGAATCTCCCTTTCTCCGGTTCTCCCCTTCCCTGATCCCCGACCCCTGATCCCCGACCCCCGATCCCAGTTTTCAGTCGTCAGTTTTCAGCTATCCGTTTCTCCCTTTGGCAAAGGGAGACTAAGAGGGATTTCCCGGCTGGTTCCTACTGTCCCCAGTGGGAACGAATCTCCCCTTCTCCCTTTCTCCGTTTCTCCCGATCCCCGACCCCTGAGCCCCGACCCCCGACTCCTTGCATCCCCATCAGCAAAGGTTTATAATTCGAGCAAACCGTTGGGATGAAGGGCTGAAAGCTAAGGAAAGGGAAACACGAGTTGAATTGGGTGGGGGGCCTCCTGATTTTGAGAAAGTAGGAACACATGCCACGTAAATCAAAAAAAGCCGATCCAGATCAAGTCCGCATGGGGGGGGATGACCTCTTCGGTACCCGCCTTGGCGAACATCGCGAGCAACAGGCGAAGCGACCTGGCAGTGAGCTTTTCATTGTTGATAACAGCGACGACGACTGGAAGGTACGTGATTATCTCCACGATTGGTGCCAACTCTCCAAAGCCATTGATATTGCCACAGGCAATTTTGAGATTGGGGCACTTCTGGCTCTTGATGGAGAATGGCAAAAGGTCGATCACATTCGTATTTTAATGGGCGACGAAGTTACCCTTCGCACCAAACGAGCTTTTGTTGAGGGCCTGCAAAACATCACCAATCGCCTCGATGACAGCATCGAAGCAGAAAAGGAAAAGAATGATTTTCTTGTTGGAGTCCCCGCCATTGTTGATGCCATCCCTTCCAAAATCCAGTGCAAAGTCTACCGGAAAAATAAGTTCCATGCTAAGGCGTATATTACCCATGCTCGCCAGGAAGTGATAGGTTCGTTCGCACTGGTGGGATCATCCAATTTCAGTTTCCCCGGTTTAACCCAAAACGTCGAACTTAACGTTCAAATTACCGGTCGTCAAGTAAATGCCATCCAAGAGTGGTATGAACGCTATTGGGATGAAGCAGAGGACGTCACTCCAGATATACTCCGAACCATCGAACGCCACACTCGCGATTACACCCCATTTGAAATATATGCCAAAGCTTTGTTCGAGTACTTCCGTGGGCATGAGGTTACTGAATCCGAGTGGGAGCGAACCCAATCTAGAATGTTTCCTGTATTGGATCAGTACCAGAAAGACGGATACGGATCTTTGATGAAAATAGCCCAGCAATTTGGCGGAGCATTTCTATGTGATGGGGTTGGTCTTGGAAAAACCTTTATCGGACTTATGCTAATCGAGCGTCTGGTAATGCACGAACGCAAGCGAGTAGTGTTATTTGTTCCCAAATCCATCAGGAAGGACGTATGGGAAAGAGATTTGCGCCGCTACCTACCACATCTCTGGGGAGATTTCAGTTACCTGGCAATATTCAATCACACGGATTTGGGGCGTGAAGGTGAATACCCCGATCGGTTTGAAAAAATAACTGAAATGGCAGATGCCGTCGTGATCGACGAAGCACATCATTTTCGAAATTTGGGAATAAGGGGTACTGAAACCAAGAAGCCTTCACGTTATCGCCAAATGTCCGAAATAATTGATGGCCCAAACGGGCCAAAACAGGTGTTCATGTTGACCGCAACACCGATCAATAATAGCCTGCACGATTTCCGACATATGATAGAGTTATTCTCCAGAGAAAAGGCAAACTATTTCGGATCTACTCTTGGAATTCATTCCTTAAGAGGCCACTTCGGCGTAATGGAAAATAATCTGAAGAAGATAACCAACAAGAAAGAAGCTGACGATTCTGCGGTTGATACCGATATGACTGAAGCAGAGTACGTATTAACTTCTGATCCCCTTTTCCGTGCTTTAGTAGTACAACGCAGCCGGGCTTACGTAAAAATTAGCCAGGAGCAAGAAGGTGGTAGAATCATCAGGTTTCCGGAACGAAAACCACCAAAGGTGGCCGCCTATTCGGTTAAGAAGACATATGGAGGCCTTCTGGCCATGATTGAAAAGGCGTTTGCAAGGGAAAACCCTTTGTTCGCATTGGCCATTTATTATCCGGTAGCCTATCCCATCAAACCCGATACAACCATTGATCCCATGATCGCAGGACGCCAGAAGCAAGTGGTCAGGCTTATTCGTACCCAGTTTCTAAAACGTTTTGAAAGCTCGGCACACTCTTTCGAGCGTTCGTGCGACAGGTTGTTACTCAGACTTTTATCCTGGGTAACTAAGCATAGTGAAACACCGGGTGAAAAAGGAATCCTTGACCGATGGAAAAAACAACATGCAGAACTGATCGGATTGGTGCAAAAAAGGCAACTCGAATTATGGGGTGACGAGAAAGAAGAAGACTCCGATGAAGATATCATTACAGAGGAAATGCTGGAACATGTGGAGTACCTCTCTCGTGAAGAATATGATGTCAGAGCGATAATGGACGAGACATATCTCGACCTTGCTGAAATCGCAAGATTTCTCGAAGAATTACGCACTTTCAAACCTAAGAACGACGATAAGCTGCAAGCTTTGATTAAGCTTCTAAAGACCGACCCTGTATTGAAACAGCAAAAAGTCATCATCTTCACAGAGTTTGCCGAAACCGCTCGCTACCTTAAGAAGTATCTTGTGGATGCAGGCATAGAGGGTGTGGAACAAATTGATAGTGGCACTAAAGGAGATCGAGGGAAAATCATCAGGCGCTTTTCCCCTTATTACAATGAATCATCGACTCCTGAATTAGCAGCTAAGGGCAAGGAAGATATCCGAATTCTCATTGCAACCGATGTTCTGGCTGAAGGACTAAACCTGCAGGATGCTACTCGATTGATTAACTACGACTTGCACTGGAATCCGGTTCGATTGATGCAGCGAATCGGTCGTGTGGATCGTCGTATGAACCCTGAAATTGAGGACCGCATAATCGCAGATCATCCGGAACAAAAGGACTTGCGTGGAATAATTGAATTCTGGAATTTCTTACCACCTGATGAACTCGAAGAACTATTGAAACTCTACAATCTTGTCTCCAATAAGACACTCCGAATTTCGAAAATATTTGGTATTGAAGGCAAAAAGCTACTTAAACCGGAAGATGATTACGATGCGCTCAAAGACTTTAACGAGACCTACGAAGGTAGCGCAACTAAGAGGGAGGAGATGCTTCTGGAATACAACCGCTTGCTTAAAGATAATCCCGATTTGGCTGATACGCTGGCATCATTACCTGGTCGGGTTTTTTCAGGCAAAGAACACCCGTCTCCAGAGGCAAAAGCACTATTCCTATGTTACCGGTTGCCTCGTCCCGATTACACTAAGCCACATTCAGAAGAGGAGTTGGAATGGACTGAAGATGCCGGTGAAACAAAGTGGTATTTGTACGACATGACAACCGAAATGATCCATGAAGATCCTACAGACATCGTTGAGGTGGTTCGTTCGACCCCGGATACCCCCCGTCGTTGCAAGATTGAACGTGAAGAGCTTTCATCAATTCGATTGAAAGTCGAGAAGCATATCAAGACAGATTACCTCAGAAAAGCTAATGCTCCTGCGGGTGTAAAGCCAATTCTTAAATGCTGGATGGAGTTGAATTAGAAAGGAGCAAATGCATGCTGGATGTTGATCGTCTGCACTCAATAGATGATATATCATCATTGATTGACTATCTTCGGGACGAACTCGATTGGCCAGTCGAAGACTACGATATAGATGATCTGACGTTCGAATGGGATTTGGAGACGTTAAATGTAAGCAAACAGCATCTCGGCAGAGTGTCAGAAGGTATCGTAATCCAATTGCGTAATATGGTCGGAACCCAACCCTGGGGAATCTTCATTGTTGAATTCGCCGATGAAATCATTCGCCGGGGATTGCTTCGGGAAGTGTTGCGAGGCCTGGTTGCCAGTAGACGGAGAGATTCCTCCCTGCCAGCTTGGCGGCACGACAATCTTCTTTTCATTTGTGTAACCAGGGATTATCAGCGCATAACCTTCGCGCACTTTCGCGGCGAAAAAATCACCAAAGCAAAACTGGCCATGTTTGGCTGGCAGCGCCAAAGCCCCTATCTACGCACCCTGTGCAAATTCAATCTGCCGGCTCTCCAGTGGCCTGACGATCCGTCAGACTCGGCTACTTGGCTGGAAAGCTGGACCGGTGCATTCGATAAAGAGCCAATGACCAAGGAGTTCTTCAAGCGCTTCGATAAAGCACTTGAAGCAATTAAGGCCGATCTTGAAGAACTTCAGGGATTTACTTCAGCAGAAGCTTATAGCCGAGCCCAGCTTTTATTGGAACGCCTCTTGTTCCTTTACTTCCTTCAAAATCGTGGATGGCTTAACCGGCAGCGCAACTACTTGCTGGCAAATTTCAAGGCCTATCGGGATCAGCCCAATGAATGTAGCTACTATGCTAATTTTCTGGAAAAACTCTTCTGGACTCTAGCAACAGCTGCAGGCGATCGGGCTCGATTTGAAGGAATCCCTTTCCTGAATGGTGGATTATTTGACGACGATGAATTCACCCCATCGGACAAACGCAGAAAAAACAATCCTCCGCTTTCTATTCGAAACAAGACATTCACTTTCGTCTTCGAGCATCTCCTCGAAGCCTTTAATTTTACAGTTCGAGAAGATACCCCGCTGAACCAGGATGTAGCTGTCGATCCTGAAATGCTGGGGAAGGTTTTTGAATCCATCATTCTCCATGCGGAAGCTGAGGCTGAGTACAACGCACCGGATCAGCGCAAGGCAACCGGCTCATATTATACGCCTCGCATTGTGGTGCACTTCATTTGTCGTGAAGCGCTACGGTACTACTTGAAGAGCCAGCTCCCTGAGAAGGAATGGGAAGAAAAGATAGAAGCAGTGTTCGAAGTAGATGCAAGCGACGGCCTCGATGCCGAAGAAATAGGCATACTTAAAGGAGCACTCAAACCGACCGATGGGCGCCGCTTGGTCGAAATCCTAAAACCCATTAAGACCTGTGATCCAGCGGTAGGCTCAGGCGCTTTTCCGGTTGGTCTGCTTCATGAACTGGTAAACATTCGTCGCATCGGGGCGGCGGTTGCCAATGGCTTTGTTGATCCGGTTCGCAGAGAAGGCAGTAACTGGATTCACGAGGCTAAGGCTGATATCGTTGAGAATTGCCTTTATGGGGTTGATATCCAGCAGCAGGCCATCGAGATATGCCGTTTGCGTTTGTGGCTAAGCCTGATCGTTGATTACGATCTCGGCCTCGATCCTTTTGAGGCCGATCCGGCTCAGTACCGCCAGGCCATTCAGAAGATATCTCAGCTTCCCAACCTGGAAATGCACTTCCGCCGCGGTGACAGTCTGCTTGATTATATTTGCGGTATGAACGTGAGGGTAGCGCCGGAAAAGAGTAACGAATACCGTAAAGAATACGAGACAATTCGCAATTTGGGAGTAAAACTTCACCGTGCAAAGAAATCGGATAGTAAGAGAGAGCTGAGAGTGGATATTCTTCGCCGAAGACTGGAACTGAGTGAGAAGGTATTGAAAGATGAAATTAATATCCTTCAACGAGGCACTTCCCAGTTGGCTCTGAGTTTCTACACCGAATCTCAATCGGAAGCGGCAAATCGAAGAAAGGTAGAGGAAGAAGTAGGCAAGATGCAGGAGGCACTTACCAAGGTGGCCACTGATAAAAAATCGCTGGAGAAAATTGCCTCTCGTCCTTACGATGCCAGATTCTACACTGAACTACGCAAGCTGGAGGGTGCCGATTTCGATAGCCCCTTCAACTTCTCCTGGCGAATAGATTTCGCCGATATTTTTCAGGATGAAAAAGGTGGTTTCGATCTTATCGTTGGAAATCCGCCATTTGTGACCGCTCGGAATCCTGAAAAACGTGAGCTTTATCGAGAAAGATGGAAACGTGTATGTCACGGTCAGTATTTACTCATTTGTCCGTTTCTTGATCTTGGTTTCAGCCTATTGCAGTCAAGCGGGCAGTTAGGTTTCATTGTCTCTAATGCATTCACAAAACGGGAATTTGGCAAACCTCTAATCGAGGGCTTATTCCCTAATATTGAATTAGAGAAGATCGTTGACTGCTCTGGTTTGATGTTTCCGGGTCATGGTACACCCACTTGTATAATCTTTGGATCTTCATCGCGAAGAATACAAGATGAGCAAGTTACTGTCGTTGCACTACTTCCCGGTGGGGGAGATCTAAGAACGCCGCCTGAAGAAAGCGAACTATGGAGAACGATATCAGAACACCACGAGAATCCCGGCTATGAAGATACCAGTATCAGTGTTTGTTCTTGGAACAGATCGAGGTTACTTAAGTGGCCTATGGTGTTTGATCTAGGCGCTGACAATCTTCGAATTGAACTTGAGTCAAAGAAAGTAAATGTGCTACGTGATTTTCTTCAAGGTTCTATTGGGCGTGTATGCTTCACAGGTGCCGATGACATCTTCTTCGTTGATGGTGATGCACTTCGAAGAAACGGACTCGTAGAGGAAGCAGTGGGCCGCTTTGCTATTGGTGATTCATTTCGAAATTGGGCTCATTTAGAAACGCATTGTCTTTCACCTTATGATAAACAAGGAAGACTTCAAGAGAAGTCATCATCATCCATTACACAATATCTTCAACCTTGGAAGGATTTCCTTGAAAACCGCCTCTCGTACGGCCAAACACAAGTAGAACGTAACCTAGCTTGGTGGGAATACTCACTTGTTTTTCCCGAAAGAATAAGAGGAAACAAAGCGCTATGTATTTGTGAAATAGCTACACATGTTCATGTGGAAGTAGTTAACAAGCCGTTTGTCGCTAACCGTTCCAATCCAATATTTGAACTTACTATTAGTTGTGTCGAGAGCGATTATCATTTCATCGCTGGACTTCTCAATTCCAGTACCGCTTTATTCTGGCTAAAGCAGGTTTGTTATAACAAGGGAGCCGGAGAGAACGAGGATCGAGATCGTTTCGAATATGCCGGTGGCAAGGTTGAGAATTTACCTGTTCCACAATTAGTAGCCGAAACGCTTCGTGGTAAAAAGAACAATACTGCTACTCAATTGCAGGCTTGGTCTCAATCATGCTGGGGGTGTGGACAGCAGTTGCCAGCGCTATCTATGAGGAAGCTTTTCGAAAAGCCAGGTGAGGCTTATCACAATTGGAATTCCGCGCTTTCAGGTTATATCGCCCCTGATACTCGTTTGAGCAAACCTTTTCAGACTTCTGACGACCTGAGAAACACACTGGCTAAAGCGGTAACGATTCGCGAAGAGCTACGCTCAGATATGATTGCACTCCAGGAAGAGATGGATTGGCTGGTATATGCTGCCTATGGACTCATTCCTTCAGATTCGCCGGCTATCGGCAATAACCCCAAACCGGAACCCATCACCCGCGAACAACGCCCATTTGTTATCTGGGCACAGGCTGGTGGAGACTATCAGAAAGCGGTTGAATTAATTCCATCTGATTGGTCAATTGAACGCAAGTCACTGTGGAAAGCGCGGTTTGAAGCCATACGTGATAACGAACATATCAGACGCATCGAACAACCAGTATACAAGCGCCGGTGGGATGAACAATGGAAGGTGGGCAATAGCTGGCAATGCGGCCAAGTTGCTTACGATGCGGAGTTCATGGATGCTTTCTACTGGTGGCTTTCCGAAAAGGCTGAATGGTGGCTGGAGAATAAGAAAAAGGGCGGCTCGGTTACACTGGAGGAATGGAAATCCGCACTTTGGCAGGATGATCGGGTTCAAGCCTCCTGGGAAGTGGCCGCAGAGAAAATAGGCCGTTCAAATACAGCAACCGAATTCGGGCGGTATTTCGCCAAGCTAGTCAATGACCAGAGTGTCCCTGATAATATCCCTCCTGCAGTTCCTTGGAATAAGATAAAGGTCTCAATTCCTGCCAATGCCAAACGCATCCGCGGCAAGCTCAACGTCCCCCGCGAACGCTTCCGCACTGACGATGATGGAAACTACATTTGGGCAGGAGTGAAGTAAGTTCTAGCACTTTAAGGACATTTCTTCTAAAGGAGGTTTGAAGTGAAAGGCATAGCCACCATCAACTTCAAGGGGGGAGTCGGTAAAACCACGATTACCTGGCTTCTTGCCAAGTATGCTGCAGAGCATGAGGGAAAGAAGGTGCTGGTAATAGATACGGATGCCCAGATGAGCCTAACCTTGGCTGTCCAGTTACAGGAAAGTGGCATGTTTGATGCCGATTTCGATAAATGGTATGAACAATCCCACAAAGCGAAAAACAAGACAATCCTGGATGCACTGGATAAATATGATAATCAGACTCGTGGGCATTTTGATTTTCCGATTGATACGAGTTTTATATACAAAATCAGCGATAACTTACACTTTGTACCTTCAGTGGTTGATCTATATTGGCTGGAGATGGATGTTTTCCAACCGCAAACGGTTAAGGATTTTATCCGTGCTTTACTTGGGAAGATCGAGCGTTCAAAGGGATATGAGTACGATTATGTGTTCTTTGATTGTCCTCCCAACTTCACGGCATTATCCTATTCAGTGCTGAGTTGCAGCAGTATGATTCTCATCCCTATCAATCCGGACGTATTTGCATCGAGGGGTGTGGCATTGATGATCGAAGGCCTTCAATATAGAATCCAGCCCTGGCCGAATCCTAAAATACGGGTATTTATGAATAAAGCAAAACTCTATCAAGGCCACTTGACCAGAGAGAGCCAACGTTATCTATTAGAATCAAGAAATGTTTGTAATCAAAAGAAGAATCAGGGAGTTGATGTGGAGGCTTTCGATTCCTATATACCAGATAGGGTAGATGTGAAGAGGGCAATTCCAGGAAGATATTTTCCTAATGAATATGTAGCTAACTTCCGAGATTTATGGAATGAAATACAAGGAGCTTTTTAGTGGCAGAACGTAAGCAAATTGAGAGAATTCAGAAGAAGATCAATCATATCGAAACAGCACTTGCAGATATAAGGCAAGAACTAATAGCGCTTATGCCTGAGAAGGTAGAAGAAGCAAGTACCAAACCTAAGAAGGCGAAAGTACTAATTCCTTCACCAGAAGATCTGCAACAGCAGTACAAGGCATTTGCTGGTAAATATTCAAACGAGAACGCAGGTAATATTCGAAATGAATTGAATGGCTTAACCGTTGAATATCTGAGAAAATTTTGTTCTGCTAACTCACTTCCGATCGACACTAAGAAGAACGCGAAAGATGCAGTGATAGATTCAATACTTCAATGGATGGCGCAGTCTGTGGCGATATCCGCGGACGCTGTAACTAGAAAAAACAATCCGCCGATGCAATAGAGTGAATCTATAGCAAATATTAAACAAGGATTCTTAGTAAATGAATAGTTCACCACACTGGCCTTTGCGTCACATTTCCATTCGCGTTCCCTGGCATGATGACGGCTGGCAGGGCACTGTTTGTAAAGATCCTGAATTTCGGGGACACCGCACTTAATTTTACGTTCAAATTGGCTCGTAGGGTTGCCCCTACGGGGATCGGAGGGGATCGGGTGGGACTGAAAACTGAGAACTGATTATTACTCCGGCAATTAAAAAGAGAGCATAATTTTCTTTCATGTCATTCCCGCGCAGGCGGGAATCCAGAGGGGTATTGGGAAAGTGGATTCCGGCTCGGGGGCCGGAATGACATGCTGTATTTAGTTGCCAGTTTAATATCTAAATTATTTGTGCTTTTGCTGGCATTACCACAGCGGATTCATCACCAGTCCCGCTGCAGTTTTGGGGTAAAAGTAAGTCGATTTCTGCGGCATCCGGTCACCGGCGTCGGCTACGGCCACCACACTGGCAATCGAGGCCGGATTCAGAAACACCGCCAGTTGCGCTTCACCCTCGTCCACTTTCCGTATAACCTCTCCGTCGTCAGGTGAATATTTCAGGCACTCCTTTTCCTTTTCCGGATTATCGATACCCAGCATTCCCTCCAGTATTATTCCGTGGAGCAGGCTCACGTCCAGTTTGCGCCAGGCAAGGGGCCGTTCCGGTGGGAGCATCTCATAGAGGGCGGATACGTCATGGGGGGTCAGCAGGAGATATTTCCTCCCTTCAAGTCCGTAGAGCCCGAAAGCGGCATCGCCCTTGCTGTTTGCTGACAGATCTTCCATCCAGCATTTCAGGCTCTTTTGCAAATCTTCCGAGCAGGGCTCGATTTCCTGAATGCTGAAATACCGGGCAAGTTCCCCTTTCAGGTTTGCCAGATGTTCGGGTTTGATGCCACGGATCAGCCGATGTGTGGGCAGCATAGTAAGGCCCCGGTCGTTGGAGCTGGTCAGGCCCATCATCACAAAATTGCGGGGGTCGTCAGGCGGAGTATCCGGCCCCGTCTGCTCATTGCAGTATGTCAGCGCGGTGGTATATCGGTGATGCCCGTCGGCGATGTAGATGAGTTTGTCGGCCAGGAAATCGGTCAATTCCCTGACCTTGCTTTCTTCATCGATTACCCACAGATTGAAGGTTACCCCGAAATCGTCGGTGGCGCTCATGTCGGGCTGGGTCAAATCCAGTTCCGGCAGAAGGGTGAGGAGGTCACCCTCTTTCTGAAGGAAAGCCCCCATGATCGGGCTTAAGTTAACCCGGCAGGCACGCAGCAGCTCGAGGCGGTCCTCGATGGGGGCATCCATGGTTATCTCTGTTGCCCGGATGGAGCCGGTGTTGAATTCCTCCAGCCGGACGTTAACAATGAGTCCCCAGAAACTCTTTTCTTCCCCCCAGTGGGAAAAACGGTGTTCCATCAGGTAATAGGCAGGGCGTTCCTCCCGAATCAGCACACCATCTCTAAGCCATTGCTCAAGGGTTGCCGCGGCGCGAGTGTATCTGTTGTTCTCGATGGTATCGTCCGGGAACTTTTTGCCCAGTTCCAGCCTGATCAGGTTGAAAGAATTCCTTTCATAATAATCCTGCTGCTGTTCGGCGCTGATTACATCGTACGGGGGCGTAATCACAGAGGAGAGGTCTCCCCCAACTTTGGCAAGGTTGTATCTCAGTCCTCTGAATGGCTGGACATGCGTCATTTAGCTATACTCCTGTTTGGGCTATGGCAGCCTGTTGAATTTCAAAAAGTTCTTTGATTCCCTTTCGGGCCAGTGTCAGCAGCTCGTCCATGCTTTCCTGTGAGAAGGGCTTGCCCTCGGCGGTCCCCTGCACCTCGATGAATTCGCCGGAGTCATTCATCACGATGTTGAAGTCGACCTCGGCCCGTGAATCCTCCTCGTAGCAGAGGTCCAGCAGATTTACGCCGTCGACGATGCCCACGCTGGTGGCCGCCACCATCCCTTTCAGCGGCGATTGGAGTTGCTCTCCTCTGGCTTTCAGGGTTTGCATGGCTTGGGCCAGCGCCACATAGGCCCCCGTGACGGATGCCGTCCTGGTGCCGCCGTCGGCCTGGATGACATCACAATCGACGGTAAAGGTCCTTTCCCCCAGGATTTCAAGATTGGCCACCGCCCGCAGGGAACGCCCGATGAGGCGCTGGATTTCCAGGCTCCGGCCGCTCACTTTGCCCGTGCTCGATTCCCGCTGGTTTCGAGTATTGGTGGACCGGGGCAGCATGGCGTATTCGGCGGTTACCCATCCCGTGCCGCTCCCTTTGAGAAAAGCGGGAATGCGGTCCTCCACGCTGACGGCGCAAATCACCTTCGTGGCGCCCAGTTCAATCAGGGCCGAGCCTTCGGCGTATTTCAGAAATCCGGGGGTAATCTTTACCGGGCGCAACTCATCGGCGGCGCGCCCGTCGAATCTGGCCAGTCTCATAGCATTTTCTCCAGTGGGGCTAAGCTCAGAAGCAGCTTCTTCGTTCCTATCCCTTCCCGGAAGGAGACAGTGATCTCGTGGTCACCGTTGATCGGCAGGCACTCGATTACCACACCTTCCCCGAACCGGGAATGAAACACGCTGTCGCCTACCTTGAGGTCCGGGGCTTCGAAGGAAAAAAGGTCGGCGGGTTTGGGGTAATCCGAATCTTCGGAGACCGTCCGCCGATGGGCATCGGCAGCGATCAGCAGCGAAGGAATATCCTCGAGGAATCGAGAGGGCGGATTTGGCCGGCTGGCACCATGCAAAGTGCGCCGGAAAGCGCGAGTCAGGAATAACTGTTTCCCGGCGCGGGTTATCCCCACGTAGCAGAGCCGACGTTCCTCTTCCATTTGTTCGGCATCACCGAAGGAACGGATATGGGGCAGGATGGCCTCTTCCATGCCGGTGATGAACACCACCGGGAACTCGAGCCCTTTGGCCTGATGCAGGGTAATCAGGGTTACCGCCCCGCTTTCCTCCTCCAGGTTATCGACACTGGAGACCAGGGCCACGCGCTCCAGTAGTTCTGAGAGGGCGTCGGCAGTCTGAAGGTCGGCATGCTCGCCGGCCATTCCCCGCAGTTCGAGGATGTTGCTCCATCTTTCCTCGCTTTCACTGCCGTCCAGGATGAACTTGCGGTAGCCGGTCCGTTCGAGGATGGCATCGAACAATTCGACCAGGTTGCTCTCCTCCGCCTCGGCTATGAGCCCGTCGATCAGCTCGGTAAAGCTGTTGAGGGACTGGACGCTCCGGGTGGAGAGGTTGATTTCCTCACCGGCGGCGATGCGTTTGAGGGCCCCATAGAAGGAAACCCTGTTGGTCCCTGCCCATGAGGAAAGCTCATTGAGGGTTCGCTGCCCGATATTGCGGGGAGGGACATTTATGATTCGGCTCATGCTTACATCGTCGTGAGGGTTGCTGATTACCCGAAGGTAGGAAATTACGTCCTTGATTTCCCGGCGCTCATAGAAGCGAAAAGCGCCCACCAGCTTGTAGGGAAATCCGTAGCGCACAAACGCCTCTTCCAGCGCCCGCGACTGGGCATTGGTCCGGTACATCAGTGCAAAATCGCCCATGCTGTAGCCCTCATCCGATATCAGCCTCTCGATGGTGCTGACCACGAACTGGGCCTCTTCCTGTTCGTTGAAAGCTTCCACGATGGTTATAAGCTCTCCATCGTCATTATCGGTCCAGAGCTTCTTTTCCTTGCGCTGCTCGTTGGGGGAGATGACGTGGGAGGCGGCTTTCAGGATGGTCTGCGTGGAACGGTAATTCTGCTCCAGCATAACCACTCTGGCATCGGGGTAATCGCGCTCGAAGTTCAGGATGTTGCGCAGGTCGGCCGACCTCCATGAATAGATGGACTGGTCCGGGTCGCCCACCACGCAGATGTTGCGGTATTTGCCGGCAAGCTGGCTGGCCAGCCTGTACTGGGCAAAGTTGGTATCCTGAAACTCGTCGATCATGATGTGCAGGTAGCGCGATTGATATTTAGCCAGAACCTCGGGGTGGTCGCGGAAGAGGATGACCGTTCTCATGAGAAGGTCGTCGAAGTCGAGGGCGTTGCTCTCGGCCAGCAGTTGCTGATAGCGTTCGTAAACCCGCCTGGCCACTTCCTCGAAATAATTGTCGCTGACAAATTCCTCGGTGCCGATGAGCTCGGCCTTGGCTGCCGATATCATGGAAAGGATCGAACGGGGAGGATATTGTTTGGAATCGATGGCCAGGTCCTTCAGGCTGCGGGTTATCAGGCTGGCCTGGTCGTTTTCGTCGTAGATGACGAACCGGCTGCTGATGCCCAGGTGCCCGGCTTCCTGGCGCAGGATACGGGCACAGATGGCATGGAATGTCCCCAGCGTCAGCCCCTCGGCTCCCCTATCAAGCATGGCATGAACCCGGTTCTTCATCTCGCGGGCGGCCTTGTTGGTGAAGGTGACCGCCAGGATGCGGTGCGGGCTGATTCCCACCACTTTGATAAGGTAGGCGATGCGCTGGGTGATGACACGTGTCTTGCCGCTGCCGGGGCCGGCGACGACCAGAACCGGCCCTTCGATGGCCTCAACCGCTTCCTTCTGGGCAGAGTTCAGATTCTCTGTAATATCCATGATTAATGATAATTTTTGTTCTCGGGGGGCTGAAGCCGGATAATTTTGCTATTGCCCCCGGGGTTTGGATAAAGCTAAACCCCCGGAATGAAGACGGGGTTGTCTTCGGTGATGATGGTTGTCTCTTTGGCCAGCATATCCCGCAGATACTTGGGAATGTAAAAGAGGCCCTGATGGGTGTGCCCATCGTAAAAGCGCAGTGACCTGGTTACCCGCTCGGCGATTCTCCTGTCGACCTCCTCAACCGAGAGCTGGTGCGGGTCCAGCCCCTTTGAATTCAGGGTAAATCCCCAGGGCCCTCCGAACGAGGGGACGCTTGCTTCATAGGGGATGGAAACCGGGAACGAGTTTTTCAGGGTGTTGTTGATGGCCAGATATACTTCAGTGATTCCCAGCAAAGTGGCCCCCGATTGCAGGGCGAAGGTGGCATCATCGGCCATCCTGGTCTTGAGCATCTCGTAGAATTTCTGAGTGTAGAGCAGATAGGCCGGCCCCCCCTCGATGGGCTCGGGAAGGTCGATGATAACCACGTCGAATTTCCTGTCGGTTTCCTCAAGGTACTTTTTGGCATCCATGTGCAGCAGCTCCACACGCTCATCGTCGAAGGAGCCCTGGTGGTGATCAGGCAGGTACTGCCTGCAGAGCTCGATCACTTCCTTATCGATATCCACCATGACCACCTTTTCGACCGTCTTATGGGAAAGGACTTCCCTGAGGGTGGCGCCCTCCCCGCCCCCGGCGATGAATACCCGCTGCGGGTTGGGATGGAGGATCATGGCCGGCTGCACCAGCGCTTCGTGATAAATGAACTCGTCCCCCTCGCAAGACTGGATCTTGCCGTCCAGGATCAGGCACTTGCCGAAGGCCACGGTCTCGATCATTTCCACCTTCTGGAACTGTGATTTTCCATAATAAAGCACGTCCTTTACGGCGAACTGCTGGATGGTGTCAGGTGTTACGAATTCCATAAACCAGTTGGAAGGGACGTTTTCCATATTTCAGGCTCCTCTTTCGATTTGGGTGATGGTGGGGGTTTGCGAACCGAGTTTTTCGATAATCTGCTTTGAGGCCTTATCGAGATCGAAATTGTTGCTGTGAGTAAAGATATCCATGGCGGCATAATTGTATTCCGGCCAGGTATGGATGCAAACGTGAGCCCCTTTGGCCAGCACCAGTCCGCTCACCCCCTGGGGGGTGAACTGGTAGAACGATTCCCCCAGCGGCTCTTCCTGGGTCTGCTGCATAACCGAAGTAAGGGTGCTTTTCAAAGCTTCAAGATCGTTGAGTATGTCAGAATTACAGTCTTTCAGGTCGAGAATATATTGCTTGCCCAGATTACTCAATCTACTTGCTCCTGCCTGACATACTGTTTAATTATAAAGGATTGGGGGGCGTTTCTCAAAAATGCCTCGAAGGTGGTGAGTGGTTTGGAGGATTAATTGAAGTTCGGGCCCGGCCTGGCCGGCTTACTTGACGAACTTCTCTACCAGTTGGGCCCGGAGCAGGCCCTGGTTCTCGCGGGCTTCGGATGGCTTACGGGCCGGCCTCGAGAGAGCGGTTTCCCAGTCGGGATTGAAAACGAGGTCGAGGACATGCACAGCCGGTTTCTCCGCCGAGAATGTTTCCCGGCAGGTGGCACAATAGGTGACGAGGTCATGCTCAGCTTCGGCCACGGTATTTCGGGTCATCGTCTTCTGCAGCTTTATATCGGCGTAGGAGATTCCGCCTCCCATGCCGCAGCATCTGGTCAATTCCCGCGAGTAACGCATCTCATCGATGTTATGCCCCATGTCGGTGATAATCTGCCGTACACTGTCCTGGATTCCAAACTCCCATCGAGCCCGGCAGGCATCGTAAATTGTGAAGGTGGAACTGCCCTTTATGGCATCCTCCGGCAGTCCGTGCTGCGCCATGATTTCGTATAGAGATATCATCTCAAATCTGGCCCCGAACTTCTTGAAGGTGTAGTAGCAATAGGGACAGGCGAGTATCATTCTGCTGGCTCCCAGTTTTTCCAGCTCCTTTTCCAGATTGCGTAAAATCCCCTGGAATGCCTCGCTTTCCCCGAGTTCGAGGGTGGGGTTGCCGCAGCAACCCAGCATGATCCCGGTGCCGGGCAGGGTCGAGCGCAGGTAATCGTAGGCCTTGAGAACTAATTCGGGTGAGTAGCCGGACAGATTACATCCCGGGAAGAATACCTGGGTTGCCTGCCCCACATCAGGGTCGGGGATGGAGATGGCAAATTCGTCGGAGGCAACTCTTGCCTGGTCTATGTCGACGAATTTCTTGGCCACGGCCAGAGGCCCCACCCCTTCATCAGCCAGCTTCTCCCTCATCTCAAGGAGCACTCTCCCTAAATTGAGCTCGCTGGGGCAGAAGGCTTCGCAAAAGCCGCACAGCGTGCATGAAAACGGGACCTTGATACTGTCTTTGGAAAAGCCATCCTCGATTTGATCCCTCATTGCATCCGGGCTTTCGAATACTTTGCCCACGAACTCACATTCCTTCAGGCAAAGCCCGCAGTTTACGCAATAATCTCTCAGCAGCTTGAGATGCTCATCAAGCATTTTATTCCTCAAGAGGAAGTGCTCTCGCCTTCCTCATTCTTCAGTAGTGGCCCAACCTGTTCTGAGTATATTTCGGGTAGCTGCTTGGTGGGACAGACCGAAAAACACTCCTGGCAATCCGGGCAGATATTGGGAGCGATTTGCGGCACGAAGGTTACCTGCCGGTTCGTTCCCCTGCCCTGAAAACCGATGGCGTTTGCCTGCTTTATCTCCGCACAGTACCTGACGCATAATCCGCACAGCACACACAGGTTCTGCTTCTCGATGGTGAACCTCGGCTCTTCCACTCCGTAGCGTTTGGCATAATTCTGAATTACCTTCACGTCGGGCGCGGCCGCCAGCATCAGTTCCACCAGGCCTTTGCGGAAGGAAACCACCCGCTCCGATTCGGTCTGAACCTCGATTCCCTCCTCAGCCGGGTAAACACACGATGCCACCAGCCTCGATCTTCCCCCCTTGGTCACTTCCACCATGCAGAGTCGGCAGGCTCCGAACGGGCTGAGCTTGCGGTTGTAACACAGGCTGGGCACGTTGGCCTTGGCTTTCCTGCATACGTCGATCAGCCTGGCCCCTTCTTCGGCCTGAACCTCTTCGCCGTTTATCTTCAAAGTGGCTTCGCTCACCAGACACCCTCCCTTATCCGCGGGACTTTAGTTCCGGGAGCAGCCGGTTCAGGGAGTTCTTTGAACCAGAGCTTCTCCACAGCGTTATATAACGGCGGGCATACCTCCAGGCAGGTGCCGCACTTGTTGCACTTTTCCTGATCGATTATATGAACCTGCCGCAGCCAGCCGGAAATGGCCATCATGCTACAGTTCTCCAGGCACAGCAGGCAGGCCCGGCAGGCCTCGGGCTTGATGTAGTAGCTGATTAAAGATTTGCACACGCCGGCGGGACAGCGCTGGTTATTGATGTGTTCTTCGTATTCATCGCGGAAATACTTTATGGTTGTCAGGACGGGGTTGGCCGCCGTCGAGCCCAGGGCACACAGGGAGCCTTCTTTTACCACTTCGGCCACATCCTCCAGGAGCTCGATATCGCCGGGTTTGCCTCTGCCTTCACAGATATTGTTGAGTATCTGCAGCATGACGGTGATGCCTTCCCTGCAGGGGATACATTTGCCGCACGATTCGTCGGAGAGGAATTCCAGAAAGTAACGGGCCATATCGACCATACAGGTATCCTCGTCCATGACTATCATGCCACCCGATCCCATCATGGCCCCTAGCTTGGTCAGCTCATCGAAATCGACCGGGGCATCCAGCAGCGATTCCGGAATGCACCCGCCGGAAGGCCCGCCGGTCTGGACGGCTTTGAACTTCTTTCCGTTGGGGATGCCGCCGCCAATCTTGAAGACGATGTCCCTGAGGCTCATGCCCATAGGAACTTCCACCAGCCCGGTGTTATTTACCTTCCCGACCAGGGAAAATATCTTGGTGCCGTTGCTTCCCTCGGTTCCCAGCGTCTGGTACCACTCGGCGCCGTTGTTGATTATCACCGGGATATTGGCCCAGGTTTCCACGTTGTTGAGACAGGTGGGCCGATCCCAGATGCCGGCGATGGAGGTGCGCACATATTTGGGCCTCGGCTCGCCCGCTTTACCTTCGATGGAGGTCATCAGGGCGCTCGATTCACCCGAGACGAAAGCCCCTGCCCCCCGATGCACCGTGACCCTGAAATTGAATCCGGAGCCAAGGATATCTTCGCCCAGAAAGCCATACTCTTCGGCCTGCCGAAGAGCGACTCGCAGGTTATCCACTGCCAGGGGATATTCGGCCCGGATGTAGATGAAGCCCTCCCGGGCCCCGATGGCGTAAGCGCCGATTATCAAACCTTCAAGAATCTCGTGCGGGTTGCCTTCCATGAGAGATCGGTCCATGTAGGCTCCCGGGTCCCCCTCGTCGCAATTGACCGCCACGTATTTGATATCGCTCGGTGCCTCCCGGCAGGTTCGCCACTTTTTGCCGGCCGGGAAACCCGCCCCTCCCCTGCCCCGCACGTTGGCACGATCCACCTCATCAAGCACCTGCTCCGGCGTCATCTGAGTAAGCACTTTGCTCAGAGCTGAGTATCCGTCAAGGGCGATGTAATCTTCGATATGCTTGGGGCTGATCCTGGGATTGTTACCGAAAATGAGGCGATTTTGATACTTGTAAAAAGGAATGTCTTTTTCGGAGACGATCTTTTCCTGAGTGATCGGCTCGACATAGAGCAGCCTTTCCACCACCCGGCCGTTCTCGATGGTTTCCTCCAGTATCTCGGGGACGTCGTCCATGCCCACCTGGATGTAGCAGACATCGTTGGGGTAGATGATTACGACGGGGCCTTTCTCGCAGAGCCCGTGACATCCCGTTCGCCGGAAATCGACCTTGTCGGCCAGTCCCCGATTCTGGATTTCTTCCTCAAATCGAGTGGCCACCTTTTCACTGCCGTAGGCGTGACACCCGCTTCCCGAACACAGTGCTATGGAGGGTTTGGAGGGTTCCCTGGCCCCTATTATGTTTTTCCTGAGTTGTTCCAGTTCCGATGCAGATTTAACCGGCAGCATAGTTTTCCCTGCTTATTCTTCGCGGTTTGAGAGCAGTTCTTCAACCTGTGAGACCTGTATTTTACCGTGGGTTTCCCCGTTCATTACCACGACCGGGCCCAGGGCACAGCAGCCAAGGCAGTTGACCGTGTCCAGGCTGAACTCCTCGTCGGCGGTTGTGGTATCCGGTGGTATTTCCAGAATCTCGCTGGCTTTATCCAGAATGCGCTGCGCCCCTCTAACATGGCAGGCGGTGCCTACACACACGGCCAGCACATTCCGCCCCCTTGGCTCCAGGTGGAAGGTTTTGTAGAAACTGGCCACGTGATAGAGTTGTGCCAGCGGTAGATTCAATCTTTCGCTGATATGCTGGAGCAGCTCCGGCGGGAGCCACCTGGTTTCGACCTGGACATCGAGCAGTATCTGTACCAGCTTACTCTGGTCACGCTCGTATCCATCTATGATTTCATCGATTCGATCGAATTCCATAACTCCTCCGCAGAGGCGGATATTAGACGACCACGTGGCTGGTTCTGGCCTTGTGTCGCTGCTTCAGATTCTCGAGGCTGGTGGCCTCCAGCACCTTGTTGGCGGCCTCGGTTACCTCGTTCCAGACATCGATCAACAAACAGGTATCCGAGCGAGGACATATACTCGCATCGTCGGCGCACTCGGTAAAGGCAGTGGTGCCTTCGGTAATCTGAATTACCTCACGCAGGTTTATCTCCGAGGGAGGTTTGGCCAGCATAAAACCGCCGTTGGCTCCTCGAGTTGCCCTTACCAGGTTTGCCGCTTTGAGGGGTAGTAAAAGCTGTTCCAAATATCTCACTGAAATGTCTTCTCTCTCGGCGATTTCCCTCACTAGAACTGGTCCTTGCTCTGCGTGTATGGCCAGGTCGAGCAATGCTCTAATGGCATATCTCGATCTCGTAGAAAGCCTCATCGTCCCAACCCAAATATCAGTAATATCATCATAATTATTATATTACTGATGCACACTTGAGCTGTCAAGCAATTTGAGACACCTGAATCAAGGTAGCAAAGCTGGTCTGGCTATTTGGATTTTTTAGCTTCTTTTTCCTTCTCGCGCTTTTCCAGATCGCAGTATCCCCCTTCGCCGGTGAAGGCAGCTTCCAGGCACTTATTGCAGTAAATGCATTTTTTGATTTCCTTAGCTTTGCCTTCTTTTGCCTTATTGGCCCAGTCAGGGTCTCGGATAATCTGACGGCAGACACCGATGAGGTCGGCTTTTTCCTCCTCGAGTATGCTCTCGGCCAGATCGGGAGTGGTGATTCTGCCTGCTGTCATAATGGGTGTGCTGTAGCCTGCTGCCCGGACCTCTTTGCGGATGGTATCGGCCAGGTAAACGTTCACTGCCTCGGGCATGTCCTTTTCCGGCATACAGCGAAATCCCGAATATCCACCCCAGGGTGGATAGGGAACCGGCAGCCCGAAGGGATCGGTGCCCGATGAATCCTCGTACTTGCCGCCGGCGGATATGCTTATGTAGTCGAACCCCATCTCTGCCAGCTTGACGGCGACCTTAGGCGTGTGCTGCAGGGTGCTCCCGCCGACGATGAAATCGTCCCCGTTGATGCGAATGCCTATGGGGTAGTCATTGCCTAGCTCGGAACGTACCCGCCCGTAAACCTCCCTGGTCAGCCGCAGGCGTTTTTCCAGGCTGCCCCCGTATTCATCTTTACGTTTGTTATGGGCCGACATAAAACCGGAGAGGATATAACCATGAGCCCCGTGAAGCTCAACGGCATCGAAGCCGGCCTGACGGGCTCGAAGGGCCCCGGCGGCAAAAAGTTCGGGGCTGGCTTTAATCTGGTCTTCAGTGACCTCCTCGACTTTCTGCTTCCAGCCCCTGGCAATCTTGAGCCAGTCATAAATCTGGGGAACGATCTTAGTCTCGGTCTCGGCATGGATTCGGTCGACTACTTCCTTGAGAGGAGCAATGAATTTATCGTCGCTCAAGCGAAGAGCCGGGAACGGCCTGGGATTGATGGCCACACCGCCCAGTACTATCATCGCGGTGCCGCCCTGGGCACGGCGGAAATAGTAATCGCTGTAAGCAGGTGTGGGAAAACCGTCGAGTGTGGCCAGTCCTTCGTGGGCCGGTGCCATCACGATGCGGTTTTTCAGCTCCATCCCGTTGATGGTGATGGGAGAGAACAGTTTTTCATATGGCACAGCTTTCCTCCTTCATTACAAATCCCTCTAAATCCCCCTTTGTTAAAGGGGGACACAGGGGGATTTTCTTTTCCCTACATAGGAAAGGGCCCGGAAAAGCGAGCCCTTTCTGATTCTAATCGGTAAGCGTATGGTTGTCTACAGCCGCTCAACCTTACAGAGAATGGCTTTATCTTCCGGGTATCCCATGATGGGGTCGAGATGATCCCTGTTGACCAGCTCGCAGGCGTTTGACTCGGACCAGCCGTGAGGGATGGAAACTGTGCCCAGTTTCATACCATCGTTGAAAACAGCCTTGACCTTGATGCTGCCGACAGGGGTCGAGAGTTTGACCAATTCATGGTCGCGTATACCCACCTTTTCCGCAGTGCCGGGATTAATATCCATCCAGCACTCAGGGACCATGGCTCGCAACTCGTTAATCTGGCGCAACTGGGTGTGGATGTATTCTTCCTTGCGGGCCCCGGTAATCAGGACCAGAGGGTATTCCCTGGCCAGCTCCGGCGTGGAGACAGGGCTCTCGGTAGGCTCGTGGAAGGCAGGCATGGGGTCGAATCCCATCTCAGCCAGGGTGTCGGAATAGACCTCTATCTTGCCGGAAGGCGTGCGGAATTTCTGCGGGGTGGTGGTAATCACCTTACCGCGATACATGAATCCGTTCCTCTGGGCATCGAAGAAATCATAAGTGAACCCCGATGGCTGGAAGAGCATATCCAGCATTTCCTCATCGGTTGTCCAGGGGAAATGCTCACCCATACCCATCTTGCGGGCCAGCTCGGACCAGATGACCCAGTCGGTCTTGGCCTCGCCCAGCGGCTCAACGACCTTGCGGCGTAACTGGATATAGGGAACACCGTAATTCCCCTGAACGGTGTAACTGCCCATGGCCGTCGTTTCCAGGAAGGTGGCAGCCGGCAGCACCATATCGGCAAGTTCGGCGGTTTCATTCATGAAGAGGTCGATGACCACAAACAGGTCGAGCTTCTTGAGTCCTTCTCTGAACTTTATGGGGTCCGGCAGTGTGATTGCCGGATTGCCGGCCGAACTGATGAGGGCCTTGATGGGGTAGGGTTTTTCCGTCTCCAGCTGTTTGCTCAGCACCATAGACTGTCCGTAGGGAACCTGCCGTCCCCACAATTCATAGAACAGCGGGAACTCCTCGGCGCCCATTGGCTTCTTGCCTTCCGGGACCGGGAGACGCAGGTCGGTGGTGAAAAACGGCAGGAACGGGATCCAGCCGCCGGGAACATCAATGTTGCCCGTGATGGTCATCAGGATGGCCAGCATGCGGTGGTTCTGCACGTTGGTGACCTGGCGGTCAAGCGATGCGGTGCCCTGGTAGATGGACATTCCTTTAGCGGTAGCCATCTTGCGGGCGGCGCGCTTTATATCGATGGCGGGAACATCGCATATCTCGGCAACCTTTTCCGGTGGATACTGTTTGACATGTTCTTTGAACTTGTCAAAGCCATGAGCCCATTCTTCGCAGAACTCCTTATCGTACAGATCTTCCCGGATAATCACGTTGGCCATCCCCAGCATAAGGGCCAGGTCCGTGCCGGGCCGGGGTTGCAGATACATTCCCAGTTCGGCCAGCGGGATGCGTTTAGGGTCTATAACGATTAGTTCCAGTTTTCCGGCATTGGCCAGATCACGCATTTTCTGGCCCAGCGGCTTCATCGATTCCTCGGGGTTATGCCCCCAGACCACAGCCAGAGAAGAATTTTCCAGCTCATCAGGAATGGTGTATCGACCGAAAGTCATCTGGCGGGACAGGATGCGGGCCCGGAAGCAGCCGCCTTCCACCGAGATGAAGTTCGGGGTTCCGTAGGCCGCCTTGAAACGCTGCAGGAAAGCCGAAGCCTCAAAATGCTCCACCGCCACCGATCCGCAATAAAGAGCCAAAGCCTCCGGCCCGAATTCCTCTTTAATCTTCAGCAGCTTGGAAGCGATGGTATCGTAAGCTTCATCCCAGCTGATGCGCTGCCAGCTGCCGTCGGGCAGCTTTTTCATGGGATGCAGGATTCTATCCGGCGAATACTCATACTCGATGAGTCTCTTGCCTTTCTCGCACAGCAGCCCCTGGCTGGCGGGGTGCTCTTTCATTCCCTCGACTTTTACCAGCCTGCCGTCCTCGACGTAACAATCGATGCCGCAGCAGTTCACACACAAGGCACAGTCAGTCTTTATAATTTCCACGATTTTCCCCCTTAATCTTAAATCTCTAACCTCTTATTCGTTCCGGCATGTCAGGGCCCGAAGCGCACACATCTTCGAACCCGCTAATTTATGTAGCTTTAGGTAACCTTATCCAGCAATATCGTTGAATCGATTACTTCGATATCAGCGGTCTTGCGCATTTTCATGAATGGCGAAGCCATTTTCTCCGCTGCCCCGAAGAATTTCATGGCCACCGGGGCTTTCTCCAGCACTTTCCCGTAGGCCTTGGCCATATTGGCATAGCCATGAAGGGCCATATCGAAATTCATCATGCAGGTGGGACAGGAAGGAACTACCATTTCCTTAGCTCCGGTACCCACGGCCTCCTCCAGACGCGAGCTGGCCGTTTCCGAAGACCATTCGGGATTACACAGCACCTGACTGCCGCCGGCTCCGCAGCACCACGCTTCCTCGCGATTGCGTTCCATCTCCACCAGTTCGACGCCCGGGATCATCTGGAGCAGTTCGCGCGGCTCTTCGTAGACGCCTGTGTACCGTCCCAGCATACAGGGGTCGTGAATGGTTATTTTCTTGTTGTAATCCTTTTTAATCTTCAGTTTGCCTTCCTTGAGAAGCCTGAGCGCATATTCGGAGGTGTGCAGCACTTCGGGCTCCAGCTTCGCATACTTGCTCCACAGCTTCTTCATAACCATCTGGCAGGCGGTGCACGAGGCGATTATGGTTTTCACTCCCAGTTTGTTAATCCTCTCGACGTTCTTTTGAGCCAGCCTGGCAAAATCCTCTTCACAGCCCAGTTCGTATACGGGGAAGCCGCAGCAGACCTCGTCCTCGCCGAGGACTCCCCAGTCAACCCCTGCTTTATCCAGGATGCTGGCTGTCGCCCTGGCGATTGGGGTAGCGTTCGGGTCGAACTCCAGGGAACAGCCGACGAAGAACAGCACTTCCTGGCCGGGCTTGATTTTCTTTTCCTCTCTGTTCTTCAGCCACTTGCCGCGATTCTTGTTGCCGGTCATGAAAGGATTGTCATTTTCCCTGATGCTCTCGACCAATGGTTTGACCTGCGGTGGCGGCCCGAGGCCGCGCTTGACCAGCTCGCGGCGCATCTCCATGTAGGTTTCCAGCGGATGCAGTCCCATGGCTGCATAGCAGTGGGCATCACAGGCACCGCAGAGGGTGCAGTTATATACCCGCTCAGCGGTCTTTTCGTTCCATTCCAAATCCCCTTCCAGGATTGCCCGGGCAATGGCATTTTTACCGATGGAGAAAAACGATTCGAATCCGAATTTCTCTCCCGCCGGGCAGGTGGGGAGGCTCTGCCGGTAAGCGACGCGGCAGGCACCGCATTTGGAGCAGTGATAAATCTGGGTTTTAAGGTCTTCCAAAGCCATTTGAAGGTTCCCTCCTATAAATCCTTAAACACCTGCGAGGGTGCCATAATATCGTTAGGATCGATCGATTTCTTGATATCCCTGAGCAGCTTCGAGTAGCTGGGGAGAAGTCCCGGTTCCATCTGGCGGAAGAACCCGGCACTGGCCTGCGCCGAACCGTATTTCATTGTCTCCTGGAAATACATCGGCATGAACTGGCGGAACTTGTTTATGGAGTCCTGATCTTCCGGGTCGAACTCGATATCGTATTCCATCATGAAGCACTCGGTCCGTTCCCAGGGAGCCAGCCAGATTCGCGGCGGAATTGTCCGCCCGGAGGCGGATGTCATCTTGTAATCCAGCTTGGCAAGCAGTTCATGGGCCAGTTTCTGGGCGCCCGGGACCATGTGCGGAGGGACGTAAACGAAGGCCATCAGGTGCGGTTCGTGACGTAAGTAGTGGATTGCCACCACCGAGCTGCCTCCCCAGAGCTGGCTGAGATTATCCTGCACCTCTCCCTCGAAGGTGATCAGCTTGCCATTGTTTTTAGTTATGGCCTCATTGATAAGCTCGCGATAAACTTCAGCCTGTTTCTCGTTATGGCAGCTGATCTTGGCCATCATTAGAAACTCGGGCAGCGAATCTTCCAGTCTGGCAAATTCCTCCTGACTGTGGAAGACATCGGAACTGGCGGCGATGGCTGCCGTCTGATATTTATTGGTGGCCACAATCTGCTTGCAGATGCCTAATTGAGTTACGTCTTTCATCCCGCCGACCACGGATTCGATATCCGGGAAAGCAATCTGAATCGGCTCTTCGATGGCTCGAACAGGCACCAGGCGGCGAATCATTTTGGTAACGATGCCGAATATTCCCATCGAGCCGCGGAAAAGCTCGTTCATGTTCGGGCCCCAGGCGATACGGAAATAGGGATTGGTCTGCTCCATTCCCTGGAAGGCCGCGGACCCGGTTCTGATTATCTCCCCGTTGGGCAGTACGGCTTCGAGCGAGACCACGTCGTTCATGTCCATGGCGCCGGTGGAACCGCCGCCGAGGTTAAAATTACCGATGGGACCCCCGGTGTGGGGACCGCCGCCCAGAGGCAGGGGTTCCAGACCGACCTGCTTCGCCTCGTAGATCAGTTTACCCCAGTTGACTCCCGGCTCGATGGTAGCCGTTCTAGTTTCCTCATCGATCTTGATAATGCGGTTCAGCCGCCTGAGTACCACGACCGCCCCTCCCTTTCGGGGTGAAGTGGCCCCGCTTAGATTGGTCCCGTATGAATAGGGATAAAGAGGGGTTTTGGTTTTGTTTGCCAGTTTGACGATTTGCTGAACTTCCTCGGCGGTTCCCGGCACCACCACATAATCGGAATCGTAAGCCTTGAGTGCCTGGGAAACTTCGTCACGGCAATAAGGGATGATATCTTCGCGCTCTGCGGAGACATACTGGTTCCCCACAATCTTGGCCGCTTCTTTGTAGAATTCATCCTGTGGACTTCCCATATAGTGTTCCTCCCGTGTTATAGACTCATTCGTGTATTTGCTGGGGAAGTGCGTCGGGAATAGTATTGTTCGAAGGCGCACATCTTCTCAATTGTATAATATTTCGATGTTATATGCCACCAGTTATCGATTGTAGAACAGGTGTTAGCCAAATCCTATATGGCGAGGATAAAGCGACGAGCGGTAAAAATCACCCCGTTTTTGGCGGACAAACCACCCCGTTTTGCCCTTACCTGTTATCGCTGATACAATGAACCTGTCAGCAGTCAGGGTAAAATCATGGCCAAGCGATCGAAAAAGGCTGCTCCCGAAGCAACCCAAACGCAGAGCCCGGAAGCAGCGCAGCGGCTGGCGGCGCTGAGCGACGTTGCCGGCACGGTAAGCCGTTCCCTGGACCTGGACCTGACTTTAAACACGGCTCTGGATAAGGTGATGGCTCTGGTGAGGGCCGAAGTCGGGGGCATCCTCCTTTATCACGAACGAACCCAGACCCTGTATCACCGCACCCACCGGGGAATGTCGGAGAAGCTGGTCCAGTGGATAGGCAAACTCAAGCTCGGCGAGGGCATCCCGGGAACGGCGGCGCAGCTTCGGGAAACGATCTATTCCCCGGACATCGCCAGCGATTCGCGGATAAAGCGTCCCCTGCCTGAACTGCGTGAATTCGGGGCTTTCCTGAGCATTCCTTTAGTTGCCCGCGACCGGCTGCTCGGGGTTCTGAACGTGGCCACCAGGAACCAGCAGGGTTTTTCCCCTGAAGCAATCTCGCTGGCAACGAGTGTCAGCGACCAGATCGCGGTGGCCATCGAAAATGCCCAGCTTTACGAGGCACTCCAGCGCAAAGAACAGGCCAGGGGGGAGCTTCTGCGCAAAATCATGTCGGTGCAGGAAGAGGAACGGGAGCGCATTGCCCGCGAGTTGCACGACGAGGTGAGCCAGTCTCTGACGGGCCTGGCTTTCAATGCGGAAGCTGTGTTGAGTCGCTTACCCCAGGAAGTCGGCGAGATCAAGGGCAGCCTGGAGGAAATACGTGATCTGGCCATCAGGACGCTCGATGAAATCCATCGCGTGGTCTACCAGCTAAGGCCCAGCCTGCTCGACGATCTGGGCCTGGTTGCCGCCGTGCAGTGGCTGGCGGATCATTACCTGGAAGAAGCGGGCATAAAGGTTCTGTTTGAAACGGTCGGTACCGAAAGATCTCTGCCCGCCGAAGCGGAGATTACCCTTTTCCGGATTACCCAGGAGGCGATTACCAACATCGTCAGGCATGCCGTGGCGGAGAGCGTCAGCATTGCGGTGGAATTCCGAGATCATTCCGCCGCGGTTCATATCGAAGACGACGGTCAGGGATTCAGCGTCGAGGAGGTAACCGGCTCATCGGAGACGGGTCGAGGGCTCGGCCTGCTGGGTATGAAGGAACGGGCCGAACTTATAGAGGGATATTTGAAAATCGAGGCTCATCCCGGCCAGGGGACCAGGGTGTATGCCGAGGTTCCGGCGTGATATACCGCCGGATTTTATGTCATTCTGAATCCGCCTTGGCGGATGAAGAATCTCTTCGCACAGAAAGGAGATTCTTCGGTTGCTCAAGTTCCCCCAGAATGACACTGTAGAATAGAGTAATGAAGAAGATCATGGTACTAATTGCTGACGATCATTCGATCGTCAGAGGTGGCATTCGGGCGTTGCTGGAATCTCAGGACGATATCGAGGTTTGCGGCGAGGTGGCCAATGGCAGGGAAGCTGTCGAGAAGGTCTCCGAACTGACTCCGGGAGTCGTGCTGATGGACGTGGCCATGCCGTTGATGGACGGCCTGGAGGCTACTCGACGGATTGTCAAATCGAACCCGCAAACCCGGGTGATTATCCTCACCCAGTACGATAATAAAGAATATGCCCTTTCCGCTATCAAGGCGGGGGCGGCGGGTATTGTTCCCAAAAAGGCGGGGCCGGCGGAACTGGTTTCGGCCATTCGGTCGGTTGACCAGGGCGATTCGTTTATTCATCCCTCGATGGCCAAGTGGGTGGTGATGGATTACGTCCAGCGGGTCGATGAAGACCCGTTCGACAGCCTCACCGAGCGGGAGCGCGAGGTGCTCAAGCTGGTGGCGGAGGGGTTTTCCAACCGGGAGATCGCCGACCAGTTGTTCATCAGCGTAAAAACGGTGCTGGGGCATCGGGAAAAGATAATGCAGAAGCTGGATATCCACAGCCGAACGGAGCTGATCAAGTATGCCATTCGCCGCGGGCTGATATCGATTGATAGTTGAGTGTGCAAGCTTAATGTGGTATGCTTGGAGCACTCAGGGGGAGGTGAATTATGAAACTCTCGGCGCGCAACCTTCTAAAGGCCACGGTTAAAGAGGTCACCACAGGAATGGTCAGTTCCGAAATAATCCTGGAACTGCCCGGCGGGCAGGAAGTTGTCTCGATCATCAGCAAACATTCCGCCGAGGCCCTGGAACTGGCTCCCGGCAGGGAAGTCCATGCGGTGGTCAAGGCTTCCAATGTGATGATCGCGGTGGAATAGTTCCCTGACCCCCTCAAAACGGCATATTGGTCGCTTCCATGCCGCCGTCGATCTCCAGCACCTTGCCGGTTACCCAGGCTGAGGCCGGCGAGGCCAGAAACAGGGCGGCCAGGGCGATATCCTCGGCGTCTCCCAGCCGTTTCATCGGGGTGAGATCTTGCATCTTCTGGAGCATGGCCTCATCCAGGAACATCTTCAGCGCATCGGTCATAATACCCCCCGGCGCGATGGCGTTGACCCTTACGTCCGGGGCCAGATCCTGGGCCATCATCTTCGTCATATAGCTCAAACCGGCCTTCACGGTACCGTAAACGCTGAAATTGCGCTGGATTACTCTGCCGGCGGCCGAACTGATATTTATCACACAACCCTGAGATTGGCGCAGATGCTCGAGGCAGATTCGGGTAAAGCTGAAGGCCGAGGCAACGTTGAAATCGAAGGCCTCATTCAACTGCTCGCGGGGGGTGCTCTCGATCTGGTTGGGCAGGGCTCCGCCGGCCACGTTGACTACGATATCTATTTTGCCGAAAGCCTCCAGGGTCTTGTCAGCCAGTGCCTGTAACTGCTCATCTTTCATAACATCACAAGGAACTGCCAGTGCCTTCCCCCCCAGCCTGCTGGCCTCTTCGGCATTTGCCTGGATGTCCGCCTCCGTTCGTGCCGAGAAAACGACATTTGCCCCCGCATCGGCGAAGGTCATGCCAATCGCCCGGCCGATGCCCTTTCCCGAGCCGGTGATGACGGCTACCTTACCGTCCAGCCTGAATTTATCTTCATTCATTTTTGCCTCCTGATATCACTTAATTATTGTAACAGGATCCTGCCTGGCTGCTCAATTATTAATACGGCAATTAAATAAGAGACAAATTGCCCACTAATATCATTACCGCCCCGTATCGGGTACGGGATAGACTCCGGCGTACAATCCAGCCCTCCCTGCTATGTCATTCCCGCGAAGGTGGGAATCCAGATGTGCGGAAGAGAAGTGGATTCCGGCTCGGAGGCCTCAAATGACATGTCATATTTAAATATGGTATCTCATCGCGAGGCGTGCTAAGGACGCCGTGGCGATCCACCTGTTCAAAAGGATATCTCCTCTTTTGATTGCCGATTTAATAATCGACAGAGACCCACCAATTTTGGCCGCGCAGCTTCTCTTATCACGTCGGCAATGATAGAATGCAGTTAAACACGGGATAAGGGGAAGATAGCCCCGAAACGAATCATATCATGGGCAGATTGCGACCAATAGTCAGCAGTATTCCGGAACTTATCATCCTCATCCTTGTTATCATTGCGGCCTATATCATCATGGCCGTGTTTTCTACTATCAACGACACGGAAGTACTGAGTGCAGCCTCGATTTTCTGGATTCTCCTGGGCTCCTTTCTTATAAGCACTTTAATCGCCATTCTGGCCCCGATTGTGGGGGTTGGCGGCGGGGTGATTTTCACCCCCATCATGATGGGTTTCACCTCCATCGACACCATGATAATCAGGGCAACCGGCCTGGTAGTGGCCATGTTCAGCGGCCTGGTTTCCGGCGGCCTGTTCTTCAAAAAGGGCCTGGCAAATATAAAGGTGGTATTGTATTGTGGTGTACCCATAACCATCGGGGCGATGGCCGGGGGGATGCTGGCCGTTTACGGGGACCAGATGCTTGGCTCCACCGGCGATGCGCTGGTACGCCTGCTGCTGGGAATCATCATTGGATTCGTCTGCTTCCTCTTTATAACCGGCGGTGCCAAAACGGAATTTCCCGAGCCAGGCTCTATTGACAGGCTGTCAAAAAAGCTGGGCCTTGGCGGTTATTATTGGGAGGAAAGCCTTCATAAGCCGGTCTCCTATCAGCTTACCCGTGCCATTCCCGGCTTCCTGCTGTTTTTCTTCGTCGGCATTATTGGAGGCTTTTTTGGACTGGGAGGGGGATGGGCCATGGTGCCCGTTCTGAACCTGGTCATGGCTGCACCGCTCAAGGTTTCGGCTGCCTGCAGCGGGGTCCTGCTGGGAATCGAGGGGGCCAGTGCCATCTGGCCTTACATTCTCTATGGTGCTCTCATCGGCATTTTCGCCGTACCCTGGATGGCGGGACAGGTGGTTGGCGGGATCATCGGAGCTCATATCCTGATAAAAGTAAGGGCCTCTTTTGTCCGCAACCTGCTTATCGTGATTCTGATAGTCACTTCGGTTAAACTCATCCTCAAAGGGATTGAAGGGTTTGCCCATATAGACATACCTATATAGGAAATGAACATGGAGAATGAGCAAAGGCCGGCCATTTCACGAGAGGGGCTGATATTCGGGTGGTTCCTCTACTGGGTAACCATAATCGGCACCCTGGTCGCCGTAGGGGGAATGGCCTTCGGCATCGTAACGGAAAACAATTCCGCCTCCCCTTCCGCCTGGATTTCCTCGATATGGGATGGACGTGATACGGAAGGTGTGTGGCATGCGAACGTAAAAGAAGGCATTGATTCGGGAATTCAATATATTGCCATTGAAGGCGATTCCCTGATTGTCAGCACAGAAAGCGACGGCACCGGCACCGGCTATATCCTGAACCTCGAGGACGGGAAGGTGGAGGAGACAATCGAGAGTCATGCCGCCTTGGAAACCGGAAACGCCGGGCAAGCACAGCAAAAATCGGGGCTGACCGTCGAATATACGGGGCCCGATTTCGTTATCAAGGATGCCAATAGCCATACAATCGGGCAGGGCTCGGTGGCAACAGAGAGCAACCCCTACGGGGAAGAGGGCGATTATACGATTTCGGGACATGTGGCAGGCAATGCCGATAGTGACCCTGAGAGCGAAGTGCTCCTGATTGCCAACCATAATCAGTCATATCCCGGGCAAGTCTGTGTAGTCGAGCAGAGCGGAAAAATAATAACCCGATACTGGAACCCGGGACATGTACATGTGGTCAAGCTCTACGACATCAACGATGACGGGAAGCGGGAATTGATCTTCGGGGCTACCAATCAAGATCAGGTCTGGGGAAATATCAGCACGCCAGCCATCTACGCATTCGATCTGCCGGCAGAGGAAGCCGAGGTGGAGGTGCCTCCCTTCCGTGGTGATTCTGTAGAAGGCGATCCTGAATGGGTAGCGTTCCCCGATACGGAGGATAGGCCGCTTGATCACTGGTACTTATCCCATCTGGATAAGGGCGATGGACTGGCCACGCTGGGGATAGGCATCGGGGTTTTCAGCGGCGTTCCCGCGCTGATCGTATCGGCGCTGGTCCTGTTCAAGCGGAGGCGGCCTGTATTTGCCATGATGGCTATTATCACCGCGGCGGTAATAATAGTCTGCATGATCGGGCTTACGCCTTTGCCGGAGTAAATATGCCGGGGGGATATCCCGCGGCAAACAAATGCACATTCAGGAGGTTATTATGGCGATTATAACCATCTCCAGGGGTACTTACAGCGGGGGGAGGGAGCTGGCGGAGTACCTTGCCGGTGAATTGGGCTACCGCCTCATGTCTCACGAAGAGCTTTTTGCCATCGCCGCCGGCGAGTTCGGCGTATCCGAAAAGAACCTGGAAAATGCCCTGATGCATAAACCGGGCCTTCTCGAGAGGCTCGGTCTGAAAAGAATCCATTATCTGGCATCCATAACCTCCGCTATGACAGAGGCAGTCCAGAGTGACAATGTGGTTTATTATGGATACGGGGGGCACCTCCTCATCCAGGGGGTCCCCCACCATTTGAGAGTCAAGATACTGGCTAACATGGAATACCGCATTAAACTTACTATGGGAAGAGAGGGCATCGGCAGGAAAGCGGCAATCCAGCACATCCATCAAATCGATGAGGAAAGGGAAAAGTGGTGCAGTTCGGTTTACGGTTTCGATAGAAACGACCTCTCATTGTATGACCTTGCCCTCAATCTGGAGAGAATCGGCATCCCCGATGCAGGCCAGACCATTATCACCCTGGCCCGGATTGGCTTCAAAACTACTCCTCAATATCAGAAAATCCTGGATGACATGGTACTGGCCAACAGGATAAGGGCCAGAATCGCGCTCGACCCGGATATTTCGGATGATCATATCGAAGTAGAAACTTCTGAGGGGCTGGTCACATTCAAAGGTGAAGTGCCCAGTGTAAGCGAGGCAGATAAGTGCCGGGAAATCGCCCTTCAGTTCCCGGAAGTACAAAGGATAGATTCTAAAATGAGAATTCGATAGCCATGCAAATCGCCGTAAACAGGATAGCCACCTACGAATTTAAAGTGACCGACGAAACCGGAGAAATCCTGGACAGTTCCGAGGAATCCGGCCCTTACCCGTATCTTCACGGAAACGGGCATCTGATTCCCGGGCTGGAATCGGCGATGGAGGGCAAATCCCCTGGCGAGACCTTTAACGTAACGGTTCCACCCGCGCAGGGATACGGAGTGCGTGACGAATCCTTAGTCCAGGATATCCCCAGGGACCGGTTCGCCGGGATGGAAATGCTCTATGAAGGGATGATGCTTGAAGCCCGCTACAAGGATGAAACCAGATTAATGACAATTATTCGCATGGACGATGAAAATGTGACTGTCGATGGCAATCATCCCCTGGCCGGCCTGACGTTGAACTTCGATATCACCATTATCGATGTCCGGGAAGCAACCCCGGAGGAACTCGAGCAGGGTTTCGCTTTCTGGTAGAGGAAACCTTGCGTGATTCACCACCATAGATAACAAGGAAGCCTCCCTGAAGAGGCTTCCTTCGTTTTCTGTCTGTGAATCGTAGTGGTTTGGGCCAAAGATTACCAGCCGGGCCGGTCGCTTAAGGTGCCACCAGCAGCAGGAAAACGAACCCGAACAGGCCGACGGTCTCACAAATACCCATCATGATAATCATATTGGCCAGCCCTTTGCCTTCGGCCTCCGAAAGGGCCCGGACTGCCGATGCACCGATGGTGCCCTGCATCCAGGCGCTGAACAACTCCGAGAGCCCGCATCCCAACCCGATTCCGAAGTAGGTGCCGCCGTGAATCCCGATTAATTCCGTCAACACGGTGGATTCACTGCCTATCACCTCGGGCTGAAGCACGATGAACATCATGACGAAGGCATAAATCGTCTGCGACAGGGGCATGCCCGCCAGAATAATGTAGGTGAATTTAAGGGGTATCCCGGCTTTGGCTTCCTTGGTCCACGCCCCCGCCGCCGCCCTGCCGACGGCGCCGATGCCGAGGGCGCTCCCGATAGTGGCCAGGCCCAGGACCAGGCCCACTCCCATCTGTCCCATCATTATCGAAGTATCCATAAATCACTCTCCTCAGACTTTAGTTTTGGCAAACGGCGTAAATTCGTAACCGGACCATTCCACGCTGCAGTGGCTGGAGAATTCCAGCATATTCAAACGCACGCCGTGGGCGAAAATGGCGATTATGATTAGAATCAGGTTAAGGGCATGCCCGAACAGGAGAACAGGGGCGGCGGCGGCCCAGGTGGCCGGGCCGGCTATCATCGAGCCGAGGTCGTTGAAGGCCACCGCTATGTAATAGCTTGCCAGGCCGACCGCCACCAGCCGGATGTAACTCATGGTGTCGCCGAAGCTGCTAATCAGCGGCAGCAGCGAGGAGGCGAATCCCACCCCTATGCGTTTGAGGGGATTGGAATAGGGGGCACTGAACAGGACGACTAAAGTCATCCCGGCGGCAACCACTATGATGATGGCCGAGCTCTCAACCGGCAAATCGAAGAAGGGGAACATGGCCCAGATCAATCCCAGTATTCCCAGCAGCACGATAATCCAGCCGGTCTCGGCCAGGAAACGCATATCCGGGAAAATGGCCAGGATGCGGCGCAAGTGGGCTGTGACCAGATGGGCACAACCAATAAGGAAGCTTATGGCAATCAGCACGTTGCGGGAGGCTTCTTCGGTTCCCCTTTCGAGGGGAGCAATGCTGGCAAGGGCATCCGGCTTGACTCCGAATATATTGCCGTTCAGCAGTCCCCAGATTACCGTGGCCACGCCGAAGATTATGAGCAAACGCATGCCTTCTTTACCCAGCTTGTTTTCCACCTTCTGACGGATGAAGATGGCGGGCAGCAGCAGCACGATACCATAGCCGGCATCGCCGTTGAGCATGGCGGCAAAGACCGGCATGGTAATCATGAAGAACACGGAGATATCGAATTCCCGGTAACCGGGGGTGGTCCCCAGCATATCGAACAGGCTTTTGATGGGACCGGTCATCGGTGGATACTTGATGAGTGTAGGGGGCAGTTCCTCCTCTTCCGGATCGAGCAGTCGAATGCCGGCGGCTATGCCTTCGGCCTCAAGGTCGCTGGAAAGGGTTTCGCACTGGTCAGCGGGAACCCAGCCCTGGATGGCAAAGAGTTCTTCATCCTTCAGCCCGCTGTTGAGGGCGATACTGAAGCGCGTTTTCTCCTCCAGTTGAGCCTGCCATTGTTTGAGTTCCGGAAGCAGGTGGGCCAGCCGGGCCAGCCGCTCGGATGTGCTTAAGCGCTCGGCTTCGATGTCGGCGGCTTCCTTACGTATGGAAGGATTGTCCTTCGAGGGGAGGGGCAGTAATTCGGCCTCTTCCGGCACCTGTCCCTGCCCGGAGCGGTCGATTACAGCCACAACAGCTTTCCCATCGTCTGCATACCCGGCGACACTTACCAGTTCCCCCTGGAACTGTCCGATACCAGCCGAAGGCACGAGGTAGAAGAGAGGTTCAACTCCCATCGATTTAAGCTCTTCGAGGTCGGCAAGCTTCAGGTCACCCCACAGCCCCTGTTGCTCAAGCTGGCGATGAAGTGTGGAGAGGCGATTATCCATCTCTATCTGCCTGTGTTCGAGGGTCAGAACTTCCTCTATTGCTTCCTGTACCCCAATTTCGGGCTTTGAGCCGGCCGGTTCTATTCTGGAAAGAATCTGGACGGCGCGCCGTGTGCTGTCCAGCAGCGAGGCGGTCTTTTCATCGGCTACGGCTTCGGAAGGATTGATGGGGGTAATGTGAACTACCCCAAGGTCACCGAGCCTGTCCAGCAACCTCTCGCGGTCCTCCTCCCGGACCACAATCTGGGCCTTATTCATCTTGACGATCATTTGATGGCTCTATATTTAAAACCCAGGCTAATCGGCCTGAGATTGTACCTCCGCCAGTTTGTTCTTGGCAATCTTGGCCCTGCCGACGGCGGAGGTCATCTCATCACCCAGTTGAATTCGAATCCGGCGAATATTCTCCTTAGCCTCAGGGATTTTCACCTTTTCAAATAAATTGACTCGCTGGACGATTTTGGTCAGTTCCCGGCCCAGCAGCTCGTGCTGGCGCTCCAAGACCTCCTCCCGGGCCTCTATATCGCTTATCCGGCGCAGGTCGGCCAGCGCAGTATCCACCCACGCCGGGGTGGAAAACAGGCTGTAGAACGCCTGCGGGAAAACGGCCTCCTCGAATATAGGAATCTGCACCCCTGCGATGTTCCCGGAAGAAGTCTTTATCTCTTCGCATTCGGCCAGTCCGCGAACGTTTACTCCGGCGACATCGTTAAGAACGGTGCTGTAGCCGGCGAACTTTTCCCTGGCCGCTTCCTTTGCCTGCTGAATCTCGCGCAATTGCCTCTCGATTCCCTGAATGGTTACCTGAAGCTGCTGCTGCTTGAGCTTCAGCATCGGCAAATAGCGCTCGAAACGACCCAGCATATCCCGCTGCCTCTTGAGTTCCGGGCGGGTGTATTTGATTTTTGCAGCCATGTCGATCAGTTTTCAGCTATCAGTTTTCAGATGTCAGCTGTCAGCTTCCCCTTCCCTACCCCCACATGAGAAAAAGGGGAAATCACATCAAGCTGCGGCCAGCTCCTTCGGCCAGTGCCTTTCCAGTATGGCCCGGCGGATACCGGTTTCCTCCGGTTCGAAGCATTCGGCCAGCAGAGACCAGCAGCGGTCGAGGGCCTCGAAGAGCGGGATGTTGACCGAAAGCGACATGATCCTTTCCTCAAAGAGGTCACCATACTTGAGCAGCGCCTCGTCCCATCGACTCATCTCGAAGCCCATGTCCCGCTTTTCGCGGCTCTCCCGGCACTGGGCATAAAGCTGCAGGCACCCGTCCATTATGGCCCGGTGGTCGTCCCGGGTGTCGCCATTGACCTGCTGCTTGAGACGGGAGAGCGAGCCGAATGGCTCGATGCGGCCGTTGCGCAGATAAAACTGGCCCTCGGTAATGTATCCCGTGTTGTCCGGCACCGGATGGGTGACGTCATCGCCCGGCATGGTGGTGCAGGCCAGCACCGTCAACGAGCCGGCCCCTTCGAAATCGACTGCTTTCTCGTAGCGGCGGGCAAGCTGAGTATAGAGATCACCCGGATAGCCGCGATTTGAAGGGATCTGCTCCATGATAATGGCAATCTCCTTCAAGGCATCGGAGAAGGCCGTCATATCGGTAAGCAGCACCAGCACCCGGTTGCCCTCGAGCGCAAACTGTTCCCCGACGGCCAGGCACATGTCGGGCACCAGCAACCCCTCAACAACGGGGTCGGCGGCGGTGTGCACGAACATGATGGTGCGGCCCAGCACCCCGCCTTCCTCAAAGGCGTTGCGGAACTTGAGATAGTCGTCATGCCGCAGGCCGATGCCTCCCAGGATGATCACCTCGGCCTCAGCCTGCAATCCGACCCGGGCCAGCAGCTCGTTATAGGGTTCTCCTGCCACCGAGAAAATGGGCAACTTCTGCGATTCCACCAGGGAATTGAAAACATCGATCATGGGGATTCCGGTATGGACCATCTTATCGGGCATTCTCCGCTTAACCGGGTTCACCGGCGGCGAGCCCAACTCTACGGGGTCGGCCTGCACCGGCGGGCGGTTATCCCGCGGATGGCCGGAACCGTTGAATATCCGGCCCAGCAGGTCGTGGCTGTAGGGAACCTGCATGGGATGCCCTAAGAACCGGATGCGGTCGCCGGTGGAAATGCCGCTGGTTCCCCCGAAGACCTGCAGACTGACATGGTCGGCTTCGATATGAATTACCTGGGCCAGCGAGGTCTTCTGCGAGGTGGTGATAACGGCCAGTTCGTCATAGCCGATCCCGGAAGCATTCACAGTGACCACGTTTCCCGCTATCCTGGTGATTTCGTCGAAATATTTTCTCATTCCTGTCTTTGCCCCTTCGTGCTAATGAAATCATCGATCTGGCCGAGTAGCTGCTTGAATTCGTCGCTCTCGAAAGCGGCATAATTCCAGTTTCGATAGATGTCGGTTGCCCGGAACATCATGCGCCGGGCGGTGTCCTTGTCGGCGAATTCGAAGTCGGTATCGATGAGCTCGAGCACCTTGTCGAAGGCGAACTTCTGGCGCTCGGCCGTGCTGGCCCCGTCGATATCGTCATAGGCGTTCTGCTGCAAATAAATGCTGTCGAAAAATTCCGATTTGAGCATGGTGGTGAAGTCCTCTACCGAGGTACCCTCTTCACCCACCACCGTCATCATCTGCTTGACCTCGTTGCCCCGCTGCAGCAGGTCTTGCACCTTGGTGAGTTTTCCCGGATCGATAACCCCGGTGTATTTGCTCCAGGAATCCAGCGGGTCTATCGCCGGGTAGCGGCGGGCATCGCTCCTGGCCCGGGAAAGACCGTGGAAAGCCCCCACCACCTTCAGGGTTCCCTGAGTAACCGGTTCCTCGAAGTTACCGCCGGCGGGGCTGACCGTGCCCCCGATGGTGAGCGCTGCTCTCGAGCCATCGTTGAGTACCACCTCGCCGGCCCGTTCGTAAAAGCTGGCAATGCGGCTTTCCAGGTAAGCCGGGTAGGCCTCTTCTCCCGGAATCTCTTCCAGCCGTCCCGAAACCTCGCGCATCGCCTGGGCCCAGCGGGAGGTGGAATCGGCCAGCAGCAGCACGTTAAGGCCCATTTGCCGGTAATATTCGCCCAAAGTAGCGGCCGTGTAGACGGATGACTCCCTGGCGGCCACCGGCATGGCTGAGGTGTTGCAGATGATGATGGTCCGTTCCATGAGCGAGCGCCCCGTTCGCGGGTCGGTGAGTTCCGGGAATTCGCGGATGGTCTCCACCACCTCACCGGCCCGTTCGCCGCAGGCGGCGATGATTACCACGTCAACGTCGGCATGGCGGGAAGTAATCTGTTGCAGAACCGTCTTGCCAGCCCCGAAGGGACCTGGAATGCAGTATGTTCCTCCCCGAACGACGGGGAACATGGTATCGATGATGCGTATCTTGGTTATCAGGGGCTCAACCGGCATCAGGCGCTCCCTGGATACGTTAAGAGGGACCTTCACCGGCCAGCGCTGCTGCATGGTGACGGAATGAGTCTGGCCCGATTCGTCCTTGAGCACGGCGATCTCCTTATCTACCGTATATTTCCCTGACGGCGCTACGCTCTCAACGGTAAAGGAGCCCGCCAGCGAAAAAGGCACCATGATGCGGTGTTCGAATATCCCCTCCGGAACGGTCCCCAAAGTATCTGCCGCACTCACCCTGTCTCCCGGACTGGCTTTGGGGGTGAAATCCCATTCTATATCTGTTGAAAGACCGGGCAGATAAACCCCGGATTTAAGGAAAAACCCGAGTTGCTCGGCTATACCCCTAAGGGGGTTCTGCAAACCGTCGTAGATTTGCCCCAGCAGGCCGGGGCCAAGGGTAACCGAGAGCATTTCCTCGTGGAATTCCACCTCGTCCCCGTGCTTGAGGCCGCGGGTTTCCTCGAAAACCTGCAGGTCGGCCAGTTCACCCCGGACGCGAATTACCTCACTGAGCAGCCGGGTGCCGTCGCCTCGAATGCAATAGCCCACCGAATTCTGTACCACACTGCCATTGGTATGAGCAATCACCAGGTTTCCATAAACAGCTAAAATCTTTCCGTTCACCAGTTCATCTCCACGAAATCAATAAGGGTTCATCCGGCTCTTGCTTCAGATGTCTCCTCGCTGAGGCGTTTCCATCTCTTCAGCAACATCAACCTGGCGGCGTAGGCAGCCACCTCATCGTCTGAGAAGGTAAACCACCCGTCGTTCTCATCGAGCCACCACCACCTTGCCTGGTCAAGGACCCGTAAGCCGGCCAATGGGTCCGGGGCCGCTGACCATTCGCTTATCAGGCTGGAAAAATCCCCTTCCCCTCCAAGCTCGGGAGCTACCAGGTAGGCCTGAGGGTCAAGATTGAGGGCTTTGGCCCGGCTGGTAGCCAGCGCATTGCGCAGGGTCACTTCGTACCTGACCCACTTTTGCAGGAACTCGCTGCCAAGACTTTCGGCCACCGAGGCGGCATAGCGAAAATAGCTTTCCCATAAGCTGTCCTGCATAAAAGTGCCCGGGCGTTCTTCGGCGGAACTCTGGAGGAACTCGGGCAGAGCCTCTTCGTTGCGTATCTGGGCCTCCGTTAATGCCGCCGGTTCAGCCTCCTGGATTTCCCCTGCCAGGAAGGCCTGACGCTGGAGCAGGTCGTCGCTGAGGAACAAAACTTCGATCAGGGTGGTGTTCCCTTCGGCCTCAGCCACACGCCTTAACAGTTCCGGCGGGTAGACAGGGAGAGACGATCCCAGTTCACCCGGGGTCGGGAGGGAAGTCAGCAGGAAGTAACTGTCCCCCGCCATGGAGAAATCCTAGTTTTCCTCCTTCACCTGACCGAGGATATCGCGAAGGCCGGGGCCGACAAGCTGCATGAGGACCTCTACCACTGAATCCCGGGTAACCTCAATGGTGGCGCCGTGGAAACTGACCTCGAACCCGGCCTGGCGCAGCTTGTCCTTGATGTCCAGGCTGGCCATGGAGTCGCCGGATTCGGCACGAATCTTGCCGAACAACCAGTCGGTGAGCTGCTGGCGCTTTTCAGCAGGCACGCTCACGGTAATTACCTCTGTACCGCTCTCATCGGAATAAAGGTACTGCTTGACTATGAGCTCGATAAGCTGCTTGAGAAATTCCGTATCTTCCAGTTTTTCCTCGACGCCGCCGGCCAGCACCTTTTCCAGGGATTTTTCCAGCGATTCGCGCAGTTTCAGGGTGGCATCGCGCGCGGCCAGTTCCAGCTCCGTCTTACCGCGGGTGACAATACCGTCGGCTTCGGCCTTGGCATCGGCAATGATTTTTTCCGCCTGGTTCCTGGCCTCAGCCACTATCTGCTCGGCCCGTTTTTCCGCATCGGCCCTCAACTGCTCAGCCTGACGCCTGCCCTCCTCAACTCCCTCGGATTTAAGCTTGGTCACAAAGGACTCGATCGTATCAGCCATTCATAACTCCCGAGATACCAGTTATTTCCCCTTATTTCGGAAATGGAGGAATCACCAACTCTAGAGTATAGCAAATTCACCTCCAAAGTGTAAACTGAGCAAATCGGCTGCTTGGTTCAGGTATCACTTACATACCATATTTCGTCGCTGCTTTAATAGAATTGCTTTTTTGAGTTAAGATGTGGGATGATTATCTATGCCCGATAATATGGATTGAATCATACCTCTCCGGCTATGTTTGTCTAGCGGGCATCTACGATTCGATTATGAGTAAGAAATGTGTTTTCATTTCCGGGGGCGCGCGCAGCGGCAAAAGCCGGTTTGCCCAGGAACTGGCGGCCAGCTCGGGCGAAAAGGTACTCTTTGTGGCTACAGCTGAACCACTGAATCCGGATATGCAGGCGCGTATCATCCGGCATCAGGAGGAACGCTCACATCGGTGGGATACCCTGGAGGCGCCGGTTGATTTGGCAGCCGAGATCAAGCAACATTTTGGTAAGCAAGATGTAGTCCTTGTAGATTGCCTCACACTGCTGACTTCCAACATTATTCTGGGCCAATCGAGGGGTTTCTCTGGATCGGTGCAAATCGACGAGCAAACGGCAGAAAAAAACGTCATTACCGAGATTAATGGGCTGATTGAGCTAATGAAAGCATCAACAGCAACATTTATAATCGTTTCCAATGAGGTTGGTCTCGGACTGGTTCCCGATAACGAGGTGGGACGCATTTACCGAGACCTGCTGGGTAAGGCCAATCAGCTGGTGGCCTCCCATGCCGATGAGGTCTATTTCATGTTTTCCGGCATTCCGGTGAAGGTTAAGTAGCCTCTGCGAACTTAGCGTCCTCGGCGGTGGGACGAATAACATGAATTGCCGAACATTGATGATTCAGGGCACTGGCTCCTCGGTGGGCAAGAGCGTCATGGTGGCCGCCCTGTGCCGCATCATGTACCAGGATGGTTTCCGTGCGGTTCCCTTCAAATCGCAGAACATGGCTCTCAATTCCTTCGTCACCAGGGAAGGCGACGAGATGGGCCGGGCCCAGGTGGTTCAGGCGGAGGCGGCGGGGCTCGAGCCCCACGTGGATATGAACCCGGTTCTCATCAAGCCTGAAGCCGATGCCAGATCGCAGGTGGTGGTCATGGGCAAACCCTGGAAGACGGTCAGCGCCTACGATTACTACAAATATACCCCTCAGCTCCTGCCCGTCATCGAATCCTCGCTCGAGCGGTTGCGTTCTCAGTACGATGCGGTGATTATCGAGGGGGCGGGCAGCCCGGCCGAGATTAACCTGCGGCGGTTTGAGATCGTGAATATGACGATTGCGAAGCTGGCCGAATCGCCGGTGCTGATGGTGGGCGATATCGATAAAGGCGGGGTTTTTGCCCAGCTGGTGGGCACTCAGGTATTGCTCCAGGAGGAAGAGCGGGCACTGGTCAAAGGTTTCATCATCAACAAGTTCCGGGGGGATATCGAGATACTGAGACCAGGGCTCGATATGCTAGAGGAGCGCACGGGCGTCCCTGTCCTCGGGGTGGTGCCCTACTACCACGACATTATCGTCAACGAGGAGGATTCAGTTCACCGGCTCGACCGGGAGGGCGAGGACCTGCTCGATATCGCCGTTATTCATTTGCCACGTATCTCCAACTCCACCGATTTCGAGCCGCTGCAGCAGGAGGCAGGTGTTCGGGTTCGTTATATCAATGCACCGTGGCAACTCGGAAGCCCGGACCTCATCATCGTCCCGGGGAGCAAGAGCACCGTTTCCGATTTGAATCACATCAGGGATATCGGCCTGGCGGACGAAATTGTGAGCAAAGCACGGGAAGGGACCCGGGTGATCGGTGTCTGCGGCGGTTTTCAGATGCTGGGCAAGTCGATTGAGGACCCGCAGGGGGTGGAATCTGAACAGAAGTATATCGAGGGGCTCGGCTTGCTGGATATTCATACGTTATTTGAGGGAGATAAGACCACTCATCAGGTCCAGGCCCAAGTAGTTAATGGCGACGGTATACTCGCCGGTTTGGGGGGCCAAAGCCTGACCGGCTACGAAATTCACATGGGGCAGACACAACTTGGCGAATCTAATTCCGCCTTTCGAATCGTGCAGCGGTCCGGGGAGGAAAACGACCATCTTGATGGTGCTGTAAATCCCGAGGGCACGGTCTTCGGGAGCTACCTGCACGGGCTGTTCGATAATGACAGCTTCCGCCATGCTTTGCTGGAGAATATAAAACCGGGTTACCGGGCAACTGACCGGTCCCGGCTTCCCTCCAAGGAGGAACAGTACGATAAGCTGGCCGCGCTGGTGCGCGAGAGCCTGGATCTCGAGCAGGTTTACCGGATTTGCGGACTGAGATAGGGGGCACGGCATGCCGTGCCCCTGCTCCCGTCTAATGAGTTTGCTGACTCACCTTCAGGCTGACAAGTCGATTCAAGCTGACACCTGCCTCGGCTGCTTCGATGGCAAGCTCACGGTGGATTTCCGGGGGAATCCGCACCATGAACTTACCACTGTAGGATTTTAAGGCCAATGGCTGGGGAGGGATTTCATTGTTGGCCTGCATATCCTCCACTACCTCAGCAACCAGTTGCCGAATCCCCTTAAAGGCCCCCTCCTGCGTCCCGGCCAACCAGCTGAGGCTGGGAAACTCGGTACACCGGCCGACATACTCCCCATCCTCCTCGGACCAGCTTATTCGATAAGTGTAATGCTCATTCATTCTTGCCACGTTCCACCTCCAGCCTTTCAATAGCTTTCAGGGCATGTCTTACCTGATAAATTTTGGCCTTATCACCTTCCTTCTGGATATTGATGCGAGGGTCGCCAGCCCAGGGCATCCGGTACACCCGGTGGCTGCCCCCGGTCCTTCGCGGCTCACCGAAATAGAAATCGCAGACTTTGCATAGATCGCTGAAGCGGATGTTCCGGGGACTGCGCCTCATCCGGGTCAGGATTTCATCGACATCCGCCACGAATTGTATAGTATCACTATTGATACTATCTGTCAATACCACTCTGAGAAAGCGTATGTCAGGGGACCAACATAAAACTCCTCTCAATCGAGGGAGAGGCTCAAAGGGAGAGTGAAATTTCGGGCACGGCATGCCGTGCCCCTGCAGCTAAAATAAAAGGCCCTTGCTTGTGATAAGCAAGGGCCTTTCAAGATTCCAATAGTGGATTTACTTCTTTGCTTTCGTCCTGGTATCCGGTGAACCGAAGAGCTGAACGTTGGCCTGGAAGGTGCCGGGGACGCCGCCCTGGCACTGGACCAGTGCCATATCGACGTTTTTCAGCTGGCGCTGGGGTTTGTCAGCTTTACCCTGAATCTGTTTGTAGGCCTCATAAACCATGCGAATGCCGCTGGCACCGATGGGGTGGCCGAACGACTTCAGCCCGCCGTCGGGATTGACCGGCAGGTCTCCATCAAGAAGGAATC
>JAWOBB010000073.1:0-46826 GCA_046498265.1 Dehalococcoidia bacterium | reverse complement strand
ACTTTGACCAGCCTATCATCACTCCCCTTCTTCGGTTAGGTTTTTTATGATTGGACTGTTTCTACTTCGGTTAGATTTTATATGATGGAATTCGCAGTATTGTCCCCCGAAAGCCAAATAGGGTATAATGAGTATTTGGTGCCCGAAAACGATACCGGCAAGATGCAGGGGCTCAGATTTGGGCCCTTTAGTTTTGAATCTTACAACAAGCAGGGGGTCAAATGGCAGGAATCACTTCTTACGGAGCATATATCCCATATTACCGCATCAATCGCAAGACCATATTTGCAGCAATGGGTTGGCTGGATTCGGCCACCAATGTCAAGGGCGAGAAAGCAACGGGTAATTTTGACGAGGATAGTGTCACCATGACAGTCGCGGCCGGCGTCCGCTGCCTGGAGGGAATCGAGCGGGAAAAGGTAGAAGGCATTTATCTGGCCACTGCCACTTCTCCCAGTGTAGAGAGGCAGGCGGCCGGGACAGCGGCCATAGCTATGGACCTGCGCGAGAATATCCGCTCGGCCGATTTCTCCGGCTCCACCAAGGTCGGGACCGCCGCTCTGCTGGCTGCCCACGATGCCGTCAAGGCAGGTTCAATTGGTACCATCATGGCATGTGCTGCCGACTGCCGGGTGGGTAAACCCGGCAGCCTGGATGAGCAGAATTTCGGGGACGCCGCCACCGCTTTCCTCATCGGAAATGAAGGTGTAATTGCCGAGCTTATAGGATCTTATTCCGTCTCTTACGACTTCATGGGGCACTGGAGGGGAGACTCGGATCAGTTCGGTCATTTCTGGGAGTCCCGCTGGGTTACGGATGAAGGCTATAAACCTCATCTGGTCGAGGCGGCCACTGGATTACTCGATCGATCGGGGGTGAAAACAGGGGAACTGTCCAAGGTAATTATTCCCTCTATCAATGCTCGTGCCGCCAAGTCCGTAGCCAAGGCCCTCAAGCTGGGGGACGAGCAGGTTCAGGAATCGCTGTTCGATGGCGTGGGCGACTGCGGCAATGCCCAGTCACCGCTGATGCTGGCCGCCGCGCTGGATGAAGCCAAACCTGGGGATAAAATCATGGTTCTCAGTTATGGCAACGGAGCCGATGCCCTGCTATTGGAGGCCACCAATGCCATCACCTCATATAAGCCGGCTCAAACTGTGGCCGATATGCTGGCCGACAAGTGTGAAATCACCAATTACAATCAATACCTTGTCTTCCGCGAAGTGCTGCCTGCCGAGACCGGCATCCGGGGCGAGGAATTAGACGCTTTCCCAACGCAGGTATCCAGGATATGGAGGGAGCGTAAGGAAATCATGGCGCTTTGCGGCTCCAAATGTAAGGCCTGCGGCACGCCCCAGTATCCCTTCCAGCGAGTTTGTGTCAATCCCGATTGCGGTGCGATTGACGAGATGGAGTGGTACCGTTTTTCGGATAAGAAAGGGAAACTGTTCACCTATACCGCTGACAACCTTGCTTTCACGTTCAACCCGCCCCAGATATACGGGGTAATCGAGTGGGAAGGCGGGGGCAAATTCTGGTTCGATATCACCGATTGCGATGCCGACGACCTGGAAGTCGGCATGCCTATGGAGATGTCCTTCCGCAGGAAATATCATGACACGTGGCGGGGATTGAGCGGATACTTCTGGAAGATAGTCCCCATCAGAAGTTAATCAACACCGAAAAATAAGGAGGCCAGGATGGCTGAAGGAATCAGAAATAAAGTTGCTATTATCGGCATGGGCTGCACCAAATTTGGTGAACACTGGGACAAGGCCGCCGAGGATCTGATGGTGGAAGCCTACAAGGAATGCATCGAGGATGCCGGTATCGAGAAGAAGGACATCGAGGCGGCGTGGATGGGCCACTATTTCGACGAGGTAAATTCTGGCAAGACCGCTGCGCTCATGTCTCAGACCCTGAAACTGCCCTACATCCCGGTAACACGAGTGGAGAATGCATGTGCCAGCGGCTCCGAGTCGTTTCGGGCGGCCTGCTACGCGGTGGCTTCGGGGGCCTATGACATCGCGCTGGCCATGGGTGTAGAGAAGCTCAAGGACTGCGGTTACGGGGGATTGCCCCAGAGCGCCATTCTCACTCTCTTGGGAACCAAGAGCCGCTCCATCAATCCCAACCGGACGGCGCCGGGAGGGTTTGCCATGCTGGCCACCAAGTACTTTGCCCAGTACGGACTGAAACCGGACGAGGGCAAACACGCCATGGCCCATATTTCCATGAAGAGCCACAAGAACGCGGTGCACAGCCCCAAGGCCCACCTGCGCAACGAGGTGAGCATAGAACAGATAATGAAGGCTCCCATCATCGCCTGGCCGCTGGGACTGTTCGACTGCTGCGGCGTCAGCGACGGCGCTGCCTGCGCCATCGTGACCCGGGCGGATATGGCCAAAAACTTCCGCGATGACCCCATCTACGTGAAGGCCCTGCAGATAGGCATCAGCTCCGGCGAGGAGATGATGTACAACAACTGGGACAACGCCCACATCGAGACCACCTACCGGGTAGGCCAGAAGGCATACGAGGAAGCGGGAATCACCAATCCCCGGGAGGAAGTCAGCCTGATGGAGACCCACGACTGCTTCTCCATTACCGAGCTGACCGAGTACGAAGACCTGCAGATCTCGCCCCGTGGCCGGGCCAAAGAGGATATCGAGGCGGGTTTCTATGACCTGGACGGGCAGATCCCCAACCAGCCGGACGGTGGACTGAAGTGTTTCGGCCATCCCATCGGGGCCTCAGGCCTGCGCATGATGTACGAGCTCTACAAGCAGCTTCAGGGTAAAGCACAAACCCAGGAAAGACAACTCAAGGACCCCAAGATCGGGCTGACGCACAACATGGGGGGCGTCCCCCAGGCCAACGTGGTCAGCATCATGATTGTGGGACAATAAACTGACAACCAGTCGAAGGAGGCTTAAGAATGGGAGATTACGGGAAGATACTTGACGGGAAGGTCGCCATCGTCACCGGCGGAAGTCGGGGGATCGGGGCCGCCATCGCTCTGAAACTTGCCAGCTATGGAGCCAATGTGGCTATCAACTATTCCAAGAGTGCCGATGCGGCCAATGAGGTGGTTGCCCAGATCGAGAAGATGGGGTGCAAGGGGTTGGCGGTACAGGCGGATGTGGCCAGTTTCAGCGATGCCCAGAAGATGACCGACGAGGTGGTCGAGAAGCTGGGGACCCTCGATATCCTGGTCTGTAACGCTGGCATAAATATGGACGGCGTCATCTGGAAGATGACGGAGGAGCAGTGGGACCGGGTGATTGAGGTCAATCTCAAGGGGTACTTCAATTATGCCCGGGCTGCGGTCCCCGTTTTCCGGGAGAAGGAATACGGCAAGATCGTCAACGTGAGCTCCATCAACGGATTGCGCGGCAAATTCGGGCAGAGCAACTACACCGCCGCCAAGGGGGGCATCATCGCCTTCACCAAGACCATGGCCCGGGAACTGGGTAATAAAAACATCAATTGCAACTGCGTTACCCCGGGGCTGATTGCCACCGGCATGGTGGCTGCCATGGACGAGGAAGCCAAGGAGAAATCACGTAAAGAAATCATCATTGGCCGTATCGGGGAGCCGGAGGAAGTGGCCAACGTGGTGGCTTTCCTGGCTTCGGACCTGTCCCGCCATATCACCGGGCAGGCAATCAACGTCGATGGCGGCCAGTTGATGTAACAGGGGTCAGCGGTCAGGGGTCAGCGATCAGGGGTCAGCTTACAGCTTGCGGGGAGGCGGGGAACTGACAACTGACAACTGCCCCGCTGCCATTGGCGTGATCGATATTATACATAAGGAGTTAAAATGGGTGAAAGACTGAAAGGCCGGGTGGCCGTCATTTCCGGTTCCAGCATGGGGATCGGCCGGGCTCTTGCCATCGATATGGCGAAAGAAGGGGCGGACGTCATCGTCAATGCCCGCAATGTGGATAAGTGTAAAGAGGTGGTGGCTGAGGTCGAATCGCTGGGCCGCAAGGCGGTGCCGGTGGCTGCCGATATCTCCATCAAGGAGCAGGCTGAAGGGCTCATCGATGCAGCCGTCGATAATTTCGGCAAGGTCGATATCCTCATCAACAATGCCGGCTTTCTGCGCGACCGCATGCTGTGGAAGATGAGTGACGAGGAATTCGACGACCTGATGAAGGTCTTCATTTACGGCTATTTCTACTGCTCCCGCCGGGCTGCCCAGTTGATGCGGGAACAGTACTGGGGCAGGATCATCAACATGTCCTCGCGGGTTGCGCTTGGCAACTCCGGCCAGGTTAACTACGGCACTGCCAAGACCGGTATTCTGGGAATGACTCGATGTACTGCCCGCGATCTGGGCAGGCGCAACGTGACCTGTAATGCCATCTTCCCGGGAGCGGCCAGCCGGCTGACTGTGACCCAGGAGGTCCTGGAAAGCAAGGGCAAGAGGCAGGATAAGGATGTCAGCACCACGGCCAGGGTCGGGGATTTGCTGGAAGACCCCGAGCATTTCACCCCGTTCATAACCTGGCTGTGTACCGACGAGGCTGCCGATATCAACGGGCAGACCTTTTTCTGCCGCGACCGGCAGATAAGCCTGTATTCTCCCGCCCCGGTGATGCAGAGTACCATCTTCGCTCCCCACGAAACCTGGACGGTCGACGAGATCTCCGAACTGTTCCCCAAGACGCTGGGAGAAGGGGTTATCAATCCGGCCCCGGCCCAGCCGCCCAAAGAATAGTTATATACTTTGATGCCTTAGAACCAGGGTCAGTGGAAACGCTGAATAGAAAATCAGGCCTCTCTCCGGCAAGCCGGGGGGAGGTTTTCCATAATGAATTGTATTACCTTCCAATCTGCCCTCTCTTGAGGGGAGAGGATTAAGAGAGCCTGTCCCGGGCTTGATCCGGTGTGAGGGTGAAATCAAGAATGAACGGCCGACTCCACAACAAAGTTGCCATCATCACCGGGGCCGGTTCCGAATACGGAATCGGGCGGGCCATCGCTTTGCTTTTTGCCCATCATGGGGCAAAGGTGGTGGTGGCCGATATCAATGAGGAAGCCTCCCGGCAGGTGATAAAAGCAATCAAAGACGCTGGCGGAAAGGCCATTCAGATTCCCACCGATGTCACCGAGGTGCGCCAGGTCAAACGCATGGTCAATGCCAGCGTCCGCACCTTTGGAGGCCTCGATATACTGGTCAACACCGCGGCCAATTACCGGGACATGTCCATACTGAAGATGAGTGAAGACGATTTCCACGAAATCGTCGATGTCTGCCTCAACGGCACGTTCTACTGTACAAAGTACGCCGTTGCCTATATGATCAATCGAGCCAAAGCCGAATTCGCAGAAGGGAAGCCGGTTCTCTGCCGCAAAATCATTCATTTTACCTCGGGGGCGGGGCTGAGGGGGAATCCCGGCCAGGCCAACTACAGCGCGGCCAAAGCCGGCATTATCGGGCTTACCAAATCCAACGCCAGGGAATTTGCCAGGTACAACATTTGCGTCAATGCCATCTCGCCTTTCGCCCTGACCCCTCTGACAAGCCTGATGCCCGACGAGCTTAAAGAGACCTTTGCCACCCGTGTTCCGCTGGGGCGCTGGGGGGACCCGGAAAAGGACATCGCGCCGGTGGCTCTCTTCCTGGCCTCGCAGGATTCGAACTATGTTACCGGTCAGGTGATTATTGCCAGCGGCGGCCTGGATATGTGATACTACCCGGCGAATCTCGTGATGTTGGAAATCGGTTTGCCCCCTTGCGAATATGCGTTTTCTCCTGTATCCTTAGATTAGTGGTTTGATAAAGGTTACCAGTTCCACCGGCACCCCCTGGATTCCCCACGAGGGCTCTTCAAGGCAAGGTTCTAAACGGCGTTGGATGACCGGAGTTGAGTTCACAATATTTTAGAAAGGAGGTCATCCAATGAGTTTCACTGATAGAGAATTGCAGTGCGCCGATTGCGGCGCGACGTTCACTTTCAGCGCTAATGAGCAGGAGTTCTTTGCCAATAAGGGTTTCACCAATGACCCTAAACGCTGTCCTGACTGTCGCGCAGCCAGAAAGATGGAACGTGGAGACCGGCGTGGGCCCAGGCAGATGTACCCGGCGGTGTGTGCCGCATGTGGTGCCGAGACTGAAGTCCCGTTCCTGCCCAAGGGAGACAGGCCGGTATATTGCAGCCAGTGCTACAATAGTGTTGGCTCCGCAGGCAGGCGATAGCATCAAGTGAAATGCGAAAGGGAGGCCGGGGATATGTTCCCGGTCTCTCTTTTGCGATGTCGGATACTCAGTAACAGTCTTAAGAACAATAAATTCTTTTGAGGAGGTTATCATTACCAATAAGGTTTTTGTAGGAAATCTGAATTTCGAGACGACACGAGGCAATATCGAAGACCTTTTCGCCCAGGCGGGTGGTGTTATGGATGTTGCCATGCCAACCGACCGGGATACCGGCCGTCCCAGAGGGTTCGCTTTTGTGGAATTTGCCGATGAAACATCTGCCATGAAAGCCATCGAAATGTTCGACGGGTATGAACTGGAGGGCAGAACGCTTCGAGTCAATCCCGCTGAGAATCAACCGCAGCGCTCCCATGGCTTTAAGGATTCTGGCCCGGGAGGTGGAGGATATCGAGGTTCACGCCCCTCGAAACCAAAAGGCAGCCGCCGCAATATTCGGGCCCAAAAACGCGGATATTAGTTTGTTCACATAAAAATATCCCTCGTGTGCCGATGTGGTGGATGAGTTGTCATGGTTGCCGCTTTTTAATTCAGGCCGGCAGAAGTCCTCATGGGCCTGGAATTGATGTTTTCGCATCCCTTCTATCTCTGCTATAATTTTGTTGAATTGAAGGAGGCGCAATTGGGAACGCTGGAAGGAAAAGCAGCGGTCGTTACCGGTTCCGGCAGGGGCATCGGGAAGGAAACCGCCAGGATATTCGCCCGCCAGGGGGCGAGTGTAGTCATTAATGACGTCGATGAAGCCGTGGCCGCCGAAGCTGTAAAAGAACTGGAATTTGAGGGTGGGGCTGTCACCTATTGTGTGGCCGATATTCGCAGCCTCGAGGAGGCCCGGCAGCTCATGAACACCGCGGTGGAGAAGTTCGGTAAACTGGATATCCTGGTCAACAATGCCGGGCTGGCTCGGGATACGCTGGCCGGGCGCATGAGCCCGGAACAGTGGCAGCTGGTCATCGATATCAATCTCACCGGTGCCTTTAACTGCATTCGAGCTGCCTCCAGACACATGATGAAAAAGAACCACAACGGTCGGGTGATCAACATCTCCTCCGTGGTCGGGCTCTCAGGGAACGCCGGACAGCTCAACTACGCTGCCTCTAAGGCCGGTATAATCGGGATGACCAAGACGCTGGCCAGGGAGTGGATGCGCTATGGCATAACCGTCAATGCGGTGGCCTTTGGCGGAGTGGATACCCGCTTTACGGCGGTCAAGAATGCTTCAGAGGAAGCCTTTGGTGAGAGGACCGGCATACCCGAAAAGGCACGTGAAGGCATGGTGGAAAGAATGGAGACGCAGACCATTTTTGGCGGGATGACCACCCCGGAGCAGGCGGCGCAGTGCATTTATTTGCTGGCTCTGCCCGAGGCTGAGTTCATTACCGGCAACGTCCTCAATGCCACCGGCGGGCTTTATATGTAACGGGGGCAGGCTTCAAATCTGCTCCCGCAGAATTTCCATTTTGATAAATCTCTTATCCTGCTTCATGAGGCGGCCGCATTCGGCGAATCCGCATCTTGCAAAGCACTTACAGGCTCTAGAGTTCCATTCCAGGGTGTGCAGGTATACCCTCTCCAGTTCCAGCTCCTCGAAGATATGCCCCACGAGGGTTTGTATCGCATCCACTCCGTAACCTTTCCCCCAGTAATCACGCCTACCGATCATTATCCCCAGTTCCGCCTCTTTGAGAGAGGAGTCGATATTGTAGAAGGTGCAATTGCCGATATGCTCACCGTCAGGAGCCTCGATAGCGAACTGGATTCTGTTTTGAGATGCCAGCCCCTCTGAATATCCTGCCAGGTATTCGGGATAGTCGAAAGGATAAGGATTGCCGGCATCCATATTCATCAGTTCCTGGTCGGTTGCCCAGATGTAATCGGTGGCAGCATCGTCCGGGGTTTTGGGGCGTAATATTACTTTTCTACCGTAAAGATGAGTTGGCTCACCCTTGCGCGATACCATTAGTGGTATTGTATGGGTATTTGGGAACCGTGTCAAGCAAATCGCCGGCAATCCGATAAATTTGCTATAATTGGTAAACTCGGACTTTATGGATACAAAGGGAAAAAGATGAAGGTTGGTCTTTCACTCGGGGGTGGTGGGGCACTGGGCTATGCCCATATCGGCGCCATCCGGGCTTTTGAAGAAGCCGGCATCCCCATCGACATGATCAACGGCTCCAGCATGGGGGCCGTTGTTGGTGGTACCTATGCGCTTTACAGGGATGTCGATAAAATGACCGAGCTGGTCAGGGAAACCGTTGAGGATGTGGACTTTGATTCGTTCAATATCTTCAAAAACAGGGAGCATCATTCGTTTTTGCGCAGCTGGCTTTCCACCGCTTTGTGCGATATCTCCATGCTGCGTTCTTATTTCCTTTCCCATAAAGAGGATATCAAGGCCCTGCGCCTGATTTTTGGGGAGAGCAGCTTCAGCGACACTCAAATTCCTTTCTCCTGCGTGGCGGTGGATCTGTTTGGCGGGGATATTATCACCATTGACGAAGGAGACCTCGTCGAAGGAATTTTGCCTTCAATGACACTGCCTGGCATTTTCCCTCCCGTCGAGCGTGAGGATAGATTGCTGGTGGATGGCAGTGTCCTGGCCGATGTCCCCGTTCACCAGTTGCGTGCCCGTGGAGCGGATTTTGTCATCGCCATCCGGCTGGCCCCGAAGGTTGACTGGTGGTATCAGACCGGCTCCGATGTGCTCAACCTGGTGGAGATGATGAAGGAATCCCTGCTGGCCCGGTGGGAAATGGAGGAGGCCGATTTCGGCATTGCCATAAATCTGCCCGACGTTAAACTGCTGGATTTCGGTTCCTATGAACAGGCCATTGACCGGGGATATGAGGTGGCAGCGGATGTGTGCGACGAACTGAAGCGGAGGCTGGCTGGCTAGATGTTTCCCGAAGGTATCACCCTGGTGCTGGGAGGTCTGGGGCTCAAGGGGGTCTCGCATATCGGCACCCTCCAGGCCTTTGAAGAGCACAACATCCGAATCAACCGGATTGTGGCTGCCGGCACCAGCTCGCTGGTGGCTGCCCAGTTTGCCCTGGGGTGGGACCTGGAGGCGCTGGCGGAGCATTTTATACGCTTCTTCAATGACAATCACCGCTATCTCTGGGGACTGGAACGGCTGACGGGGGTTACACGCAGTCGAACCCGGCGCGTAAGAGACAGTTTCTCCTATTTCCTCCGAGAGAGATTGTACTGCCAGGGCAATTTCAAGCAGCTCAGCCTCCTGGAATGGGATTACATTGAAGACGATTTAGCAGAGTTTTTCGGGAAGTTAACCTTCGCTGACCTTGAGATTCCGGTGGCGGTTTCTACCATCGACCTCATGGAAGGCAGGGAAATCCTTCTGGAGGAAGGGACCCTGTACGACGCGTTGAAGGCCGGGATCGCCTTCCCGGGCCTCTTTCCGCCGGCCTTTATCAGCGGGCACGAGTTTGTGAGCAGCACCTTCTATTGCGAACTTCCTCTTAATAATGTGCAGAAGCGGGACGGTCCGGTAGTGGCGATCGATATCCCTGTGGTGAGCGAACCGCAGCGGCCGGGGAACATCATCGAAGTCCTGGCACGGGTGGACGAATTACGCAGCGCCGCCATTAAACGAAAACTGCTTCAGCATGCGGACGTGGTCTATTCGCTGGAAGGGATGCGCGGCCATCCCTGGGGCAATTACCGGCAGATTCCAAGGCAGATTTCCAGGGTCCGTGAAGAGATGGGTAGACTGCTGGCTGCCGATTAATCCCCCAGCCTGGCAATCATCGCTTCCAGCAGATGGAGCAAAGTATGGTCCCCCTCTATTTGGAGTTCGCCGCTGGTCCAGGCGTGGAACTGGTTCATCTCCCCTTTGCGAATAGCTGCCCAGGTGATGGCGGGAACCGTAACGGTTGTATCGGGGCTTTCCACTATTCCCTCGCGGCGTGTTACCGAGCCTTTTTCGCAGGTTACGTACCAGTCCGCAGCATCGGGCCCGGTAAGGTGAAACTGGACTGTCGCCTCAAGCTCTTCGACCGAGCCGATCTCCTTAGCCGCCTCCCCGGGGGCGGGCAAACCCAGCAGGCTGGCCAGGTACTGGGTGCAGAAATTATCACGCTCGGGGTCGTCTCCGGGCAGCGAGGCGCCGAGCCGGGCCAGGTTCTTCTGCACCTTCAGGATATGCAGGCCGGCCACGCAGGCGGCCCGGACTTCGTTGTAGAAGAGGTGCCTGACCTTCCGGCCGGTGAGAGCTTCATAGCGTTTTACCGTCTCCTCTTTGCCGGGCAGTCCCTCCAGCCGGGGGACACCGATGCCCTCGCCCAGCAGGTGATCGAGGGTGAGGACGAAGGCTAGGTCCGATTCAGGATCGCCCAGCCAGGCGATGTCCCAGTCCAGCAGTCCCTGTAATCCCCCATCCGGACTGAAGATGGCATTCGGCAGGCGGGCATCTCCCCAGCAGAGGGCCAAATGCTCGGGCTCATAAAGGTTCCGGCGGAGCCAGCCGAGCGCCGCTTCCAGCACGGGATGCCTCTCCTCCGGCTCATCCCTGGCCCAATTCAGGTATTTACCCCAATAATCGAGGTCCGCCTCCAGTGGGCCGGCACCTTCTCCGGGAATGCCCAGAAAAGCCAAATCCAGGCCCTTCCAGTCCAGAAGATGCAAAGCAGCTAGCGCCTCGAAAACTCCCCACCACATCCTTTCTCGCCGGGATACGGGGGCATCATAACAGATACCGTAGGAATGATATGGGGGGAACTCGGAGGGGACTATTCCGTCCAGCTTCTCCATCACGTAGAACGGTGTGCCCAGCAGGGAGGGGTCATCTTCGAACCAGTAAACCCCGGGGACGGGAACGTTCGTTGCGGCCAGGCGCTCCAGAATCTGAAACTGTTTTTTGACCTTGGGGTCGGGGTAGGTGGGATAGCTTGTCCCCTCGCAGCGCAGCACCATGCCGGCGGATTTGTCTTCGCCCCCCTCTTTCCAGCCGAGATCGAACAGGAAGCTTTCGCTGGTAAATCCCGCCCCAGATCTCTCCATATTCGAGACGGTCATGTCCCGAGCCTGCGGCATTTTCCCCCGCAGCCAGTCCAGCAGCTTCGACTGGATATCGAAAAGGTCGGCCTCTCGTGAGATCATATCATAGCCCTCATTCAAAGTTGCCCGTCATGGGGCCCAGGTCCAGGTTGACGAATTCGATTCCGCCGTCGATCTCGAACATGCGGCCGGTTACCCATCTCGAGGCATCCGAGGCCAGGTAGATGCAGGCCATGGCGATGTCCTCCGGCACGCCCAGGCGCTTCATGGGGGTTCCGGCAATTATCTTCTCCAGCATCGGCCCGATATATGGAATGGCACCCTCGGTCTCGATACCCCCCGCCAGGATTCCGTTCACGCGGATGTGGGGAGACAGTTCCCATGCCAGCGTCCTGGTGAAGGCATTGACGCCTGCCTTGGCAGCGCCGTAGGCCGCCCGGCCCACACACGGCTGGATGGAATCGCGGGTCGAGATGTTGATAATGGAGCCCGAGCCCTGTTTCAGCATTATTTTCGCCGCTGCCCGGCTGCACAGGAAGGTGCTGATCAGGTTGATGGCAACCGTTTTTTCAAAATCCGCCCGGCTCATCTCGAGCACCGGACCGAACGAGGCGGCTCCCCCCACGTTGTTTACCAGGGTATCGATTCGCCCGAATTCCTCAACCGCCCGTTGAATCATATCGCCGACCTGTTTTTCATCGGTGACGTCACAGCCTGCGGCCAGCGCCCGGCCGCCCTTTGCCTGGATATCTTTTACCGTAGCTTCGGCATCAGCGGCGTTTATATCACAGCAGAGCACATCTGCGCCTGCCTCGGCGAATGTCATTGCAATCCCCATCCCGATCCCCCTGCCCGAGCCGGTAATGACGGCCACTTTACCTTCCAGCGAGAACTTCTCCAGTCCCATTTATCCTGCTCCCCGGCTTATTATTTTACCTGAACCGACGCCGCCGGTGCTATACGCCGCTTCCTCCTCTTTTGAAAGGGGTAATTGAGGGGGAGTTCCCTATTCCGAGCCGGGGGCCCACAACCCCCGTTCATTCTGCCGGGCCTCCTGCTCCGCCTGGAGAAGCAGGTCCTGGTGGGCGACGTTTGGAGGGAATGAGCTTGAATAGGCATATCCCAGCCTGACAAGCTCGGCGTTGACCATCGTATCCCCCAGCCATACATATCTGAGCGACCTGCCGTAGGTGTCCTTGTCCTGGACGTCTTTTTCCAGGCGAATCCTCTTGCCTTCCACGAGCTCCCGATTCTTTGCCGCAGCTTCCCTGCCGAAGTATTCGACCGGCTTTTCCGGGTGGACGGTCTCGGGCGCATCCACTCCGATGTAGCGGATAATCTCCCCGCCCTCAATCTCTATGGTGTCGCCATCGACAACTCGCGTGACCAGGAACGTCTCGTCGGAGGGCTCCTCCTCGGAACTATCCACGACCTCGAGCTGTGACGGCTGGCGCAGGATTATTTCCGGGCTCCCCTTGTATATCTCGATGACGCCAGTGACCCGAACCCGCTTATTCAGGTAGTAATCTTCGGGATCGGGCGGGAAGTTGTCTCTATGGTCTCCCCAGATAAGGGCCGTAAACCAGCCGTCATGGGGGTCATGGAAATTGAGGAAAGTGGGCTTTCCGTTTGAGGCACTGGCATAGTAAGGTCTGACCACCCTTCCTTCGACGCAGACGACCTCGGCCGGATGATTGTAGCCGTAGTCGAGCAGGGTATCGGTCTGGAGGGCATCGATGCAGCCTGATGAGGCTGATGGCACCGCAGATGGGGTGACCGTTCCCTCCGGCAGAGGCGGGCCGCCGCCGGGGGTTGAATCGCCCTCGCATGCTGAGAGCCCAATCAAAAGAATGAGCAGGAAAACGAGGGTGAAGGCTAAGCGTTTTGGCATATCTTCGCTCTGTCTTTACCTTATTATAATACCGACTGGCATCCCTTTTGGGCAAAGAGGAAAGAGGAGGGACTGATAACCGACGACCTAAGACTGACGATCGAAAACTCAGCCCAGCAGATTCCTTTCTCCCAGATCCCGGGCCACATCCCCCATGTCCAGCTCCTCCAGTTGAGCTTTCCTCTGCAGACCGGTGGTCACGTCCCACCCCCTCAGCTGATAGTATTCGTCTTTCATTTGCTCGAACCTGGCCGGGTCAACAACTTCCCCTTTGCGCGAAACCACCTCCCCGTCCCTGCCTGGCACCAGGCACTGGGGATTGGAGATATCGTAATTCAGCGGCACATCGTAGGAAAGATCTGAAAGGATATCGCCTTCCCTCCCGCCACGTCCTTCCCGAACAAGGATGGCCCGCTGCAGGTTGAAAACCCGCTCCCCGATGCGGCGCAGGCCCTCTTCATCCACCTCGTTGCCGGTGACGGCAGAGAGCAGTTTGCTCTCCAGCGTGGGGTCCCCGACGTGGTCTTCGGTATTGGGCAGATCGATCAGCGGCCAGATGTAGTCGCACAAAATCAGGCACTCCTTGGCATACTGCCGGTCCTGGATCATCTTCGCCGCCAGCGCTTTACCTTCGTAGCTGTTGAAATCCATGGCCGCCTCACCGCCCCAGAACTTTTCAGCAATCCCCTTGAGCACCCCGGTGGTGACATGCCCGAAACCCAGTGTCTCAGCTACCACCCACAGGGGGATGAGCAGTCCGATTTCGTGCACCTGCTGAATCGGCACCCGCGGCTCCATGGCATAGGGGATGGCGTTGGCTAAATAAAGCCTCGGCCCGTAGATATCGTTGCCCGGCTCATCGAGATAGCCGGCCATCCCCAGCTCTTTTTGAGCTTTCTCCCCCAGCGTTTCGGCCGCCGCCTCGATTCCCTGAGCCAGCGCATCTCCAAAACCTTCACGCAGCGAGATTTGCCTCACCAGTGCCTCAATGAACTCCTGGCTGCCCAGTTTCGAGATGGGCATGCCGACGTGAGCATCGGTGATGATGCCCGCCTGATAACACCTTTTCAGCCAGTTGATTATCAGGTCGAGGGCCACGGCATCGAGCCCGTAATCGTCGCACAGCTTGTTGGCATAAAAGGGAACGTCGTTGAACTGGCCGTAGTACTCATCGGTATGGGGCTGGTAGAAAAAAGCGGAATGGCACATGAACTTGCCCTCGCTGCCGTCGGCGGCCCGGTAAATCTTCCGCGGGCACCGGCCCAGGCAGCCGTAACAGGGGTCTTTCTTCATCTGCTGGTTTTCGACGATTTTGAAATCGGCGATGATATCCCTCGACCAGCGGGAGAGGAACTCGGTGAATCCTCTTCCTAAATCTCGATAGTACTGGGTGAGCTCCTTCAGTTGGTCCGGATGGGCAACTTCGACCGCTTTTGCCGCTGCCTGAACCACGATGGCTTTCAGGTTTTTGGCGCCCATCACCGCCCCCATTCCCCCGGTGCAGACGGCATCGTTGTCGGCGGTGAGGATGGCACTGGTGCACCTGTTTTCTCCGGCAGGCCCGACGGCGACTACCCTGGCCGATTCACCGAATTCCGATTTCAGCGCCTGGCGGGTCTCGATGGCTCCCCTGCCCCAGAGATGAGCGGCATCCTGCAATTCCACCCTGCCGCCCCGAATGTGCACGTACACCGGTTTCTCGGATTTCCCCCAGACTACGATAGCATCGTATCCGGCGAACTTGAGTTCGGCCCCGAACCGGCCGCCGAGGTTGCCATAGGAGAAGGACTGCGGTGATGGCTCAGGCGATTTGGCACAGACCGTCCAGCGCGAGCCGCCGATTACGGGAACCGTGCACAAAGGGCCAGTGGCGAAGATGAGCCGGTTCTCCGCATCGAAGGGATTTATTTCCGGGGGGACTTCCTCCCAGTAGATTCTGGCGGCGATGCCCCTGCCGCCCAGGAATAGGTCTGTGTAATCTGTAGTTGGAGATTCAGTAATCCGGCCTGAAGACAGGTCCACCCGCAGGATTCGGCCCGCGTATCCGAAGTGAGTCATGTATTATCCTTTCAACTCAGAAAGCTTCATCAGTCGGCAGTGGGGTTTAGCGGGCTGCTCTGAGGGTAATAAAATTCGCCAGAAGACTGTTCCTTCGGTGTGTCCCTCGGTATCCAGCCAGTTGGGGATGCCCGGGTCCCGGTGGGCGATGACGATGCGATAGGAGCCATCCTCCTCAAAATGTATCTGTTTTCGATTCAGTGAAATGCACCTTCCCCGGTATTCGAAGGTTTGCATATGCCTGTTCCACAGCACCACGTTGGCGAAGGCGCAATCCGGCAGGGTACCTTCCATCACCAGCGCTTCGTCGGGCTCGATCCTGAAGGGCCCCATCGAATAGGCGATATCGACCGCCCCCCAGGCGTCCTGCCCGGCCAGTTGAAAGACCGTCGGCTCGGGAAGCTCGTTGGGGATTGTGGAAATAAATGGGATGGGGATCGAGCCGGGTATCATCATATCCACCGTCCCCCCTCGAAGGAAGGCGACCATATCCTCGATGCTGAGGGCGATGGATTCATCATTCAGTGGGGGGCGGGGCGGAGGCGGGTCTAGGGGCTCGATACTCAGGTCGATATGCCGGTCGGGCTGGGCGGCCGGGCTTGCTTCCAGTTCGTAGTAGTGCCGGGTGATCAGGGAAGCTGCACCGGGCAGCAGCTTAATCCAGTTACCTTTCTGTTCTTCGGGGCTGAGGATGATCTGGAAGCTGCCGTCGGGGGAAATCCGAAAGTCACGGTCGTTCATATCGGCCAGCACCGGTTCGGCGGCGGCGCCCAGCCGGCCGTCGGCGGGCCGGCCGTGGACGGTGAAGGAGAGATAGCATTCGTCGCCTCTGGTGCCGGTAATCCGGTAGGAGCGGTCGTCCCGGATGCGGGCGAAGTGGTAGATGGCATCCGGGTTATCGCCCATCAGCTTGCGGGTGGGCGATACGATGCGAACGAACTGGGGATAATCGGGGCTGCCCTCGAGGTAGAGGTCGATAGCCGCGCTGAGCATGTGCAGGATATAACGAAATCCTTCCGCAGTATCGACCTCGCTCACGATTCCACGTTCCGGAACCAGATAACCTTCAATTTGTTGGTGAAGCGTATCAAGCAGCTTATTAAAGGCATCTTTGGAATTGCTCATAGTCACCCTCTCGATTTGACCGGCTCTATCTTCACCGGAATTCCATCCAGCATCACCATCCCGGCCAGCGGCTCCAGTTTTCTCCAGTCGTCATCGGTGATCAGATTAACGTTCACGCCGCGTTTTTCCACGGCCATCTCCGGCACGTCATGAACGGTCCGGCCCCAGCCGTGGGGAATCCAGACCACCCCTTTCATCAATTCGTCAGTGATTTTCGCCGGGATTTCGATTGACCCGGTTATGCTTGAAACCCTGACTATCTGGCTGTCCTCAATTTCGAGGGCTTTGGCGTCATCAGGATTCACATAGCAAAAGTTGGTCTTACCCAGAACGTGAATCCAGCTGTTGATGGTCTCCACTTTTCGGCCACTGATAAGCGAAAGCGGGAATTCGTCATCCTGCGGAACCTTATATTCCCGCAGCTTTTCCAGTTCCGGCAGGTAGTCATCGGAAAACAGGCAAACGCGTCCTTCCGGCAAATTGAGTCCATCGGGAAGCAGGACATCATGACGGCCTTCCTTGAGGAATATGCCGCGCGCTGAAAGGCGCATCTCTTCGAATTTGGCCTGGTCCTCGCCGGGAAACAGCATTTTGAGCACCTCGAAGGGATCGTTGCCCAGGGTGGGAAGCCCCATCTTTTCACTCAGCAGGTTGAATATCTCCCATTCGTCTTTGACGTCTCCTTCAGGGGATACCACCGCCGGTGAGTAGTGAACGAAACCCATGGGGTTGAAGGCTGCCATGAAATGCGAGTATTCTTCTCTCTCCAGAAAGGTGGTAGCCGGCAGAATGTAATCGGCCAGGGTGCCCGTATCGTTCATGAAGACGTCGATGGAGACGAGCAGGTCAAGGTTGTTGATAGCCTTTTCCAGCTTTCCTGCGTTGGGCAGGCTGATAAGCGGGTCGCCCGACATCACCAGGAGGGCTCGAATCTGACCTTCTCCCGGAGTGAGAATCTCATCTGCCAGCGTTGCCGCCGGCATTAAGCTTACCACTGCCGGAAAGTTGCCGATCCGGCTGCGGCGGGGTTCGCCCTGTTCGGTCAGATCATTCAATCTGGCGATGTTATAGAATCCGGGTGAATACCGGTTTCCCTGCTTATCGATATTGCCGGTGATGAAGTTAAGCGTGTCTACGGCCCAGGCTTTTAAGGTAGCAAACGGCCCCCGGTCCGTCCCCACCCGTCCGTAAACGGCCGCCCCTCCTCTGGCGGAAGCGGCCAGGAAATCCTCGCTCATGCGGACGATTTCCTCTTTGGGGATGCCGGTGATGGCGGCTATCTTATCGAGGTCCTGTCCGAACTCCGCAGCAATCTGGAGCAATTTATCAAAACCGGTGGAATATTTCTCGATGAACTCCCTGTCCTCCCGGCCGTTTGCCAGGATGTAATGGATCATCCCCAGCAGGAGATAGATATCGCTGTTCGGCCGGATGAAATGGTGTTCCCCCACCGCTTTGGCGGCTTCCGTCCTTCGGGGATTGATCCAGACGATCTTGCACCCCCGTGCCTGCATGTCTTTAAGTTTTTGCAGCGGATGGGCGCAGTTGACGAAGGTGAAGTGTGAAGACAGGGGATTGCTTCCCATTACCATGAAGTAATCGATGGTGTCGAGGTCCGGGAAGATGATGGTAAAGGAAGATCCGTAAAATCTTTTTGAGTGGGCGAACTTGTTGGAGCAATCCTGGGTGCCGGGCCCGTAGGAATTCCGTGTGCCGATGAAATTCATGAAGGCCCCGGAATACAGGACCGCCGAATATGAATAGGCCAGCACGTTCCCCATGTAAGCGCCTATGGAATCAGGCCCGTATTTTCCCTTGATTTCCAGCAGCTTCGCGCCGATCTCGTCGATTGCCTGCTCCCAGGTTATTTGCTGGAACCTGCCGTTCACCTTTTTCAAAGGGTATTTCAGCCGTTTGGGGTGATATTGAATTTCCGGCATATGCCGGCCTTTAACGCAGGCATAGCCTCTGGAGAACGGATGGTCTTCGTCTGGGTAGTAATTGATAATTTTGTTGTCTTCGACCTCCGCCACAAACCCGCAGCCGCCTTCGCAAATCCGACAAAATGTGTATTTTTTCTCCATCATTCAACCCCCTTTTATGTTTAACGGCCTCAGAAATAAGGGGCAATCCCCAATGTTAAACACGCACCTTCAAAACCCTGTCAAAATGAGGAACAGCACTTCCTCTAATCAGTTCCTCTCTTCGGGAACATTGAAAAAGTCCTGATAAAACTTCAGGGCCGCCCGTCGTTCGGCCGGGTCGATGCCCACATTCTCCAGCCGGTACTGTACCGTCCCGTGTTTTCCCTTGGGATTATCAGCGATGAAAGCCTCGATTGCCTGGCGGGCTTCGGCGGTGAACGGCTGTTCGACGAAATCATAGGCCCGCTTCAGGTTGCCGACCTGATCGGCCATGTATTCATCAAAGCGGATGTCGATTATCTGGTTCCGGGGAATAAGATGGCGTTGCTCCACGGAGGCGCGCAGCAGGTCCTCGGTACGGGCCGACCAGTATTCTCCGACGGCCAGGGGATCGACTTTGGCGGCGTTCATTCGCTGGGCGTAAGCCATCATGGTGCAGACCGAAGCGGTGATGCGAACCGGGTCGCGGTGGGTCTGCACCAGATATGCATCGGGGAACGTTTTCATCAACGGTCCGAACTGTTCGAGGTGCTGGGGCGATTTCAGCACCCATCGCCGCCGGTCGCCGTCCTGCCATTGCATCGCCTGTAAGATAAGCTTCATGTAGCTGTAGGCTCCCTCATGATCACTTGCCCTGTACCAGTCGCGGTAAGCGGGCAGGTAATATATCGATTCAAACAGCATGGTGGAGAAGTGGACGGCCAGCAGTTGCATCTCCTCGTGCGGCCCGTCTACGCTCATCTCGTGCATGCTGACAAAGAGCGGCATGACGTAATCTAAGAATTTGAGTGCTTGCTCGCAGTTTTTGCGGCGTAGGTCGGGTTCTGGCTTTTTTGAGTCGGGGCTGGCCGGCGGAAAGGGTTCCAGGCTCTGCCAGTAGGGGATATACCGCAGACCCGGGTCCCGGGACATGAGGTTGTGCAGGTGAGTGGTCCCGGTTCGGGGGAGGCCGGCGATTACGATCGGTTTTTCGATTCGCTCCTCAACAATCTCAGGGTGACGGTTGAGCATATCCTGCAGAATCAGGCGGGTGGATAGGAGCTGAACCATCAGCCGGCGGGTGGCAAGTTGCCCGAAGGCACTCAGGCTGGCTTCCTCCCGGAGCGATTTGAGCAGGATTCGCATTGGCTTGAGGAAGGATGAGCCCCCGAAATCATCAAGGCCGGTTTGCTTTCCGGCTGACTTCAGCAGGCTCTCTTCATCCAGCCTGAACAGAACCGGGGCCAGGGGACGGCCAAGCAGGTTGGCAGTTCTGAAGGCCAGGGGCGTCTGCGGCCTGGCCAGATCGGTGATCGGTTGAGCCTTGCCTTGGGCCATGAATTATGTTCCAGATAGAGGGCTGTTGGCGTCAGCCGGGAATTAACTCGTGTTCTACCAGGTAATCGATGATTATGTTCAGGCATTCCTCGACGGAATTCTGATCGGTGCGCAGGTGGATTTCCGGATTCGGGGGTGCTTCGTAAGGGGCGCTGATGCCGGTGAATTCCTTGATAGTCCCGTCACGAGCCTTCTTGTACATCCCCTTGGGGTCCCGTTGCTCGCATACCTCGAGCGGGCAGTCGACGAATACCTCGATGAAGGTGCCATCGTCGTTGGAAAGGTCCCGGGCAATCTTGCGGTCGGAAATATAAGGGGAAATGAAGGAGACCATGTTGATGACGCCGGCCTCGCGGAAGAGGTTGGCCACTTCCCCGATACGTCGTATGTTCTCCACCCTGTCCTCGGGGGAAAAGCCCAGGTTCTTGTTCAGCCCGTGCCTGATGTTATCGCCATCGAGAATAAAGGTAAGGTATCCCTTTTCGTGCAGGGCCTTGGCCGCAGTGGTGGCCAGCACCGACTTGCCGGAGGCGGACATGCCGGTGAACCAGAGGGTGAACGAGCGGTGGCCGGTCAAACTTTCCCGGTCGGCACGCGTTATGGGGCCTTCATGCCAGTGGATATTGGTGGCTTTCTGCTCTATCATTGTCACCTCTTGTCGCTTTTTCAGAGACTCCCTTTGATTATACGCTATTTGCTCTCACTTTGCCCGCTGCCGCTCTCCGTTAAGCTTGAATAGGTGCCGTATCCTTCGTATCCGTAGCGGGGGTATTTGCCCACGACCATCAGCTCGGTGGTGCCGTAGCCGGTCTGCCCGTCACAGCGAAACTCGGAGCCGTAATCGCAGTATCCCCAGACCTCTTTCATCACTTCCGGGTCTTTCAAATCGAGCCGGTACCCATCCATCCATTGCGAACCCATCCACAGGCCGTGAATGAACCCCTTATAGAGCCCGCCGTAGCCGCCGGGGGACTGATAACAGATGCTGACGGGTTTTATATCCACTTCCTTGTTAGTGCCGTCGAGTAAGTGAAGGATCACTTTCCCGCCTTCAAATCTGCGCTGCTGATTCGGATTTGAGTCATTAAACCGGTAGAAGTGTTCGACGTTGACCAGTTCCATCGGCTCTTTTTCGCTGCCGAAGAGATAAAACATTGACCCGCCGAAATGCCATCTTCTGGCCAGCTCGAGTTTGTCATCCCATATCTCCCGGATATGGAAGGTGGCTCCCCAGTCCTCGAATTGCATCAGGATGAAATTGAACAGCTGCCCTGAGTGGATTTCGGGAAACTGCACCCCGCTTTCCAGAAAATCCGCCCCGGCCACCCGGATGCCCCAGGAGCGGTCTCGCTCGCCGACCCACTTTTCATCCATCTGAAATGTCTCGTTGCCCGCCTTTATCCATCCCTTGAGTTTGCCGCTCTGCACCATGCGCTGGATGTGCTCCCGCACCCTGCCCCGGCTGAGCTGGAATTGAGGCGGGGTTTCCTCAATTAGCGGACTTACCCCTTCGATCTCGAGATCGAAACTCAAGCCGTATTCGTTTTCATCCAGCTTGAACCTGACCTTTTTGAGGGGCTCGACTGTCTCGTAGGAGAAGGGGCCGACCCGCATCACATCGATCTGGGGACGCAGCTCACGGGAAGCCCGGACGATGTATTCCACTTCGTCCCGGATGGTGAAGCACACGAAGGCATCCATGACGTTGCGGTTGGGATAGTAGCCGAAGCCGGTGGCCAGGTGAGCTGTGCCGTGGGTGTCGTGAGCCTGCAGCCAGGCCCTTTCCGTCCATTCCCGGGCGCTGGTTCCCGGGGTATCGAAGGTGGAGACTGCCTGGTGGCAGAAAAGCTCATCATATCTGGTAATCATTGCGTTTCCCCCAGGCTTTCCAGTAACTCCCCCCGGTTCTTAGCCCAGCCTTCGGCGTAGGGGCTGATATATTTCCACTGCGTTTTAATCGAGGAGAATTTCCATCTCCCGTTTTCCCTGACGTATTCCTCGAAGTAGGTGCCCGCCATCCACTGGGCTTCACCTGTGCTGGTGTCCGTGGTGGGGGCCTCGTAATACCACCTGCCGGTCGCACGATCGCCGTTCACTTCGATGATGGGATTGTGCACCATGTGCATGCAGAAGGAAACCGAGCCGGGTACCACCTCGCCGAAGAAGGTCTTCAGCCCTTCGGGACCAGTGAATTGCGAACCCTCCCCCAGGCCGAAATCCACCCTGGCGTTTGAAGTGAAGTGGGAGATTAATTCATCCCGATTCTTCGGCTCGCCCAGGCCGGCATCGCACAGGTAGCAGTAAGTAGCTTTCAGTTGCTTTATCTCCTCGATGTCCTCCAGTCTCCTGATTCTGGCTTCAAGATCTTCGGATGCCATCTTTCCTCCTGCCGTTTTTTCTGCTAAGGGGAAGTAACATGGTACAGCCACTCATCATTGGTCTGGATATATTGCTCATCCTCCTCACTGGCCTCATATATTCTGTAATAATTGGCGGCGTAACGTTTGGTTTCCCCGTAACTGTAGCGTTCTACGCCATCGATTACCAGGGAATATGATTTGGCGGTCTCATACAGGGTTTCGGAATTGATATTCTGCGGGCCGTATTTTTCGGCTGTCCGGCGGATTATATCTATAATAATATAGATGTTGTCCATGGCATTGTAGGCTCCGCCCATTCGCTTAATCTCTTCGGCCTTGCTTTCCGAATGACTCGCATAGAGCAGCTTCTCTCGCAAATCGACCAGCTCGCCGTCTTCCCCCCACCATTTCGTCGGGGTGACGACCAGCATCCCATCGATCTCATCCCAAAGGTTAGCATCATCGATCACATTGAGGAAGGCGAAATGCGGCCCGTTACCGATGAAATTCCCCTGGCCTCCCGCCTCTCTATATTGTTTAACGAAAGTGGACATCGGATTGGGAATGAATAAGTAATCGCAGTCCATCAGGGCCTCGACCTCCGGTGCCCAGTTAAATTTAACCTCCGTGAAATATGCCCCCTCCCATTCGAACTGATCCGGGTGCGCCTTGGCATATGCCTCGGCTGAGCCCATGAAGGCTTCTCCGTTTGGTTCTTTCCATGAGGCCCCGCCGATAACAGCCGGCCCTTTCGATTCGTAATCCCAGCGGTTTTCGGCAATCCATTTCAGGAGCGTCATGGCCTCGTGTTCCGGCAGGGAAGCGGGAGAGAAAACGTATCCTGGCGGTTCGAGAGTAGTTGCGTTTCCGCTTAAGGGGAATAAAAGCATCTGGTCTTCGTTTACCCTGGGTTTGAGTGTCATCGGGGCAGACGTCACGCCCGTGATGATGAGATCGACTCCCTTCCTTTTGAGCAGCTCATAACCGGGGATATCATTAGATGGCTCGAACTGGGTATCGTATTCGACGATTTTCAGTTCTACTCCGGGAATGAGGTCTTCGTCATTAAAGTAATTTACCAGGTCTTCCAGCGCATAGTTAATTACCTGCTGGGCGGGGGATGACACTCCGGTCAGGTCTGTCAGGTTGCCGATGATAACTTCCACGTCCTCCACCGGTTCGGTGGTGGCTGTGGGAGTCGGTTCTCCGGTACCATTATCCCCACCGCAGGCGCATAACGCTGCCAGTAGAAACAGGAGCAGACTCACAGATATGAGGCTTTTCTTGCTTAATATGTTCATTGCCCTTTTCCCTCCTTCAGCTTTATTTCCCTGTCTGGTGTCTTGTGAGTTTACTTTTTGTTTCAATATTTGTCAATATCCCTGATACCCGTATCTGGGATATCTCCCGGTAACCACCACTTCCAACACCCCGTAACCCACCTCGTCCCCACAGCGAAGTTCGCATGAGGTATTATCCAGGAAGGACACGTCATCCATAACCGATTTATCACTCAAATCCAGCTGGTACCCGTCGCTCCAGTCTTCGCCCATCCACTGGCCATGGGCGAAACCGCGGTGTCCAAAATAACCCCCTGCCTTAAGGCAGGCGAAGGAAAGGGGTCGCATGGATATGTCAACCTTCCCTCCATCCGCAAGGTGCAACTCCACTCTGCCCGACGTCATCTTGCGTCGCTCTTCCTGAAACTGAAAATCATGCTCTATCTTTACGGCCCTGCGTTCCTCCTGTCCGCTTCCATATGGATAGAAAACCCCGCCACTGGAGAGTATCTGGGTCCCGTCCCAGAGCTCTCGAATATGATAGACGGCGCCGAAGCTGGGGAACTGCATGATTGCCCAGCTGTAAAGATATCCTTCAGGGATTTCCCCGGGCTGGACGCCTATTTCGGGCACGCTGTCCCGCCGGATTCCCCAGGAATGGTCCCGCTCCACATAAAAACGAGATTGATCTAAATGGAATTCCTGATTGCCGGCTTTGATCCAGCCGCTGGCTCGTCCCACCTGGTCGTAACGAACGACATTCTCCCCGACCCTCCCATGCACTCGAAAGAACTGAATATCCTCTTCGTGAGGCGGCATAATCCCGTCGAATTCCAGATCGTAGCTGAGATCGTAGTCGTTGTCGGCGAGGGAGTAGCGCACCTTCCTGAGCGGTTCGATGATTTCATAAGCAAAAGGCCCTGCGGCAACTTCGTCCGGCCTCTGCCTCAGTTCCCTGGAGGCACGAACATTGTATTGTGTCTTCCCGTCGATTGTGCAGCAGGCAAAAGCATCGATAATGTTGCGGTTGCGATAAATGCCGATCCCGTTGCTCATGTGCAGCTTTCCTTCGGTGTCATGCGTGTGTATGATGATACGTTCGGTCCACTGCCGGGCGCTGGTGTCCACATGATCGAAGGTGGATACGATTTGATGACAGAGTAATTCGTCATATTTGGTAAGCATTGATCAAACTCCTTTTGGCGTAATAGCCAGCAATCCTCTCTTGCCGAGATCATCGGCCACCTCCGGCAGGCCCAGGGATTCCAGGTGTTCTCTTCTCTGAAGGCCGGTTGCCGGGTCCCATCCGCGCAAGCGGTAGTATTCGGTTTTCGTCTCTTCCCATTTGTCGCGATCGACCACCGCCCCCTTCCGCGAGGCCGTTTCCCCGCCCGGGCCGGGAACGATGCAATCCGGATTGGAGAGGTCGTATTGGAGCGGCTCGGTGAAGCAGCGTTCATCGAGCTTATCGAATTCCCTGCCCCGGTGGCCTTCCCTGACCAGGATGGCCCGCTGCAGATTGAAGGCCCGCTCCCCGATGCGGCGGAATCCTTCCTCGTCGATCCGGCGGCCGGTGACCGCCGAGAGGATTCTGCCCTCCAGGGTCGGGTCGCCTGCTCGTTCTTCCCCGAATTCCTTGTAGGTTAACGGCCAGAGGAAATCACACAGGATCGAGCACTCCTTGGCGTACTGCCGGTCCTGGATTCTCTTTGCCGCCAGGGCTTTCCCCTCGTAGGTGGTGAAATCGGCGGCTATTTCGCTTCCCCAGAACCTCTGCCCGATACGGCGGACCACATCCGAAGGGCAATCGGCCATTCCCAGTTCCGAGGTCCTCCACCGGGCGACGATCATGCCGATTTCATGGATTTGCTGGATGGAGAAGGAGGGCTCCATGGCGTATATGAATCCGTTGGTGATGTACAGCCGCGCACCGTATGGGTCGAAAAACCCCGGTTCCTGCAGGAGTCCTGCCGAAGGGATCGGCTTACTATCAGCCGGCAACAGCTTCGCAGCCTCATTGAGTCCCTGAGCCAGGATATCCCCGATGCCTTCGCGCAAAGCGATGGTGCGGGTCAGCTTTTCGATATATTCCAGGCTGCCGATTCTGGAGAGGGGCAGTCCGGTGCCTTTTTCAGTGAGATTGCCTGCCTGAAAGTGCCCGTCCAGCCAGCCCATGATCTTATCGACGGCCTTGGTGTCAATTCCGTAATGGTCGCACAGCCGAGTGGCGCGGAAGGGGACCTCGTTCCATTCCCCGTAATATCTCTCCGCAGCCGGCTGATAGAAATAGGCGGAGTGGCAGAGGAATTTACCTGTGGTGCCGTCCGAGGCCTGATAGCTCTGTCGGGCACATTGCCCCAGGCAGCCGTAACATGGCTCCCTCCTCATCCGTTCCGGCGGGATGGCCCTGAAATCCAGGACCAGGTCCCGGGACCAGCGGCTGATTTGCTGCCAGTCCTTTGCGGGGAAGGCAACCTGAAGGCTTCGGTAGTAGTCGGCCAGTTCCCTGAAATCATCCGGTCGGGCGATGGGGACCTTCCTGCCGGTGCCCTTGACCACGATCGCCTTCAGCTTCCTGGCTCCGACGGAGGCCCCCAGCTGTCCGGAGCCGCTGGCATCGTTATCGGCCAGGAAACTGGCCATGATTGCCATATTCTCGCCGGCCGGCCCGATGGCAACCACCCTTGCCGATTTGCCGTGTTCGGCTTTGAGCATTTCACGGCTCTCGACCGTGCCCTTACCCCAGATCGAGGAGGCGTCTTTTAATTGCGCCCTGTCCCCCTCCAGCAGCAGATAAACAGGCTTCTCAGATTCGCCGTATATCACAATAGCGTCAAAACCGGCGAACTTGAGCTCGGCCCCCCACCTTCCCCCCATATTGCAGTAGGAGAAACTCTCCCTTTCAGAAGATTTCCCGCAAACTGTCCAGCGAGAACCGCCGACGGTGGGAACTCCCCCTAAAGGACCGGTGGCGAAGATGATTCGGTTTCCCTCTTCCAGAGCACCGGTCTCCGTCGGTACCTCGTCCCAGTGGATTTTAGCCGCCAGGCCCCGGCCACCCAGGAAAAGACCGGCGTAATCGGAGGTGGGAACTTTCTCTATTTTGCCGGAGGAGAGGTCGACCCGCAGGATTTTCCCTGCATATCCGAAATCCGCCATTTTTTCACCTCCCAGGGCCGGCTAAGCCTCCGGGCGTCTTACCAGTTTGATTGCCCCCTCGGTGCAGCCCGGCACGCAGGCGCCGCAGCCCAGGCACTTTTCCGGGTCGACCACGGCGAAGGAATCGATTGTTATGGCATGCACCGGGCAGCGTTCCTCGCAGGTGCCGCAGGCGATACAGCTTGCCGCATCAGCGCGGGCCACAAACGGCGAGGGAATGAAAGTCGGCAGCCCCATGAAGTAGGTGTGGAATATGGGGCAGCAGTCGTTGCAGCAATTGCAGATTAAACCAAAGATATTGATGGTATGAACCAGCCCGTCCTCATTGGTTTTCTTGAGAAGCTCAACCAGCTCATCATAGGTCAGTTCCCGAGCCATGCCGTGCCTGACCGCCCACCGGCTCAGGGCCCCGGTGTGAACGCATGTCTCCATCATGTGTGAGCAGGGGTCCTCGGGCGTGACCATCGCCCGTCCCATGCGGCAGGGGCACATCGATACGCTCCAGTGGCCGGCTTCCCTGACCACCTCGGCCAGGTTCTCCTCCGGCTTTATATCCTCGGGCAGCGCGGCCATGCCGGCCCATACCGGCGTGTAGGCAAACCCCAGCTTTGCCAGGGCCCCCTCCGCATAGTCCGTGCTTACCGCGTGCATGGCTTTGATCAATTCCACCGAGAAGGGAAAGCGTACCCCGCCCCAGGCACCGGTCTCGGTCAGGCCGCCGGCGGTCATACCCACCGCTCTGTAAACCGGATTCTCCTCGGCGGGATCGTAGATGATGATGCCCTTATCCGCCATCTGAAGCAGCTTTTCCCGAAGCTTATCCTTTTCCATGCCTGTCTTTTCGGCAAGCTCATCGAGCGTGCCCCCGCTGAGGCGGATTTTCAAGGAAAGCTCCGCCTCCTCTGGAGTATATTGGATTCGCAAAAGTTTGAGGAAGGCCGGTGTCATGGGCATTCCCACCACATCCTCCTCGTCGATCATCCGGGCCAGCTGCTCGTAAATATCGTTTTCTGCCATCAGGTAACCCCCTTAAGGTTTCGGTTTCCCGTGCTCGTCCATCTGCTGCTTGAGCTCCTCGGAAATCTCGACCTGCTCAGGCCTTCTTACAAGTGCCATCGCATCCGAGGGGCAGTGGGTAACGCAGACCCCGCAGCCGATGCAGGTTTCGGGATCGATGTGGGCAATTTCCTCCACGGTGATGGCTCCCACCGGGCACCAGCCGGCACAGTCCCCGCAGGCGATGCAGTCCTCTTCACTGACCTTGGGAATAAAGGGAGAAGGAATCAGCGTTTTGGTATTGAACTTATGAAAGCCGATGAACATGGGGCAGCAATCGTTGCAGCAGTTACAGATGAATCCGTTGATATCGATGGTGTGGACCAGCCCGTCGGCATTCGCTTTTTTCAATAGTTCCATGGCCTCGTCATAGGTGATTTCCCGGCCCTGCCTGTGTTCGACACACCACCGGGCCGTATCACCGGTGTGCAGGCAGGTCTCCAGCATGTGCCGGCAGTGGTTGCCGGGGTCGGCGATCCAGTGCGAAAGGCGGCAGGGGCAGAAGGAGAGGCTGAAGTAATCGCGCTCTCGAAGTACCTCGGCCAGGTTCTCCTCCGGTCTGGCGTCCTCGGGCAGAATCCAGGGATGGGCCCAGACCGGAGCAAAGGGGAAGCCGAGCGTGCAGAGATCGTCCCGGGACCACTCGATGACTGCCTGGTGGAGATTGACAGCCAGCTCCACGTCGTAGGGAAAACGGACATTCCCCCAGATGCCCGTCTCGATAAATCCGGGCGCCGAGCTGGGCAGGACCCGGCAGTTCGGATTATCCAGTTTGCCGGGGTCGATCCACATGGTTCCCTTATCGGCCATCAGATTGGCTTTCCGGCGGAACTTTTCCTTTTCCATGCCCACTTTTTGGGCCATCTCCTCCAGGGTACCACCGGTCAGCCCGATCTTGAGGGCGATTTCCGCCTCCTCGGGGGTGAGCTGCAGCTCAAGGACCCGTTTCATGGCCGGGGTATCCGGCAGGCCGACCACATCCTCCCTGTTGATCATATCGAGCACTTCCTGGTAGATATCCTTTTCTGCCATCTTGACCTCCTTTTCTCAAGTATACTTTGCGTATGTCATTCCGGACTGTGAGCCGGAATCCACTCCCTTACCCCTCTGGATTACCGCCTTCAAGACTGTGTCACAACCTATAAATGCCACCAAACTTACTGTCATTTTTGAACGCAGTCAAGAATCTCCCATACCATTGCTAAGAAACCTTGTTAAAAACCCTATTCCAGGGGGTAGGTTGGAGCATCTGCTCCGACGATTACACGATCAGAATCCATGCGCCTGAGAGCAGACGCTCTCGGCTACCCCGGCTGTTTCCTGTCAGACTTTACCACTTGTTCAGAGGTTCCCTAATCAGAACGAGATCCTTCGCCAGAGTTTATACTGAGCGAAGCCCAAGTGGCTCAGGATGACATGGTAAGGTTTTCCGGTTCCCCCTTTTTAAAGAGGGATTTCTCAGAAAAGCGTCGGGTCCTGATACGTGCCGTAGACGTCGCGAAAGACGTCGCAGATCTCCTCGATGGCGGCATAGGCCCGCACGCATTCGATGATATCGGGCATCAGATTTTTCTCATTGAGTGCTGCCGACCGCAGGTCGTTCAGTTTTCTTTGAACCTCCCCGTTATCTCGGTCCCGCTTCACCTGGGCCAGGCAGTCCAGCTGTTTTTGCTCCACTTGCGGGTCGATCTTGAGCACCTCCACCGGCGGGTGATCATTGATGTATTTGTTGACGCCCACTACTATCCGCTCACCCTTTTCCACCTCTCGCTGGAAGCGGTAGGATGCCTCGGCAATTTCTCTCTGCGGATAGCCCCTGTCGATGGCCGCAACCATCCCCCCCATCCCCTCGATTCGCTCGATGTATTTCATGGCCTCCTGCTCCATCCGGCTGGTGAGCGCTTCCACGAAATAGGAGCCGGCCAGGGGGTCGACCGTATCGGCCACCCCGGTTTCCCCGGCCAGTATCTGCTGGGTTCTCAGGGCCACGGTCACCGCCGCCTCCGAAGGTAATGCCAGTACTTCATCATAGGAGTTGGTATGGAGCGACTGGGTGCCGCCCAGAACGGCCGCCAGCGCCTCGTAGGCTGTGCGGACGATGTTGTTCAACGGCTGCTGAGCCGTGAGCGAACACCCCGCCGTCTGAGTATGGAAGCGCAGCATCCATGACCTGGGGTCTTTTGCCCCGAAGCGTTCTTTCATGAACCTGGCCCACATGCGCCGCGCCGCCCGGTATTTGGCGATCTCCTCGAAAAAATCCATATGTGCATTGAAGAAGAAGGAAAGCCGGGGCGCGAACTCGTCGACCTTCATGCCCCGCTCGATGCAGGCCTCGACGTAGGCAAGCCCGTCGGCCAGGGTGAAAGCCAGCTCCTGCACCGCCGTCGAGCCCGCTTCCCTGATATGATATCCGCTGATGCTGATGGTATTCCACTGGGGGACTTCGCGGGTGCAGTACTCGACGCTGTCGACGATGAGCTTCATCGATGGTTGCGGCGGGAGCATCAGCGTCTTCTGGGCGGTGAACTCCTTGAGCATATCATTCTGAATCGTGCCCCGAAGCTTATGGGGGGCAATCCCCTGTTTTTCGGCGGTGACGATATACATGGCCAGCAGGATGGCCGCCGGCGGATTGATGGTCATTGAAGTGGAAACCTCATCGAGGGGAATCCCGTCGAAGAGGATTTCCATATCCTTGAGCGTGTCGATGGCCACGCCGCATTTGCCACATTCCCCGCGGGCAAGGGGGCTGTCGGTAGAGTATCCGGTCAGGGTAGGGAAATCGAAGGCGGTGCTCAAGCCCGTCTCTCCATGCTCCAGGAGATACTTGAACCGCCTGTTGGTATCCTCCGCGCTGCCCATGCCGGCGAACATGCGCATGGTCCAGAGCCGGCCCCGGTACATGGTGGGCTGCACCCCGCGGGTGAAGGGATACTCGCCGGGGAATCTCAGGTCAGAGGCATAGTCGAGATCGGCGATATCCGCCGGCGTGTAGAGCCGGTTCAGCTCCAGCCCGGAGAGAGTGATTAAGGATTCCTTGCGCTCCGGCGCTTTGGCCAGCGAAGGATTCAGGATCCTTTCCTCCCACTCCCGGCGGGCCTGTTCTATTTTCTCGAATTCTTTTTCACCAGACATTTAACTGCCCTGCTCACCCTTCTAACGAATGCCTTTCAACAATAACTCAACGATATGTCATTCCCGAAGGGATCGGGAATCCAGAGGGGTTGTGGGGATGCTGGATTCCGGGGCAAGCCCGCAATGACATGACCATAAATAATATCACATCTTCAGCGGTACCATCCACTCGGCCGCATATCCCCCATCCACGACGAGAGCCGAGCCCGTCACGTATCGGGCCTCATCCGAAGCCAGGTACAGCGCGGCACTGGCTATATCTTCGGGCAGGCCATACTTGCCGGGCGGCGATTTTTCGATATCGACGGCTGCTTCCCAGGGTTGGGTCATGGGCGTCTTGATGAATCCGGGGCAGATGCAGTTGGCCCGGATTCCCAGTTTGCTGTACTCGGCGGAGGTGGCCTTGGTCAGCATGATAATGGCTGCCTTGGAGACACAATATGGGGAGACATTGGCCTGAGCATTGAATCCCATGATGGAGGCGGTATTGATGATTACGCCACCGCCCTGTTTGAGCATCACCGGCAGGGCGTATCTTGTGCCCAGGAAAGCCCCTTTGAGATTGGTGTCGAGGACGTTATCCCATTCTTCCTCCGATACCTCTCCCAGCAGGCAGACCGTCATCACCCCGGCGTTGTTGTGCAGTATGTCCAGCTGCCCGAAAGCATCCACGGTGTGCCGAATCGCGTTCTGTACCTCGGCCGATTGGCGAACATCCGTCTGAACGAACTCGGCCCTGCCGCCGGCATCCTCTATCATCCGGGCTGTTTGCCGGCCGCCTTCTGGTTGATAGTCAGCTACGACGATTCTGGCACCCTCTCCGGCAAATAGCACCGCCGTTTCCCGCCCGATTCCCGACGCGGCCCCGGTGATCAAAGCGACTTTCCCTTCAAGTTTGCCCATATGAGTCTCCTTTTACTGGGCCACCAGCCCGCCGTCGACGGCCAGGGCCACCCCGGTGACAAAAGAGGCCTCTTCCGAACACAGCCAGACGGCGGTCCGGGCGGTCTCTTCCGGGCTGGCGATACGGCCCATGGGATGAACGCCGACGATCATGGCCTCGAGCTCTTTGTCGCCGCCGATTAAGGCATCCACCATCGGTGTGCGCGTCACCCCCGGGCAGATGGCGTTTACCCGGATGCCCGAGGTGGCATAGTCCAGGGCCGCTGCCTTGGTGAGCCCGACCACCCCGTGCTTGCTGGCAACGTACGGGGCGCTGAGCTGAAATCCTACCAGCCCGGCCACGCTGGCGGTGTTCACAATGGCACCGCCGCCAACCTTGAGCATCTCGGGAATCTCGTGTTTCAGGCACAGGAAAACGCCCCGCAGATTGACGCTGATGAGACGGTCGAATTCTTCGACCGGGGAATCTATCAGCGGGGTCAGGGCCTGAGAGGCCTCGACCCCGGCGTTATTGAAAGCGCAGTCGAGACGTCCGTAGGTTTCGATGGTGAAGTCTACCATCATCTGAACTTCGCTCTCTCGGGAGATGTCGGCTTTCACGAAAACGGCTTCGCCTCCGGCTTCCTTGATCAATCTTACCGTTTCCTCTCCCTCGCCAAGCTTCACGTCGGCGACCGTCACGTTGGCCCCTTCCTGAGCAAAGATTTGAGCCGCCGTCATGCCGATTCCCTGGCTGCCGCCGGTGACGATGACCACTTTGTCCTTAAAGCCCTTCACATTCGTACTCCTTTGCCGTCGTACTTTTCAACTTTGAAGGTATTAATCTTCCAGCTCGATGACCACTTCACAGTAGGGATCGCCTTTGGGCAGGAGCTTGGTAAAAAAGAACCTGCCCTTTACCCCGAGGCCATCCAATGTTCCCTGCTCGACGGCCGCTGCAACCCGAGTGCACATTTCGGGACATATCGCAGCGCCTTCGGCCATGGGGCAAAAGTACTCTCGCTTTACCGCCCGCTTTCTCCCTGTCTCGACCCATTCTCCCTTGATGTCATGCTGTGAATCCTCGAGGTCGAACACCCTCCCGACACTGCGGGCATCTTTGGGATCGATTTTCATAATCCGGCCGAACTCTTCGGCCCGCCCCCGGCCGTAATCGTACATCACCTGTTCCACGGCTTCATATGCCTCGTCCCCATATTTGGCCCCCAATACCCCCATAATCATGGCTGCCATAGAGAACATTTCACCCCTCGTTGCCGAGACCACATCTTCTATTTGAGATTTCAGTTGTTCAAGCTGCGGAGCCGGAATATAGACAGCGGAACGGTCTTCTCCCAGGGGAGGTATCTCCTCAACCAGCCTGTAAGCATACTGCCCCTGCTGGAATTTTTCTATCATTTCCTCAGCCATTATCTGTTCCTCCTTCTCGGATATCTATCAAGCAGTAATGTCATTCTGAACGAAGTGAAGAATCTTCATTTGAACAATTGGAGATTCCTCGGTCATCCTTCGGGATTTCCTCAGAATGACACCGGTTTAATAAGCACGGCACTTGATCAGGAATCCTCCCCAATCCGTGCGGCCACCCTGGCCTTGGACTTGCATCGCTCGTAATCGCACCCCATGGCCACCATGTCTTTCAGTACCTTTGCCGGGCTGCCGCCGGTAATGCACATGACGTGATACCATCCGGCGAACTCCGAGGCGGTCAGGTCCTCGATGAGCTTGAAAGCCCGAACCCGGTCCTCGGTGGGTACCCCTTCCCGGCCCTGATAGTACTTCTCCAGGTATTTGGCGGTGATGGGGTTGGCGAAATCATTCTCCGCTGCCATCGTGGCCACCAGCCCGCCGGCTGTATCCTGCATGTTATAGCGGTGCTCCCCCAGCTTTCGGGCCGCATAGACCTTGCCGGTGGCCACCGCAGACAATCCCGGAAAGTATATCCCCGATTCGTGCTTCGAACCCTCCACCGCCGACGCAACGGCACAGGCGTTTACTAATTCGGCGTCCATGGCCATTTCCCCCATCTGTTCAATGATATGCGGAGCGCCGGCCACGCTGTTGTAATCGGCGATCAGGGCCGTTGCCCCGATGGAAAGATCGATATTGACCCAGCGGCAGAGGCACTTGTGGAACAGGTGGGAGGCCAGCAGTATCGGCCCGAAGGTGACGATCGATTCTACCTCGCCGCACATGAAGACGTTCTCCCAGGGCACGAACACGTCGTCGAATACGATCATCGATTCCACGTGCCCGCCGTATCTGGAGCTTAGCGGATAATCCAGGTCTTTCGGCTCTGCCGGGGCGTGCGGGGCGCGGCAGATATAGGTAATCCCTTCGGCATCGACGGGGGTGAAGAATCCCACATAGTATTCGGGAATGAATTCCATTTCCACCACGCAGAGGATATCGGTATAGGGGGCGGCGGTTCCGTGGGCCTTGGCCCCGCGAACGATGATGCCGTCCTCGCGCTTTTCGACGACGTGCAGGAACATGTCCGGGTCGGCCTGCTCGGCAGGGCCTTTGCTCCTGTCGCCCTTGGGACTGACCAGCCCGCCCCCGACTATCCAATCGTTTTTCTGGATTTTTTTAACGATCTCCCGGACATTCTGGTGATAATGCGTCCCATGAGCCTTGTCGATATCATAGCTCCCCGCCCAGGCGGCGTGGAGCAGGTCGGTGGTCAGGCAGCGGTAATGGCAGGGGCAGGGGAAATCGCCCAGCGCCTTGTTAAGCTTTACCTTGGCCAGGGTATCCTGTTCGTCCTGCATCAGGTATGTCCAGCGGCTGACCTCTTCTTCGACAAGCGGCGAATGAACCCTGGCCAGGTCCCGGTGGTGGGGGTGGCTGGCCTGCTCGTAAGTGATGGCGGCGGAATTGAGCCCCACCCGAAATGCCGGGTGGTCGACGATGTTATCGACCTTTTCCCCGTCCATGTAGACAAGAGGATGCCGCTGCCTGACTCTCTCGAGGTACTGTTCTCTGGTGCTGATTCCCATATCAACTCCTTTGTGGAGATTGCTGATTAAGCCACAGGCTCAAAGTGAGGCGCTCCATCCTTCGATCAAATCACCGGTCATGTCTTTGAATTCCTTCTCCCCCTCCAGCGGCCTGCCCAGCCAGTCGCGGTAGAAGGAGTCGATATCGGGCAGGAAATCGAAGATGACCGGATAGCCCACCGGCACGCTTTCCACCTTGAGCAGGGCCCCGCATCCCGGACAATAGTATTCCCTTACCTCACAGAGGTTGGGGTCGGGGCACTTGGCTCCCGGATAGATTTCCTCCAGCTTGGCCCGATTGTCCCGGACGAAGATGAGGGCATTCATTTTCCAGTTGATGCGGTAATCGCCGAATTGGTGCCCGCAATCGCACTTGACGATGCGTTCCCCATCCTTTTCCACCACGTACAAGTGTTCGCTGATGGGCAAAAGAATTCGCTCGGACCAGGGGACGCGATCCTGGAGGATGGCTATGTATTTGTCGAACCGATCATCGTCCTTGGGCTGGCTCATGATCTGCCGGGTTCTTTCCCAGGAGAGCCTGCCCTCATATAGGTCTTCCAGGTCCTGTTTTGAGTATTGCATTTTATTCAACCCCCTTATTCTGAGTACAAATCTTCTCTTATTCCCTATCCCCGCCGCTTTGAGATACGGAGAAAGGGAGAATGGGAGAAGCGGAGATTATTTACTCTTGATCACCCACTTATCCGCTTCGTTTATCATTTTTACAAGTTGGCTAATGATCTCCTCGTATCTGGTTTCGAATGTTTCCCGCCCTGTCCCGTCAATGTAGTTGCACCTCAGTGCGAATTCAGTCCATACTTGGGTTTCACAGGCTTCGGTTTCGGCGTCACTAAGTTTCGCAATAAAGGCGGCCTTATAGCGCCGTTTGCGCCAAGCCTCCGCGATGTTCGTGCATACCGAACGAGAGGAACGCCGCATCTGGTCGACCATTGAGAATTTCTCTTCTGGAGGGAATCCTTTGGTAATATCGAATATCTCCATAGCATTCTGGTAGACACGCAGGTCTTTATAACTCTCTATCTTTTCTCCCATTCTCCGCTTCTCCCGTTCTCCCCTTCATAACCAAATCCTAATAACTAAAATCCTCCGGCAGTGCCCAGAAATCCTTATACTCACTGGTGAAGTTGTGGCTCATCCGCATGCTGCTCTGATACATCTCGACGAGCAGGGGATGCAGGTCTTTAGCGGCCAGTCTCTGGCGGGTCTGGCCCCACCACTGCCGGACCGGAACTGCCCGGGAGAGCCTTTCGCTGCGTTTTTCCTCGCGGAGCTTCCGGGTTTCCTTTTCGTCGACCTGCCATTCCCTCGTTTTCTCATCGTAGATGGCGGCGACGCAGTAGATATTCCGGCTTATCTCTTCGTTGGTCAGCCCCTTATCCAGGTCCGCTTTCTGCAGGGCCGGGTCGCGCTCGATGGGATCTCCCAGCCCCCCGGCCGAGCCGTTATCGACGATCATCTGGTCGTTTTCCTGCACTTCCACTGCCGGCGGCATGTGGTCGTAATAGAAGACCTCGGCATGCTCCTGATTGCGGAACTGGCGCGGATCGCCGATTTCGTGTACCAGAGGGATGCGGTTGTCCACCATTTCCTGGAAGTTGTGATAGCGGATGATGAAGGTATTGCGCTTGCCGCCGGGGTAGCCGCCCAGCAGGCCGATGTTGGGCAGGATGCGGTCGTGAGCACAGCCGATAGCGCCGCTGCCGATGCCGATACTCATGCGGTGCACCAGTTCCATGGTAGGCAGGGAAAGCCCCGAGCGATAGCGCCCGTAGCCGACCGAATAGGGTTCCAGGCTTCTCGACATGTACATTACCGGCAGGAAAAGCTCGAAGACCTCCGCATTGCCCAGATCCGTTTCGGGTGTGGCCAGCCAGCCGCCGGCATCGATCCCGTCGCAAACCCCGGTAGCGCCGGCCCCGAAAGTCCCGGTATTGCCCCCCAGCATGGGGCGCTTGTTCCCGTATTGATCGTAACCGGCCAGCTGCCAGCCGGAGGAGGAGACATAGTTGAAAATTTCCTCCCTGAATCCGCGCATGTAAAATGACGTTCCCAGCATGCCGGTCCAGAGGCTGAAGACGTCGAGGATTGAAGGCCACGGGTTCGAGGTGGCCAGCTTTTTAATCTGGCTTGGATTGAACAGGGAATCGAGCGCAGGCTCCTTGATCTCGCAGGGAAGCAGCGAGCCGAGATTACCGCGACCGTCGTATGACAGGGTTTGTACTATGGAAATCGACAGCCCGCCCCACAATCCTTTGTACGTCGGATTGAAGGAATGCCACCCCCATTCCCCCACGCCGTCGAAGTCCAGCACGATACGGCCCTCGGGCAGGATATCCATCTGAATGGGAATCAACCGAATCACATCCCTTTTGGCCGGAAGCCAGGAAACGGCGGCATTGGCCATGTAAATCTCAAATGGCGAGACGTCGCGGTATCTCCCCGGTACGGTCCGCTGTTTTATGCGGGCAATCTGAGACAATCTTTCATCCTCGATCAATTCGCGGCACGCCTGCTTGAAATAATCGATCCCGAACTCCCGAATCAGGTTTTTCATCTCCTCCCGGACCCGGATGTTGGCTGCCACCGCCCCCTTGCGGTCGAGGAGGAACAGGTCGGCCAGGTCGAGGCTGTTCTCGATCTTGATCTCGAAGTCGTGCCGGATCTGGTCGTTGGCCCCGATCTTCTCGCAGCAGAATTTCAGCCCGTCCGCTCCCCGCTCCACCGAAGTGGTCGGCATGCATCCCGGGCTGACCGCCCCGATATCCATTTCCATGATTACGGTGCATACCCAGGCCACCAGCTCGCCCTCCCAGAAAACCGGCAGGATATCGTAGAGGTCCGCCGCATGGATTCCGGCGATCACCGGGTCGTTGGCCAGGAACAGGTCGCCGTCGTCAATGCCCACCTTCTCTTCGTAATCGTTCTCGATCATCCAGGTGATGTTATCGCCCATCAACCGGATGTGAACCTGGATGCCGGTAGACTGAATTACGTTGTCGCCTTCGGGGGTGTAGAGCCCCATGCAGAGCTCGGCCACCTCCCCGACGAAGGGCGAGCCGGATATCATCCGGCAGGTCTCCCGGCCGGAGATCAATGAAGACATTATGCGGGAATGGAAAAGCTCCATCTTGATGGGATCATCTTGGAACAGGTGAGGGTCGGTGATCCCGGCATAACATCCCGTCTCCTCGAATGTTTTTTTATTCTCGGCGAGCATTTCTTTGAGGGTTTTACCTTCGTGCCCGATTCCCTTTTTCTGGTTCATGAGTGCCTCCAAAAGTCATTCCTTTTCCCCCTCCCTCTGACTCCCTCCCACCAGGGGAGGGAGAATAAATGGTTCACGTCAGCCATATCAGCGACCATTCGTCCATATTGATGCTTTTCCCCGGCGGCAGGAAGAGCGTGGTGGCCGGGGCCTCGATTACGGCAATGCCCTCAATCTCGTTCCCGGGGCGTAGCTGGTCCATATCATAGATTGTGGCCCTGTGCCAGGTGCCGTCATAGTAAACTTCCCTCTCGCCTTTGACGCTTTCCGGCGGCGGCTCCTTCCCCTCCAGCGGCTGCCTGATGAGTCTGGGCTTGACCTTGGGCAGGGTGGCGGTAAGGCCCAGCTCCATCATCTGGAAACCCGCCCGCTCGTGTTTGGCCACCCCGGCATATACCTTTTCGTAGAGGTCTTCGAAGGCATCGGTTAGCCTGTCCATATCTTCGGCACAGTTTATTCGCGAGACAGGCGAGACGACCTCCAGGTCCTCCATCTGGCCCCCGTAACGGATGTAAGCGAGCTGGCGAACCTGGGCCTCCTCCCACGGAAGCCCTTCGGCGGCGAAATCCGCCGCGGCCTGCTGTTCCAGTTCCTCCCAGCCGGCATTGAGCATCATCTGCCCCAGCATCAGTTTGTAATCGGCATCCGAATTGTGGGGCAAAAGCACCCCGGTCGATTTCTGATAGCGGTGGTTGATATCCACGGCGGCACAGCCGAAGGAGGAGAAACCGGCCGCCCAGGGCATGGTGGCCACTCCCCTGAAGGGAAGACCCTCGGCGTATCCGGCCAGGTGCATGGGCCCGGCTCCGCCATAGCAGAGCAGATAATAACTCGAGGGCGAGAATCCCCGCGAATAGAGTACCGACCTGATGTGCTCCCTCATGGAACTGTTGATGAGCTTGTAAACCCCGTCGGCCAGGTAATAGGGATCGACGCCCAGGACGTCGGCGCACTGTTCCTTGATGGCGGCCAGGGCCTTTTCTTTATTGAGCTTCTTCTTTCCACCGAGGTAGTTGTCGGGATTGAGGATGCCCATGATGAGGCAGCAGTCCATGATGGTGGGGACCTCGTTCCCCATCTCGTAGCATACCGGGCCGGGTTCAGCGCCGGCGCTTTCCGGGCCGAGGTTGATGCGTTTAGTGATGGGGTCGATGGTGACGAACTGTCCGGTGCCGGCCCCGGTGGTATCCATTTGCAGCGTGGGGATGTTGTAGATGCGTCGGTTGATAACCACCTCTCGTTCCATAAGCGGTTGCCCGCCCATTATCAGTCCCACGTCGAAGCTGGTACCCCCCATGTCGGAGCAGACCCAGTTGTCGAAGTCCATTTCCTGGGAGAGGTATCTGGCGCCTATTAATCCCCCGATGGGCCCGGAGAAGCTGGCTTCGTGCAGCCGGGGATAGCGGATATTGGTCAGTCCGCCGTGGGCCAGCACTATCTGCAGCGGATATTTGTAGCCGGCGGCAGCGAGCTTATCCTCGATTTTAAAAAGCTGCTCCCGGCCCGGTTCGGCGGCATAGGCATGGAGGACCAGGGTATTGAGCCGGCCCACCTCCCTGGTTATGGGGCACAACTGATGGGAAAGGTATACCGGCACTTTCTGTACCCGCTTTGCCATGACCTCCTGGGCTATTTCGGCCACTTTCAGTTCGTGGGCCGGGTTCATGAAGGAATTCCACAGCGAGACGGCGATAGCATCGACCTCTTCATCCAGCAGTTCCTCCACCGCCTGCCGGGTCATATCTTCATAGAGAGGGATGGCTTCCATGGTGAACATATCGATACGTCCCTCTACCCCTTTGACCAGCCGGCGCGGCACCAGGGGGGTATTGTGGTGGTGGGTTACATGATGGAGCAGGTCCTGGTAGGAATATCCCTTCCAGTTCTGGGCGCTGCGCTCATGCATAAAGACATCCTCGTCACCCCGCTGGGTGATCACCCCTACCTTTCTGCCGGTGGCCGTAATCAGAGCGTTCATCATGGCCGTGCCGCTGTAGACCGCAGCTTCCACATCGGGCATGATGTTCTTTGCCCCTTTCTCAAAATCAACTCCCCATAAATCGAGAGCATCCCCCAGCGATTCCCAGAATCCCAGCGACTGGTCCTGGGGGGTGCTGGCCGCCTTTCCGATGGTGAAATTGCCTTCGGTATCCACCACCATCATGTCGGTCATGGTGCCGCCGGCGTCGGAGGCGATTATCTGCACTTTGTGTTCGTCTGACATAAGTTTTCTCCTTTGGTAAAATCAACCCCTTTTTCATCCCCCTTTGGCAAAGGGGGAAAGAGGGGGATTTCATTTAAGTGAACTCCCTCATCATATCTTCCAGCAGGGCCAGCAGGCCGAGATCGCCGTCCGTTACCAGCCGGCCGCTCGACCATGCCTCCAGCCGATTGAGTTCACCGGACTGGATGGCTTTCCAGTCCTCGACCGAAACCGTTATGATGCAGTCCGGGTTTTCGGCTTCACCTTCATGTCGAGAGCCCTTGCCTTTATCACAGGCCAGGTACCACTCACTCCCGCCCGGGCCGGTGAAGTGGAACTGAACGGTGGCGGTTATCTCGCTGACGTCGCTGGTCTGCTTCTCATACAGTTTCGGCCCCGGGGAGGGCAGGTCCAGCAGGTCGGAGAGGTGTTGTGTGGCGAAGTTGTTGCGAATCATATCCGCATCCATGGGGATGCCCTGTTTGATCAGCTTCTTCATCACCGCGATGACCGTTCCTCCGTAGCGCAGCGTGGAGAGAACCTCGTTGTACAACAGGTTTTCGGCGCGCCATCCGGTCAGTTCTTCGTACCGGCTGACGATTTCATCGGGGAGCGGCGTTCCCTCGAGTTTGGCCAGGCCGTATCCCTCGCTGTGCTGTTTATCGAGGGTGAAGGACCAGGTCAGGTCGGCCATTGGGTCCCCGATGAAGGCCATCTCCCAGTCCATGATGGCCAGCACCTCGCGGTCCGGGAGGCTGTAAAGGGTGTTGCCGATGCGGGCATCTCCCCAGCACAGGCACATTCTTTCGGGCTCGTATTTATTCTCCCGGAGCCATTTGAGGGTGGAGGCCATGGTGGGGTGCTCGTTATCCAGGTCATCCTTCAGCCACTCAAAATAGCGCTCCCAGTAAATCAGTTGCCGATCGAGCGCATCGGCGGGGTTTTCAGGTTCCCCGAGAAAGGTGATGCCCAGGCCCTTCCAGTCAAGCTGGTGAATCTTGGCCATGTTTTCCAGCGTTCCCCACCACATCTTTTTGCGTTGTTCAGGTGTGGATTCGTAATACACTCCCGAGCCGTGGTAGGAAGGATAATCCTGTGGTACATCGCCGTCGAGCCTTTCCATCAGGAAGAAGGGAACCCCGATCACCGCCGGATCCTCCTCCAGCCAGAGCATCCTGGCTACCGGGATATCCGTTCTGGTCCCCAGGATTTGCATGATGCGGAACTGATTTCCCAGTTCGTATTCGGGGAAAACTCCTCCTTCTCTGGGTGCGGAACGCAGAACCGCCGGCAGCCTCCGCTGTTCTCCGGATTCCCGGTAGTGGATATCGAACAACCAGGTCTCGCTGGAGAGACCCATTCCGGGTTTTTCCGGTTCGGTGATGGATACCGCTTCCGCCTGTGGCATCTGCTTCGAGATCCAGTTTTCCACATTTCGTTTCAGTTCAGTCACATCTACCATCGGTTCCTCCCGTTGGTCAGTCGTAAGTCGATAGTCCTGAGTCGTCAGTCATTGATATTTGTCGTTTGGAACTTGTGATTTGGAGCTTGAAATTTGGAATTTGTGATTTATCAGTATCCCTCATAGCCGTATTTGAGGTACCTGCCGATGAGCACCATCTCGAGAATTCCGTAACCCTTCTGTCCGTTGCATTCCAGCTCGCAGGCCAGGTCCTCGATGAAATGGACCTCAGCCAGTTGCTGGGGATCGTTCAGGTCCAGCTTGTGCCCGTCGATGAAATAGGGGCCCATCCACTGGCCATGGACGAAATCGCGGAAGCCGAACATGCCGCCGGCTTTCAAATAGCAGGGAATTAGCCCGCGGGCATTGACGGTAAACTGGTTGCCATCGACCGTGGTGAATTTTATCTCTCCGCCGGTGGCCTGGCGGATATCGGAACGGAAAGTGTAATTGTGCTCGATGGCTCCAATGGCTAATTCCTCTTTGCCGCTGCCGTAAGGATACATGAGAGTCCCGCTGAATATGAGGGGCTCACCTTCGGAATTCTCCCGGCGGTGGAAGGTCAGGCCCCAATCCTCGAACTGATAGGTGATGAAGTTATGCATGTACCCTTGGGGTATCTCGCCCGGCTGCACGCCAAACTCCGGGACGCCGCCGCCCCGGCGTACTCCCCAGGAATGGTCGCGGTGGCACCGCCAGTTATCCGGATCGACCTGAAAGGTCTCATTCCCTGCCTTTATCCAGCCGCTTGGCCTGCCCGTTTGCACATACCTCATTGTATGTTCTTCCACTCGCCCCCGAACCCGCGTAAACTGGGGGTTTTCCTCGTGGGCCGGCATGACCCCGTCGAAGAGGATATCGTAGCTGACCCCGTAGTCGTTTTCCTCCAGTTTGCTGCGCACCTGCTTGAGGGGCTCGACGATCTCATAGGAAAATGGCCCCACCTTTGTTTCGTCGACCTGGGGGCGAAGCTCGCGGGAGGCGCGAACGGTGTAGACGGTTTCTCCTCTGACGGTCACCGATACGTAAGAGTCGATGATGTTCCGGTTGGGGTAGTAGCCGAAGGAATTGACCATTATCAGTTTTCCTTCGGTATCGTGAACGCAGAACCACGTCCTTTCCGTCCATTCCCGGGCGCTGGTATCGGGGTGATCGAAGGTCGATACGGCCTGGTGGCAAAGGAATTCGTCGTATCTGGTCAGCATCATTTCCCTCCCTGGCTGTCGTTATTAATACGACAGCTAAATTATGATATGTCATTGCGAGTCCGCCGCTGCGGACGCGGCAATCTCCCGTTGAACAAGGAGATTACCACGTCGTCCTGCAGACTCCTCGTGATGACATCACACCTTTCTAATCGTTAATGCCCCGAATATGCTGCCTTTTTAATTGCCGGTTTGATAGCTCTGTTGCTTTTCGATTGAAGTGGCAACAGTTTACCTTATGTGAATGAGGAAAGTATGAAGATGATATGAAATGCAGGGGACTTTAGCCGGTTTTGGCCAGAAAGTAGCCTATTCCGGCTTTGGTCAGGATTAGCTGGGGATGGGCAGGGTCCACCTCAAGCTTTCCCCGCAGGGTGCGGATATGGGTTCGCAAACTCACCACCGCACCTGGGTAATCCTCCCCCCAGACTTCCTCGGCCAGTCTCGAGTGGGTCACCACCCGACCCCGGTTGTTCATCAGGCATTTCAGGATATGGCCTTCTATGGTGGTGAGGCTGATTTCCTTTTCCCCGTGCCGAAGCTGAAAGGTGGCCGGCTCCAGCTTCAGCGAGCCGCAGATGACGGGAGCATCATCGCCGGAGGCATCTCGTTTGCGTAGCTGAACCTGCAAACGGGCCAGAAGCTCCTTTTTCTTGAAGGGCTTGGTAACGTAATCGTCGGCACCCAGTTTGAGCCCTCTGGTTATATCAGATTCCTCGTCCCTGACGGTAACGATGATTACCGGAACTGAAGAAAAGAGCCGGAGTTGCTCGAGCACATCGAATCCGTCAATATCAGGAAGGCTGAGATCGAGAATGACGATATCGACGGATTCGCTCTCCACCATCTCGATCCCCTCCCTCCCCATGCGGGCGGAAATCAGCTCCGCCTCGGGCCAATCCTTTTGAAAGGCCATGGCAACGGAATCAACTATCTGGGGATCGTCCTCGATGATAAGGACCTTCCATAATCTGTCGGTTCTTGGCGGGGCCTCTTCGAAGTGCGTGACGGAATCGGCAGGCAGACGGAAACTGAAAAGGGCGCCCTTGCCGGGACGGCTCTTTACCCATATTTGCCCGCCATGGAGTTCCACCAGTCTTTTGCACAGGGCCAGACCCAGTCCCAGCCCGCTCATGCGTCCCTGATCGTCAGCCAGCCGATGATATGGCTCGAAGACGCGATCCTGCTCCTGTTTGGACATCCCCCGCCCGGTATCCTGGACCTCTACTATGACGTTGCTTTCATCAGACTTTGCACTGAGTTTGATTTCACCTTTTGGGGGAGTAAACTTGAGGGCATTATCCAGCAGGTTCGAGATTACCTGCTGGATTCGATTGCTATCGGCTCGCACGGGGGGCAGCGACGGCGGCAGGTCGCTGGTGATCGATTGTCCCTGCCTTTCCGCAACGGGAAGGATGGTTTCAATCGATTCTTTGAGCATTCCCAGTATATCCACCGATTCGGTTTCCAGTTTGAGGATGCCCACCTCATCCCTGGCCAGGTCCAGCAGCTCCTCGACACGGTTGCTTAAGCTGGCAGTGCCGCGGCTGATATTTTGGGCAAGGTTCATTAAGCGCTCGTCCTGAAGCTCGCCGATGAGGGAATCAGTGGAATTGAGTATTGAAGTGAGCGGCGTTTTCAGCTCGTGGGCCAGCATCCGGCTGAAGTCCACTCGCCGCTGCATTTCGGATTCAATCTGCTGGCGCAACTGTTTTTCCTGGTTGTAGAGTCCCTCCAGTTTCTCTTTCCACCTGTGGCGCTCGGAGACATCCTTGAGGAAAACCAGGATCCCTTCCACTTTGCCTTCACGTTTAATCAGGCTGCCGTTCGGTTCCACCACGATGGGCCTTCCGTCTTTATGTCTCAGTTCCACCTCTATGAAGGAGCGATGATCTTCCTCGAGGGTCGATTTGAAAAGGTCCAGCATTTCCTGCCTGGTGCCGGGATTGAAAACGGGAAAATCGGCGATGTTGCGCCCGATTACCTCTTCCCGCTTGAAACCGAACAGGTTCTCCACGCTCTCGTTGACGTCGATGACCGTGCCGTATTTATCCAGGTGAATCACTTCGTCGTAGGCGTTTTCGAACAGCAGACGGAATTTCTCCTCCGACAGCCTCAGCGTCTCTTCGGTCTCTTTGAGCTCGGCCGTCATCTGGCGCAAATTCGCCAGTGACTGTCTCAATTCACCGTTTTCCCGGCGCAGGTCGGCAAGTTCGCCCTTTAACTCATCTGTAGTTCGGCCTTTCGATCTGGCTTGCTTTGCCATCTCAATTTTCCAGGAGAAACTCTCGAATTCGCTTTTGTTGATCGAGGGCAACACCTATTGAATTCAGAAAATGAACGACGGCCCCAGCATAATGGTTTTCCACATGCACAAAAAGGTTTTCCATGGCCTGGGGCAGGCAGGTGAAAAAGGGGGCCCAGTCATCACCGGAATCCTCAAAATACTCCATCATCTCCCGGTGTTTTTGCTGCCAGTCAATGAGCTTGCCGGTAAGCATGTAATCTTCCATTACTGCCTCATGAGGTACTCCGAGGAGCAGGAGCAGGAGGGCTGCCACGATGCCGGTGCGATCCTTCCCCTGGGTACAGTGTATCAGCAGAGGGTACTGCGAGGGGTCGGCGAAGCGGTCAAAGACAATTTTGAGAGACTTTCCGTTCTGCTCGAGCATATTGACATAGAGGTTTTCGAAGTCGACCCGGTGGATATCCCAGGCGGCTTCTGTGGCCATTTGCAATTCGGATAGATAGGGGTCGCCATAATCGAAAGGGAGAAAGTCGTATCTGTTTTCATTACCGGGATAAAGCCTGTCGAAACCTTCCCGTTTGATTTCCCAATCAGAACGCAGGTCGATAATCCGCTTCAAGCCGAGCCTGCTGATTGCGGCCAAATCGGCATCCGAGAGGGCGGAGAGGGTTCCGGAACGGTAGATGACCCCCTGCTTTATCCGGCACCCGTCGGAAGAGTGATAGCCGCCAAAATCCCGGAAGTTGGCCGATGCATCCAGTTGAAGAACGCGTTCAGTTTCTCCGGTATTACCCATAGTCGATTTTCTACTTACCTGGTAGCCTGACGCTTCTTGAGATATTGAATTGCTTTGTCAGCACCCTTTATTCCTGAGGTCGAGGCCTGGTGGGTTCCCATACCTGCGCTGCCGGCATCGCAACCGACGATGAACAGACCGTTTATGGGCGTTTCCTGTTTCGGTTTATACTTACCGCACTGCCCCACGATCTGGGCCAGCCCGACGCATTCGCCTCCCTGGGCCGGCAGTACCTGGTCACGGGTATGGGCAGAAACTTCCGCCGGGCCCTCCATCTCCTTTTCATATACCGCATCCATGGCTTCGGGATAGACCTGATTCAAAAATTCGTCCATCTTGCCGTAGAGCATATCAATCTCTTGAGCTTGAGGGTTGGGCGAACAAATGGTGCCGGCAATAAGGCACTGCTTGTCCGGCGGGGCCATGTTCGAGTCATAGTTGGAGGGCACGGTGATGAACATGATGATTTCCTCCGGTACCTCGCCATCTTTCACCCTGTTGAAACGCTCCATGTTGACCACGCTGTCGTCGGACCACATCATGTACATGCCGCTCTGCATCACCCTTTTGTTGAGGAAGTAGCGAATACCGGTGAACGCCCAGCCGGGCACTAAGTCCTTGACATAATTCAAATAGCCTTTGTCGAAGTGCTCTTCGCCCACCAGCTTGAGCACAGTCGGCTGCAGGCCCACATCGCTGAGGATTACGGGCGCTTTGAAATCGCCGGCCGTGGTACTTATGCCGGTAACCCTGCCGTCGGTTACGTTTATTTTCTCTATCCTGGTCTCCATCTTGCGTTCGCCGCCGTTGCTATCGATGGCCCGGGCCAAATCTCCCAGTACCCGCCCGAATCCGCCCACATAGTATCCCCCACCCCCGCCGACGGCGATCTCCTGCAGGATAGACGCCTGCTCGTAGGCGGAAACCAGGTCGATGGGCTCAGCCAGCGAC
>JAWOBB010000049.1:0-5792 GCA_046498265.1 Dehalococcoidia bacterium | reverse complement strand
CCACAATAGGCCCTCAGCTCAAGGTCCTGCCGGGTCGATTCCACGAATCCCACCTCATGCTGGTAGCAGTCGTTGGGATCGGTGGTGGGATCGAAGTAAACCAGTATCTCGCAGAAGGCCACGTGCCCGAAGTCGCCCATCTGCAGCCAGCCGGGAATGCCGTAATCGGCAATCAGGGGCGGGGTGTATTTCTTCTTGAGTTCGGCCGCCGCCTTGGCCAGCTCCATGGAGGCATCCAGCGAATCGAAGTGGAACTTCATCGAGGTCTCGGCTCCTCCGGGGAACATGATGCGGTGGGCATCGGCATTGTTAATCCACGATTCATCGAACGGCCGCCCCTCGCGCAGGTCTCCGCCCACCCGCTGGATGACATCTCGAACCACGCGCTCCTCGTATTCCATCTGCCTGGCGCCGGCCAGCCCCACCAGCATGATGCGCATCATGTGCGGGTTGTCCTTCTCCAGCTTGGGCAGGTCGGCATGCCACCTTTCATGGAATGCCTCCTTCGATTCCGCCTTGGAGAAATACCGCCAGGTAAACGGGGCGGTCATCAGCGCCATTCCCACCTGAGCCTTGGAGAGCTCGTGCATGGCGTGGGCCGCCTCCTCGATGGAGGGATAGAAGACGTTGATCCACTTGATGAGATGGGGCGGCAGGTTGAATCCGGTCTGCGGGGATATACCGGTGCGCTCCAGCTCCTGCCCCGGGAAGGGGAAGAGCTTGGTGGCCATCTTGGTGACGATTCCCAGGCCTCCCTGCCAGCCGAAGGTGCCTCTCAGCACACCTCTGAGGTCCGGGCCGAGCCCTTCACCCCAGAAGTAGTCCTCGTCGTCCAGGGCCGTCGAGCCCAGGGTGACGATATCGCCGTCGGGCAGGACCCATTCCACCCCCAGCATGCGGCGCTGGGCCCAGCCCATGCGGTATTCCAGCGGCCCGACCCCGGCGTTCAGGTGGTTGCCGATAACGGTGGCCCCCACCCCGCAGCCCGGCCCCTCGGTGGCCAGTCCCAGTTTCAAGGCCTCCGCCTGAAGCTGGGCATAGATGACGCCCGGCCCGCAGATGGCATACATGTTCTTCTCATCGATCTCCAGATAGTCCATCCGTTTCAGATCGATGCTGACCACGTCCGGCACCTTCGGTGCCTGGGTGGTGATCCCGAAGCAGCCGATAGGAACAAAAGGAAGCTTGTATTGATTACAGACTTTGAGTATCTGCCGGACTTCCTCGGTCGAGCCGGGAAGGATGACGCAGGCGGGCTTCAGAGCCTGCCCTTCCAGGGCGGGCCGGTTCTTGCCGTAGCCGCCCTTTCGATAGCTTTCACAAATGCCGGGGTCATCGGAGATAAACTGAGGCCCGACGATCGACTCCATTGCCTGATAGGCTTCTTTCAATATACTCATCATTTTCCCCCTATCGCCTGAAGCATGATTTCGGCTATGTCGTAGGTTTGCATGTTCTCGCTGCCCGCCTTGATGGCATCATCGAAGTTCTCCTTGCAGTAGGGGCAGGCGGAGATTATGGCTTCGGCGCCGGCAGTCTCCTGGGCTTCCTCGATTCTTTCCTGAGCCGTCCACAGGGCGAAATCATTGAAGGCGTCCTTCACTCCCCCTCCAGCCCCGCAGCACCAGGCCTGGTCCTTGCGGCGCTCCATCTCCTCGACCTGGAGACCGGGAATCGCCGCCAGGAGATTGCGGGGCGGATCGTAAACCCCGTTGGTTCCCTTGCGGCGCGGCTTGGGCGGGTCGAAAATCCCGTATTTGCCCCGTTTCCCTTCCCAGTGGGTCCAGGGCTCGCTCATCCGCCCCAGACGGCACGGGTCCTGGTAGGTCACCCGCATGTTGACGGGCGTGGTGAATTTCAGCTTCCTTTCCTGGAGCTTTCGATCCAGAAATTCGGTCAAGTGCAGGACCTCGAATCCCAGGTCTGAGGTTGACTTGCCCATCAGCTTGGGATATATGACTTTCAGGGTCTGAAAACACTCGGCGCAGCTGGCCACCACCGTCTTGGCCCCCGATTCTTTAATCGCCTGCAGGTTGTGCTCGGCCACCTCTTTAGCCTGGTCAACCAGACCGACGCTGTAGAGCGGGTTGCCACAGCACCACTCGTTTTCCCCCAGGAGCATGAACTCGGTGCCGGCAGCCTTCAGCAGTTTGGCAGTCGCCTGGGCGATCTTCTGCTGTTTGAACGAGGAATTGCATCCCACGAAATAGAGGACATCCGCCTTTTCGGCAGGCTTGACATCCGCGGGTAGCCACCTGGTCCGGTTTTTGTTGGCCGAACCGTAGCGGTTCCTGTTCTTCGTTATCTTATTGGCCACTTTGGTATGCTCCGGCATGGGGCCCTTCCCGTCCTCGACCGCCTTCTGCCTCAGCCACTCGAGCACCTGCGAGGGCTCCAGCCCCACGTTGCGCAGGCATTTGACGTCGCAGGCACCACACAGGGTGCAGGCATATATCTCTTCGAGGATTTTCGGGGAAAATTCCAATCGTCCCTCATATAGCGCCAGGGCGATATCGTACCTGCCGTTGGCCGCATAGGCATCGAAGAGGTAGTAGGCATTGCTGGGACACAGCTTGGAGAATCTAAGGCTCTGCATCCAGATGAAATCCACCCACTTGCAGTTGGTGCACCGGATGCAGTTCTGGGCATCCCATTTATAGGTTTCGAAGTCAATCAGCATCTTTACATTTCCTCCATTAGAAGCAGAGCCTGCCCGGGTTCATGATATTGTTGGGGTCGATCACGGTCTTGGTTTTCTTGAGCATCATGGTGTAGCCGGTTGCTCTCGGGTAAACCAGGTCCGCCAGAATACCGTACGGCCGGGAATAGAACGCCCCCAGATCGAGCGCCACCCTGGCCGCCTCGGCGTACAGGTCGGTGACCCTGGCAACCTGCAGCGGGTCTGCCGGGTCATAAAAGAAATTGAACTCACAGTGGCAGGCCCGGCTGGATTCGATGGGCTGGATGTAGCAGCCCACGTCGCCGGCCGGATAATCGTACATCGAGGCGGTATCCAGAATGGCATTGACGAAGGCGGGGGTCTTATCCAGCGTGGTCAGGAAGAAGAGGTCCTCCGATTCCCCTTCGGGCACCCATTTCCAGTAGGTCTTATCCTTCGGCCAGGCGCTGCGGAGCTTATCGACTATCTTTCGCTCCATGCCCGGCAACCCGGCCAGTGAAGTCTGGATATTGGCCAGCGAGAGCTCCGCTGCAATCTCATGCAGGGTTTCCTCTTCGTATTCGATTCTCTCATGGGGCCTGACGGGGGCACCGGAGAGAACGAGGATGAGCGTCCAGGGAGCAAGCATTCCCCTGAGTCTCTCTAATTCTTTCGGGTCGCCGTCGGAAAGGATGGCGGCCAGGTTGATGCGGTCGAGCATCAGGAACTCATATCCGATCACCTTTCGGCCTACTCGGTACATCAGTTCGATGGCATCGCCTACATCCTCGAACGGCATGAAGAAGGCCTTGTTCACCTGGGGCAGAATCTCGATCTTGATATTTCCCCAGGTCAGTATCCCGAAGGTACCCTGAGCCCCCTGGAACATCCGCCACCAGTCCAGCCCCGGGCCGTGAGGGAAGGCTCCGCGGGCGATACTGCCGGTATCCTCGCCGATGCCGGCGGCGGCGGCGCCGGTGCGGAATATCTCACCCCGCGGCCAGACGACCTCGGTGGTCAGCAGGGGTTCATCGAACTCGAACCTGGGAATCAGAAGCCGTTCCCTTTCCAGGTGGCTGGTCAGCACCGACTTTTGAGAGTGAGGCAGGAGCGGGAACAGCGGCATGTAACCCTTCTTGGCAAGTGTACCCTGCAATTGCGACCAGGTTACGCCCGGCTCGATTCGCGCCTTTCGGTTGTTCTCATCGATGTACAGCACCTTGTTCATCCTGCTCAGGTCCACCGTGATCCCGCCGAGGTTGGGGACGGCACCCCCGTTGAAGTGCACCCCCGAACTGCTGGGAATGAGAGGCGTGCTCGTTTCGTTGGCGAGATTGACGATTTTGAGGACCTCCTCGGCCGTCTGCGGCCGGGCCAGGTAGTTGGGCAGCCGGGGCGAACAAAGGCTGTGGTCGGTGGAGCTTCGCTCCAGGTCCGCAGGTTTGTCCGAGACATTCTCGCTGCCTACGATCTTGATCAGGTTTTCCTTAATTGCCATTCATATAACCTCCGACTAATTAATCATTTGCGTATTTAATCCTGCTCCCCCCGTATTATATCAAGGAGATTCTCGAGGGTCGCCGGATCGACCTTCTGGCGCGAGTAAACGACCATCCTGTCATCGGTGGAACTGATGAGCACCAGCTTATCCGGGTAGTCTTCGTCGAAATGTACACGTTCAGGATCATCCTCCAGGGCATCATGGTCAACCACGACGATGCTGGGGGTCAAATCGGACATCATACTGGCGGCGGTGGCTTCGTCCGGGGCGGTGATTACCTCCGCCGAGCCGGCCTTCTCTATGATCAGCTTAAGTCCCTGGGAAATCAACTGCTGTTCGGACACAACCAGAACGCGTGGTATAGCCATAGTAACCAGCCCCTCCAATCAACAATACCAATATGGCATGCGGTCGGTATAGAGCCCATTGGTAGGGTTTTTCGTCCCAAAGTATCAAGCCATCGATAGCACGTATGAACCGACACGAGCCACCACCGTACCCGGACTTGCCATCAAGGGCCTTGGAGTTGTAGAATCTATCAAGCGAGCAGGGGTAAAAACAGGCAAAAATCCATGGGATCTGAGAAGATAAAGGTGATGATAGTTGACCGGCGGGAGATCCTCAGGGAAGGGCTCACCGCCATTTTGGAACGTGACCCTGGGATTGAAATCATCGCCAGGTTCGGCTCCGGCAAGGAGGCGATGGATAAGGTAAGCTCGATCCGCCCGGACATCGTCATCACCGAAGCCGATATGCCGGAGGACGTCTATCTGGAGCTGACCCGTCGCATCAGCGAAATCCCGCCCCAGACAAAGATAATCGTCCTGACGCATGCCAAGCAGGAGTCCGCCCTGTTCCGGGCGCTGCGGCTGGGAGCCCGGGCATATCTCTCCAAGCACATCGGCGTGGATGATCTCATCAGCTCGGTGCACCGGGTTCAATCCGGAGAGGTGATTATCTCCGCTCCCATGGCAGCCAGGATGCTCGATGAGTTCGTCCTGCTGGAAGGAAAGAGGGATACCGGCCCGGCAGACCAGGAGACGAACCTCAGCAAACGGGAGATGGAGGTACTGCAGCTGCTTGCCAGCGGTACTACCAACAAGGAAATTGCCGATGCCCTGTTCATCAGCGAGAACACCGTCAAGGGGCACCTGAGCCGGATACTGGAAAAGATGAACGTGCGCAACCGTCAGCAGGCCGTGGTCATGGCTATGGAGAAAGGTATTATCAAAAAAGCCGGCACCTGAAGATCAGGCCGGCCGGAAAACCAGGAAAGCTCCCCCGCTGGCATCTTTCCCCATCTCAACGAAGCTGACCTCAAAAGGCAACCCTCTTCTAATCGATTCAGGTTGATTCCCATCCACACCGTCGATCAGGGCAACCACCTGAGCCCCTTCTTCCAGCTTCACCACCCCCACGCAATAAGGGTTCTGAGCCGAATATCCCTTCTCTGCCATGAAGGGAGGGCCTACCGCCGTGCAGGTAAAAGCTTCGAGTCTCCCTTTGCCCTTGAGCTCCCTCCATTCCATTTCGTTGTCCAACGTCGCCCGTAGGTCGTCAATCTGCACGAATCGCCCTTGCCGGTGCTGGTAGGCCAGCGCCACTAACTGCGCTCCCATCCGCGTCGCTATC
>JAWOBB010000052.1:0-36383 GCA_046498265.1 Dehalococcoidia bacterium | reverse complement strand
GGCCAGATACCAGTAAAGGCTGGAGGGCACATCTCCCTGCTGATTTAAGTATTCATCGAAGGTCAAATCCGAGAGCTCCAGCAACTGGTCGGGGGGCATCAGGGCCACGTCAGTCAGGATGGCCAGGGTTCGCTCCTTCTCCTTTTCATCCAGTTCCCAGAGATCAAAAAAGACCGACGGGTCCTGATCGCCGGAGGCTCCTTCGACGGTGGTCACAGCCTTTTTATAATAATCCCAGGAGCCTTTTCGGTAAGCGCAGGCTGCCCCGATGCTGGCATCAAGGTAGATGGGCTTCAGTTCATCCCTGATTCCCAGTATGTTGAATGCCTGCTCGAAGCCGGGCCCTCTCATGGGGCACTGCAGCTTGGGGCCGAGTTCGTATTTGAATCCATCTCGTTCGGCGGTGATGGCCTTGCCGCCGGGAATGCTGTTCTTATCGACCAGTAAAACCTTTACCCCTCTTTTAGCCAGAATCGCTGCTGCTGTCAGCCCGCCCGGCCCGCCTCCAGCCACAATAACGTCATAATCGTTTGCCATTTTCTCTCCCCCTTTTTGGTATGCAACTTAGATGATAGCAAAAAACCCTCCTCAAATCACCCATATCAATGGGAGGAGGAGGGTTTTTCTCTCAGTATATTTGAGTTTTACCCTTCCAGGTAGGTTTTGGTGCACTTCTCCATTTCGGTAGTCGGTTTCCACCACTTGGTGACGCCCATGTCTTCGGCTACCTTGTTGGCTACCTGATAACCGCCACCGCCCAGAACGCAGCCACCCGGATAAACGGAGGCGCCGCCGACATACAGTCCCTCAACAGGGGTTTTGGTGCTCGAGCAATCCTGATTGGGGCGGAAGCAGCCGAGCTGAACCGGCCGGTAATCGCCGTGCTTAATCGAGCCGTAGCGCATGTTGGGGAAGCGAATCTCGATATCCTTCGGCGTCTCCTGGTTGGTCTGGACGATATTCTCCCTCTTCATGTTGGGGGCATATTTGGCCCACTTTTCGAGGATCATATTCTCGACCTCCGGCCCCCTTTGCTCCCAGCCGCCTCCCTCCAGGTTGTAGGGGGCGTGATGCTGGAAGAAAGACACCTGCCGGTGCGCTTTCTCAGGGGGAACCCTCACCAAATGGGTATCCCAGAAGCTCTCGCAGGTGGCATGGCCGCCCAGGCATTTTTGGTCGAGTTTGCCGGCCACCACGTTGTCCCAGTGCTCCAGCATGGCATCCATGCCTTCGAATCCGAAGACGGTCATGAAGCTCTCACTCGCCCACGGGTCTTTGGGTAAATACCGGGGCATTTCTTCTGACACGGTGTGCAGGGTGTTGAAGCTCCACTTGTCATAATGCCAGCCCTCGACCGAATCCTTCAGGTCGGCCGGCAGGCTCTCTGCCCCTACCAGATCAAGGAAAGTGGTGTGCGGATCGAGCGTGGAGATGACGCAGTTGGTGTGCAGAGTGCGGCCCTCCCACAGCTCGACGCCGGCAACTTTGCCGTCCTTCATGTGGATGTCGATGACGTCGGAGGAGTCGAGGATGGTGCCACCGTTCCGAACGATCTCTCGTCCCAGGGAATTGGCCATCTTGTGGGAACCGCCCTGACAGTAGCACTTGTTCATCATGCGATCCAGGTAGAGAGCCACAAACAGGCCGACGCCCGTTTCGCGCGGGTCCAGCCCCCAGATGCAGATGTTATACAGCAGCAGCGAGCGAACCCGGTCATCATCGAACAAACTGGTAACGATATCCAGCGGGCTCTGTTCCACCAGTTCCAGCAACTCCTGTCCTACCGGGTCCTTTTGCAGCGCCATGGTTATCTCGATGGGCAGCATGGGCGGTATATAGGTCATAGGCCCAACGATGTCCCGAACGATCTTGCGCCACCTGCCCATGGTTTTGTTGAAAGTCTGGGCATCTTTGAAGGAATACTTGGATATCGAATCGGTGGTATCCTCAATCATCCTGGTCAGCAGAATGGAGTCGCCGTTCTCGAAGACCATGGAACACTGCAGATTGGGCTTGATCCAGACGAGCCCGTGTTTTTCCAGGTCAAAATCTCGCAGCACCGGCATGTAATCGACCATCATGTGGTAGATGGCATGCATGCTGGAATAATATCCCGGATAGAGGATTTCCTCGGTAGCCAGCCCCCCGCCGATCTCATAACGGCGTTCCACCAGGGCCACTTTCAGGCCGGCTTTGGCCAAGTATGCCGCTGCGATCAAACCGTTGGGCCCGGCGCCGATTATCACGGCATCCCATTCGCTGTCGGGGGGGAATTCCTCGAAGAAGCTCTGGTCGTGTTTTTTCCCTTTAAATTCCATCATCGCTTCATACCTCCTTTTAGACCTTCCCCTGTCCGGGCACGGCGGAAATTTTCCCTTCTTCAGGTACGTACCAGGGTGAGGCGTACCACCAGGGGCCGGGCTCGACCACGCCGTCCTCGATGAGGATGTGCATCAGGTTGTAACCGACCGCCATCAGGCACAGGCCGCCGGGATGGGCCGCCGACTGATGGGCCAGGTAAAGCCCGTCGATATCCGGCACGCGGTAACGGCTCATCTCCGGCAAAGGACGCTGGTTCCACCATTCGTCGCGGTCACATCGGGTGCCGTACCAGGAACCTCCCAGCATCCCGGTGTTGCGGAATTCCTGCTCGCGCGGGCTGTCGCTCCAGATGTGGACCAGATTGTCGTCATCAAGATTTTCGACTATAGAGGAGAGCGTTGCCCGGGCGTAGTCTTCCCATTTCTTCTTATCGTCGGGGGTCTTATCCATGGCATCGAGGCCGTCGACGTTGTATTCCGGAGTCGGTACCATGATCCACAGTGGGCCGTTGACAACAAGCCCGGGCCGTGTGGATTGCGGCTGTGTTGGTGAGTAGTTCGTGTGGCCCACCATACCCCACATGCACTCTTCCGGAGGAATATCCAGGTTTTCCTGACGCCCCAGTACGCACTCGAGGTTCTTCCAGTAGATTTCCTTGTTCTCCATGCAGTAGAAGCCGCCGGTGAACTCGTGCGGGTGTTCGTCCCGCCATTCAAACTGTGGCCGGTAACGTAACTGTTCCTTCGTCAGGAAATGAGTCATATGAAGGCTTCCACCCTTCAGGCTGAGGTCATTAATCTTCTGCATCAGGCCGGCGTCGATATTCTTAGGCCCGATCATTTTCTGGAAGGTCGGTTTGATGTGAGCGGCGCTGATTACCGCCTTGCGGGCATTGACGCGTTTTGGCCCCCACGTGGCATCGTCCCTCAGACGAACGCCGACCGCCCTGCCGTGTTCGATAATAATCTCCTCAACCGGGCAGCAGGTTTTAATTATAGCTCCATTGGCAACGGCGCAGCGGAAGAGGGCATGGTAATAGCCGTGCATGTTCCCGCGCGAGGCGACCGGGTCTGCCACTGCCGGTGGCATGACGGTGGCCACACACTCGAGGGCCGGGACACCGACACCCGGGAAATGTGCAAAGGCGCCGGACACATTAGCGATGTATGCCTGATGGATCATGAATGGCTCGCTCTTGATGTACTGCTCCATCAGGTCGAACATGGTCCATTCCAGCATCTCTTTGGTCCACAGCTCCGGCATGTTGTCGCGATATACCTGCATGTAAGGAATGGTATTCTCATCCAGTTCGATGTAGCTGGGATGGGGAGGGGTCCAGAAGGTAGCCCGCAAAAGGTCCCGATAAAATGGGGGGTCCTTCCCCAGACCGACAAGCTTGGCCCATCCCATCATATCTTCTTCTGAAACCTTTACAGTTCCTTCCCTGGTCATCGGCCCTCGGCCGATATCGAACGGGACCGGTTCGCGGGGATTGTAGTCCATGCGAAAACCATAACGCCACAGTTCGAGCTGGTCGAAGCCCGGCGCCGAGCCACCGTACATGCCGATGGCATGTGGCTGGATGCGCACCCCGGCGATTGGCTCGCAGGTTTCCTGCGCCCCGCCCCCTTCCGGCCTTTCTTCCAGGACGCAGACGCTCAACCCGCTCTTGGCCAGATAGGCGGCTGTCGTGGTCCCGTTATGGCCGGCACCAATGATGACAACATCAAATGTCTCTTCCTTGGCCATAAACGCCTCCTTTCCCTACAGAATTATCCTCGTAACCCTGCTACGTAAGACCGGGTTAGCAGCAATTTACTTCGAGGATTCGAAATAATTCTATCACGAAGATCGCAGGGTAGCAATACTGGATTGATTGCTAGGTAATACTTAGGTGTTCTACGTAGTATGCAGGGAGGAGAGGTAGGTCCTCAGGTTGATGCTTCGGTCTTTTAAGCCGAGTTTGGTTCTGATGTTGTAGCGATGGGTTTCCACCGTTCGCAGGGACATATTCATCAATCCGGCGATTTCCTTGGTGGTTTTACCCTCTTTAATGAGGTCCATCACCATTACCTCGGTGGGGGTGAGGTTCAGAAACTGGGTGGATACCCCGTGCAGGAAAGGCTCGGTTACCTTATCCAGGCTTTGCTGGAGCAGATCCAGATAAGATTTCTGCCTGCTGTCCAGTTCGCTCTTGCGCAGCTCCTCGAGATACGGAAGAGCGAAACGTTTTACGTTGAAGAGAACATTTTCCTCCACTTCCGCCTTGACCTGGTCACCTGTTTTGAGCATGACGCGCAGAGCGGTGTTGGCTTCCTCCAGGCTGGAAGTACGCTGCTTGACCACGTTCTCCAGCCTCTCCCGGTGCCGCTGCAGCAGCTCCTCAGCCCGCTTGCGGTCGGTGATATCGCGGTCATACAGCAGGACCCCGGTCATATTTCCGTCTGCATCCTTGAGCGGCACACCCTTGCGCCAGAGGTGGGTGGTGCTGCCGTCGCTCCTGATAATCCTGATCTCCCCTTCAAATGGCTCTGACTGGCTGGACAGGTCGCCTGTCGAAGAGGGATGCATGAATTGAGTGATGGGATTACCGATCAGCTCTTCCCTGGAATAGCCGTAAAGCATCATGGCGTTGTGGCTGCATTCGACGATTACCCCGTCTATGTCGAGAATGAACACGCCGTCCGGGGCGTAATCGAACAGCTGGCGATAGCTTGCCTCGCTTTGCCGCAGGGCTTCCTCGGCTTTTTTGCGATCGGTGATATCGGTGAGGATGACCATTAGGTGATTGATCTGGCCTTCGGTTTCCAGGGGTGCGATGCGGCAATCGAATGTTCTTTCCATGAGGCCGGCAACCTCGATTCGTTCCGGCTTTCCCGTTCTGAAAACCCTCTCCTGAGTCTGGCGGTAGCGGTCGGCCATATCGGGATTGACATAATCGTAAACGCTGGTCCCGATGACCTTACCCATCTCAAATCCCGGTTCCGTGAAGTTGATGAACGAGATCGCGCCGTCTTGCTCCACGATAACGAACTGATCCGGGGCGTTTTCAACGATGGCCCGGAATTTCGCTTCGCTCTGCTGCAGGGCCTCTTCGGCTAATTTTCTCTCGGTTACATCGCGGCAGTTGAGCACAATGCCGTTCACCGAAGGGTTATCCAGCAGGTACATGGCAATGAATTCCGCATATCTCCAGGAGCCGTCCTTGTGGCGGAAACGCACCTCCATGGAGGAACTGGTGCCTGTTCGTATGCCCTCCAAAAAAATTTCTCTGGCTTTTTCCAGGTCGTCCGGGTGCAGGAACTCGAAGGAATCCATCCCCGGTATTTCCTCCATCGTGTATCCGGTTACCTGTTCGGCCGAAGGGCTCACGTACCGGATACTGCCGTCCTCGTTGAGTACCCCAATCACATCGGGGGCATTTTCGATCAGGCAGCGAAAGTGCTCTTCGCTGTTGCGAAGGGCCTCCTCCGCCCTTTGGCGCTCGACCTGTTCATCGGCCAGGTCAAGGGCAGTGGAGATGTGCCGGGCCAGATTCTTGACGGAAGGGATGAAATGCTCCGCCAGCCTGGGGGCCATGACCATCAGCAGCCCGATGACCCCGCCCTTTTTGTATAAAGGAGTAACGATCGAGGGCTCCCTGCCCATTTCCATGATTTCCATTACTTTTGAGGACAGCGGAGCCGGCAGCATCGCCTCGGAGATATCCCGGCTGGTAACCTCAAGCGTCTGACCTTCTTCGATGACCTGCGTGAGGGCGCTAGACCTGCTCAGTTCCGTCCTGAATTCCTCGATTCCCAGGTCTGCCACTTCCTCCAGCGCCTTGACGATATCTGAGGAGAGGGATACCTCCGCCACCCTGAGCATGGAGCCATCGTCCGTAAGTAGCAGAATACCGGCCACCGAGCGTTCCTGCTGGACGAACTCCTCGGTCACGATCCGGAAAATCTCGGCTTCATCGAGGACCCCGTGAATCTTGGCCGCCACGGTCTCGATGAACTGGATGTGATCGATAAGGTCACGTAATGGTTTTTCCATTTATTTCTTTCCCGGAAGCTCGGTCTCTTAGTGCCCTTAAGAAGATAACTGTTCGCTTGAGTTGGCGGTCGCATTTGCTGCGACGGGCAGGCTGAAAGTGAATTTAGATCCTTTTCCAACTTCGCTTTCCACCCAGACGCTGCCGCCATGTGCTTCGATGATACCTTTGCAGATGGATAATCCCAGCCCTAATCCTCCTTTCCTTGAGGCGACCCCGCTTTCGAGGCGATAAAAGCGGTCGAAAACCTTGTCCAAATGCTCGGGCGGTATACCTGTTCCCTCATCTGTCACAGTGATGGTAACTTTACCGTTATGGTTGAAAGCATCCAGCTTGATGGAAGTCTTCTTATTAGAATAGGCAGCGGCATTAGAAACAAGGTTGGTGATAACCTCGCCGATTCTGATTTCATCAGCATGAATTAAAGGAATGTCAGCAGGTATGTTTTTCTGGAAGTTGTGGTTGCGGGTAATATGATTAAGCTGTTCGCGAACGTTGTTTACGGTCATGGGTAAACTGCACTCAGTTTTGCGTATTTTCACTATTCCGGTTTCGAGTTGTGCCATCTGCACTAAGTCGTTAACAAGATGGGTCAGGACATCCGCCTCTTGATTAATAGTATTAAGGAAATCACGCTGGGTTTTCTCGTCCCATCGCACGTCAGGCTGGACCAGTGTGCTGGCGAGACCCTTGATGGATGTGAGAGGGGTGCGCAATTCGTGCGAGACACTTGCGAGGAGGGCGGTTTTGAACGGGTCCAGCTTTTCGGGTTCTTTGCCCTTTGCCGTAGTTCCCTCTCTCTTCTTATGTTCGGTGACGACCTTAACAATACCCATTAAGGCGGAGTTCCCCTCATAATTGAAGCTGCTCATAGTTACATTGACAGGCATGCGGCTTTGCCCATCTTTATGAAGCAACTGTAATTCGTAATCCATGCTGATGCCATTTTGGGTTTCATGCTGGATTATTTGCAAATCGAATTCACTTTGGTCTTCTAAAGCAACGAACCGGCGAAAATCACTTCCCATGATTTCCTCGGCTGTGTATCCGGTTATTGTTGTAAAGGCTTCGTTTATGAAGAGCAGCCTTGCTTCATAAGCGATGAAGATGCCAATTGGCATACTTTCAATAAGGCGGCGGTATTTTTCTTCTCTCTCCCGGGACACCCGTTCGGCCTGAACAGACTGTTCATACAGGGAGGCGTTTTCCAGTGCTGCGCCAGCATGGTGTGCCAGGTCCATCAGGAGGGCGATATCATCGGCACCGTAGGGTTTCCCCGAGAGCTTCTTGCCGAGAACAAGGATACCGATTAAAGCGGGCCCCGTTTTAATCGGTACCAGTAAAGCTGACTCAAGCTGGTCGAGGATTGTTTTTTCCTTCTCGGTTACCTCTGTCAGTTCGGCGGAACATCCAATTTCTTCCCGGCGCAACGGCCCGCGATGATTTCGAAGCCATGCGGCAATTGCGCTTTCTGCGTCAATTTGAAGATCAATATTATTGGCTTTCCCTCCATTCTCAACTTCTATGAATCTGGACCCCTCTTTATCGAGAATCACCAGGCGAGCACCGGAAGCTGCCATTGCCGCAGTCGCAGTCAGAATGAGCCGTTCCGATAAAGTTGCCAGGTTGATAATTCGGGTGCATTCCTTATTGAACTGTTCTAATGATTTGAGAGAATTATACCTTCCCCGATATAGCATCCTGTCCACTGTCTGCTGGCTGAAATGCCACAGTGGGTGGGCAGCAAAAGCCAGGGCCAGCCCCAGCACATAAATCCAGGCCGATTCCTTCTCAGGTTTCAGAACGGCGAATACTAAAACAAGGGCAATGACGAGCGGTATCGCGAGAAAGCCACTGGCAGTCAGATATCTTTTTCCGTACTTACCGGTCTGCCTGTTTAGAGTCGCTGTTTTTTGATTGGGCCCCATATCGTTACCTCATCAGGCTCCGTTAATTTACTGAATATCTTAGCGCGAACAGGTAAAAACGTTTCTTGTAGCCAGTTTACTGCTAATTACTGCCGAAAGCAATCAGGAAAACACAGGCAGCCTGATCATATCCCATGCTGCCAACTTAAGCTTTCCGGGGTATTCATTCATCGAGAGGTGATACGGGTTGGGTTGAACTACGTTCTGGGCATTGAGCGAGTTGTGGGAATAGTTTAAATGGGGGCGTCTTGATTTCATGAATTAACGTGCCATCGACTTTGAGACAGTTACAACTATGATAACAGACTGCACAATACGGGTCAATACAGATATGCACTGCTAAAGTGTTCATGCGAACAAAAAAGAGGGCTTTTGGCCCTCTTTTAAGCTTATAGGTGACAGGTACGAGTAGCTCAGGTTATTGCATCGCGCTGTGGGAAAGGTGATATCTTTGCACCGCTCTGGCCACGTTGATTCCCGATTCCGTTGCCTGCTGGGTGCCGACCCCGTAGCCACCGGCATCGCAACCGACGAAGAACAAACCCTGTATCGGTGCTTTGATGCCCGGCTTTCGCGATCCCCCCTGCCCCAGCGTTTGTCCGAGCCCGATGCATTCGCCGCCCTGATCGGGCAAGACCTTGTCGCGCGTTAAAAGAGATACTTCCCGGCTGGAATACGGCTCCCTCCGTTCGATGTGATTTTTCATTTCCGGGAAGACCTCGAACATGATCTCGTCGCACTTGTCCTGCCACGGCTTCATTTCTCTGGCGGAGGCGGCCCCGTCGGCGGGGCCCCAGACCGAGGCCAGCACGATCTGTTTCCCGGCCGGAGCGGCGGCGTCATCGTAATTTGAGGGAACTTCGTACAGGACCGCGATATCCTCGGGTATCTGACCGGCGCAGGCCTTGTTGATTTTCTCCATGGTCCAGTAACTTTCGGTGGAAAAAATGGTCCCGAAAGGAGTTCCGATTACCTTTTTATCCAGAAAATATCGAACGCCGGGCAGGCCCAGAGAGGGAACCAGGTCCTTGACATAAGAGATATAAGCCCGGTCGAAGTGCTCCTCACCGACGAGCTTGAGCACGGTCGGCTGGATGCCGGCATTGCTGACCACGATGGGGGCATTAAATGACCCTTTATCGGTAATGACACCGGTGACCCTGCCATTCTCGACGGTGATTTTCTCTACCCGAGCCCGGTAAATCACCTTGCCGCCGTTCTCTTCCACGGCTTTAGCGAATGCCTCAGCCACCGTGCCGATCCCGCCTCTGGCGAAAAGGCCGCCGCTTCTGAGGAAGATAGATTGCAGCACCTGTATCCCTTCCGAGGCGACCACGGCATCTACGGGAGCCACGAAGCAGGCGTCGTTGATGCTCCCGACCAGATAGGCATAGGCAGCCCTGGGGAGGTTGTATTTGGCTAAGAATTCGGCAAACGTCAGGTTATCCTGCTTCTCGATTTCCTCCGGGGTCATCAGAGTGATCTCGGTTAAGGCCAGCAGAGCCGCTTCGCGATCCTCGGCCGGGATCTGGAGCCAGTCGAAAATGAGATTGGGGTCCATGACGCCACCGTCAGTGGGCATGGGTGGCATGGGCACATATTGCCCGCTGGCGTTCTTGAACACGGCGCCGCCGGAGGGGTCGGGGGTGACCAGTTGGACGCGGTCGTTCATGTCGAGTTCATTGAGCACCTTTTCGAAGGAGTTATCCTGGATGGGAGCGGTGATCACCACCCACGGAGTATAGGTATATCCCTTCTTGGAGAAGGCCATAGCCTTGCCACCAGCCCGGGAGTTCTTTTCCACCAGCAGGGTTTTCAAGCCGCGTTTAGCCAGCAGGCTGGCACAGGCCGCACCCCCGAATCCGGCCCCGACCACGATTACATCATAAGATTGTTTTGACATTGAAGCTCCTTATTCATGTTAATGCAGGCAGCAAAAGGTGCCGCTGAAGCCTATCTATAGCACAGGATTGGAGCGGATGAACATGGTGCTGGCCTGACACTTTCGCTATCCCGGATTCCAGCAGTGTCTAATATATCCATATAGAGGCCCATATAAGGCCGGGATTCCCTGTCCGGCATGTTTTAGCCCCAAAAAATGAACTACCCCGCCGCAAGCAACGGGGTATCAATATGTCATTCCGGCCCCCCAGCCGGAATCCATTGCCTCATCATTCATCTGGATTCCCGCTCCCCGATCAGGTCGAGGACAGGCTTCGAGGAATGATATTTATGTGGCAAGCCACGAGTTATTGTACCTAAAAGAGAATAAAAAACAGCCCGGAGCTTTTGATCCGGGCTGTTTCAATTGAAACTACTCGGTTGGCAAACCGCCGATTCCCATCGGGCCGCCTTCCAGGTACGTCTTAATGTATTTGTCCATCGCCGGGGTGGGCTTCCACCACTTGTTGGCCCCCAGGTCCTCGACTACCTTGTTGGCACCAAGGTATCCCCCTCCGCCGAGCACCAGCCCTCCCGGATAGTTGGAGGCTCCGCAGGTGTAGAGTCCTTCCATCGGCGTGGCCGTGCTGGAGCAATCCTGATTGGGGCGGAAGCAGCCCAGCTGGATCGGTTTGTAATCGCCATGCTTGATGGCCCCGAAGCGCATATTGGGGAAACGCACCTCGATATCGTACGGGGTCTCCTGGCTCATGGCGATGATGTTGTCCCCGCTCATGTTGGGAGCGTATTTAGCCCATTTGGCCATTATGGCTTCCTTAAGCTCCGGACCTTTGGCTTCCCAGCCGCCTTCGATGTTATAAGGCGCGTGCATCTGGAAGAAGGAGACCTTACGTCCGGGGATGTCGCTCAGGAAGGGATCGAACAGGCTCTGGCAGGTGGTATGCCCGGCGAAGTTGTTCATATCGATCTTGCCGGCTACTACATTGTCCCAGTGCTGCATCAGCTGGTCGGTGTTCTCCGCGCCGAAGATCACCAGGAAGGAATCGTTGATCCAGGGATCATCCGTTTTGTAGAGCGGAATCTCGTGGGTGGCCACGTGCAGGGTGTTGAAGCTCCACTTGTCGTACTTCCATCCCTCGATCGGCTCGATTAGTTGTTGAGGCATGTTCTCCTTGCCTATCATATCGAACCAGGTGGTCCAGGGATCAAGGGTGGACACCACCGCCTTTGATTTGAGGGTTCGCCCCTCTTCGAGGTGGACGCCCACCGCTCTGCCGTTCTCCACCAGGATCTTATCCACCGGGGCGTGTTCCAGGATCAATCCGCCCTGCCTGACGAATTCCCGGGCCAGGGCGCTGGCGAACTTGTGCGATCCCCCGTAGCAGTAGTTCTTGTTGACCATGCGATTGAGGTACAGGGTGGCCAGCATGCCCACCCCCGTCTCCTTGGGATCGAGTCCCCAGATGGTCATGCAATAAAGAATCAGGGTGCGGACCTTCTCGTTCTCGAAGTTGTTCATTACCAGGTCGTAGGGGCACTGTTCCACCAGCTCCAGCATCTGTTCGCCGACCTTTGTCTTCTGCATGGCCATGCTGATTTCGATGGGGGCCATCGGCGGGATAAAGGTGGCCGGCCCGATGATCTCGTCGACTACTCGCCCCCACTCCATCATCAGCCGGCCGAAGGTTTCGGCATCTTTCATGGAGTGCTTGAAGATGGAGTCCTTGGAATCGGCCGTCATCCTGCAAAGCTCGATCGAGGTGCCGTCCTCGAATACGATGCCGGTCTGCTTGTTGGGCTTGATCCACTGGAGCGAAGGCCCGTCCATGTTGAAGTCCTGCAACACGGGCATCAGGTCCACCAGCATGTGATAAATTACATGTGGATTCGAGGAATAGAGCGGATAGATGATCTCGTCGGTGGCCAGCCCCCCGCCGATTTCGTAGCGGCGCTCGCAGAGGCATACCTTCAGGCCGGCGCTGGCCAGGTAACATCCGGCGATCAATCCGTTGGGGCCGGCGCCGATTATGGTAACATCCCACTCACTCTCCTCGGGGAATTCTTCCATCATAGGTCCCATTGCATCGTCTACCATGATTTCCTCCTTATCTCAGGGTCAGCCGGGAATGGCCGATCTCTTGCCTTCCTGCGGGATGTAATACGGTGACGGGTACCACCATTTGCCGGGGTCTTCGACCACCCCGTCCTCGATGAGGATGTGCATCAGATTGTAGGGAATCGCCATCAGGCAGAGGGCTCCCGGATGGGACATGGTCTGATGGCAGGTGTAAAGTCCGTCGATGGGTGTGCGGTAGCGGGTCAGCTCTGGGATGGGCCTGTTTTCGGCCCACTGATCCTGGCAATGCCGGCTGCCGCACCAGGTCCCGCCAATAAGACCGGTGTTGCGGAATTCCACTTCCCGGCCGCTGGAGGACCAGCGCTGGATTATGTTGTCCGGCTCAAGACCGTCCAGTGCCTGGCTGAAGGCCTTTCTCATATATTCGTCGTACTCGTCTTTCCTCTCGAGCTGGGTGTCGATGCCTTCAACCTGGAGCTCCGGGATGGGGACGTTCACTTCGAAGGCAGTCGATATGGATCCGTTGGGATAAGAACCCTGGCAGTCGGTCGGGTCGAAGTTCTGTGAGGGACAGAGGAACCACATCAGTTTCTCCGGCGGCAGGGTGGGCATGGCCTTGTAGCCGTCGCAATCACGGACGTTCTCGTAATAAAGCTCTCTGGAATCCGCCGGGTAAACACCGCCGAAGGGAACGTTGTCCGGCCCGACATTGCCTTTGTCCATTTCGCGAAGTTTTTCGTTCCAGTGAATCGGTTCTTTAGTGTGATAAGTGGTCACATAGAGGGTGCCATTTTTCAGGCTTACGTCCTCGAGGTTGCGAATAAAACTGGGCTCCAGATGCCTGGGGCCGATCATATCGAAGAAGGTCTGCTTGTAGTCTACGGCCGCGATGACGGCTTTATTGGCCCAGATTTTTCGCCCCCCCATGGCGGCGTCTTCGCGCAGGCGAACCCCGACGGCTCGTCCGTCATCGACGATGATCTCTTCCACGGCGCACATGGTCCGCACGATCGCCCCGTGATCCACTGCACAGCGATGGACGGCGTGGAAGTAGCCGTGTAGCCCGCCGCGGGGAACGCTCTGCTTGCCCGTATTGGGAAGCGTAAGGAGCTGGACGCATGCCAGGGCCGGTACAGCTACGCCCTCCCAGTGGCCGGCGGCACCGGAGGCCCAGGCCGCGAAAGCAAAGGTGACCTTGAACGGCTCGGTCTCCATGAATTCGTCCATCATATCGAACATGGTCCACTGGCGAAGCTCAGGGGTGACGATCCCCGGATCGTACTTTTTGTATACCTGCATGTAGGGCACATTGTCGTCGGTGACTTCCACTTCGGGCGGGTGGGGCGGGCACCAGAAGATGGACCTCATTAATTCTTTGGTGAAAGGAGCCGGCTGGCCGAGCATTCCTCCCAGTCTGGCATAACCCATCAGGTCCGTTTCGGTAGGGTAGGAAAGCCCCTGGCTGGTGGTGTTTCCCGTGTTCATCAATTTATCCAGGTCGGCGGGATTCCACTTCATGCGGAATCCATACTTCCACAGCTCCAGCTGGTCGAAAGCCGGGGCGGGAGCGGCGTACATCAGCATAGCGTGGGGGAAAATACGCACGCCGGGGTAAGGCTCCACCGTTTCGTTGGCGCCGCCGCATTCGGTCCTCTCTTCCAGCACGCATACGCTCAAGCCTGCCTTGGCCAGGTATGCCGCTGTGCCCATTCCGTTGGGTCCGCCGCCAACGATTACTACATCGTATCGCTCATCTTTGGGCATATATCCTCCTTTCTTTGCTCCAGCCAAAATCTGTTAATTTGACCGCTTGTTCAGTTTCAACGATTATACACGATAAATCCGGCGGTGTCAAGAGGTTATTAAGGGACACAGAGCGATAAGCTTAACCCTTGACAGATTATAGCACCTCATGCTAGGCTTTTAATAAATTGAACGCCTGGTCAAATATGTTATGACCCGATCACGTACATCATATGCCACCCGGGGACGCTACTACTCCATCCTGCAGGCGGCCGAAAAGCTGTTCGGGGAAAAGGGGTATCAGGGTGTTTCCGTTGACGAGATAGCCCGCCATGCCGGGGTGGCCAAGGGACTGGTCAACTATCATTTCGGCAACAAGGAGAACCTGTTGATCCATGTGCTCAGCAAGGGTACCACGACCCTGTTTACCGAACTGGATTCCGTTGTCAGGGACAAGAAATCAGCTAAGGATAAAATAAGAGCAGCTATTGAGATATATTTGTCTGTAGCCAGTGCCGGTCCGGGTTTGACGCGAATGGCCATGATGGCGGTCTTTGAGGCGGCCTATTCGGAGAGTATCAGGAAGTTGTGGCTTGCCTTTATGGACCAGAATCTGGGGAAATTCAATGAACTGGTGGAAGAGGGCATTGAGAACGGGGAGTTCAAGCAGGTAGAGAGTCAGTTTGTTACTCAACTGGTCATGTCCATGGCTTTTGAGATTCTCAGAACCGCAACGCTCAGGCAGGAGGATCTCGATCCCAAAGAAGCCGCGGAGAAGGTTACCAGAATCCTGTTTGAGGGCATCAATCGCTGATTTCCCTTCGCGCTTTCACGATTACCACCGGCCCCAGGATTTCCCTTTCTTCTTCAACGAGAGAGTTTACTCGCAGTAGCTCATCCAGCCCGCCCTGCTTAACATAATCCTTAAAGGAATTGTGGTGCTCTCTGCCGGCGAAGAACTCTAATGTTCTAGCAAAGCAGGCGGAGGGGATGCGGGGCATGGGGACCGAATAATCGAGCAGAATCAAATATCCATCATCGGTGGTTACCCTTTTCATCTCGGAGATTATCAGGTTCCTTTGCCGGCGTTCCTTATCGTGAAGCGCCAGCGAGATGGAAGCAAAATCGAACCGGTTATCCTCGAAGGGCAAATCCAGCGCATTTGCTGCCTGGAAGAAGGCATTATTTAAACCGTCCCCGGCTTTTCTCTTCTCCGCCAGTTTGATAAGGTTGAGGTCCTCGTCTATGCCGGTAGCTTCGATGCCGTTTTGGGCATAGAGTAGCACCTGTGTTCCCGTTCCGCAGCAGACGTCCAGAGCCCTCAGGCCGGTTCCCTTTACTGCAAATTGGAGAATGTTGTCCCGGAGCGGCTGCATGAACGGGTCAACCACCCTCAGGAAGATATTGGCCAGTGACATCTAAGGTGAATCCTTCCGCACAGCAACTTCAAATCAGATTGCCTTGACCATCCGTTGGAGTTTGAAATCGCCGTTCCTGGTTTTGAGTGTTGGCAGGGTTTCCTCGATTTGATACCCTCGCCCCCTGTAGAATTGAAGTGTGCGTTCTTTAACCACTTCGGCATCCAGCACAACCCTTTTGCAGCCTGATTCCGAGGCCATCTTTTCCACCGAATCCATGATTATGGTTCCGTATCCCTGCCCCCGATATTCCGGATAGACTGCCAGGTTGCTCAGGTAATAGTCGCCCTCTCTGGTCCGGGCCATGAGAGCGCCGGATTGCCTAAGCTCCGAGAGCTGTTTGAGGAAGGTCCACTTGAGGCAGTTTATCATGGCCCAGAAGGTTCGCCGCCCTTCCTTTTTCTGGGTTTCATAATCGTAGCCGACGGCGATCCCCACCGATTTACCGTCAATTTCCAGAAACCATGAGTGCTCGTAGCTGAAGCTGCATTGCCGGTATTGGAAAGCACATTCCCAGAAGTGCCGGGCGTCGGGGCCGAAAAGCGCCGGAATCAGTTCCTCGCCCGCCAGCAGGGCCAGTTCGGCGCCCTCCGGGGCCATTTCGGGTGTGGCGGGAGTCAGAGCATTTTCCTTCATACTTACAACTGTTTATTATAATTCAGAAAGCATAACCGGGGCCAGAAAGAGCGCTGTTCCCACGAGGAAGATGAAGAACAGAATGATCGAGATTGCCTTATTTGAAGTGTCGCTGGACGACATCTCTACGTTCATGCTGTTGGCTCTTTCGAAGCCGAAATATTGAACCTGTAAGAGCGCCCTTACCAGCCAGTAGACCGCAAGGAATATCAGCATCGCGATGCCCAGACCGGTATCCACGAGATCATCGGAATAAGCGAAACATATCACCGCGGTTCCTGAATAGAAAACCAGAAGCAGCTTACTGAATATGAGCATCAAATACCGATTGAAATCGTCCAGGGAGGCCAGCGTATTTCCCCAATCGCATATTCTGGGAAACATCAGATGCGAGATTATCCAGGTTACCTGATAGGCCCCACCGATATAAACTAGAATTTCCGCGGCCATTTGTTACCTCCTCACCTTTTTCGACACGTGCCAGGCCGGATTTGCTCAAAGGTTACGCCTTTACATCTAAACATACCATGGTGCCAGCCTGATATTGGCTCAGAGGGCAATCCGGCAAACGACGGCGAGCGGGGTTGGGATCAAGGCTAATCAGGAGTTGAAAATCCCCCGCAAAATCTCTTTGGCCTGCGAATACTGCGATTCACTTAAGGTAAGTGAGCCGTCAGGTTTTATTTTAGGAGGCTCGTCGATACTGTAAATCCGCTCGGCCATCTCGGCCTGGGCAGAGATTCTCGAAGGGGTGGGAGGCAGGATCCCGATGGCCTGTTTAACGTCGTCGGGGAACTTGCCCGGGTCGGCCGTCTCGTAGATTGCCGCCAGACAATTGTGATTGCCGCCGAGATAGGTGTCCAGCGCACGCCACCCCACCGAGCCGTGCGGCTCCAGGATCACCCCGAATCGCTCATGGACCTCTTTGATGGCGGCGTAGTGGTCGGTGTTGCTGACGCTGATGGAGTAGAAATCCCGGCGCATGGCCTCGATATCCGGGGGTGTATCCATCACCCCTTCGCGGATAACCTTGCCGCTTTCGTCGCGTTCATCATAGACGTGGCCTCCGTAGAGGTCGACCAGGCGGGCGAAGTTGCTGGGATTGGAGACGATCATCGCCGTTGAAGGCGACTTTATGGAGGGTTTGACGACATATCGTTCCGATATCAGAAATTCCGGAAACTCCCTGTTTTCATTCACCCCGCAGATTATCACCGGTATGGGCAGCCCCATCTCCCGGGCCAAAACTGTGCCCATCATATCGCCGAAATTGCCGGAAGGGACGCTGGCGAGCATCGTTTCGTCGTATTGGGCGATTCGAGAATAGGCGAAGAAGGGATACACCGCCTGGGGCAGCAGCCTTCCCAGGCTGATGGAATTGGCGGAGGTGAATCGGTCCGGGTCGCCGAACATCTCGGAGGCGAAATCCTTATCCCCCAGCAGGAGCTTGGCCAGCACCTGGCAGGTGTCGAAATCGCCGTTTACCTCGAAAGCATGGACGTTATCCTGCAGCGTGGTCATCTGCCTTCGCTGCCTCTCGGTAATGGAGCCTCGGGGGTAGAAGACCACGTTATCCACGTGGTTCAGGTTGTGCAGGGCGTCGGCGACGGCCCCGCCCGTGTCGCCGCTGGTGGCCACGGCCACAACCCTGCGCTGCCCCGATTTCCTGAGGAAGTGGTCGAGCGTCTTGGCGAAGAAGCGGGCGGCGTAATCTTTAAAGGAATAAGTGGGTCCGCTGCTCAGCCACATGATATGAGTTTTCCCGGTCAGGTGCTCAACCCTGGTAGGGATTACCTGTTCATCGTAGGCGGCATCGAGGATGGCACGCAGTTCGTTCTCGGCGATTTCGTCTTTCAAGTAGGGGGCCAGCACTTCAAAGGCGATTTCGGCGTAACTCATCCCTTTCATGGCCCTGATCCTGTCGGGGTCCACGCGGGGGATATCATCCCGGGCAAGCATGTACAGCCCGTAATTGGAGGCAAGCCCGTTCACCAGGGCCGTCTCAAAGCTGACCTGCTCGGACTTGTTGTTCGTGCTGTAGTATCTTATTGCTGCCATGTTAATATAGTTTACAGGATTCAGGTCACTGGTGAAAGAGAGAATCGCGATATGGAGTTTAGAAGACTTCTGCGCAACGATTCTATTTTACAATGTCATCGCGAGGAGTCCTTCCTGTCGATTACGGAAGAACGACGTGGCGATCTCCGTGTTCACGAGGAGATTGCTTCGCTGAAGCTCGCAATGACATACTATTACTGCCTGTTTAAGTAAAGGCTTTCCGGCCCAGAACGACACAGATACCATAATTGGAGGGAAAAACGATGGGTGATAATGAGCTTTTAGTCGATTTGTTCGAATCGCAGAGGCTGGCGGTGCTGGCCACCCAGCGCGGGGGCCAGCCTCACGGTTGTCTGGTTGCGTTTTCATATACTACTGATTTGAAAAATCTGATGTTTGCCACCAGGCGCGATACGCGGAAATTTCAGGATATTTCCATAAACCCGCCGGTTGCCATGCTGGTCGATAACCGTTCCAATGGGGAGGAGGATTTCAAGAAGGCCGTTGCCGTTACTGCCAGGGGGAATGCCTTCGAAGCTGATGAGCGGGAACGGATTGAACTGGCAAACCGGTATTTGGCAAAACATCCTTATCTTACTCAGTTCCTTGAAGACGAAAGTGTGGCCCTGGTTAAGGTCGAAGTAGAAGAGTACCTGCTGGCCCGCTTCGATTCGACCGAGATAATCAAACCAGATTGATATCCGCTATGAAAATTGGTTACCCATGCATCAACCGCACCATCGGCTGCAAAGCCGACCGGACGTTCAGGCTTAAATCTTACTCGGAAAGCCGTCTGATTGAAACGGTACAGAATAACCTGGATTGCCTGCTGAAGATCCTCCAACATAACGTTAATCACAATATACTTTTCTTTCGCATCACCTCCGATCTGGTTCCATTCGCTTCCCATCCGATCAATACGTTCGACTGGATTAAGTATTTCAACGACCGTTTTAAAGAAATCGGGGAGTTCATTCGAAGTAATGATATCCGGGTTTCCATGCACCCGGACCAGTTCAATGTCATCAACGCAAAAGATGCGGGGGTTTTTCAGCGAACGGTGAGGGAGCTTGAGTATCATGCATTCGTGCTGGATGCCATGGGACTCGACACAACAGCGAAGATTCAAATCCACGTGGGCGGCGTTTACGGAGACAAAGCCGAAAGCACCAAACGGTTTGTGAAACAGTATATAGAACTTCCCGGGAAGGTAAGGAATCGGCTGGTCATAGAGAATGACGACCGTCTGTATACAGTATCGGATTGCATTGATATCAGCGGCCGGACCGGAATTCCGGTGCTCTTTGACAACTTGCATCACCTGGTAAATTGCTCAGGAGAAAGTGTCCTCGAGGCGATTCGGGAAGCATCGTCAACCTGGCCCGTATCTCACGGTTTACCTATGGTGGACTACAGCTCTCAGGAGGCGGGAGAACGAAAGGGCAATCATGCCGAATCGATCGATTTGGAGGATTTCAAAAGTTTTCTTCAGCAGACTGCCGGATACGATTTCGATATCATGCTCGAGATCAAGGATAAAGAAAGGAGCGCCCTGAAAGCAGTAGAGATAGCTCGCATTGATGAGAGGCTTGATGTTATTTGATGACCGAATAAAAAGAAGGGTTACGGGTGGGATATTAAAACATCTCCTTGATCGCTATCTTCGCTGCATGAAACCCGCACATGCCGTGCACCCCGGCACCCGGCGGTGCGGATGAGGAACAGATATACCATCCTTTGGCGGGCATTGCATATGACCTCCGCCAGCCCGCGGGCCGCAGGAGCATGTGCTGAATATCCTGAATTCCCCCGGCGATATCGCCGCCGACGCAGTTGGGGTTGTAAGCCTGAAGATCAGCCGGCGCCATGACATGGCGGGCCAGGACTGTTCGGCGGAAGCCGGGCGCGAAGCGTTCGATCTGCGCTTCGATTCGCTCGCTCATATCGAAATCCGACCCGTTGGGCACATGGCAGTAGGCCCACAGTATATGTTTGCCCTCCGGGGCACGATTGGGATCGAATAGACTGGGCTGGACCGCGATAACCAGAGGTTTTCCCGGGTGCCTGCCCCGCCAGATCTCCGATTCGGCGGCGGCGATCTCCTCCAGGCTGCCGCCGAGATGGACAGTCGCGCTTTGGGCGCATTCGGGCGATTGCCACGGGACGGGGCCGTCCAGCACCCAGTCCATCTTGAACACTCCTGGCCCGTAGCGATGCTCATTCAGTCGCCGGCGGTAGCTTTCAGGGAATTGTGCTCCTGTTATCGCTGAAAGTTGCCGTGGGGTGACGTCGAAAAGAACCGTTCGGGCCGGCGGGATATCCTGCAGCGAGCGAACCAGGGTTTCGGTGCGTATCTCTCCCCCCAGAGATGTGAGACAGTCTGCCAGCGCCGCGGCGATGGACTTCGACCCGCCTTTGGCTATGGGCCACCCGACGGCATGGGCGGCCGAACCGAACATGAGCCCGAACGCAGCGGTGCCGCGCTTCTCAAGGGGTAAAACGGAATGGGCAGCCAGCCCCCCAAACAGAGCTCTGGCCCTTTCTCCCTCAAAGCGCCGGCGCGCCAGGCGGTCCGCCGATTTGAATGCCGAGACTGCAAAACGCAGCATATCCAGCGGATGCCTGGGGAGGTGAGGGGGACCCATCAGTTCCGCCAGCAGCTCTTCCCAGTTGCGCACCAGGGGGGCCATCAATTTGTGGTAACTCTGGCCGTCTGCCCCCAGCCCGGCGGCGGTTTCCTTCAAGGATCGCTTCAGAAGGACGGCGGTGCCGTCGTCCAGCGGGTGGGCCAGGGGTGCCGGGGAATGAATCCATTCGACCCCGTAATCTTCCAGGGGCAGGGAGCGGAAAAAAGGTGAGGCCAGACCCAGCGGGTGGACCGCGGCACCGATATCATGAACGCAATCTTCAAGGAGCAATTCCTCGGAGCGAAGACCTCCCCCGACGGTTTTCGCTGCCTCCAGCACCAGCACCGAACGTCCCTGCCGGGCCAGGGTGATGGCGGCTGCCAGCCCGTTGGGGCCCGATCCGACGACCACGGCGTCGTAGCCGCTGCTATCCGGCATACGCTCCCCGCTGAATTCTTCTGCGCCGCGGCCATCCCAGGAGCCGGAACGGGGCGTAGAGCAGCGTCCTGATCTGGGCATTGTACCATGTATTTTTTGCCTCCGACCACTGCACTTTCCTGTCCACGATGGTCGGCTCCACGGTGATTGCGGCCGGCACGCCAAGGCGGGCCGCCAGGGAGGTCAGCACGTGCGTCCAGATTTTAACTTGTATTTTAGAGCCGATTGCCCGGAAGGCGGCCTCATAGACCGGGTCGTTGGCCCGGGCCAGTCCGAGTATCTGCACGATGGTGTTCTCCCCGTTTCGGGAGGCGCTGAAAGTGACCCAGCCGGATTCCGGGTGGCCCTGCGGCGTGATGAAGGTAAAGGAAAGGTCGTCGGCATATAGAACCAGAACCCCGGTGGAAACGGGCCCGCCCGGCGTGGAGGAATCGATGGCCACTATCTCGCCCGGCTGGATGCCGGCCGGCGAGGGATAGAAGCGATTGTTGGAGGGTTGCAGAGAGGGAAAATCCTCTTTCATTTCCTCGATTGCCTGTTCCGGCCCAATAGCGGGATCGCTTATTTTCAATTGGTAGACCTTCTGCCATAACTGGCCAAATCCATTCACCGGCCCCACGGGGAGCCTGCCGTTGATGTTCCGGTTCCAGGCCTCGGGCGGAAATTCAGGGGTTTTAAGCCTGGTCACTGGTTTGGCCCAGGTGTCATTATCGAGCGGCTCCAATTGCAGTGCTAAGGCAGGCAGTTCTATCTTATCGGCTGGGATCCCGCAGGCAATCAACGCATCTTCGATTTTCTCGTAAATCTGGAACCTCTGGTGCAAGCCGGTTACCGCCATGACTTTATGATGGGCATCACTGAGCCGGCACGCGTACAATAGCTGCCCCCGATAGCGGGTCAGGGCATCGAGTTTGACCAGCATGCTGGCTCCCAGCCCGTTCATTTTCGTGATCGGACCAAAATCCAGAATGACGTTCCTCATCTGGCCGGTTTTCTGGGGGGCACAGGCTGTCACAGCAGGTTGCTCATCTTGATCGATGAGTTCTGCGGGCATCTGGATGATGCAGGCCTCATCGGAAACTTTTTTCACGTTCATGGTGTCTCCTTTCTCTCTCGGCTTACCGACTCAGTGGCTGTTATTCGCAATGGCCTTGCGGTTCTCAGAAATCCGATCTCGCCAGCACCCCGCCGAACACCTGCCAGGCCAGCACCGATTTGGCCGTCAGGCTGAGGAGAATATACATCGATTCCCCGAACAGGTAATCCTTCCACGGCCCCACCTTTTTGTACTGCAAAACCATGTTGATAGCGAAGGTGGCGAACAGGAAAAGCAGGGAGCCCATGATGAAATACACGAAGGTGGGCATCTCCCCGCTGCTGGCCGAGCCCTGGAAATAGATGAAAATCGCCACCCAGGGTATGATTCCGGCCACACAGCCAAAGTAGTAAGCCGTCCAGTTCGTCCTCTCGGTAGTTTGATTGTGCAACTCCATCATCAGCCCGAAAAGGTTCATCATGGCGGTGAGCGCAAACAGCCCGATGAGGGCCACGATATCGTAAATCCCGCTGAGCATGGCGATCAGGACGATCATCAGGGAAGCGCTGAAGGCATATTCATACCAGCGGGCATAATTGATTCCCCGCTTGAGGTTGGAGACGTACCAGCTGAAGACTCCCGGAGCTGAGACCGTGAAATGGGCGATGGCGGACATGAAAAGGAACCCCGCCACCAGCGGTCCCATCTGGATTTCGACTATATCCTCGGTAACGGCTTTGAGTGTGTCGCTGGCGGGCATGTAGTGCAAAAATGATGAGCGTATGGGCACCGCATATTCGTTGGTCAGGATAATCATGAGCGCGCCCTGGATGAGATGGAAAAATCCCATTGCCAGGTTGTATTTGCGCAATTTACGGAACCGGTTTTCTTCTTCCATGCATCCCCCTTCGGTAAGTATGTATTTTTGTGGTGACATTAAGTCCCGAAGCCCGCCGAATCATCCGTCGATACCAGTATCCTATCAATTAGAGGATTGCAAAAGTACAACAATGCCCTTCTTTTTAATACAAAAATGTAACATTTAGTAAGTAGCAAGGGTAAGTAAGCATGAGAATACCTGTAATACCTCTTTACATAAAGGTCACAAGGCCATTATTTCATCACATAACGTTAGAGGTTGTGATTAGATATTACCCCTGAAATTTTTGTTTCGATCCAGTTTTCCCTGGCTACTCAGGGTTTACATTGATGGCGGGCTTTTTCCCTTTGAGTATGAGGAAAATGACTCCTGCTGCGATTATTGCTACTACAGCGATCACAATCCATACCCAGACCGGCATGCCGGATCCGTCCGACGATTCCTCGGTGGAAGGTACACCTATGATGATATTGAACTCTTTTGTCTGTTTGTTGTTGTCATTATCTGTGAGAGTCAATGTGACGGCATATTCGGCCGCGTCCTCGTAAGTGTGTGTGACCTTTGTGCCGGCGCCTTTCTCACCATCACCGAAGTCCCATTCGTACTTCACAATGGTTCCGTCTGGGTCGACTGAATCACCGGCATCGAAAGTCACCTTTTCCCCTAGGACGGGATTTTCCGTCAGTATCTCCATTGAAACGACAGGGGAGGAGGTGGCTTTAATGGTGATGCCTCGAGTTGTGCTTGTGCTCAAGCCGTCGTTGTCTGTGACGGTGAGGGTGATACTGTAGCCGCCGGCGTTTTCATAGGTGTGGGTGACCACTTCCCCGATGGCGGTTTCTCCGTCACCGAAACGCCATTCATAATTTACGATCGTTCCATCGTTATCCGAAGATTCCGAGGCGTCGAAGGCAACCTTTTCCTGGATGAAAGGCTCCTCCGGCACGATATCGAAGGAAGCTGACGGGGCTTGAGGGGAATTGACCGTTACGGATATGGTTTTGGAGGCAGTGGAACCGCTGTTATCCCTGACAGTGAGTGTAACATTGTATTCCTCGGCTGCATCGTAGGTATGCGTTACCATCCGGCCCAGACCGGTGGTTCCGTCGCCGAAGTCCCACTCGTAATCCTCTATAGTTCCATCCGGGTCGCTTGAAGCTGAAGCATCTAAGGTTAGCCGGGTGCCGACTCTGATATCCTCCGGAGAAATTGTAAAGGAGGCATTTGGCGGCACTAGTTCTTCCCCTTCTCCAATGGCGTAAAGATGGTTATCCGTGGTGCCGAAGTAAATCATCTTGTTGGGGCCGATTACCGGGGAAGAGTAAATTGCCCCGTTCGCCGGATATCGCCACTTGGGTGTATCGCCATCAGGATCAAAGGCATAGAGATAATCGTCCAGGCCTCCAAGGTAGACGGTCCCATCCGACCCGATGGCAGGCGACGATTGAATTTGATCGGCTGTCCGGTAATACCATTTGAGGCTTCCATCGGGTTCAAAGGCATAGAATTTCTTATCGGAAGACCCGATATAAACACTGCCGTCAGCCGCAATGGCCGGAGAGGATAAAATTGAAGCGTCGGTTCTATACTTCCATTTTTCTGTGCCGTTGGGATTTATGGCTTGGACATATCCATAGTCGGTGCCGATGTAAATGGTACCGTCCGGCCCTACTGTTGGTGATGAATTCAGGCCGTAGATTGTCCCATGCTTCCATTTGAGGGTTCCGCTCGGATTGTAGGCATAAAGGAACTGGCTGTCACAGCCGATATAAATAGTCCCGTCCGGTCCTATTGCCGGAGACGAGGACAGATTGCCCTGGGTCTGCGAACTCCATTTTAAAGTGCCGTTTGGATTGATAGCGTACAATATATCATCCGATGACCCCACATAAATAGTCCCGTTCGACCCGATTACCGGAGAGGAGCGAATTATTCCGCCGGTAACGAATTTCCATTTTCTGGACCCGTCCGGATTCATAGCATAAAGGAATTGGTCGTTGGACCCGATGTAGATAGTGCCATCGGAGCCGATGGCCGGAGAGGAATAAACCTTGCCGTCGGTCCGGTACTTCCACTTTCTGGTCCCGTCGGGATTGACGGCATAGATGTAGGTATCCAGCGATCCGAAATATAAAGTTCCGTCCTCCCCGATTGCCGGAGAAGAGTACACCAGGTCACCCGTTCCATGGCGCCATACGAATTCCGGGGTGGTTGGCCCTTCATAGGTGGTTTGCCCTGTATGCTGCAGGTCGTGCCGGAACATGGGCCAGGGGGTACTTGCCAGCCCTCCGCCCGCGGAGGCAATATTTGCCGGTATTATCAACCCTGGTATGAGCAGGGTGATGATGGCAAGGGTAAAGAAGGTAGCTGGAAATCCTTTCCTCATGGTTGCAAACCCCCCTTTTTTAAAGTAATTGCTGGATATTTAAGTTACCACAAACTGCTCAGGATGGCAAATCTAATATCAAAATGCCCGGCTTAAGATCCGTTTCCCTTGTGGGTGCCGGTTTTAGGGCCGAGCCCTTCCTGCTTGATTATTTTAGCTGAAACCCTGTGGCCCGGCCCGTCCGTTCTGGCGATGGAAACGGCCACATTTTCACCGACTGCTTCGGTGAACTTGCCGACCTCCTGATGGGTAAAGCCGGGGCAGAGGACGATTGAATGAATACCCTCATTTTCAATCAGTTCCTGTGCGGCTTCAATTGCTTGGGCCTGGTCCGTCACCGCTACCGAGAACAGTTTGTAATTGCCGGTATCGATCACCGACCTGTGCTGGTTCGGGTCAGCGTTGGGGGCGTAGGTTATATACAGTGACTTGAAACCCATTGAGATTCACCTTGATTACTTTTGCTGGACTACTTTACTATAGCGCGAGCGAATTAAGAATACAACACGTTGTCACTTTGGGAAAAGGGATTATAGAACGCTTTTGAATATTGGTCGCCGCCCTTCGCCGATTTGGTGTGATGTTTTTGAGAGGCTTGATTGGCAATTCCCAGAACTCTCTTCATCCCCCCACAACAGCTACCATGATAAAAAGCCGGTCATTATCTTGCATGGTTTTATCGAATTCATCCTCGTAAATCCTCTCATCGTTCACCAGTATCCAGATATAGGATTTCAGCTTGCCTGGTTCGTCATAGAGCCATTTGTTGAGGACAGGGAATCGATCCGTCATTTTTTGCAGGCATTCCAAAGGCGTGTTGGCAAAGATCTGAACCGGTTCCTTCTGGCCGGTAACATTTTTAAGGATATCGGACATATTTGCCTTGACACTCATTTGCAGGCCTCACAGGTGGGGTTTCTCTTCAACTTGATCTCACTGAAACGCATGTTGAGCCCGTCGTAAACCACGATCCTGCCCAGGAGCAGCGCGCCGATACCCAGGACGTATTTAATGACCTCGGTGGCCTGGATGCATCCTATGATCCCCGGAGTGATGCCCGGTACCGGAAATTCACCCGAAAGGGTTCCTTGATACATGCATTGCAGGCAGGGAGTTTGACCGGGGATGAGGGTAGTTGCTCTGCCCTCAAAACCATATACTGCGCCGTGAAAAAGGGGGGTTTTTTGCTTAAGGGAAGCCCTGTTCAAGAGGAGCCTTCCCTCAAGGTTATCGAGAGCATCAATTATGGGCCGGCCTTCAACCAGGTCCAGGACGTTTTTCTCGCTGAGGGCATCGGTAATGGTCTCGATTTTGATTTCCGGATTAAGCACCTGCAACCTCTGCCGGGCCGAATCGACCTTGAACTGGCCAATATTCTGGTCGGTATGTAGAATCTGCCGGTTTAAATTGCTGAGCTCGACCTTATCGTTATCGATAACCCGAATGTTTCCCAGACCGGCTACAGCCAGATAGGTCAGAGCTGCTGACCCGAGCCCTCCGGCTCCGGCCACCACCACGCTTGCCTCTTTGAGTTTCATCTGGCCTTCTTCGCCCCAATCGGGAATATCCAGTTGGCGCCTGTATCTCTGCAATTCGTTTTCGGAAAGCATCTTATCGGCTTCCAGTTTGATGATTAAAAAACGGTACCTTCCCATCCATGATAGAAAGGTACCGCCTGAAAAGCAACCGTTATATTTAGTGTTAAAGTTTGGCTGCCAGGTCGCTCAGTCCCAGGGATTCCAGTTTTTCTTTGCGGGGGCGGCCGCTGGCGTCGAACTTTCTGATCTCGTAGAACTCACTCAGCATCAGGTCCATATCCGGCACCGAACCGAGGGCCGGGCCGTCCGGGGGTGAAGTGACCAGCTGCTTAGGCAGTTTATCGTCGGCTGAGGTAACCCCCATGAGGTTGTCCATGCCTCGTTTAAGCATCCATATTCTCTCGCCGCAGGTCATTAATTCTTCCAGAGTGTAATCGAAACCGCTGGCTGCATTCGTCAGCTCCACCAGTTCCCCCGAGGTGATTACGGACATGAGCAGATAGCATATGGGCAGCGAGTTGACAACCTGCCCCATATTCTGGGAAATTACTGTTACCTCGGCTTTACCCACGCTCGATTTTTGTTCGTAACCGCCGTTGATTCCGATTTCCGGCCAGGCAAAGATACCCTGCTCCAGGCTGTAGTTCAAATCGTTGGTGTGACAGGCTCCGCGAATGTTGGTAGCATAAGAGAGACCCATACTGTGAAATGCCCGCGGATCATGCATGGGGACTTCCATGCCCTTGACTTGAACCGCATAATCTATGGCGTTTTTACCGATCTTCTCGGCAGCGCGCTTGCTGCCCTCTGCCAGTAAATCCCCGAATCCCTTACGGTTAGCAATATTATCAATTGCCTGAATCACCGCCTCGATATTGCCCCACTTCAGTTCAAGGCCATCGGTATCGCTCGAACCGATGATGCCATGGTCGTAGCAGTCCATGGCCATGGCGATTGTGGAACCGCAGGAAATAACGTCGAGGCCGTAGTCGTTGCACATCTCGTTCATTCTAATGATAGCGGCCATGTCGTCGATCATCAGCAGGGAACCCAGGCTGGCGACCCCTTCATACTCCGGGCCCGCTACGTCCTTGAGGGGATAAGGCGGGTTTTCCTTCTTGACAACCCTTTTACAGTTGACTAAACACCCGTGGCAACTCTCGGTGCCGGTCAGGAACTGTTCACTGTTAAGTGCTCCCCCTCCGATTTTGGGGGCGAATGCGTTCATGTCTCCGGCAGCCCAGTTCTTGCCCGGCAGATCGCCCAGCATGGCCCCGATCTCCAGGGCCCCGTTGGTGCCGCCTCCCTTGACGACATCGACTATGAAGTGGCCCCTGGCATTCTCGGTATAGGATTTCCTTTTTTCAGCGAAGGCATCGGCGTTGGCAGCTTCTACTTTTCCGGAGCCGACGGCCACGATCGCTTTCAGTTTCTTGGAACCCATCACCGCCCCCATGCCGGTCCGGCCGATGAAATCGCGTTTCTCATTAGCTATGGCAGCATATCTGACCTTGTTTTCGCCGGCGGGGCCGATGCTCAGCACGCTGGCTTTGGTCTTCCCGCCGTTTTGCTCCCTGAGTGAATCCATAGTATCGTAAGTGCCTTTTCCCCACAGGTCAGCGGCGTCTTTGATTTGGGCTTTCCCGTCCTCGATTGCCAGGTATACTGGTTTGCTGGAAGCCCCGGTAATGGCGATGCCGTCGAAACCTGCGGAACGCAGCCAGGCGGCAAAAGTGCCGCCACAGGAACTTTCCCCCCACATGTCGGTAAGCGGGGATTTGGCACAGACGGAGAAACGGGAACCTCCCGGCATGGCCAGACCACCAAGCGGGCCGGTCATTACGAACATAACGTTATCCCCGGATAAGGGATCAACATCGAGAGGAACGCGGTCGAAAAAGAGCCTGGCTGCCAGGCCGCTTCCACCGATGTACTTGCGCAGGATATCCTTGTCAACCACGGAAGTCCCGGTGGTACCGTCCGTCAGATTTACCTCCAGTATTTTCCCTTGAAAAGCTGCCATTTAATCCTCCTTCGTTTTAAAGCGCCCAACACGAAGAAACAGGGACCAGGTATAACCGCCCGCCCCTTTCCCTTATCCGCAACACTTCATCACAGCTAAAATTAACACTGTCGGCCTGGAAAAGTCAAGGGATGCCGAAATGATTAGCTAAAGGCGCTCTTTGTGGCAAAATGGGTAAAAGAAGGCCGAAAAATTGACCTATATGTATAACGAAGCTTCTCATACTTGACAAGATGCTACACGGCTACTTATAATCACAAGTGGCACAAACCTTAAATATTGAGGAATAATTCAAAGGTGGTGAGAACATGGCAGATGCAAGTCAGGTTGGCAGAGAATATGATGTAGCACCGTGGGAAGTTGAAAGGTGCAAGATCAAAGAACTTGCTCAAGCTATCGGGGACCCCAATCCGATTTATACGGATAAAGAAGCGGCCAGAGCGGAAGGGTACAAGGATACCCCCGCTCCACCAACTTATGCCACCGTTCCTGGTAACTGGCAGAGCAACACGGGACAGTTCATGGATGATCTGGGGATCAATTACATGATGATAGTGCATGGCGGGGAAGAATATGAATATCATAAGGAAATCTACCCTGGTGATGTACTCAGCGGGAAAACCACGGTGGCCAGCGTCACCGAGAAGCAAAGCAAATCGGGCAGCAAGATGGATATCGTTATCATCGAGACCGTGCTGAATAATCAGAATAACGAGAAGGTGCTGACGGGACGCACCACTATTATCGAGAGAAAGTAGGCGGTGAAAAATGACTCACGAATTATATTTTGAAGATGTCAATGTTGGGGATGCTGTTCCTTCAGTTGAGAAGGACCCTGTCAGCAAGGACCAGATATGGCGATATGCCGGGGCGTCCGGCGACTTTAACCCCCTTCACATGGACGATGAATGGGGAACTGCGGCCGGCATGGGCGGCCGAATTGCCCACGGGATGTTGCTGATGGGATTTGTGGGCCAGGCCATTACCAGCTATGTCCCCAAGAAATATCTTAAGAAATTCAGCGTGCGCTTCGGCGGCATGACTAAATTGAATGATGTTATCAGCATTTCCGGAACCATCAAGGATAAACGTACCGAAAATGGCGAGAATATCATCACCGGAGAAGTTTCGGCAGCCGACCAGAACGGTGATGTGAAGGTCTCCGGTACCTTTGATGCAGCCCTGCCCAGTAAATAAGCCACAGAGGCACAGAGTCAAACTGCGGATCAGGCAACCTTCGCGGGCTCAGGCTCTCTGTGGTGAGTTCTTCTATCATCGGAGGATAAAATGGAATTTGCGCTCACGCCGGAACAGGAAAAATTTGCATCCGACCTCGAAAAATACGTCGAGGACCACATGACTCCTGAACTGGAGGCGGACCTCGAAAAGCAGGATATGGATAAAGGTCCTGCCCACGCAGCGTTCATTCGCCAGATGGGGAAAGACGGCTGGCTGGGAGTGGGCTGGCCCAAGGAATACGGGGGACAGGGCAGGGGCGCCATCGAGCAGCACCTTTTCTCCGAGATCATGTCCTATGCCGGAGTGGCTCTCCCGGAGATGGCCTTGAATGCCGTGGGGCCCGCCCTGATGCGAATAGGTTCGGAGGAGCAGAAAAAGAAATTCCTGCCCCCGATTGTCCGTGGCGAAATGGAGGTTGCCATCGGCTATTCGGAGCCGGAGGCGGGCACCGACCTCGCTTCACTCAAGACCACGGCCGTCAAGGAAGGGGACGAATATGTCATCAACGGCCAGAAGGTGTTTACCAGCTGTGCTCATTACTCGGATTACCTCTGGCTGGCCACCAGAACGGACCCAAATGCTCCCAAGAAACACAAGGGTCTTTCGGTCTTTATGATTCCCATGAATCACCCCGGTATTACACTTGAAGCCAGCGAGCTCATCGGAGGCGAGCGGCAGAATACCACTTTCCTCGACAATGTTCGTGTTCCGGAAGAATGGCGCATCGGCGAGGAGAATAACGGCTGGAAATACATGACCACCCAGCTGGACTTCGAGCGGGTAGCCATCAGTCCTTCCGGTTCGTTGCGTAGAAGCGTCGAAGACGTGACCCGGTGGGCGAAAGAAACCGTAATCGACGGCAAACGGGTTATCGAGAAACCCTGGGTCAGGCAGAAACTGGCGGAACTGACCATGGAGCTCGAAGTTCACCGGATGCTGAATTTCAATGTCGCCTGGATGGTGGAGGCCGGGCAGGTTCCTTTTGCCGAAGCCTCGGCGGTGAAGGTGTGGGGATCGGAATTGAGGAACCGGGTTAACGGTTCCCTGATGCAGATTCTGGGACAGTTCGGTCAGCTTCAGAAAGGGTCAAAATGGGCCCCGCTCAAAGGCAGGATCGAGCATGCTTACCGGAGCGACGTCATCTTCACCTTCGGCGGCGGTGCCGTGGAGGTCCAGAGGGATATCATCGCCATGGCCGGCCTGTGGCTGCCGAGAGGGAGATGAAGAGATGCAGGATACCTCCTGCCGGGGGTTCCGGGGGTGTCCCCCGGTTTTTACTTCCCCCAAGAGTGGGGGCAAGGGGGTTGATTCATAGATTCCGGATCAAGTCCGGAATGACAAAAGCTTGATTTGGAGGTAAACATTTATGAGCATATACGATGATCTGAAGGCAATGGTCGGTGAGGAGGCGGGGCCGTTTGAGGCCAATGATGAGGTGAACAAGGCCATGATCCGGCACTGGTGCGAGGCGATGGAAGATGGCAATCCTCTTTACCTGGACGAGGAGTATGCCAAAACGACGAAATACGGCGGGATCATTGCTCCTCCGCCCATGGCCCAGGCCTTTTGCCTTCCTGTTTTATGGCCCAGGAAAGAGGCTTTGCCGGACCCGCTGGCGAAATCCTGCGGCATGATGGACGATGCCGGATACTTCGGTGTGGTAGCCACAACCACCACCCACGAATATTTCAAGCCCATGAAACTCGGTGACAGGTTAAGTTACACTATAAAACTTATCAAGGTCTCCGATGAGAAGACCACGAGAATGGGGACGGGATGCTTCATCACCGCTGAATATACCTATAAGAACCAGAATGGCGAAGTGGTTTGCAAACAACCCTTCACGGTGATGAAATTCAAGCCAGCGGGGTCATGATTTCACCCTCACCCCGGCCCTCTCCCTCAAGGGAGAGGGGGATTTTGTTCTCTCTCCCCGAGGGGAGAGAGTTAGAGTGAGGGGGAAGACCCAACATGGTTACAAACCAGGGAGGAATAAAAATGGATTACAAATCGATAAAGTTCAGCGAGGTTAACGAGGGGGACGAGCTTCCCGTTTATAATCGAGATATCACCCGCACCAGCATAGTTGCCGGAGCTATCGCCAGCCGGGATTTCACCCCGGTACATCACGACTACGAAGTGGCTCAGAAAGCGGGGGCAAATGATATTTTCCTGAATATCCTTTCCACCAGCGGTTATATCGGGAAATATCTCACCGACTGGAGCGGTCCCGAGGGGGAGATGAAGAAGATGGTCATCAATCTGGGGATGACCGTCTACCCGGGGGATACCGTAACTCATACCGGCAAGATTGCCAGAAAGTATACGGAAGGGGATGAGAACCTGGTCGATGTGGAATATGCGCTCTCGGTAGCGATGGGGCCGCATGCCTGGGGCATGGCAACCCTGGCCCTTCCCGGGTAAATCTCAGAATCCAGATTACCAAGTAACAAACAAACTTGAATGATTATAATATTGGAGATTTGATATTGTGATTTATTTGAAAATTGGTGCTTGAGATTTGTGATTCAGTTGATAGTGCAAAAAAGGCAATGAACAAGTAGTTTTTCGAAAGGGGGGATCGATGTTATTACAGGAATATGTTGATAGAAAATACCGGACAGAGAAGCGGCCGTCTCCCGAGCTCAACCTGATTAAGGACAATGTTGCTATTGTGGGCGTTGGGCAAACTGCGTATACCAAGGATTCCCAGCGTGATGAGCTGGACATGGCCTGCGAAGCTATCAAGGCAGCGGTGGACGATGCCGGCTTGAAGATGGAGGATATCGACGGTTTCGAGACGTTCACCATCGACCGGCTGGCTTTGCCGATGCTGGTTAATGCGCTGGGTGTTCCCAATGTGAGGTTCAGCAGTGAAATAAGTGGAGGAGGGGGGGCTGGTGCCTCCGTGGCCATGCATGCCGCAGCGGCGGTGGCCACCGGCCAGGCGAACTACGTTTGCTGTTACCGGTCGCTCAACGAGGCCTCGGGGCAGCGTTACGGCAGGGGTGATTCATACGCAGAGTACATGCTGACCGCCTTCACACCTCATTACGGGTATCACTGGCCGTTCGGCTTCGTTACCCCCCTGGCCTGGGCCGGGATGTGGGGCAAAAGATGGATGTATGAATTTGACATTACGCGCGAGCAACTGGGATGGTGGGCGGTTGTGCTGCGGGAATATGCTCAGAATAACCCGGATGCGATATACTACGGGCGACCCATCACGCTTGACGATTACATGGAATCGCCCATGATCGTCGATCCGCTCAAATTGCACGATTGCTGTGTGGATACCGACGGCGCGGCCGCCTATATCATCACCACTGTTGAGCGGGCAAGGGACCTCAAGCAGAAGCCGGCGATTTTCCTGGCCGCTTCCCAGAGTTCCCCGATAGAGCAGGAAATACAGACCGTTTACAATCGCCCCATAATGTCCGGCCTGGTGGAAACCTGGTACATGGGGCAGGAACTCTATCACATGGCCGGCGTGGGGCCTGATGACATAGACGTAGCCCAGCTCTATGATCCTTACTCCATCGGGGGTGTGATTCAGCTCGAAGAGCTGGGATTCTGCGAACGCGGTGATGGGGGTAAATTCATCGAGGGTGGAGATAATATTAGAGTAGATGGTAAAATCCCCTGTAACACGTCCGGTGGATTGCTATCGGAATGCTATCTGCATGGCTGGAACCTGGTGATTGAGGGAGTGCGTCAGATTCGCGGCACTTCGTATAATCAGGTAAAGGACGTCGAATTATCGATGGTCACTGGAGGCCCGGGTGTTCCTTCAAGTGGCATCATTCTAAGGAGGTAGAAAGTCATGGTTGAATATGCCGATAAAAGAATCCCCATCATGCGTCCCTATATTGATAGCGACAACCAGGAATACTGGGACGCCGTCAAGCAGCACAAGCTGGTAATTCAGCACTGCAAAAAGTGCGATAAATACTTTCATCCCCCCCGGCCGATGTGCCCTTATTGCCATTCTCAGGATACCCTGGAATTCAAAGAATCGAACGGCAAAGGCTATATTTATGCCTTTATCATGTTCACCTCCGACCGAATGGCCTATCCGGCCTTCAAGCTACCCTATGCCGTAGTGCTCGTCGAACTGGAGGAAGGGGTGCGCATCACCGCCAATACCCATGAGATGACACCGGAGGAAGTTCAACCCGGCGTCCCGGTTGAGATAATGTTCGAAGATCTGCACGACGGACAAACCCTCTACCGCTTCAAGAAGAGGGAGTCGTAGGAGGAATTATGGCAATTGAGAGTATTAAAGACAGAAGTGCCATTGTGGGCATTGGAGTTGTTGATTTCTCCACAAATATAGGCCGTAGCGAGTGGTACACCGCCTCTCAGTGCGTCAAGCTGGCGGCGGAAGATGCCGGTCTGGACATATACGATATCGACGGGATGGTGAAAAACGTCGATGACGGGCCCGACCCTTCTTATTTGACGAAGGGATTGGGGATCGATAACCTGACCTACCACAGCGAGTCCCACTGGGGAACCAGCGCCATGATGAACGCGGTGCAGGCAATCGTTTCGGGGGCAGCTAATTACTGCGTTTATTACCAGCCGGCTCACCGGGTTACCGGGCCGGTGAAATCCAGCTCCGATTACCGCGTTGCCCGGGAGTTGAAGGACGACTCGCTTGACCTGATCAGATATGACTTCATGTCACCGTTCGGGCTTATCGGCCAGCCCGCATACGTTGGCATGACTTATCAGCGCTATATGTATGAATTCGGGGTAAAACCCGAACAGGTCGGTTGGATACCTGTGGTCGAGAGCGAAAACGCCGCTAAAAATCCCAACGCTATTTTCTTCGATAAACCGATAACCATTGAAGATTATCTCAACTCCAGGATAACGGTCGATCCCATGCGGGAGTACGATGTTGCTCCCAAAGTCGATGGTGCCATTGCCATCATCATTACCACGCCGGAAAAAGCCAGAAGCCTGAAACAGAAACCGGTCATGGTTGCTTCCTGTGCCTTCGGGATGGCCCCGGAAGGACAGTTTCACACGAGCTATACGAGGGATTCTATCACCGAATTGCCTGAGATGAAGAATATGGCTAAGGAGTTGTTCCGCATCGCCGGCGTTTCACCGAAGGATATCAGGGCGGCCATGCTGGATGATACTTTTGTTCCCTATGTCCCGATGCAACTGGAAGCGCTTGGTTTCTGCGGTCGGGGGGAAGGGGCCGCTTTCTGTGAGGGGGGCGATCGTATTCGCGTCGGGGGCGAACTGCCGATCAATACCGACGGGGGCGCTCTGGGACAGGGTAAATTCGATACTACCCGCATCGTCGAGGCGGTTAAGCAGATAAGGGGTACCTCGACCAGCCAGATAGATAATGCCGATATGGTCCTGGTGGCCAGCGGCGCCGGCGGCCCGGCCGACGGCATGATCCTGAGAGGTTAAATTGGACAGGATTAACAGGATGTTCAGGAGAAAAAGTTATCATGTAAATCATGTACATCCTGTCAGAAACCCTAATTATCAGCAACAGGGGGAAAACGATGACAGTTGAATACAATCCCGATAAAAAAATACCGCACCCGGCGCAATGGGGAGTTCTCTATCGGAGCAGCACGCCTTTCTGGGATGGCGTTAAGGAAAAGAAGTTGCTGCTGCAGCGTTGCAAGCAATGCGGTAACTGGTTGAATCCTCCGCGGCCGATGTGCCCGAAGTGCCAGTCGACGGAAGATGAGTGGGTCCCCTCCAGCGGTAAAGGTAAAATCTATAGCTGGGTGACTTATAATGAAGCGCCCGACCCCGCTTTCAAAACACCTTATGCGGCGGTGCTGGTTGAACTGGAAGAGGGCCCCAGGGTAGTGAGCAACCTGGTTGATGTCAAACCGGACGATATCCAGATCGGGATGCCGGTCGAGGTAGTGTTCGAGGATGTTGCCGAGGACCTGACACTCCCTAAATTCAAAAAGGCCGCGTAAATGGGTTAAGCTCATGCTGGAGCCTTAGCCGAAGAAGCTCTCCCTTTTTTGCTGCCCAGTTGATTGTCGCCCAGTGTCTTGAAATCTACATCGGGGTCTTCTTCGATGGAAAGTCCCAGTCGCGAATTTA
>JAWOBB010000051.1:0-9395 GCA_046498265.1 Dehalococcoidia bacterium | reverse complement strand
TATCGATGATTCCAGTTCAATTACTTGATTTGAGGTTTGTTCTCTTAGCCTTATGAATCCGCTTTTGTCACTTAGCCCTGCATAGATAAATACATATATTTTATCAGCACTCGTTATCAGCCCTTGGAATATCCTTTGAGCAAAATCACCAAGGAATGGATGGTTGCTTGAGATTTTTTGAAACAAAGCGGAATCTTGTCCTATTGAAAAAACCCAAGGTTTCCCATCTTTATCAGGGATGGGTATAGTTCCAACAGTTATAGAATCATCTCTCTTGTCTGTAGTTACTCTTACCTGTTCGAGTTTTATTTCTGGATTGGGGTATAGTTTATCCATCTTTGCATATTTGAAACTCAGAGCTGGCTTTCGATTGAAGAAAAGTAAACAGGTATAGGTGGAAACTCCTTCAAATACTTTCTCATGAGAGAAGTCCACAATATGTTCAATTGAGCCCTCATTTGTCAGCAACTTGCGTACTCCTTGGCCATATTGTGATTGAAAGAACTTGGTGGGTAAGATAAGTCCTGCGAGCCCATCGGGTTTTAATAATTTCATAGCACGTTCCACGAACAGCGTATAAATGTCATAGTTGCCCGTTGCAGCTTTATAATGGTCTTTATAGAAAGGCACTTCGTCTTTTGATAATGTTTGTATTTTCACATACGGCGGATTGCCGATAATGATATCGAATCCGCCCTTGTTCATAATTTCCGGGAATTCTTTCTCCCAGTCGAACGGTCTTTTGGTTTTCCAGTTATCGCCGAAATACGGTTTCAGCGCCTTTTGATCTCCTGAAATCAGTGCGTTTCCAGGGAGTATGTTCCGGGCCAGGCTTGGCAACAACTCGCGGCGGGCCAGGCTTCTCAACAAAAGATTGAGCCGGGCGATCTCCACTGCCTGCATATCCAGATCGACACCGTAAATATTACCGGTCAGCAGTTGTAACCTTTCCCACTGGTCGAGTTTGGTAACCGCCTTGCTTTTCACACCGGCATGGTAGTTCAAAAGCTCATCATAGGCCCTGATAAGGAATGAACCGGACCCGCAGGCCATATCGAGGATTTTTACCTTGAGGGCTTCATCATGACTGTGCTCCTCAAGAAACCGCCCCACAGTCTCTTTCACGATGTAATTGGTGACAAACCTCGGCGTGTAATAAATGCCATGCTCTTTGCGGCGCTGTTTTTTGGCAGTCAGTTCAAAGGTAACATCGGTGGGCAAACCCATATCCATTCTCGTTTGAGTTTCTTTGGCCTTTGTCTTAGCCACCGTTGCCACGTGGCCCAGGTATTGTTCGTACACCGCTCCTAATACATCGACATCTATTACCTCAAAATCGTAGCTGGCATTCGTGCCGGGCACATCATACAGGCCTTCGATTATTCCCTCGAGGGCCATAGAGTCGATGAAAACCTCATCGGCAAGGTGGTAAGCAAAGAGTTCACTATCGTAATAGCCATCGAAATCCTTGAAAATCTTGCGAAAAACATCGATGAGGTCACCTCTTGGTTTTCGGTCCCGCCATTCATGCAGGCCTGCCAGCAACACGTTGTCCTCTATTCTGCGATCTTCACAGGTGCGGATGAATATAAGCCGGTTGAACAGCCTTTCAATGATTTCATCGATTTGCTCGAAAGTTAAGTTGAAATCTTTGTTGTAACCGTTGATCTGGGTAAAAAGTTCTTCGCGCCATTTACGCAACTGGCTGAAAAGGCGTTGCTCTATGCCAATTCGAGGCGGGAGTTTCCCGTATTTTAGCGCCCAATTATCGAGATCGTTATTTTCAAAGGATTCTCTCGAAAGCAGCCAGAGATCATCAAAATCAGCAAGGTAATTCTGATACTCAAGGTTCAGGCAGCTTTCGCCTGTCTGGGCATTGAATACCTTGATTCCTTCGAAGTCGCTGAGTACCGCCCAGATGATGCCTTTGCCGTAGGCATAGGTGATAACTTGTTTGGCAAACTCGGATTTGTTAAGGTCTGCTTTTAAGGCTTTGGCTTCCAAATAAAAACGAGTGACACCATTTAATATGAAGGCGTAATCGACCCGGCCTCTAGAGGCTTGCTGTTCTTCGGATACCTCTTTCTTGCTATTAACATTCCAGCCCAATGCTTCAAACAGAGGTTCGATGAATATCCGCCGGGTATCCATCTCGGAATGCTTCTTGATGGCCTTTTCATCGAGCTTCCGATAGTTTTCTACAAGCTCAGCTACTTTCAGGCGGGCTTCTTCTTTAGTCATAACCATTATTTCCTGTTAAAATGTTCAGCATCCATACCATATTTTAGTTGCCCCCCATTTCCCCCTCGTGAATCTCTTCCCTTCAGCTTACAGCCTCTCATCTCAGCGGTTATCGATTCGCTCGAAACGTTTTGACTGAATTATAAGCCTTATGGTTTGAGGGAAGCAAGGCGGGAGGAAAGAGAGTAGGAGAATCTGGGGAATCGAAGGGAACCACAAATGTACAAGTTTATGGGCAATTTTATTTAATCGGTAAATTCCTCACCCTGATTTGCCTCTCCGTGACACTCAAAACAGCACCCTGTTCAAGAGAAGCATAGTGGTCGGCAAGTATCTTTTCCATGAATTGGTTGACCCGATCCGGTCGCATGTCTTTCAACCGGAAGATTATTATACTGGGTGAAGTGCCCCGGCTGGAGGCCATCAATTCTCCGAAACCAAGATCGTGGGTGAGAAGGACTCGTTCCTCATCCCTAGCCTTTTCGATCACAACCGAATCTTCTGAACGTTCGAGTCCTTCCTCGATGAGATGGAGTCCATCATGTCCCCGCTCTCGTAAAAAAGCGACCGTCCTTGGCGATATTCCCATATCAGCCAGAAACCTCATCGTGCCAATGGCTCCGTCGAGTAGACGCCGTCCTCAGCCAGCCAGGCGGCATATTGCAGCGCCTGGCGAACATCCTCGGCCTCAAGATAAGGATAGTCCCGAAGGATATCTTCAGTGGCCATACCATTGGCAACCAGATTAATGATCAGAGATACTTGAATTCGCAGTCCTCGAATGCAGGCCCGGCCTCCCATGACGTTCGGATCAAACGTAATACGATCAAATCCTAGCATAATACCATTCCATATATAGATTACTCTATTGAGTGGGATACATTATAACAGTTTTTTCCGGTTGAGTCACTTGACTCAAAATCCCTCTTAGTCTCCACCGTTTCAAGCACGGGGTAGGCTCTTTGTCAAAGTGGGGAACTGAGAACTGAAAACTGACGACTGACATGCACTTCACCCTCCCTCAAGGGAGGATAAAGGATTTAACCTTTAAGCATCTTCAATATGTGTCTGGCCAAATGTTCGTTGATTTCGTTGTGGCGGGGGACGGGCTGGGAAACCCTGGTTGAGGGATTGTGATACCAATCGTGCCGCGAGCCATGACGAATTAGGACACTCCCATCTTCTCGATTTCACGGATCAGGTCACGGCGTTTCATTTGATTTCCAGCTCAGCTACCCTGCGGACGGCCGGAATCTCACCGCTCATCAGGTCATTGTGTATATCCTTCAGGTTCTCCACCAGTTCTTCCAGGGAATCCCCCTGAGTGAGATAGTCCGGGTATTCCTCAAGATAACCCAGCCACATATCTTTATCCTGCCAGTAAACGTATCTTTTTTTCTCCATTTCAGCCTTCCCGAATTGACTTTACCACTATTCTATTTCAAATCATCCAAATGCGCAACGATCATGCCCTTCGCCCTCCCTTTAATCCCTCCCTCAAGGGAGGGAGGTCTCTTCTGTGTTCCTCTGTGCTCTCTGTGGTTAATACGAGGGAGGGGGTGGGGAAACTTTGGCATTACTTAAGGGACAATTGCCGAGCGGGAAACGAGGCCCTTATCCTGCGCTGCGAAGGCCTCGTTGATCTCTTCAAGCCGATACTTCTTGGCCAGGATCTTGTCGAAGGGATATTTATCTTTGGTCCGGCTCAGGAAGTCCATCGCCTTTTTCAGGGTATTTGCTTTGTAGGTGACCACCCCGTAGATGGTCCGGGACCCTATAACCAGCGAGCCGGCGGGATCGATCTCCACCATCTTTCCGATGCCTATATTCCCAATCTCCAGGTACCTTCCCCCGCTACCGACCATGCCGAGCCCTTCGGGGACGGCGGCGGGGACGCCGACCAGTTCGGCCACCACGTCGGCTCCCCGGTAGGCGGTCAGCTCCATGACCTTCCCGATGCGTTCATCGGGCGTCTTGAACTCGTTCATATCGATTATCTCATCGGCCCCGAATGCTGTGGCAAGTTCCAGGCGATCACGAATGCTGTCGATGACGATAACCTGTTGGGCTCCCATCTCTCTGGCCACCGCCGTGGCGTTGATCCCCAGACCGCCGGCACCCTGGATAACCACCGTTTCTCCCAGTCTTAAGTTCACCTTTTCCAGCCCGTAGATGACCTCGGAGAGGGCGCAATTGGCGGGGGCCACCATCTCATCGGTCAGCTCGTCGGGGACCCTGATGATCGTCTGGCCGGGCCGGACGTAATAGTATTCGGCATAGGCTCCCAGGAAATGGGGAAACGGTTCGCAGGGGGCGATGTACATCAGATTGGCCAGGCAGGCGGCATCGTCTCCCCTCAGGCAGGCGGGGCAGTGGCCGCAGGGGATAAAGTAGCGGTAGACCACGCGGTCCCCCTCCGCCAGCGGCTGGCCTGCCGAGTCGGTGGCGACCCCTTTGCCCAGCTTGACCACCTTACCGGTCATCTCATGCCCGAGGATGGCCGGCAGCGGTGCCCCCATGGCCACCAGGTCCACATCCCCTCGCCACATGTGCAGATCCGAGCCGCATATGGTGGCCATGGTGATTTTGACCAGTATTGCCCCCGGTTCGGGATCGGGGACAGGGAACTCCTGAATCTCAAATGGCTGTCCCAGCCCTTTATAAACAGCGCCTTTAGCCTTTTCCCCCATCGAAATCCCCCTTTAGGTGTAATTTACGGGAATGCCCACAGCCTTCGAACTTCATATGCCTCATTCATCGTTCTTTCAATAAATTCCTTGACGGTGGGCAGGTTATTGAGAACCCCGACCGCCAGCGAGCCGGGAACCGACTGTAATACCTCCGCCTCCAGGCCTTCTGCGGCCATATCAGGGGGCAGGTCTTTGGCCTTGCCGCCCACCATGACCTGTTCCAGCTTCCACAGCCATTCGTGCTCCGGCATTTCGTCCTTTTGCTCCATCAGTTTGGCCAGTTCGTCCACATTGGGCGGGGTGAGACACTTGGACCGGATGGTGGATTCGGTGGGATCGGCATCGACCAGGAACTGCTTGTATCTGGCCGATATGGGGCATTCCTGTGTGACCATGAAAGCCGTTCCCATGTACACGGCTTCGGCTCCCAGCATGAGTGCTGCCATAAGTCCCCGGCCGTCCCCTATGCCGCCGGCGGCGATGACGGGAACCTTGAGATGCCTTATCGCCCAGGGGATGTTGACCATAGTGGTAACCTGGTCCATGGCCTTGAATCCGGCACCTTCCAGCCCCACGATGACCACGGCATCGGCCCCCTGGCGTTCGGCCGAGAGGGCATGCCTGACGCTGCCTACCTTGTGGATCCACTTAACGCCATTTTCCTGGAGCGGTTTGCCCAGGAAATCGGCCCGCATCGGTGCGGTCTCCACGGCCACAACACCCCCCTCCTCGATGATGACATCCCGCATCTTCTCGATTTCGGGGCAGCCCATGATGGTAAGGTTCACCGCCAGGGGCTTATCGGTCATCGATCTGGCTTTTTTGAGCTCTTCCCGGAACCTTTCCGGGGTGCCGAAGCCTCCGGCGGTGATCATCCCCAGCCCCCCGGCCTCGGAAACGGGGACAGCGAAATCGGCCGTCCCGAAGGTCCCGAAGGCACCCTGAATGACGGGATACCTGATCCCGAGCATATCGGTGATTCGTGTCTGCCACATAACTGGCCTCCTTTGCCCGGCTTCCTAACCCAGGCCCATCGCCGTGAAGAACTGGGATATCCTGGTTTTGACCTCGTCCGGGCTCATGTAGCGCTTATCGAACTGGTCCATGCCGATATGCAGGAAGGGAACGTCGAGCTGCCGGCATCGTTCCCGCATCAGGCTGACGCTGGCCGCCCCGTCCTTGTGCCCGATGTGGCCGGGCCAGATGACGCAGTCGATTTTGTAATCCCTCACGATCCTGGTGAGGTCATTGAGGAAATTGTCGGCGTATCCCCGGGCCTGCCTGACCATGGGCGGGTCCATCATCACCCGCCGGGCCAGTCCTTTGAAAATGGTGTCTTCGCTGGTGGTATCTATCAATTCGTAAGGGCAGAAACTCACCATATCCATAACGATGATGGCTCCCCATTCCTGTTCCATCCACCCGAACAGTTCCTCGAACCAGACCGGCGGGATATCGAACCAGAGGATTCTGATTTTCTGGTTTTCGACTTCCGGTTTATTCTCCTCTATCCGTTTTTCGGCGTCCGCCACCAGGTCGTTGAACCACCGGGTGACCTCGGGTTTCCCTCCCCCCTCGAAATTAGTCTGGTAAAAGCACTGCATACCCATCAGGTAGCTGTGGGGGCAGGGCACCGCCCGTTTCAGCTCGGCGTGTTCCTGCCATAAGAGATATTGTTTATTCGATTCCTCGACCACCTCCCGCAGCCTGTCCAGGTCGAATTGTTTGCCGGTGTGCTCGGTGAGAAACCTGACCATGTCTTTAAACTCATTGCCCATGTATTCGAACGCCCTCTCGTCTCCCCAGTAGATGGTGTCGGGTGCCCAGGTGGGAACATCACGCCAGTCGGGGTGAGTTCTCATCGCTTCATGCACCCCCACGATCCCGTCGCATGGCTCGACGATGCCGAGGTAAACGGTGGGTTTGGGCAGGAGCCCCTTATCCACGTAGTAAAGCGCCAGCCGGACGAGGGTGCAGATATCGGATGACACCGCCATGCTGTCCAGCCCTTCGAGGTCGTCCATCATGTGGGGATTGGGAACACCGCCGGCAAAAGCCTGTTTGAAGGGGAAGTACCAGGCCAGATCCATGGCGGTGAAGATCTCGGTGGGATTGCTGAAGGAACTGGCGGCAAACGGCTCGCCGGTCTCGATGCACTCTATGATCCTGTTTGACTGCCGAATCATGTTCTTCATGGTAGGCATATACAGGTGGTTCATCTCGCCGGGGGCCATTTCCATCATCTCGATTATGGAAGTGTAAACGGCGATGTCCTCGCGGGTTCGCTCGAGGCTCTTTTCGGTTTTTGCATCCATCATCTGCCTCCCAGGGTTTCCAGGAATGCCTGGACCCTTGTTCTCAATTGACCTACGGCGCTCAGCATATATTCCCTGTCCATCATGAGATAGGGGAAATCCCATGCTTTGAGATCATTGGTAAGGGGGAATTGCTCGAATCCCCAGACGTCGCAGAAGGTCAGGCGCTGGAAGATGATACCGTCGATATGGAACTGGTCTATCATGTCCCTGATGTAATCGGCGCGCTTCTCGTGCAGCCCGAAGGTCCGGGGACACGAGGGACGATCCCTTACATAATAGCTGGCCAGCGCCATCAGCGGGTCGGCGTCGCTTTCGTCCACGTCCACCCAGAAGTTGCGGGAGCCGAAGCAGATCGAATCCGTCACCACCAGCCCGCCCTGGTCCTCGATCACATTCACGTATCCGGGGTCATCGACGATGCCGCCCACGAGCATGAGCCGGGCCCGATAGTCAGTTATGCCTTCGGCGGAATGCAGCTCATCCAGCACCTCGGTGAGCAGTTCGTTGAATCGAGCCTTGGGCATGGCGGTGCTGGCCACCACGATGGCCAGGGTATCGGCCCCGGTGATGGGAGGGGCATCGGATTTCCTCAGCTCGTACAACTGTCTGAGCAGGCGCCGCGTCTCATTGTTGAGCCTTATGGCCTCCCGTATGTCATCGGGGGAAATTTCCCTGCCAAGGTGTTCCTCGAGGTGGCCCTTGAGCAGGGCAAGCTCCTGCCTGAAGAATTCCACCTGTGCTTGTTCGGCCTTTTTGGGAAGGGACAGGAAATGAGTGAACGGGGTTTCGAACTGGCGTATCCAGTGGTCGTAGATGCGCCGCACGTTATCGCAGCTGTTGAGCATGACAAAGGCATCGAGGAAATCGAATTCTCCCCTGAGGGCCTGATTGAAGGAGTGGCGGCTGAAGGTGCAGTTGATGGTGCTGAAGAAAGCATCGGCGAGGTCCGTTCCCTGGCTGCCGGTCCCCCGAATGCGGAAAGGGAGCATGCCGGCGGCGGCGATGAGCTCCTCCGGCATGGCGGAGCAGTAATATCCGGCAACCTTCTTGCCGCTCTCCTTCCATTTCTGGATCTCAGGATTTCCCAGGCTCTGGGCTGTCTCCCATAGCTGTTTGAATGCTGGCGACTGCAATCCGGCTTCCAATTTGATTTCCCCCTTTCAACTCCGGCCAGTTATGACCTGATAATTGGCTCGATCTGGGGCAGATGGTACCAGGCGGGCCCCAGATTGAGCTGCCGCGACTTGGCCCACTCGAAATAGAAGTGCAAATCGTAGTCCAGGTCCACGCCGACACCGCCGTGCAGATGCTGGGCGGCGTAGGCCACCCGCTGACAGGCGTCGGCCGTCCAGGCTTTGGCGATGGCCACTTCCCGTCCGGCATGCCCCCCTTTATTTAAGAGTGTGATAGCCTGATAGGAAGTCCACCTGGCGCCCTCGACGTCGGTGAGCATATCCGCCAGGCGGTGCTGCACCGCCTGAAACTTGCCGATGGGCTGGCCGAACTGGTAACGGGTTGATGTGTATTCGGCGGTCATGGACAGGGCCTGCTGCATTACTCCCACCGTCTCGGCACACTGGAGGGCTATGGCCTGGCGCAGGGTGGAGTCGATTACTTCCCAGCCGGCGCCCATTTCTCCGACAACATCGCTTGGTGATACCAGGACCTGATCGAAAGTGACCTCGAAGAGCCTGTCCGCCGCCACTGTCCTCAGCGGGACAAAGCCCATGCCTTCGGTCCCCTTCCTGACGAGGAAAATACTCATTCCTTTTCCGTCCGGACTGACCTCGCCGGTGGCGGCAACCGCGAGCAGGTAGTCGGCGGCCCCGGCATAGGGAACGAAGAGCTTGGTTCCGTTGATTTGGAAATCTTCACCTGCCCGTACCCAGGCGGTGCCCATAAATTCCGGCTTGTATTCCGCAACCGGTTCGCTTAAAGCCAGGCACATAATGGCATCGCCTTCGGCCACCCGGGGCCGACGGACGCCCTCCCACACACGCTCGAAGGCGCGGGCGTCCTCTGAGCCATCGACCACCGGACGCAGCGTGCGCTCGAGGTTCAGGTCGACGGCCTGGACGCCCTGGCCGACGGGGTCCAGGCCCTGGTATTTTTTCTTCTGGCCACCATGTATATTGCCGGTGCCATT
>JAWOBB010000047.1:0-39315 GCA_046498265.1 Dehalococcoidia bacterium | reverse complement strand
CTGAGGAAATGACTGCCGAAGAGGAGCCGGTGGAAGAGCCCGAGGAGGTTGCTGAGGAAGCGGCTGCCGAAGAGGAGCCGGTGGCAGAGCCCGAGGAGGTTGCTGAGGAAATGACTGCCGAAGAGGAGCCGGTGGAAGAGCCCGAGGAGGTTGCTGAGGAAGCGGCTGCCGAAGAGGAGCCGGTGGAAGAGCCCGAGGAGGTTGCTGAGGAAGCGGCTGCCGAAGAGGAGCCGGTGGAAGAGCCGGAAGATGTTAACGAGGAAGTGGCCGACGAAGAGGAGCCGGCGGCAGAGGATGTGGCCGGGGATATAGCTGAAGAAGTGACCGACGAAGAGGAATCCGGAAAAACAACTGCCGAAGGCGAGTAATTTCACAGGGAGTCGTTATGAACGATGACCGTATGCCGCCACATGACCTCGGTGCCGAAGAAGCTGTCCTGGGTTCCCTGCTCATCGACAGCGATGCCATTCGCAAAGTCATCGACTCACTTAAGCCTGTGGATTTCTACCGCGATAAAAACCAGTGGGTCTATGAAGCTATCTGCTCCCTCTGTGACCGTGAAGAAGCGATCAATCAAATTACCGTGGCCCACGAGCTTAACCGTGTCAGCAGGCTTGAATCCATTGGAGGCCCGGATTATCTTGATAATCTTGTTCTTACCGTTCCCACCTCTGTCCATATCGAACACTATGCCGGCATCGTGCAACGCCTTTCTTTAATGCGCGCGCTGGTCAATACTGCTGACAGGATAGCCGAAATCGGTTATGATGCTCCACCGGATACCGAAGTTGCTCTTGATAATGCGGAAAATTTGTTGCTTGCACTTCGCAACGGCAAAAGCTGGGGGGGGTTTGTTCCCCTTGGGGAGCTTATCGATGATTACTATGATAAGGTAAGTTTTGAGGTCTCAACTGAAGAGGAAGCCGGCCTTCCCTGTGTCGATACCGGTTTCTATCAGCTGGACCAGATACTGGGTGGGATGTACCGCTCCAATCTGGTTATTCTGGCCGCCAGACCGGGGATGGGCAAGAGCAGCCTGGCCGTTAACATTGCCCGTAACGTGGCTGTTGAACAGAAGGGCGTAGTGGGCCTTTTCAGCCTGGAGATGTCCAAGGAGGAACTGGCAAGAAGGTTTCTTGCAGCTGAATCGGGAGTCAATAGCAAATTTATTGGCAAAGGTCCTTTGACGTCTGAGCAGTTGAATAAACTCATGCCCGCCTTCCAGGTGCTCTCCAATGCAACTATCTATCTGGATGACTCAGGTAATCTCACTGATACGGGAATCAAATCCAAAGCACGTCGCCTTCAGGACAGGCATAACCTTGACCTTCTTATAATCGATTATATCCAGTTAATGCGGACGAACAGGCGCATAGATAACCGAGTGCAGGAAATGACCAGCATATCTCAGTCGCTTAAAGAACTGGCACGCGACTTGAACGTACCTGTTCTGGCCCTTTCTCAGTTAAGCAGGGCAGTGGAAAAGGAGCGTGGAAAGGGGAAGCTGATTCCCCGGCTGTCCGACCTGAGAGACAGCGGCTCCATTGAGCAGGATGCGGATATAGTGATTTTTATTTATCGAGATGAGGTGTACAAATCGGAAGAGGATTGGTTTGTCCTCAATCCTAATTTACCTTATCCCAGGGGTGAGGCTGATATTATTGTGGAAAAGCATAGAAACGGGCCAAGGGGCGACATAAAACTTCATTTTGACTCGGGTACAACCAGATTTGAAAATGTTGCTATGATGCCACCGGAAGAAGGACAGAAGATGCTATGAGCACTGCCAGAGGATTCAGGGGTTTTCCCTCTAGAACGAATTATACTCCCATTCCAAACTCGTTCTTCAGTGCCCTTCTGCCGGAGATAGACGATATGGCCGAACTAAAGGTGACACTCTATATCTTCTGGGCCCTCTATCGGCAAAAGGGCTATCCTAAATATATCACTTACAGCGAACTTCGGGGTGATGAGGCTTTGATGACGGGCATTCAGACTAAAGATGAAGCCGAATATCGATTGCAGCATGCCCTGGAGAAGGCGGTCAAACGCGGTACTTTGCTTTCTTTGCGGGTAGAAAATGAGGAAGGGACCGAGGATCTGTATTTCCTCAATAGCGAGATTGAGCGGCGGGCGATCATTAAAATTAAGGGCGGCGAGATTCAGCTTGACGGTATCGTCAGGGTCGAACCAGCTTCAACCGAGGAGCGGCCGAACATATTTGCGCTCTATGAACAGCACGTCGGGCTGCTGACCCCCATGATGGCCGAGGACCTGAAAGAAGCGGAGAATATATATCCCGCTTCATGGATTGAGGATGCTTTCAGGGAGGCTGTTGACCTTAACAAGCGCAGCTGGCGTTATATCAGTAAGATACTGGAAAGATGGGCTTCAGAGGGAAAAAGCGATGGAAGAACTGGGAAAGATTCTAAAGCGGACACAGATCCCAAAGAATTCCTCCGGAGATACGGAAACCTCTCTGGAAGATGAATCACCCCAAGATCAGGTATGCCCCATTTGCAGGGGCTACGGGTGGTTTGTACTTGATGTGGGTATAGAGCACCCCGATTTCGGGAAAAAGGTCCTGTGTGAGTGCACCCGCAAAAAACTGGACACCGGGCAGGCCGACAGACTCGAAAGATACAGCAATCTGGGGCCGCTGACACGGCTTACATTCGATAATCTACAGCCCGATGGGCTCGATGATGACCCGGCAAAGCAGCGCCAGTACAGGACATGCTACGATAAAGTCAGGGAGTTCGCCGATGACCCCAAAGGATGGCTGGTGCTTACCGGCCCCAGCGGCTGCGGTAAAACCCACATGGCTGCTGCCATTGCCAATCATTGCATAAAGCAGGGGATACCGGCTTTCTGGAGCATCGTTCCCGATTTGCTGGATCACCTTCGAGCCACTTTCGGCCCCCACAGCGATGTAACCTATGATGACCTTTTCGAACGGGTCAAGAATACTCCGATTCTTATCCTCGATGATCTTGGGACTCACAGTGCCACGCCATGGGCGGAAGAAAAACTCTTTCAGATACTCAACCATCGCTTCAATGCCCAGCTTCCCACAGTAGTCACTACTATGGATGTCGACGATCTGGACGAACGACTGCGCACTCGCCTCAGGAGTGCAGGGTTGTCTCGAGAGTTCAATCTAAAAGCTGATGACGTTGCTCTCTTCAAGTGTATAGGTAATTTGAGCAAGGCTGAGATTGAAACGATGAGTTTCGATAGATTTGATATCAACGGAATGAATGCGGATAGAGAAGAGAAAGGATCGCTCGAAACCGCTTTGAGGCAGGCACAGGATTTTGCGAGATTGCTTCCGAATGAATGGTTGTTCATCTGGGGGCCGATCGGTTGTGGCAAAACCCATCTGGCGGCTGCAATCGCCAATTATCAGATCACGGAAGGGAGAACGGTGTTCTTTGCCAGTGTGCCGGAATTGCTCGATTACCTGCATCCTGTTTTTGGTTCTCCGAATCAGCAGGCAAAAAGGATCGGATTGGATGAAATAAAAAAATCTACGCTGTTGATTCTGGATGATTTGTATATAGAGTCGGCGACTGTCAGGGCGAGGGAAAAGCTTTATCAGATACTTAACTATCGCTATAACTCGCGTTTATCTACCGTCATTACGACGATTCCCTCTTCATTTGAGGGCTTTGACGATCGTTTGAAGTCGCGCCTTATCAATACTAAAATAGTTACCGAGGTAAAAATCGTTGCGCCGGACTATCGGGGAGGCAGGGAACAGGTCAAGCCGAAACCATCTCCCCGGAAAAAGCACAAATAGCCTTGCCGCACGGGGGTTTTCTGCTGAGATTGTGCGCTTTTTGAGCGCGAATTTACCTATTCACCTGGCGGGCTCATCATATTCAAGGCAGGCATCGATTTCCTCCAGGCTGTAGAGCCTGCCCTGCCCGATGCCGGGGCATTTCTCGGTGGTTTTTGCCCAGGCTTGAGGTGAGGCCAGGTTCTCTCTCCAGAAAGGCCAGGTACGGCACTGGCGGGGCCGGTATTCATAGATAACGCACCCTGAGGATGGATTATAAAAGACGCAATCGTAGTTTTCCCGTTCGATGAGGCAGGTTCCCCGGCCCTTTACCTCGGTGGTGTAACGGCGGCGAAATTCGGCCTCTTCCATTCCCAGATATTCGGCGATTTGCCTGGTCTCCTCTTCGCTTACCCATACATAACCGGGGAAGCCGCTGCAGCAGTTCCCGCAGCGCTGGCATTCAAAGTAAAGGCCGTCCTGGTACCAGGTCTGGTGGCTCACGGATTGCTCCCGCCGAGCAACTGGAGCAAACCCTGTTCATCGAGGATTTTCACTCCCAGGCTCTTCGCTTTATCCAGCTTGGAGCCGGGATCAACCCCGGCCACCACATAAGAGGTTTTCCCGCTCACACTGGCGCTTGCCGAGCCGCCCAGTGCCTTTATCCTCTCCTCCGCCTCGGGCCTGGTGAGCGACTCCAGTTTGCCGGTGAGCACAAATGTCTGTCCGGCCAGGGGAGCAGCACTTGGCTCGGCAATCTCCGCTTCCATGCGTACACCGGCCTCTTTCAGCTTGCGGATGATTCGCTGGTTTGGTTCCTGACGGAAGAATGCAACGACGCTTTCGGCGATCTTGGGACCGACGGAAGGGATACCGGTCAGATCCTCTTCGGTGACGGCGGCAAGCTCATCCATGCCGGGAAAACGGCTTGCAATCAATTCGGCGGTTTCCGACCCCACATTTGGGATGCCGATACCAAATATAAGCCGGGCGAAGGGCTGTTCTTTGCTTGCCTCTATGGATTCGAGGATGTTGGAGACGCTCCTGTCAGCCATCTTTTCGATGGTAAGAAGCTGATCGGCGGTGAGATAATAGAAATCGGCAGCGTCTTTTACCAGTCCGGCTTGAAATAAAGCCTCACACAGCTTCTGCCCTATGCCCTCGATATCCATAGCTCCCCGCGAGACGAAGTGCTTAAGCTTCTCCACCGCCTGCGAGGGGCAGGCGGTGTTGGTGCATCGATGTATGGCCTCGCCTTCGGGCCGGATGACCTCTGCCCCGCACACCGGGCAGCGGGCAGGCATCTCAAATATCTTTTCCTTCCCCGTGCGCCTGGTGATTATCGGGGCGATTACCTTGGGTATGACATCCCCGGCCCGCTGCACGACCACCGTATCCCCGATACGGAGGTCCCGTTCCTTAATATAATCTTCATTGTGCAGGGTGGCATGCCGGACGGTCACCCCCCCCACATTGACCGGCTCCAGGACGGCTCCCGGGTTCAGGCTGCCGGTCCTGCCCACGTTGATCTCTATTTTAAGCAGTTTGGTAGTGGCCTGTATGGGGGCGAATTTGCAGGCGATGGCCCATCTCGGGTCGTGGGCCACCGTTCCCAGCCGCGATTGCAGCTCGAAGCTGTTGACTTTGACCACCACACCGTCGGCCTCGAAAGGCAGCGATCCCCGTTCCTCCTCACGCCGGCGGCGGTATTCGGCCGCTTCCTCGATGGTGTGGCAAATGGCATTATACGGGCTGATTTTGAATCCCAGGGATTTCAGGTACTCCAGCGTTTCCCAGTGGGTGGGAGGCAATGATTTGTTTTCGGCCCAGCCGAGCGAGTAGATGAAGATATCCAGCGGCCGCCTGGCCGTGATGCGGGGGTCGCGCTGCCGCAGCGACCCGGCGGCGGCATTTCTGGGATTGGCAAACAGGGGCTGACCTTCTCTGGCTCGCATTTCGTTCAGCTTTTCAAATCCGCTCCTGGGGAGGAAAACCTCTCCCCTGACCTCAAAGCGGGGCGGAGCATCCGCCGGTACCGAAAGGGGAATGCTGCGGACCGTCTTCAAATTTTCGGTAACGTTCTCACCCCTTGAGCCGTCGCCACGCGTAGCGCCGGTGACCAGTATGCCACCGGTATAAGTAAGGGCCACCGCCAGCCCGTCCATCTTCAGCTCGCAGACCATGTCGAATTCCTGCCCGCCCAGAAGACTGGTGGCCCGCTTATGCCAGGCAAACAGCTCCTCATCGGAGAAGGCGTTGCTGAGGCTGAGCAGAGGGACGGGGTGTTCCACCACCCCGAAAGCTTCCACGGGGGCAGCCCCCACCCGCTGCGTGGGGGAATCCGGGGTGATGAGATGAGGGTTCTCCTCCTCAAGGGCTTTCAGCTCGGCCATCATATCATCGTATTCGGCATCGCTGATCTGGGGGCTGTCGAGGACGTAATAGTAATAGCTGTGGGTATTGAGCTGCTCGCGCAGTTGGCGGATACGTTCTTCTGCTTGCTTTGTTCCTTCCATTTCATGGAGATTATAACAGAAGTCAGGGGGCACGGCACTAGAGGGGAAAGGAGCGTGTGGACTTTGATTCAAATTAACTTTTTGTGCTAGAATAAAGCTCGTATCGCGGGAAGGGAATATTCGTATTGAGGCTTCGGGGTAAAAAATGAAGTACTGGAGAAAGCCGCTGGATGGGGGTAAAATCAGGCCTGCACATGGCGAGGTTCATGTAGACATCGAAAGGTGCAAGGGCTGCGGTTTCTGCATTAACTTCTGCCCAAAAGGGGTTCTGGAGGAATCTGACCAGATGAACAAAAAGGGCTATCATTTCCCTCATGCGGCCAGGCCTGACGAGTGCGCCGCCTGCGGTCTCTGCGAGGCAATCTGCCCGGATTTTGCCATTAAAGTTACCCTCAAAGAAGAGAAGGAGCCGGCCGGTGTCCAGTAACGGTGTGCTCACAGGCGAGTTCTTCATGAACGGCGACGAGGCCTGTGCCGAAGGGGGGATCAGCGCCGGATGCCGCTTCTTCGCCGGCTATCCCATCACCCCGGCTACCGAGACGGCGGAGCGGATGGCTGAAAGACTCCCCGAAGTGGGTGGAATCTATATCCAGATGGAGGACGAAATCGCCTCAATGGCTGCCATCCTGGGCAGTTCCTGGGCGGGGGTGAAATCGATGACCTCAACTTCCGGACCGGGATTCAGCCTGATGATGGAAAACCTGGGCCTGGGGGCCATGCTGGAGACGCCCTGCGTATTAGTGAACATTCAGCGGGCCGGGCCTTCCACGGGTCTGCCCACGCTGAGCCAGCAGGGGGACATGATGCAGGCCCGCTGGGGCTCGCACGGGCTGTATTCGATAATCGCCCTGGCCCCCTGTTCGCCGCAGGAGATATTCGATTTGACGATTAAGGCCTTTAATCTCTCGGAGAAATACCGCACCCCGGTGCTGGTGATGGCGGACGAGTCGGTGGGCCACATGAGCGAAAAGGTGGTTATCCCTCCGCCGGAGGAGATCGAGCTGGTTACCAGGAAGAAGCCGACCCTTCCTCCTGGAGAATATATACCTTACCAGCCTGACGACGATCTGGTCCCGCCGATGGGAATTGCCGGGGAGGGATATTACTTCCACGTCACGGGCTTAACCCATGATGAGAGGGGCTATCCCGATATGACCGCCGAGGCCCAGGGCAAACTGGTAAGAAGGCTTATCGACAAGATCGAGCTCAACAAAGATAACATCATTGAAATAGAAGAGGACCAGTTGGAGGGTGCCGAGGTGGTGGTATGCTCTTACGGCATCTCGGCACGGGTGGCCCTGCTGGCCGTCAAATCCGCCCGGGAGGAGGGTATTAAAGTGGGCATGCTGCGGCTCATCACCGTATGGCCTTTCCCCGATAGAAAGATTCGGGAGCTTGCCGCCAAAATCAAGGCCTTCGTGGTCCCGGAACTCAACGACGGGCAGATTGCCCTGGAGGTGGAGCGCTGTGCCGGGGGAGCCGCCGAGACGGTACTGGTCGGCCACATGGGCGGCACGGTACATGACCCGCAGGTAATCCTGGAAGCTATCAGGAAGGCTGTTAAATGAGTGGAAACAGTAAACAAACCTCCGTCTACGATTTGTTAAGAGAAGACCGGATGCCGCATATCTGGTGTCCGGGATGCGGGCTGGGCTCCGTGCTGAACGCTTTCTTGAGCGGATTGCTCAAGAGCGAACTGCCGCTGGACAAGGTATCGGTGATTTCCGGTATCGGCTGCACCGGTCGGGCGGCAGGTTATGTAAAACTGGATTCCTTCCACACCACGCACGGCAGGGCTATCCCCTTCGCCACCGGTCTGAAAGTGGCCAACCCGGAATTGCACGTGGTGCTTTTCAGCGGGGATGGCGACCTTGCTTCTATTGGTGGGAACCATCTCATCCATGCCGCCCGCCGAAATATAGATATGACAGTCATTTGCGTCAACAACTTTAACTATGGAATGACCGGCGGGCAGGTGGCTCCGACTACGCCCTTGAACGCCCGGACTTCCACTTCTCCGTATGGTTGTTCCGAGATCCCGTTCAACCTGCCTTATCTGGTGACCGCCGCCGGGGCTACCTACGTGGCGCGCTGGACCTCTATGCATGTCCGCCGGATGGAGAATGCCGTTGTGGAGGCGCTGCTCAAGCCGGGTTTCGCCTTCATTGAGGTGATCGCCCCCTGTCCCACCCAGTACGGGAGGAAAAACCGCCAGCCGACAGGCTTGACTCAAATGAATTACTATCATGACAACAGCATAATCAGGCACGGTGCCGACCCGCGGGAGGTGGGGATCGGGCTGACCGGCCCCATCATCGTGGGCAAGTTTGTGGATATCGAGCGTCCCACTTTCTCCGAGAGCTGGGCTGAAATAATCGGCTCGAAATTTGCCCCCGAGCCGGAAGGGGTCAAAGGTTAAGGGGGATTCATTTCCCCGACCGGAATTTCCTGATATTTGGATTTGAAGCTGCTTTTGCAGTTGCCATAAGTCAACAGCGGAATTAAACATGGAAAGAACCGAGGTCAGATTAAGCGGGTTCGGGGGCCAGGGCATAATCCTGGCCGGGCTCATCGTGGGTAAGGCGGCCTCGCTCTTCGATGGCAAGAATGCCACTTTCACCCAGGCCTACGGCCCGGAGGCCAGGGGAGGTTCATGCAGCGCCCAGGTAGTCATCACCGATGAGGTTGGGGCTTATCCTTACGTCAGCAATCCGTCGGTGGTTGTGGCCATGTCTCAGGAGGCATATACCAAGTATGCCGCCGAGTCGGGGGAGGATGTTCTGGTAATCATCGACGAGGACCTGGTTGCCCCGACCGAGGAACAAAAAGACCGGGTGCTGAGAGTGCCGGCAACCAGGGTCGCCCAGGAACTGGGCAGGAGTGCGGTGGCCAATATCGTCATGCTGGGCTTTCTGGCCGCGGTGAGCAAGTTCACCTCCGTCGAGGCGATGAAAAAATCCGTCCTCGATTCGGTCCCCAAGGGGACGGAGGAGCTCAACACCAATGCCTTTGAGCGTGGCTACGAGTGCGGCCAGGAGAAAAGCAAAGCGGGGGTCAGCGAATAGTGACCGGGCGCGCTGTAATAGTCGGGGGTGATATCGCCGGGGTCCAGGCCGCTCTGGAAATCGCCGACTCCGGAATAAAGGCCACCCTCATCGAACCTTCCCCCTCCCTCCCTTCCCCTGAGCCAGAATCCATTTTTTTGAGGCCTTTACTTCTTCAGGCGGCAAGCCACCCGAATATCGAGGTTGTCACCGGGGCCGAAGTCACTCGGGTGGAAAGCGAAGAGGGGAAGTTTACAGTAAAAATCTCCCAGCAGCCCAGGTACGTAGACTTTCTAGCCTGTACCAGTTGCGGCAGATGCACCGATGCCTGCCCGGTCAACCTGGTCGACCCGGACTCCGGTGCACTGACCAAAGCTGTCCATTTACCCGGCGCGGGTTTGAAATCCGTGCCCTCCACCCGATTTATCGAGAAGCGCGGGGTAGCTCCGTGTTCGGCGGCCTGTCCCGCCGGCATAAACGCCAACGGATACCTGGCCCTGATTTCCAAAGGGAAATTCAGGGAAGCCCTGGCCCTGGTACGGGAAAGCAATCCCTTCCCGCACATCCTGGGCAGGGTATGCACCCATCCCTGTGAAAGCGCCTGCACGCGGGGGAAGGTGGACCAGCCTATCGCCATCGCTTCCCTGAAGCGGTTCCTGGCCGATTATGAGGCGGCACAGCAGGGGCTGGGATATATCGAAGAGATGGACTTCGAGGGTTCCTGCCGGGTGGCTATCGTCGGTGCCGGGCCGGCCGGCCTGACCTGCGCCCATGCTCTGGCCAGGATGAAGCACCGGTCCACCATTTTCGAAGCGCTGTCGGTTCCCGGAGGGATGGTGGCCGTAGGCATGCCACGCTTCCGGCTGCCGCATGAGATTCGGGAAGCTGAGATCAGTGCCATTATCAGGCTGGGGGTTCAAATCAGGACCGATACCGTCATCGGCAGGGACCTGACGTTTGACGACCTCAGAGAACGGGGATATCAGGCTATTTTTGTGGCCATCGGAGCACATAAGAACCGGACACTGGATATCGAGGGTGAGGACCTGGATGGGGTGATCAATACCATCATCATGCTGCGCAACATCAACCTCAAAAATCCAGTCAAACTCGGCGATAAGGTGGCGATTATCGGGGGAGGCTACACGGCCATCGATTCGGCGCGCAGTGCCATACGGCTGGGCTGTAAGGAAGTGACTATACTTTATCGACGGACCGCCAACGAGATGTCGGCCACGCCGGCGGAAATACTGGAGACCACCGAGGAGGGGGTTCGGATCGAATACCTGGTGGCTCCGGTTAAGATAGTCGGCGAAAATGGGAAAGTGAAGGGGGTCCAGTGCCAGCGTATGAAGCTGGGCGAACCGGATGAGTCGGGCCGGGCAAGCCCGGTACCCATCGAGGGGTCCGAATTCCTGTTCGAGGCGGATACCGTTATCCCTGCCATCGGGCAGCTGCCGGATCTAGGTATGCTCAACAGCGATGCGCTGGGTTTGAAACACGACGGCACGACGCTCAAGGCTGACCCGGTCACTCTTGAGACGAACCTTCCGGGGATATTTGCGGGCGGGGACGCCGTCTACGGACCTCGTTCCATGGTAGAAGCCGTTGGTGACGGCCGGCGGGCCGCCCTTTCCATCCATCGATACCTCGGGGGCGAAGACTTGAGCGCCGGGCGCACTTACGATATGCAGATTCCCGTTACGGTTGACCTGGACAGGGTACATATTCCGCCGGGCAAACGCCGGCGGATACCGGTTTTGCCTGTGGAAAAGCGCAAGAGGAATTTCGAGGAGGTGGAGACCGGTTATACCACCTTCATGGCCTTGAGAGAGGCCAAGCGATGCCTGAATTGTGCCGGCTGCAGCGAGTGTATGGAATGTGTGCGTGCATGTGAGCTGGAGGCAATCGACCACCAGATGCAGTTGGCGGAAACCGATCTCCAGGCAGGGGCGATCGTATTCACCGCCGAGCCGCAAATCGAGTTGCCTGAAGGCACTTATGTTATAGACGAAAAGAAAGAGGCCGGACTTTTAAACGCTTCGGCCGTTGCCGCCAGGGTAATTGCTGACCTGGCTGAACATCGCCAGAGCAGCATACCTGCCCCCCTGGAGAATGTGCCCGGCAAAGTTGCCGAGCCAAAGTTAGGGGTTTTCATCTGCCGGTGCGGTGGCGGGATCAGTGATATCATCGATGTGCCTGAATTACTGGTTCATTTTATCAAACACAAAGATGTCGTTTTCGTTCACCAGGTCGGCTATGCCTGCAGCGACGAAGGGGCTTCGGAGATAAGAGAGCTGGCGCGAAGGCATGGGCTGACTCACGTGGTGGTGGCTGCCTGTGCCTGCTGCGGCCTCGATCAGATCTGTTACACCTGTTCCGATCGGCGGATGGAATGTAAAAATAAACTGCTCAGCCACAGCCATGACGATGGCCTGTACTATGAATTCGTGAACATCAGGGAACATTGTGCCTGGGTTCACACGAAGGAGCCGGAGAGGGCTCTGGCCAAGGCCGAGGCTCTAATCGAGGCGGGGGTAGGCCGGGCGATCGAGGCCAAAGTGAGTGAAACAAAGACCCTGCCGCTGAAGCAAAGCGCGGTGGTAATCGGAGGGGGACCTGCCGGTCGGCAGGCGGCGGGGGACCTGGCTGAGATGGGAATCGGGGCTACTCTCATAGCCTACGGTAAAGCTCTCTCCGATTCGCTATCAGAGGAATTGAAACAGAAAGGTGCTGAAGTTATCGAAGGCGCTTCTCTGAAGGATGTCGAAGGGACTATCGGCGATTACACAGTTACCATTGACGTGCGGGGTAAAGCTCGAAGCCTGAGTGCCGGGGCGATTGTGGTTGACCTCGGTGTTGCGGGCAAAAAGAGGCTCCCCTCCCTTCTTGAGCTGGCCAAAAGCCGGGAGGATAACGAATTTGATCGAATCAACAGCCGGGTTCCCGGCATTTTCCTGTGTGGGTCGAGTACGAAAGATGATGACATCGCCTCGATCGAGGGCTCGGCGGCAGCCGGCAGGGTTTCGGCGCTGCTGGGCAGAGGGGAAATCCATTCGGTTCAGACTGCGGTCACCGTCGACCCGAAGGTTTGCCGGGGCTGCGGCACCTGTGCCGAGATATGCGCCTTCGGGGCGGCCTCGCTGGTTGAAGAAGCGCCGGGTGTTTTCATCTCGAGGATTGACGCAAGCCTCTGCCGGGGTTGCGGCACCTGCCTGGCCCACTGCCCTTCCGGGGCAATCAGCCAGAGCGGCTTGACCGATGAGCAAATATTTGCTTCACTGGAGGCGATGTTAACCATCTAACCAGCATAAGGGAGGCGTCATGGTAAAGGAATCGACTATCCGATTGATGACACGGTTAGCCAATGAGCATCAGGCCGTTAACCTCTCACAGGGATTTACCGACGAATCGGCCATCTACGAGATGGTCTGGGGCTCAATTTCAGCCGAACTGGGCGGCACTCAGGAAGGGATAGATAGATTAGAAGGGATTACCTTGCACAATGTGCTGGACCAGACCGGAGGCAACATTGATACGCTGCTGGGAATGAAGCTGAAGGATGTCCTGAAGGCGCTGCAAAATAAGAAGGATGCCTATAACCAGTATTGCTACCCGTTCGGGCTGGTCGAGTTGCGCCGGGCGATTGCGGATTACACCGAGCGGTTCCAGGGTTTCCGGCCGGACCCGGAGACCGAGATCACCGTCGTGCTCGGCGCCACCGAAGGCCTCTTCACCTCCCTGCGCGCCATCTGTTCCCCGGGCGATGAAATCATCGTGATGCAGCCCTATCACGAGATGTATCCGTCACAGGCGGAAATCCTCGGCCTGGAAGCTAAATACATCACCCTGCTGGAAAACAAGAAAAAAGGGGTATGGGAACTGGACATGAGCGAGCTGGAAGGGATGATAACCGGCAGAACCCGGGTGCTGGTCCTCAACACACCCCACAACCCGACCGGCAAGGTTTTCACCCCGGATGAAATGAAGTCGATTGCCGATATATGCAAAAAACACAATATTATCGTTGTCACCGATGAGATATACGAACATATCCTCTACGGCGGGCGAAAACACATCTGCATGGCAGCGATGGAGGGGATGAAGGAACGGACCTTCGTCGTCAACGCCGTCTCCAAGACCGGCAATGCCACCGGCTGGCGGGTGGGATGGATCATCTCGCCGCCGGAGTATACCACCAGGGTGAGAGCCCTCCATGACACGATGGTCATTCAAGCGCCGACCCCTTTGCAGAAAGGGGTGGTCAAGCTGCTGGAGCTAGCTGACAGTTTCTATAAGGATATGCCGGACCTCTATGAGCGTAAATGCAAGGTGCTGACCCAGTCGCTCAGGAGCATCGGCTTTGTCGTTACCCCGCCGGAAGGCTCCTACTATCTTTTTTCCGACTACACCAATGTCCCCGCGCTGAAAGGGATGTCTCCCATGGATGCGGCCATATTCCTGATTAAGGAGGTTGGCGTGGCAACGGTGCCGGGCGACAATTTCTACGCCGTCGGCAATTCCGGTGACAGCTACCTGAGATTTGCCTTCTGCCGCAGCATTGAGTCACTGGAAGAGGCGGCCCGAAGATTTGAGAAACTGAAGTAGGTTCTATTAATGTCAGGGGAAAAAGATGATGCGCTGGCAGCCAATGTTGAGGAACTGAAGGCCAAATCCAGGGGGGAGCCGATTGCCTCATTCCTGGGGCTGAATCTGGTTGAACTCTCGCCCGGATACGCTAAAGTGACTATGGAGATGCGCCCCGAATATCAGAATTTCAACGGGATCATCTATGGCGGAATTATCATGTCGGCGGCGGACCTGGCATTCGCCTATGCCTCCAATTCGATGTCACCGGGGAGCGTCGCCTCCCAGTTCAACCTGCATTTCGTGGCCGGCGCCAGGGTGGGGGATACGCTCACCGCGGAATGCCGGGTTCTCAAGAGCGGCCGGAAAGTCGGCGTCTCGGAGATGACGGTTACCAATCAGGAAGGCAAACTCCTGGCCAAAGCGACCGGCACTACGATTCCAACCAACCAGACACTGATTTAGTTGCCTTGGCTATTATCTTGAGCTATAATAGCCGCAAGTATAGCAAATTCAAAAGGGAGGTCAACCGTATAGAGCAAAGTAATTTAACGCAATAAAACAGAGTAAATTCTTAAAGGAGGGAAAAACAAAAGTATGAGGAAACTTTACAAATGGGCATTTATCTTGACCATGATTCTGGCGCTGGTCGCCGTGGGTGTGGTTGGATGCGGTGATGATGATGAATCACCGGCCACCGAACAGCCCACCTCCACCCAGACAGCGGAGCCAGAAAAGGAAACCTATAAGATAGGGGCGGTGCTTTCTATCAGTGGTCCGGCTTCAAGCCTGGGCATTCCGGAAAAAAACACGGCCGAGATGATGGAAAAACAGATCAATTCCGCCGGCGGGGTGAACGGTCATCCGCTCGAGATTATCATTTATGACGACGAAACCAGCGCGGAGAAATGCGCCACCCTGACCACCCGCCTCATCGAACAGGACAACGTGCTGGCGATTATGGGACCGACAACCAGCGGCAACAGCATGGCCATTATCGATATCGTTACCAACGCTGAGGTTCCATTGGTTTCCTGTGCCGCCGCCGCCTCTATTGTCAACCCCGTTGAGGAACGGTACTGGGTATTCAAGACTCCGCAGACGGACAAAGAGGCCGTCACCGAGATCTATACCTACATGGAAGAGAAAGGTATCACCAAGGTAGCCCTGATTACCGATAAATCCGGATTCGGGGCCGGCGGGCTGGCCTTCCTGAAATCCGATGCCCCTGATTACGGCATCGAGGTTGTGGCCGAACAGACTTTCGATAGTGGCGATACCAGCATGGAAGCTCAGTTGACCAACATCATGGGAACCGATGCCGAAGCGGTTATCTGCTGGGCCACCACCGACGAATCGGCGACGGTTGCCCTGGATATGCAGACCCTTGGCATGGAGATGCCGCTCTCCTGCAGCCACGGCATTGCCAATATGGACTTCATAGATCAGGCCGGCGATGCTGCCAACGGGGTAATCTTCCCGGCGGGCAAACTGCTGTTTGCCGACAAGGTCCCGGCCAGTGATCCCCAGAAAGATGTGTTGATTAACTATATCGCCGATTATGAGGCGATTCACGGCGAAGGCACCATGAGCACTTTCGGCGGGCACCTCTATGATGCCCTGAGCATGATTGTCATCGCCCTTGAAGGCATAGATGAGGGCTTGAGCACCGCCGAAGCCAGGGCGCAGATTCGAGACGGCCTGGAGGGAATCACCGGATTTGCCGGAACGGGCGGCGTCTTCACCATGTCCCCGAGCAACCATCTTGGCATGGCTGCCGGGTCTCTTGGCATGATCAAGATTGTGGACGGTGAGTGGACCATTGCCCCATAACACCACGAACTGATACATCCGATAACGGTAAGCAAAAGGGGGGAAAGTGGAAACTATCCCCCCTCTTGTTGTATTATTCGGATAGCGGCAGATAAAGGTTTGTTATATGACCTGGGAACAGTTCCAGCAGTATCTGGTCATAGGTATTCAGGATGGCAGCATCTATGCGCTTATAGGGCTGGGGTTCACCATCATCTATGCGGTGACCAACATCATCAACTTTGCCCAGGGGGAATTCGTGATGCTGGGCGGCCTTTGTTCCTACATGCTGGTGGATTCGGTCGATATCCCCACCACCCCCACGATCATCATCGCCCTGCTCTGTGCGGCAGCAATCGGGACATTCATCCATCTGGTGTGGAATCGTAGATTCAGCCGGTGGATGCTGGGATTGCTGATAGTCCTGATGCTGGGAGCCATTCCTTTCGTCCTTTTCTTATACGGCGAATTCGCTTCAAGAGAGATGCCTGTAGGGGTGGCCTCATTTCTTCCCATATTGATGGTTGCTGCCGTCGGCGCCATTATGTATATTCTGGGGATTCGAACGGCGCGGCGTCCCAGTATAGTCGGCCTGATAATCATCACCATCGGGGCCGCCCTGGTGATTAGAGGGATTGCCGGCGTGCTCTGGGGAGAGAAAATGCAGCGTACGCCGCTTTACTGGGAACAGCGTACCATCGACGTATTCGATGCCACCGTTCACACTCAAGTGCTGTGGATCCTGGCCACTATGGTGGTGGTATCCATCCTGCTCCAGCTTTTCCTGTCACGTACCATGCTGGGGAAATCGCTCAAGGCCTGCGCCACCAACCAGATCGGCGCAGGACTGATGGGCATCAACCCCAGGGTGATGGCATTGATCGCCTTTGTACTTGCTGCCGCAGTGGGCGGCGCTATCGGCGCGGTGATGACCCCTAAAGTGGGGATGACCTATGAATCGGGCTTTCTTTACGGGCTATACGGATTTGTGGCCGCCTCCCTTGGCGGCTTCAGGAGCCCGATCGGGGCGGTTATAGGCGGGTTCTTGCTGGGTGTCGGCCGGGCGCTCATCATCGGGGTCGACTGGTGGCTTTTCAATTCCGACTACAAAGACGTATGGCCGATGATCATCCTGGTGGTCATATTGCTGCTGCGGTCAAATATTCTGGCGGAGGAAGAACGACTGAGCTGATGGCAAGAAAAATAATTAGCCGGTGGCGCCTCCTCCTGATTCCGGTGGTCATTACCTTCCTGGCGCTGGTGCCGTTCGACTGGTTCCTGGGCCAGTATAAATACCTGGGCTCTGTAATAGGGTTAAGCACCATCGTCACCGTCGGTCTCTGCCTGTTCATGGGATACACGGGGCAGGTTTCACTGGGACAGGCTGCTTTCTACGGTATCGGGATGTATTTCTCGGCGGTCCTCAGCAGCGTGCACGGGCTCAACCCCTGGCTGGCTATGCTGATAGCGGCATGTGTGACCGGCCTGGTGGCGCTCCTTCTGGGGATCATTTTGAGATTGAAGGGCAATTACCTGGCGATGGCCACTCTTGCCGTTGGATTCATAATATGGAAAATCGCCGTCATCGACGATATGGGATATACTGGGGGACCGGACGGCATAAGGGACATCCCCTACCTGGCCATCGGCGGATTCGAATTCGACTCCCACTTCCGCCGCTACTACCTGGTCTGGGGATTCTGCCTGGTGATGCTGCTGATATCCCAGTTCATCGTCAATTCACGTATCGGCCGCGCGCTCAGGGCGGTGCACGGAAGTGAAGAGGCGGCGGAATCGCTGGGAATAAATGTCTTCCGGTTCAAACTGAAGATATTTATGGTAAGTGCCGTCTATGCCTCCATAGCCGGGAGCCTGTTTGCCCACCATCAACTGCATGTCAGCCCCGGCTACTTCGACCCCATCGACTCGGTATATTTCGTGGTCATGGCCGTAATCGGGGGACTGGCCAGCATCTGGGGGGCCATCTTCGGGGCGGGGGCCGTGGAGATACTGAGGAACGAGATACTGATTCACTATGACAAGTGGAACATGGTCATCCTGGGACTGATCCTGATGGTCATCCTGATCTTCATGCCGGAGGGCTTGTTCGTCGCCCTTAAAAACGGGTATCAGCAGGAAGGCATATTCTTCATTCCAAAAAGATTATTGCGGGTGGTTTATTACCTTTATATAAGAGTTAAAGGACTCCGTCAAAGATGGTCGACGGGGGTTCTGCAGGAGGAGACGGAACCATGAGCCAGGTCATCCTTCAGACGAAGGGACTGAGCCGCGCCTTCGGCGGCCTGATAGCGGTCGACAAGGTCGATCTGGCAGTGGAATCACAAAAGATCACCGCCATCATCGGCCCCAACGGGGCGGGTAAGACAACCCTGTTCAACTTAATAACCGGGGTATATGCACCCACTGATGGTGAAATCTCATTTCAGGGGAATACCATATCGAGGGCCCTGCCGAAAAAAGCCAGGTATCACCGGGATGACGGGCAAATCGGAGGGGTGATGGCACTGGTAAGGCACGGCATGAAAAAAACCCTGGATCCGGTCATCCTGGCAGTGAACTCGATGGTCACTTCCATGCAAACGCGTTCCTGCCAGGTTTCCCCGGTGCAACGCACCAGGATGGGAATCGTTCGTACCTTCCAGCACGTCCATCTGTTCGGCAACATGACGGCAATAGAGAATATCATGACCGGGCAGCATTCCCGCAGCAGCTACGGCTTTCTCGAGGCCGCATTCCTGCTTCCTAAAAAGTTCCGCGAGGAAGAGAGGATTCGCCTCAATGCCATGAAATACCTCAATATGTTGGGTTTGGGTCAGCACGCCGAGGAAAATGCCTTGAATTTACCTCTGGGACAGCAGAAACTCCTGGCTATTGCCCGCGCTCTGGCTACGGAACCGAAGCTGCTTTTGCTCGATGAGCCCGGAGCAGGATTGAACCGCCTGGAAAAGCGAGACTTGAGCGACCTGATTCGCAGGATACGGGAAATGGGAATCACCGTGGTTCTGGTGGAACATGATATGCCGCTGGTCATGGGCCTGGCGGAAAAAGTTGTTGTGCTTGATACCGGAAAGAAAATAGCTGAAGGCACCGCAGCCCAGGTGCAAAAGGATAAAAAGGTGATTACTGCCTATCTGGGCGATGATGAGGACGACTCTAATGCTTGAAGTGGAAAAGGTATTTGTGGCTTATGGGCACTCTATTGCTGTCAGGGAGGCTTCCCTGACAGTGAATGAAGGCGAAATCGTCACGCTCATTGGCGCTAACGGGGCGGGAAAAACCAGCCTGATGAATGCTATCACCGGGGTGGTATCGCTCAGGAGCGGTGAGATTACCCTGGGAGAGGACCGGCTGACCGGATTGCCCTCGTATGAGACGGTGAGAATCGGGCTGGGTTACGTGCCCGAGGGACGGCATCTGTTCGGGTCGATGTCTGTAAAGGATAATCTCATCCTTGGCGCATACTCCGATTGTGCCAGACAGAAATTAGGAACGATTGGTCCGATTGGATGGTATGTGAGAAGGCAATCATTCCAGGCTCGATTGGAAGCGGTCTATAATCTCTTCCCCATACTGAAAGAACGCGAGAAGCAAAAGGCCGGCAGTATGAGCGGCGGGCAGCAACAGATGCTGGCCATCGGACGGGCATTGATGTCAAGTCCCAGGATGCTGTTGCTGGACGAGCCGTCTTTAGGCCTGGCCCCTAATCTGGTAAGGGATATCCTCAAGTTGCTGAGCAGTTTGAGAGACGAAGGCCTCACCATTTTGCTGGTGGAACAGGATGCCAACGCAGCGCTGAAGATCGCCGATCGAGGATATGTAATGGAGCGAGGGCGAATCACCATAGAGGGCACTGCCAAAGAACTCCTGGGCAACGATCAGGTGAGGCAAGCGTACCTGGGCAAATCGGTGGCCTAGGCCTTGCTGAGAATGTTAAAATGTTGAGGAGTGAAGGGAGAGGGAATATTTATCCGGTTTGTCCGGGTTTGGCAGGTGATGTATGAAACAACTTCTAGCTGGAAATGAAGCTATCGCCCTGGGCGGCTATCATGCGGGTATGGGCTTTGCCACCGCCTATCCCGGCACGCCCAGCACGGAGATACTCCAGAACGTGGCAAAACTCGAAGGGGTCTATACGGAGTGGTCGGTAAACGAGAAGGTGGCACTGGAGGTGGGGATGGGCGCAGCCTACGGCGGGGTCCGCACCATGGTCAGTATGAAGCATGTCGGCCTCAACGTGGCTGCCGACCCGTTCTTTGCCCTGGCCACCACCGGCACCAACGCCGGGATCGTTATAGTATCGTGCGATGACCCGGGCGAGCACAGTTCCCAGGGGGAACAGGACAACCGCCATTTCGCCAAGTTTGCCAAGGTTCCCATGCTGGAGCCGACCGACAGCCAGGAAGCCTATGAGCTGATGGGCTGGGCCTTTCGCATCAGCGAGGAATTCGACACGCCGGTCCTGTTCCGCTCAACCACCCGCATCTCCCACTGCAAGAGCGTGGTAGAGGTCAATCGGGAGCGGCCGACGGATCTGCCCGAGCCCGGTTATCTTCGATCCTCGGCCAAATATGTGATGGTCCCATCTAACGCCCGGGTGAGACGCATATCCATGGAGGAGCGAATCGCCAAACTGCGCGATTATGCAGAGGATTTCCCCTTAAATGAAATGATAATCAATGACACCAGGCTGGGCGTCATCTCCAGCGGTATCGGCTATCAGTACGCCCGGGAAATTTTCAAAGAGGCGTCTTTCCTCAAGCTGGTAACCACTTACCCGGTTCCCGAGAAGCTGATTCGCAGTTTCGCTGACAAGGTGGAAAAAGTTATCGTCATCGAGGAGCTCGATCCCCACCTGGAGGAGGAGGTCAGGCTGCTCGGCATACCGGTCGAAGGCAAGAGCATCGTGCCGATCATCGGGGAATTCAACCCTGAAGTGGTGGAGGCGGGCGCCGTCAAGGCCGGTATCATTCCGCCACCACAAACAACGCTTTCCGGGGAACCGCCCGCCGTCACCATCCCACCCCGCCGCCCTCAACTCTGCGCCGGGTGCCCGCACGTCGGGCCGGAATACATCTTACGAAAACTGGGGTTCGATCCCAAAATCAAACCGTCATCAGCCCCGCGCCAGATGAGCGAGGGGGAAATGGTGATAACCAGCGATATCGGCTGCTATACCCTGGGCGTCTACGAACCGCTAGGGGCGCTGGATACCTGCGCCTGCATGGGGGCGAGCATCGGGCAGATGCTGGGACTGGAGAAGGCCGGCATCCCCAACAAGTCGGTGGCCGTGCTGGGCGATTCCACCTTCATGCACTCGGGAATCACCGGCCTGGTGGATATGGTCTACAAGCAGGGGACTGGCACGGTCATCATCCTGGATAACAGTACTACCGCCATGACCGGGCACCAGGGCCACCCGGGAACCGGCGTCTCGATTACCGGGTCGCAGGGGCCACCAGTCAACCTGGAGAAATTGTGCGAAGGGATCGGGATAGGTGATATTAATGTGGTCAGTTCTTACAACCTGGAGGCGCTGGAGGAGACCATCAAACGCTGCGTTCAAAACGAAGCACCGTCAGTCATCATCGCCCGGGGCCCGTGCGTGCTTCGTGAGAAGAGCAAATGGACCCCGCGGCGGGTGGATCATGACCTTTGTGTCGACTGCCGGGACTGCCTGGATGTGGGCTGCCCGGCCATCTGCATCTGGGATGATAAAGTGCAAATAGATGAGGCCGTTTGCGTGGGATGCGGGGTCTGCGAACAGGTCTGCCCTCAGGGAGCCATCGAGGAGGTGAAGCAATGAAAGACATCAATGTGTTGATGGTTGGCGTCGGCGGCCAGGGAGTGATTCTGGCCAGCGACGCCATGGCCGAGATCGGCGTGAATGCCGGCTATGATGTGAAAAAGACCGATTCCCTGGGGATGGCCCAGCGGGGCGGCAGCGTGGTCAGCAACGTCCGCTGGGGACAGAAGGTGTTTTCCCCCATCATCAAAAAGGGCGAGGTCGATTACCTGGTCAGCTTCGAGCAGGTCGAGGCGGCCCGCTGGGCGGCCTGGCTGCGTCCGGGCGGGGTGGCTATCGTGGCCGATGTGAAGGTCATGCCCATATCCGCCATGAGCGGCGACTTCCCTTATCCGACCTGGGAAGAGATCGAAGGTCTGCTGAAATATTACACCGACAACGTTCACCTGATGCCGGCCATCCGGATCGGCGAGGAAGTGGGCAACCCGAAAGCACTCAACATCGTGATGATGGGCGGCCTGTCCACTCATCTCGAGCTGGATGCCGAGGACTGGAAAGCGGATATCCGCAAGAAAGTCCCGCCCAAGTTTCTGGATTCCAGCCTGGCAGCCTTCGACCGAAGCTTCGAAGCCATGAAGGGAAAGTAGAGGTGTAAATATGATGCGTGATCCCAAAATCGAACAGATGCCTCGGGGAGAACTGGAGAAACTCCAACTGGAAAGGTTGAAGGCCCAGGTTAACCACGTCTATGAAAGCTCCCCTTTCTACCAGCGAACATTTAAGGAAAAAGGGGTCAAGCCCGGCGATATCCAGAAGCTCTCGGACCTTAGCAAACTGCCGTTTACCAGCAAGCTGGATTTCCGGGATAATTATCCCTTGGGACTGCTGGCCGTCCCGATTAACAAAGTGGTTCGCTTCCATTCCTCCAGCGGGACCACGGGGAAGCCGGTTGTAGCTCCATACACCCAGAAGGATGTCGACACCTGGGCCGAGGTCATGGCCCGCACGCTGGCCACCGCCGGTACCACCGAAGGGGATGTGCTCCAGAATGCCTATGGCTATGGCCTGTTCACCGGCGGGCTCGGCTTTCACTACGGCGCGGAGCGGCTGGGGGCATCGGTAATCCCGACCAGCGGCGGCAACACCAAGCGGCAGATTCTCCTGCTGCAGGATTTGGGAACCACGGTTTTGACATGTACCCCCTCGTATTCGCTCACCATGCACGAGACTGCGCTTCAGATGGGCGTGGACCTGAGGGAAACCAGGCTGCGGCTGGGGGTTTTCGGCGCCGAGCCCTGGTCGGACCAGATGCGCAACGATATCGAGGGCAAGACAGGGATAAAAGCCATCAATATCTACGGATTAACGGAGGTGATCGGCCCTGGCGTCTCCACCGAGTGCCCCTATCAGTGCGGGATGCACATCGCCGAGGACCATTTCCTGGCCGAGATTATCAATCCCGATACCGGCGAGCCGCTGCCTTACGGCGAAACGGGCGAACTGGTAATAACCACACTGACCAAAGAAGCCCAGCCGGTCATCCGTTTTCGTACCAAGGACATCACCAGCCTCAATCCAGAGCCCTGCGAATGCGGGCGCACCCACGTGCGTATGTCCCGAATCACCGGGAGGACGGACGATATGCTGGTGGTCAAGGGGGTCAACGTCTTCCCTTCACAAATTGAGAGCATACTGCTGGAAGTTGAAGGTGTGGAGCCCCATTACATGATCGTGGTAGACCGCCAGGAAGGGTTCAAATCCGATTACATCGAGGTCTGGGTGGAGGTTTCCGAGGATATCTTCTCCGACGAGATGTCCAAGATGGAGGACCTGGAGGCCAAACTTCGAGCAGAGATGGACAGCATCCTGGCCATCTCCGCCAGGATCAAACTGGTGGAGCCCAGGACAATTACCCGGTACGAAGGGAAGGCCAAGCGGGTATTCGACCGCAGCGAGCTGTAAACGGTTCAGAGGGGAGGAAAAAAATGCGAGTCAAACAGATTTCCGTATTCATCGAGAACAAACCGGGCCGGATGGTGGAGGTGCTGGAAGCGCTGGAACAGGCCCGGATCAACATCCGGGCGCTCTCCATCAGCGAGAGCGGCGAATTCGGGATCGTGCGCATGATCCTGCCGCACGCGGAGAACAGCCAGGAATCACTGCGTCAGGCGGGGTTCACCACCCGGATCGATACCATTCTAAACTACTCCATGCCCGACGAGCCCGGAGGACTGCTGAAATACGTGATACGCCCGCTGGCTGAGGCGGGCATCAATCTCAAGTATTTCTATGCCTACACGGATCCCGCCACCAGCCAGGCTATGGTAATCATCAAGCCGGATGACCTGGACAGTGCTGAGGAGTGTCTGAAAGGGCTCTAACAGGCAGGAAACTTGGTGATTCCCCTGTTTTTCTTAAAAGCGGCATTCAATCCATATTCCGGGAATTTACAATGATAGCAGGTCTATCTGTGAGATTATATTTGTGTAGACTCGTCCCCTTTGTTATACTCGTTTTATGCCTGAAGCCACCATCCCCGTCATCTTCGTCACCGCCTTCGTGATGGCCCTTTCCGGGGCACTGATGCCCGGCCCACTGCTGGCCTATACCATCAGCGCATCTGCCCGGCACGGCTTCTGGGCCGGGCCTTTGCTAGTGGTAGGACATGCTGTCCTGGAATTGCTGCTTATCCTTCTCCTCGTCCTGGGACTGGATCAGTGCATAGAGAACGACTGGGTAACCAGCATAATAGGCATGGTGGGCGGGAGCCTCCTGGTGGGCATGGGGGCAGCCACCTTCCGACAGGGATGGCGCAAAGAACCGCTTCCCCTTGAAACTTCATCAAACGTGGCCGAAAACAGGAAACTGGTCTTTGCGGGGATACTGGTCAGCATGTCCAATCCCTACTGGTTCCTTTGGTGGGCCACCATCGGGGTAACTTACCTTTTATGGGCACTGGACCTGGGCGTTGCCGGGGTAGCCTCTTTTTTCACCGGTCACATCTTAGCCGACCTGGGATGGTATGCCCTGATAGCTTTTATTATATCTACCGGAAGAAAGGCGATAAACGATACCGTCTATTCCTGGCTGCTGAAGGTGTGCGGGCTGGCGCTGGTGGGCCTGGGCGGGTATTTTGTGGTCTCGGGAATCAGCTTCATAGTCGATTGAAATCGTTGAGCGAACTCTCACACTGTGATACAATCACGCTTGTCGGACGATGCCGGCTGTGCTTTAGTTAGAATAGAAGGGAATTTATGCCGAAGGCGGAAGAAAAGGGATTCGAACCCCGAATCGCAGGGTTCGTCTGTAACTGGGGTGCTTACAGCGCACTGGATATGGCCGGGGTGAACAGGAAGAAGTACACTCCCAATATCCAGTTCATTCGTCTGATGTGCCTGGGCAGGGTTCACGCCGGCCTGATACTGAAGGCCTTCGAACTGGGCGCCGACGGGGTGATGCTGCTGGGGTGCCCCTCGGGAAGCTGCCATTACGAATTCGGGGTCGACAAGGCCAGAAAACTTATCGTGCCGGTGGGTAAAATGCTGAACGTGCTGGGACTGGGCTCAAGACGCCTCCACCTTGCCCAGATCCCGGCAGACGACGCCGACCTGGTGGCCAGAGAGATAAACTCCTTTGAGAGGCGCATAAGGAGACTCGGCCCCAGCCCGATTAAATACGGGAATAGCAGAATAGCGGTGCCGCAGGAGGCATAAGGCCTTTGCCTGAGAGTGAATCGGAGATGAAAGACAAAACCAGAATCCTTGCCGAAACCAAGGCCTATGCCTGCCTGGATTGTGGTAAATGTACCGCCGCCTGCTCGGTAGCCCACCACGATCCCGGTTTCTCTCCGCGAATGCTGGTCTACGATGCCATCCACGGAACCGACAGCCAGGCCTTAAATGATGACCGCCTGTGGGAATGCCTGACTTGTGCTGCCTGCGAGGTGGTTTGCACCTCCGCTGTTCGTTTCGGCGATTTTATCCGGGCTCTGCGCAGCCAGGCTCAACAATCGGGTATAACCGGCCAGTGCGCCCACGGCGGTGCCATACAATCGCTGATGCATATCATGTCGGCTGAGGAGTTACAGCAGGACAGGCTGGACTGGGTTCCCAGGCAGCTTGAAGTTGCCAAAACTTCGGATACGCTCTATTTCGTTGGCTGCGCGCCCTATTTCGACGCCTTCTTTGCTGACCTTGAGGTGAAAACCCTGCAGGCTTCGCTGGGTTCGATTGCTCTACTTAACCGGATGGGAATAAGGCCGGCAGTGTCACCCAACGAGCGCTGCTGCGGCCATGACCTGCTCAATAGCGGGGACGTGGAGGGTTTCCTCAAGCTTGCCAGGCAGAACGTAAAGGAAATCCAGGCGACCGGAGCCAAACGGGTGGTAGTTTCCTGCCCGGAAGGGTATCATACCCTTAAGGTTGAGTACCCCCGCTACCTGGGAGATACCGGATTTGAAGTTGTCCATCTCTCCCAGTTACTCGCTGAAGCGGTGGCAAATGGTCAACTGGAATTCAAAAAGTCAAAAAAGAAGGTCACCTACCACGACTCATGCCGGCTGGGTAGAATATCAGGAATTTACGAAGAGCCCCGGATGGTGCTGAGGGCAATCGAAGGGCTTCAACTTCAGGAAATGGCTCATCACAAAGCTCACGCGCTCTGTTGCGGTACCCAGTCCTGGATGAATTGTGGTACGATTAATAAGCAGATGCAGATCGAATTACTGAAAGAAGCAAAAACCACCGGGGCGGATACGTTGATTGTAGCCTGCCCCAAATCACAAATTCACCTGAAATGTGCCATGCATGACGAAGGGCCGGGACAGCAGCTTCAGATTAAGATTCAGGATTTTGCCGGATTCGTTGCCGGGAAGCTGGCCGGGCAGGAGGTCAATCCATGACTGAGGACGGGGTAAGAATAGGAGTCTTTGTCTGCGATTGCGGGCTTAATATCGCCGGGACAGTCGATACCGAGGCGGTACGTAAATATGCCGAGGGCCTGCCCGATGTTGTGGTTGCCACCGGCAATCATTACACCTGCGCCGATCCCGGCCAGGAAGACATCAAGAAGCACATCAGGGAATATGATTTGAATCGGGTGGTGGTGGCTTCCTGTTCCCCTCGCCTTCACGAGCCTACCTTCCGCAACTGCGTCGAGGAAGCGGGGCTGAACAAGTACCTGTTCGAGATGGCCAACATCCGCGAACACTGCAGCTGGGTGCACTCCGCCGACCACGAAGCGGCCACAGAGAAAGCCAGGGATACGGTCAGGATGGCGGTCGACCGGGCTCGCCAGCTCAAGCCCCAGGTGGAGAGCGAGGTGCCGGTCACGGATGCGGCTCTGGTTATCGGCGGCGGCGTGGCCGGTATTCAGGCGGCGCTCGACCTGGCGGATTCCGGGCATCAGGTATATTTAGTGGAGAAAGAACCTTCCATCGGCGGGGTCATGGCCCAACTGGACAAGACCTTCCCCACCATGGATTGCTCTATATGAATACTCGGCCCCAAGATGATGGATGCCGGTCGGCATCCCAGAATTGAACTGATGACCTTAAGCGAGGTCGAAGAGGTCAGCGGCTACATCGGCAACTTCAGGGTGAAGGTACGCAAACGGGCCAGATACGTCGATGAAAAAGAGTGTACCGCCTGCAACGATTGCGCCGAAGTATGCCCGGTAACATGTCCGGACGAATACCAGGCCGGCCTTGGTACCCGAAAGGCCATCTACATCCCCTTTGCCCAGGCCGTGCCATCGGCTTATGTGCTGAACCCGGAAAACTGCCTGGGGAATAATCCCATCGCCTGTGGTAAGTGCGTCGAGGCATGCGAGAAGAAATGCATCGACCTGGATATGCAGGATGAGATAATCGAGCTTGATGTCGGCACCATTATCGTGGCCACCGGCATGGATGTGTACGACCCCACGGAGATGGATGAATATGGCTACACCAGGTTCGAGAACGTAATCACCAGCCTGGAATTCGAGCGGCTCATCTGCGCCGACGGGCCGGCGGCGGGTCACCTTATCAGGCCCGGCGATCGCAAGACGCCGAAGCGTATCGGGTTTATCCAGTGTGTCGGCTCCCGGATGGAGAACCGCGGCAACCCTTACTGTTCCAATATCTGCTGCATGAATACGGTGAAGGACACCCTGCTCCTCAATGAGCACTACCCCGACAGCGAGCTGTTCGTCTTTTACATCGATATGCGCGCCTTCGGCAAGGGATTCGAGGCCATGCTCAAGCGCAGCCACGAGCTGGGGGTCAATTACATCCGCGGCCTCCCCGGAAGCGTCATGGAAGAGCCGGAAACCGGCAACCTGATTGTGGATGTGGAGAATACCACCGCCGGCAGGCTGGAGCAGTATAACCTCGATATGGTTATCCTCTCGGTGGGGCTGGTGCCGCGCGGCGACGGCGAGCATCTTCGGCAAGTCCTCAACCTGTCCCAGACAAGCGACGGGTTCCTGATGGAGGCCCATCCCAAGTTGAGGCCGGTTGATGCGCCTACCCCCGGCATTTTCCTGGCCGGTTGCGTGGAATCGCCGAAGGATGTCAAGGACAGCGTCACCCAGGCCAGCGCGGCCACATCCCGGGCCTCCGTTATCCTCAATTCAGACAAGCTCACCCTGGAGGCCATCACCGCGGTGGTGGATAAGGACAAATGCACCGCCTGCGGGGTCTGTGCCCGCGTCTGCCCCTACGGAGCTATCAAGTTCGACAAGGAAGCCAAAGCGCCGGCGGAGGTGGTCGAGGCCATGTGTGCTGGCTGCGGTGCCTGCGCTGCCGAGTGCCAGTTCGATGCCATCAGCATGCGCCATTTCAGCGACGAGTCGCTGATGGCCCAGACCGAGTCGGCAGTGGAGGAAAAACCCGACGAGCGGATAGTCGTCTTTGCCTGCAACTGGTGTTCATACGCCGGCGCCGACGGGGCGGGCACCTCGCGCCTGCAGTATCCGCCCAATGCCCGCATCATCCGGACCATGTGCAGCGGGCGGGTTGACGAGAAGTTCATCCTGCGGGCGTTCGAGCTGGGAGCCTCGATAGTGCTGGTCTCCGGCTGCCACTTCTCCGACTGCCACTATATCGATGCCAATCGATGGACCCAGCGCCGGGTGGATAAACTATGGAACAAGCTGGAGAAACTGGGCATCCGCCCGGAGCGGCTGCAATTGGAGTGGATCAGTGCCGCCGAAGGGCAGAAGTTCGCCAGCGTGATGCGCGAGATTGAAGATATGCGTCTCAAAGTCACTGATGAAGAGATCGAGTATACCAGAAAGGCGCTCAAAGAGGATCGGGAGAAGAGGGAGAAAAAAGCGAAGAAAAAGAAATAATCAAAAAGGTGCAGGATACTCCTGCCGGGGGTCCCGGGGGTGTCCCCCGGTTTTTTTATTCCCCCAAGAATGGGGGATACAGGGGTTGATTACAAGGTTCCTTAGCATTTACTGGGATTTTACGATCTGTGATTTCAATTTAAAGGACCCGATATGGCAGAACAGGATAACTTCAAATGCCTTCGCTGCGGATATGAATATTCGCTCCCCAAACGGGAGAACAACGAGCTCCAGGAGCGGACCTGCCCTAAATGCCGCTCCAACAGCGTGCGGAAGGTTGGTGATTAAAGCTCTTCCTCTCACCCTCTCTCTAACTCTCCCCCCGAGTGGAGAGAAGCCCCAGTTTCCCCTTTTTGCCAAAGGGAAGATATTATAAAAACTGTCATTCTGAGCGGAGCGAAGAATCTCAACCTTATCAGCAGAGATTCTTCGGTCATCCATACGGATTTCCTCAGAATGACAACCCTGATCGTGTCACTGGTGACTTGATCCGGAAATCCATCAATGCGATAAACCGGCTCCTTGTCCCCCAGTTAACTTGGCATTATACTTAACCTTGCCATGTATCAGGATACCATCGCGGGCATCTCCACCCCCCTCGGTGAAGGGGGGATCGGCATCGTGCGCCTGAGCGGGGATAATGCCCGGCCCATTACAGAACAGCTATTCGACAAAACTCTCTCAGACCATCGACTGGTCTACGGCCACATCGTCGACCCGGAAACCGGTGAGACCGTTGACGAGGTGCTGGTCTCTTTCATGGCCGCGCCGCATACCTACACGCGAGAGGATATCGTCGAGATCAACTGCCACGGCGGGATAGTTCCGCTGCAGCAGATACTCGGCCTGGCCCTCCGAGAGGGCGCCCGCGCTGCCGAGCCGGGCGAGTTCACCCTGAGGGCTTTCCTCAACGGCAGGATAGACCTATCTCAGGCCGAATCCGTGCTGGATATCGTCCAGGCCCGGACCGCCGAGAGTCTTCGCCTGGCAGTCAACGGCCTCAAAGGTAAACTCTCAAACCAGATCAATGCTATCCGCGATGAATTGCTTTCCATCCTGGCCTATCTGACCGCCCGCATCGATTTCCCCGATGACGAGGTACCCGAACAGGATGTCATGGGCCCGATTGTCTGGGCTCTTGAGCAGATCCAGGAACTGATCGCCGGAGCCGATGCGGGCATCATATACCGCCAGGGCATTCGCACCGCCATCGCGGGGCGTCCCAACGTGGGCAAATCCAGCCTGCTTAATCTTCTCTTACGGGAAAGCCGGGCTATCGTCACCCCTGTGCCCGGCACTACCCGTGACACCCTTGAAGAGGTGGTGAACCTTAACGGCGTACCCTTCGTGCTGGTCGACACCGCCGGGATTATCGAAAGCCAAGACGTAGTGGAATCGCTCGGCATCGAGAGGAGCCGGAAGGCGATCGAACAGGCCTCGCTTGTTCTACTGGTTATCGATGCCAGTGAGCCACTCAATGAAGCCGACCGGGAAATCTTCGCCCTGCTCGAAGGGAAAACGGCAGTGGCAGCAGCAAACAAGTCCGACCTGCCGCGAGCTGCCGAGCTTGCCGGATTAACCTGGCCAATCGTGTCCACCTCCGCTGTCACCGGCGAGGGACTGGTGGCCCTTGAAGAAAAGATGGTGGAACTGGCCATGGGAGGCAAAGTGACCGCTTCGGATGTCTTGCTGGTGACCAGTGTCCGGCATAAGGAAGCGCTCCAGAGGGCAGAAAAGCACCTGGCAAGTGCCGGGGAGGGCCTGCAACTGGGCGTGCCCGAGGATTTAATCACCATCGATTTAACGGCGGCGCTCAATGCGCTGGGAGAGATTACCGGCCAGACGGTCAGCGAAGGTCTGCTGGATGCCATTTTCAGCCGCTTTTGCATCGGGAAATAGCCTCGCAGGGGTTTCCTTGACACCCCCTCGAATTACCCCTAAAATGGGGGTGGTCAGCCAGACAGGCAGGTTTTATCGGTGAGTATACCAGTTGATCCTGTGACTTCCTCAAAACAATCGATTTCCTCATTTAATAGATTTCGTAAATTCCGTTTTTCCGCTGGTGACTTCGTTTTCCCGTCATTTGTCCCGTGTGCATATCAGGAATTTGCCGACTAATCGTTCAGGAGGTGTGGATTGCCCAGATTTGTGTTCTCTCCCCGCAACGGGAGGTTTTATGACTATTTTGACAGGAGCGTGGAAAACCTCTCTGCTGCCTCGGCCCGGCTGGTGGATCTCTTCGATAATTTCGAAAACCGGGAGGAGAAAAGCCAGGCAATCAAGAAGCTGGAACGTGATGGCGACGAGATAACCCACAAAATCATCGAAACCCTTCACCTGAGCTTCGTGACCCCCATTGACCGGGAGGATATCGCGCTCCTGGCCCAGAGGCTGGATGACGTGCTCGATTTCATGGAAGGTGCCTCCAAACGCCTGCTGCTTTACAACATTCAGGCACCCACCCCGAACGCGGTAAAGGTAACTCATATCATTCATAAGGTTACAGATGAATTGAGCAAGGCCGTCCCTCTCCTGCGTTATCACCGCAGGCTCAAGGAGATTCTGCCCCACTGCGTAGAAATACATCGGCTGGAAAACGAAGCCGACGACCTGCAGGACGCGGCCTTAAATGATCTATTCAACGAGGAAACGGACGTCAAGGAAATCCTGAAGTGGCGAGATATCTATCAGCAACTGGAGAGGTCCGTTGACCGGGGTGAGGATGTTGCTAACGTACTTGAAGGCATAGTACTGAAGTATGCTTGATGAAGCCCTCCTGGTGGTAATCTTCGGGGTTGCCATCTGCTTTGGATTTTCCAATGGATTGAACGATGCCGCCAACGCGGTGGCCGCTTCAATAGGCAGCCGGGCCATCTCCCCCCGGGTGGCTATCGCTATTGCCGCCGTATTCAACCTGGTCGGCGCCATTCACGGCACCATCATCGGGGCGGCCGTTGCCAAAACGATCGGGAAAGGAATTCTGCCCTCCGAGGTGGTTACCGGTGATTACGGGTACAGCATCGTTATTGGCGCTATTGTGGCGGCTATCGCCTGGGTAATCCTTGCTACCTACTTCGGGTTGCCGATAAGTGTGAGCCACTCTCTGGTGGCCGGGCTTGTGGGCGCGGGGATTGCCACCGGAAGCAAAATCGGCTGGGAAGGATTCGGAAAAACCCTGGCAGCCGTTATCTGTGCCCCTGTTCTGGGATTCATTGGTGCCTTTGTGCTGATGATTTTAACATTATGGTTGTTCAATAAAGTTGCACCAGGGCGCGCCAATATTATTTTCAAGAGGCTGCAATATCTGCCTACCGCCTTTTTGTCCTATGCACATGGTAAGAATGACGGGCAAATGCCCATTGCTCTTATGGTCATGGCATTTGTGCTCTATCATGAGAGCGTGGATTATTGGGACGATATCCCCTGGGGAATAATCGCAGTAGCAGCAGCTTCCATCTCCCTGGGAACAGCTCTTGGGGGCTGGCGGGTTATCAAGACGGTCGGCCTGAGAGTCACCAGGCTTAACCCCCCGCAAGGATTTATATCGAATTTCTCGGCCGCAGGGGTTATTGAGATAGCCTCTCACTTTGGAATTCCGGTCAGCACCACACATTGTACAGTTGCCTCGGTAATGGGGGTCGGGTCTACTCACCGCTTGTCAGCGGTTAGATGGGGTATTACCGGGAATATCATATCCGCCTGGATACTGACCTTCCCCATTTGCATCGGTCTGGGATGGATATTCACCTGCCTGCTAAAATATATCCTTTAAATGGGAAGGGATCAGGAGGGGTTTATTTATACATTACCTAGCGGCTCGGGTGGGGACTCTCCCGAAAAGCCTTCAGGCAGATTTTTACCTTTTTCTTCTGGTGCCTGGGGTTTGCTTTCTCTGGAGGGAGGGGGCTCTTGAGAAACCGGCTCTGATGATAAATCGGGCACTTCGGAATCGAAGAGCCGGTTAAGGGCTTCACCTTCGATGGTCTCCTCTACAATCAGGCGCTCTGCAACCTGAACCAGTTTGTCATGGTTTTCAGTCAGTATGTTCTTGGCCACGTTGTATGCATTCTGGATAATCCTGTGGACCGCTCCGTCGATCTCATCGGCGATCTTGTCTCCGTAATCGCGTTCCTCTGATATCTCCTTGCCCAGGAAAACCATCTCCTGACGCTTCCCATAGACCCTCAGCCCAAGGCCGTTCAGGCCCTGGGACTCTTTAATAAACACTTTGATTCCCGAAGATTCGGTATCGATCTGGTATTCCTGTAATAAGCTGAGCAAACTCATATCCTCTTCTTTACGTGACTGGAAAACCTGCCCGTCTCTGGTCTTGAGCAGGATGTCATTGCCGTAGACTTCAAAGTATTCGACGTTTCCTTTCCTGGCCTCTTCCATAGCTGCGCTGATGGGAATCTGTTCGTATTCGGCCCTGTCGCTCATGCCATAGCGCATTATCATCGTCCTGGCAATCTGAGTGGCTCGTTCCAGGTCGTTGCTGGCGCCGGTGGTGATATCGCCGAATATAAGCTCTTCGGCAACGTGTCCCCCCAGCATGGTGGCCAGGATATCTTCGAACTGGGAGCGGGACGTCAGGTAGCGGTCCTCGGTGGGCAACTGCTTGGTATATCCACCGGCCAGCCCCCTGGCTATGATGGATATCTTATGCACCGGATCGGCGTTAGGCAGCATCCTGGCCACCAGGGCATGGCCCGTTTCGTGGTAGGCGACGATGCGTTTTTCCTTATCACTGATAACCCGGCTTTTGCGCTCCGGCCCCAGCTGCACGCGGTCTATCGATTCCTCCAGTTCTTCCATGGTAATCTCTTTCTTATTCCGGCGTGCCGCCAGGATGGCGGCCTCGTTAATGAGGTTGGCCAGGTCTGCCCCGCTGAAGCCGGGGGTTTGCTTGGCAATAACTTCCAGATCGGCTGTCGAATTCAGGGGCTTGCCCTTGACATGAACTTCCAGAATAGCTTTTCGTCCCTTTATATCCGGCTGGTCCAGGATGACACGCCGGTCGAATCTCCCTGGCCGCAGCAAGGCGGGGTCCAGGATATCCGGCCTGTTGGTGGCCGCCAGCACAATGACATTGGCGTTGGTCTCAAATCCATCCATTTCGGAAAGTATCTGATTAAGAGTTTGCTCCCTCTCATCGTGACCGCCGCCAAGGCCAGCACCTCGATGGCGGCCGACCGCGTCGATTTCATCGATGAAGACCAGGCAGGGGGCATTTCGCTTGGCCTGGTCGAACAGGTCCCTGACTCGGGCGGCACCCACGCCGACGAACATCTCCACGAACTCGCTTCCGCTGATGGAGAAGAAGGGCACCCCGGCCTCACCGGCTACGGCCCGGCTGAGGAGTGTCTTTCCGGTCCCCGGTGGGCCGACCAGCAGTACGCCGCGAGGAATACGGGCCCCCAGGGAAAGGAACTTGTCGCCGTGCTTTAAAAATTCCACGATTTCCTGAAGCCCTTCTTTGGCCTCTTCCGCTCCGGCGACATCGGCGAAGGTTACGGTTGGCATATCGCCGCTAAACATCTTGGCTTTGCTCCTGGCAAATCCCATTGCCTGGTTGGCTCCTCCCTGGGCGCGGCGCAGCAGGAAAATGAGCAGGGCACCAAAGAGAATCAACGGCAGGAAATTGATCAATATCATGGTCCAGGTGCCGCCAAGCCCGCCGCCGTCTTCTTTATAGTTGATTTTAATGGCATTGTCGCCGCTGATGGCAACCCCTTCCCCTTTGAGGACTTCTTCCAGGTTCGTATTTTCACCTATCCGCGATTTATACTCCGTTTCAGCCTCTGGGCCGATCATTGATATACCCTTGACGGTTTCCCCTTTGACCTCAAGCTCCGTAATTTCGCCTTCCTTGATCTTGGTAATCAGGTCTGTTAAGGAGATTTCCTCGGGCCCGTTGTCCTCTCCTCCGGGAGAGAACACGGAGACCAGAATGGCAATTATTGCCACGATGACAATGAGAATAATAAAACTGTTTTTTGGCATTTTTATATCCAGCAGAATTCTTCTTGGTAACCAATCATTATATCATACAATTGCCAGAAGAGCAGGGCCTCCTATCCTAATTGTCCGATTATATCCTCGTCCATTTTAGGGCTGTTTTCCTCGGTGGGGAAGGCCCCTTCTTTTACCTCTGATATATATTCGGTGATGGCGGTTTTCATGGTCTCGTGGATTCTGGCATATTGTTTGGCGTGTCTGGGGACGAAATCGGCAATCAGTCCCAGTAAATCGTGAATTACCTGAACCTGGCCGTCGCAATCCTTTCCCGCCCCGATACCTATGGTAGGAATTTTTACCTTCTCCGTGACCACCTTAGCCAGTGGAGCCGGCACCAGTTCCAGGACGATGGAAAAGGCCCCGGCTTCCTCCAGAGCCCTGGCATCTCGAATCAGTTGCTGGGCCGCTTCCACGTTCTTGCCGATAGCCCTTGGCCCGCCCAGTTGATGGGTTGATTGCGGGGTATAGCCCAGATGTCCCATCACCGGGATACCGGCAGCCACGATATGAGAAACTTTTTCGGCTACTGCCTCGCCGCCTTCCAGTTTGACGGCCTGGCAACCGCCTTCCTGCAGGAATCTGCCGGCGTTGCGCAGGGCATCTTCGACCGATGTGTGGTAGGTCATGAATGGCATGTCCCCCACCACGAGTGCGTTTCTGGCTCCCCGGCAGACGGCCCTGGTGTGATGAAGCATCTCCTCGATTGTCACCGGGATGGTGGAATCGTATCCCAGCATCACCATTCCCAGGCTGTCGCCCACGAGGATAAGGGGCACTCCGGCCTCATCGACCAGCCTGGCGGTGGAATAATCGTAGGCTGTCAGCATGGTGAACTTTTCTCCCTGCTGTTTCATCTCTATAAGTTTGCTGATGGTAAGGCGCATCTTGCCCTCCTTGGTAATCAGGCTAATACCCTGATTTTTGTATTAATTAAAATGCTGCGAGGAAGCACGTCCGGGAGTTCTCTCAAATTGGCCCTCTTCCCCGGGGCTTACCTTTACCTTTCGAGAAGGAGTAGGTTCAGGTGAGAGCAGGTTCATATGAGGATAAAGGAACAGGGTTGTGTTCCTGTAACATAAAATTACTCTAAAGCCGGGTGGTCACAAAATATTAGTTAGCTACAGCGTATAATTCATCGGAGACGACGCGGTTTTCCGCATCGACGAAGATTTTCCTGGGCCTGTAGTCTCTGGCCTCCTTTTCCGGTACATCCTCATAGGTAAGTATGATAACAGTATCTCCCTTGAGTATCTGCCGGGCTGCTGCGCCGTTGAGGCAAATTTCCCCGGGCCCCCCTTCGATAGCGTAGGTTTCCAGCCGCGCACCGTTGGTGACATCAAGTACATGTACCTTCTCGTACGGCAGGATATCCGCCGCTTCCATGAGGTTCCGGTCGATGGTGATGCTCCCTTCGTAGTCGATGTTGGCCTCAGTGACTGTGGCCCGGTGAATCTTGCTTTTCATCATTACTCGCATTGCTAGAGTACCTCCGTATGTGCTTTGGTTTCGGATTGCAGCAGGAGCCGCATCTCTTCCGCCCTGGCCACATCTATCTTCCCTTTGTTTAAAGCCACAGGGATGGTTTGAAGTCCCATCTCCCGATATGCGCTGGCGATTTCGGGTGCCTTCTCTTCGATAGCTTCGAGGTGCTTGATGATGGTGCCAATATCTCCCCGGGCGATCGGCCCGGTGAGGCAGTCAGGCAATCCTACATTTTCGATATTGTTCACAGTCCCATGCAACAGAGGCATTAGAGCTTTGGTGGCCTGCTCCGGTGAGGCTCCAAAAACTTTCCAGAGGTCGGTGGCCATCTTCATGAGGGTGACCGTGTAATTGCAGGCGATAACCGCGGCGGCGTGATAAAGTGGTTTGTCTCCTACCCCCAGCACTACGAAATTGCCTTCGAGAGATTCCGCCATGACTTTGAGGGTATCCAGCAGGGTTTCTTCGGCTTCGAGGGCGAAGGTGGAGCCGGGGAGATTTTCGATGGCTTTGTCCAGGCTGGCGAAGGTCTGGAGGGGATGGAAACCGCCAACATATGCACCTTCGTCTCGAGCTTTTTGCAGCACATCCAGCGAGTCGACCCCGCTGCAGTGAATTACAAACTGCCCCGGGTGCCACTTCGGTTCGGAGACTGCTTCGGCAATCTCGTCATCGGGGGTGGTGACGAACACGAGTTCACACGCATCGGCAACCGACTGTTTGCTTTCATATGCCTGGCAGCCTTTGACAGCTTCGGCCAGTTTATCGGCAGACGATTTACTTCTGCTGGCTGCGGCGATTACCGGGTATCCCCTTTCGGCAAGCCGCACAGCCAGCGCTGTGCCCACCACACCCGCCCCAATAAATCCGATCTTCGGCCCTCTATTTTCTTCAATACGTTTCTTCACCATAGCTTCTCAGCTCCTTTTTTGTAGCGATAGCAAAGTTCCACGTATATCTTTTTAATCCAGGCATAAATCTCTCTGTTTTTCTGTGGGGAATCTTTGATTACCTTGGCCGGATTCCCCACGGCGACTTTCCCATCAGGAATGATGCGATCTTGCGGAACCACCGCTCCGGCGCCGATGACGGCGTGTTCCCCAATTGTTGCATGGAATCCCAATATAGCTCCGATATCGATCTCGGCGAAATTCCCGATTTTAGCGCAGTGTATGATAGCTCCATGCCCCAGTGTTACATCGCTCCCGATCTGGCAGCACTCATCCGGGGGAGAATGGATTACGCACCCTTCCTCCACGGCAGACCGCGGTCCGATTCGTATACTTCCATAGTCGCCTCTGATGACTGCTCCGGCTCCAACATAACACTCTTCCCCGATTACCACATCGCCAATGATTACCGCATCGGGGTGGACGAAAGCATTTTCCCCGATCTGCGGTGTTTTTCCTTCAAATGAATAGCCCGGCATCGTTCCTGTTAAAGTTAAAAAGCCTTTCCGGATAACACCGAAAAGGCTTTAAGGTCTTTTTCCCCTGCCGTCTCGGTCCTGCCGGATCCAAGCAGCTTACTCTATTCGATTTTTCTTAATGCTTGCTCAATTTGCTGCCCTGCAAATCAGGGTCAACCACTGAGTATTGATAGGATAGCAGAGAAAGAGGGTTTAGTCAAGGGTTAAATTGACGATTTCAGTATCTGGCCGGCAGCTATACCTGCGTGTTTTCCGAGCTTTCAGAGGGGGAGGGATCCGGCTCGGAGGGCGGCTTCCGGTAAAGGTAACCGATCAGGCCAACGGCTACTACCAGCACAATGAGTGAGACCACCTGGGCCTGCTGCAGGCCGAGGAAGGCTTCCTCATTTGTTCTCAGGAAACTGATGAGAAAGCGGCCCAGGGAATAGGTTGAGATATAGATAAGATAAAGGGCTCCCGGCGGCCTGATTCTCTTCCTGATCGACCACAGGAAGGCGAATATCAGCAGGTCGAAAAGCAGCTCATATATTTGCGTGGGATGGACCGAAACCCCCTTTGCAAAGGTACCGTTGAAGCCGTAGGAATCGGGGTGGGTCCACATCGTTCCCCACGGCAGATCGGTGGGGGTGCCGTAGCAGCAACCGTTGAGAGTGCACCCGATCCTGCCTACCGCCTGGGCCAGAATCAACCCGAAAGCGGCAACGTCGCACAGGCGGCCGATGGGTATACCCCTGATTCTGGCATAAAGCACCCCTACGATGGTTCCCCCGAGAATGGCGCCGAAAATGCCCATCCCCTCACCCCCCACGATCTCACCCGGGTTATCCATAAAGTAACTCCATCGGTCAAATACGTGAATGAGCCTGGCCCCGATGATCCCGCCGGGTACCGCCCAGATGGCCACGGAAAGGATGTTGTTCTGGGTTATATTGCCGATTCCTTCTTTGCGGGCCAGCAGTACCGGCACCCCAACGCCGGTGAGGACTGCCAGGGCAACCATGACCCCGTACCAGCGTACCTCCAGCGAGCCTATCTCAAAAAGTATGGGATCGATTCCTATTTCCACGTTATCTTCCCCGTTTTGGTTTCCTGCCCCGTAGAAGGTTTAATTTAATAAGCTTTAAGCCTTCCCTGGCCGACAGATTTTTGAAAGCGTTTTTTCATAAACGAGATTTCCCGAACGAAAAAGCCCCTCGGCGACAAGGGGCTTGTAGTCTGTCTTCCGGCGGAGGGAGTGGGATTCGAACCCACGATCGGGTTTTGCCCCGATAAGCGCTTAGCAGGCGCCCGCACTAAGCCACTATGCGATCCCTCCAAATCGCACATCATATTATAAAGCAAACGTGGCGTTTTTCAAAGGGGCCGAATTCCATCATATAAAATCTAACCGAAGTAGAAACAGTCCAATCATAAAAAACCTAACCGAAGAAGGGGAGTGATGATAGGCTGGTCAAAGTGAGCAATCAGGAGGACCAGCCGAATGGAACAGATGAGTATGGAAGCGAGAGCGCAGTATTTCAAAATATTGAGAAAGAGGTACTGGGCAGCGA
>JAWOBB010000041.1:0-94406 GCA_046498265.1 Dehalococcoidia bacterium | reverse complement strand
TCCAGCCCCCTCAAGCGACTGGACGAGCCGGCAACGTCTTCCAGCAGCGGCTTCGGTGAAGAAGCCCTGATATCCTGCCTGAGGTAGCCGACGGTGGTTCCCCTGCGCATGGTCACCTCGCCGGAATCCGGGGTTTCATTCCCGGCAATCAGCTCGAACAGGGTCGTTTTCCCCGAACCGTTGGGCCCGATGACGGCAACCCGGTCCCTGGCGCTCAAGTTCATCGAGACACCGGAGAAAAGGGTCCTGTCCCCGTATGATTTGGCCAGATTGGAAATGGTCAGCATAAACTAAATTGACGGCTCCGCTAAACAATCATACAATAGGCATTAAGATAAGGAAAGCGGAGAACCGGAATACAGAAGACAGAATGCAGAATACAGAATTTAGAATGAGGAAATATCATTCATCGCTTCAGCATTCGCAATTGCCGGGGGCAAAAACGATAAGAGGCTGAGAAAGGGGTGCCATGACCAGCAATATCCATTGGGATGACCAGGTAGACGTAATAGTGGTTGGACTCGGGGGGGCCGGAGCGTCGGCGGCCGTAGAAGCGGCTGACAATGGCTCAAGCGTACTGGTGATCGAGCGTTTCAGTGGCGGGGGAGCCACCAAAGCCAGCGGGGGAATCGTATATGCCGGCGGGGGAACCCCTTATCAGAAAGAAGCCGGTTTCGAAGATACTCCCGAAAATATGTTCAATTACCTCAAAAATGAGGTCCATGATGCGGTAAAGGACGACACGCTCCGGGCTTTCTGCGAGCAAAGTGTGGAAAACATCGGCTGGCTGGAAATACAGGGGATTTGTTTCCATTCAACTTGCTGCCCTTTCAAGACATCCTATCCTCCCGAACCCTACCATCTCTATTACTCCGGAAACGAACCCTTTCTCCCGTATAATGCCCATGCAACTCCAGCGCCAAGAGGTCATCGCCCCAAAGGTAAGGGATTGCCGGGTTATGTCGTGTTCGATTCCCTGAGGCAAGCGGCACTTAACAAAGGTATCCGGGTAAAATATCGCAGCAAAGCCAGGCATCTGATTACCGATAAAGACGGCAATGTTATCGGGCTGGAGTTCTCATCCCTTCCCCCCTATACTATCGCCTTCTGGCTGCACCGGTTTACAACCTGGCTCAATTACAATCTGCGTTATGTTTGCATCAGCATGCCGGAGCTTAATAAACTGTTCGATATAACCTACAGGCTGCTGGAACTACGGGGCCGTCGCAGGAGAGTTCGGGCAAAAAAAGGGGTCATTCTGGCAACGGGCGGCTTCGTTTTCAATCGAAGCATGGTCAGGGATATTGCCCCCCGCTATCTGCCCGGCCCTCCCCTCGGCAGCCTGGGCGATGACGGCAGCGGCATCAAAATGGGCGAGGAAGTGGGGGGCACCACCGCGCACATGGATCGTATTACGGCCTGGCGTTTCCTCACGCCTCCGGAATCGTTTGTCAAGGGAGTTCTGGTCGATAAGCACGGCAAGCGTATTTGCAACGAGCAATTATATGGAGCCCAGATGGGCGCATGTATGGTCGAAGAACACGAAGGCAAAGCCTGGCTGATAATCGATTCCGAAGTCTGGAAAATAATCAGGCAGGATACCGGATGGGGTAAGGCACGATGGTTCCAGACCATGAGCGCCCTGGGTAACCTTTATTTCAACAGGAAGAAAGCAGGCTCCCTAGAGAAACTTGCCGCCAAACTGCACATCCCTCCCGAAAGCCTCAAGGCCACCATCGATTCGTACAACGAGGCAGCCGCCATTGGAAAAGATGATGAAATGGGCAAAGCCGCCCATCACGTACAGCCAATCGCTAATCCGCCATTCTATGCCATCGACTGCTCTCTGGGAAACAGGTCCTTCCCCTGTGCCACCCTCACGCTGGGCGGACTGGTAGTTGATGAAGAGACAGCGGAAGTCAAAAGGGGGGACGGCTCAATTATCGAAGGACTCTATGCGACGGGCCGAACCGCTGCGGGGATCCCTTCCCGGGGGTATGTCAGCGGCCTGGCCATTGCCCACTGCGTGTTCTCCGGCAGGCAGGCCGGCAAACATGCGGCGCTTAAAGGAGCAAGATAGCGAGTTTGCGGTCATGCCTACCCACCTTCAAAAGGTATACACCGAGGTACCACCGACATATGAGTTCCTCAATCATCTGTTGACGCTGGGGCTGGATATCAACTGGCGAAAGAAAGCCGCCAGGATGGCCGCTATTGCCAAAGGGACACACTGGCTGGATGTCGGTATCGGTACGGGAGAAATGGCCGCCAATCTGCATCTGCTGGCTCCTGAGAGCACGCAGGTGATTGCCCTCGACTTCTCCCTGCCCATGATGCGCCGGGCCCTGGAAAAACCGGAGGCGAAGGGAATTAACTTTATTCTTGCCGAAGCTGTCCGCCTCCCCTTTCAGGACGGCTCTTTTGATGCCATCACCTTCTCGTTTGCCTGCCGCAATGTTGACAGTTCCGGTAAAGGAAACATCACCAGATGTTATGAGGAACTGTATCGTATTCTGAAGTCAGGTGGAATCCTGGTCAATTTGGAGACCAGCCAGCCGAAGCACAAATTTATCCGCCGGTTATTTCACCTGTATGTGGAATTGGCCGTTCACCGCCTGGGCAGAATGGTCTCCGGTTCGAAGGCTGCCTACTCTTACCTGGCCCGTTCCATGCGCGGCTTCTATAGCCCGGAGGAGCTGGCGGATATCATGCTTCAGGCGGGTTTCTCCGAGGTGAGCTTCAAACGGCTGCTGCTGGGTGCTGCCGCCATACACCGGGCAAAGAAGTAAATGAAACCGCAAACCCGCTTTTTCCATGGCATTACCCGTAATATCCTCCTGCCGGAAATAGTGAGCCTGTTAATAGTAACCCAGTTTGCTCAAAGGAGGTTGACATGCACTGGCTGATGTTCGCGCTGGCCATCATATTCGAGGTATCGGGAACCACCTGTCTCAAGCTCTCGGAGGGATTCTCCCGGATAACCCCGTCGATTCTTATCTTCGTCTTCTACGGGCTGTCCTTCGCCGCCGCCGCAATTGCCGTCAAGCGCCTGGACATCAGCTATTTCTATGCCGTATGGGCGGCGCTGGGCATCGTGCTCATCTGTATCATCGGCATCATCTATTTCAAGGAACCGTTCAGCCTGCTCAAGGTCATCTCGATGGTTCTTATCGTAATAGGCGTGGCCGGTTTGCAATTAAGCGGTGCGAGTGATTAATATAGAAGATATGAAGTATGCAGTGGTCATCACCGACGGCGCCGCCGACTGGCCCCTTGAGGAACGCGGCGGCAGAACCTGCCTGGAACTTGCCCGTAAACCTCATCTCGACGCCATGTGCACAGAAGGGCGCGTGGGAATGGCCAGCACGGTGCCGGAGGGCATGGAACCCTCGAGTGCCTGTGCCTGCATGTCCATCATGGGCTATGACCCGGCGGTCTATTACACCGGACGCGGCCCCATCGAAGCCAGGAGCATGGGACTCCATCTCGAGGAAGGGGAAGTGGCCTTCCGCTGCAACTTCGTAACTATCGAAGATGGAAAGATGCGCAGCTTCAATGCGGGCCACATCAGCGATGCCGAATCCCGTCCCCTGATCGAATCCCTGAATAAAGAACTGGGCGATGAGCGGATACGCTTTCATCCCGGCGTCGGTTACCGGCATATTCTTACCATCAAAAACGGGGGGGATTGCCTCGACGCCGAATGCACCCCGCCCCACGATATCCCCGATCAGCCAATCGAGGGCAAACTGCCCGCCGGTCCCGGCAGCGAACTTCTGCTTAATCTTATGGAAAAATCGAAGGCGGTTCTTAAAGATCACCCCGTAAACCGGGAGCGCATCTTTGCAGGAAAACTCCCCGCCACCATGATCTGGCTTTTCTGGGGGGGCAGGGGCATAACGGATTTCACCTCCTTCCAGGAACGGTTCGGGGTCAGGGCGGCCCTGACCTCCGGGGTGGGACTGCTGGAGGGGCTGGCCGGGTTGACCGGAATGACCGTGCTTAAAATCCCGGGGGTTACCGATAATATCGATAACGATTATGCCGCCCAGGGTGACGGGGCCCTGCGGGCACTTGAAGACCACGACATCGTTTTCGTGCACGTTGAAGCACCCGACGAATCGGGGCACGAGGCATTGACCGAGGAGAAAATCAAATCCATCGAACAGATTGACGAATTCATCATCTCAAAACTGAGGGGCAAAAACGATTTGCGAGTGCTGGTGATGCCCGATCATCCCACCCCCATCAGGATCAGGACTCACGTGAGGGAGCCGGTCCCCTTCGTTCTCTGGGGGCCCGGATTCGAGAGCAACGGGGCCGAATCGTTTTCGGAAAACGCCGGCAAAGCAACCGGCCTGTTTATGGAGCACGGCCACGATTTAATGCAAATACTCACTACCAGCAGCTGATATATGAAATGGATTAGCCGTATCATCCGGGATTTCCTTACCCGGCATCCGCCCGACCGCAAGCTGTGGCTGGACATCCTGCTGGAAGTTGTCCTCATCGGGGGGATATACTGCATTTATTCCCTCTCGCGGGGAAGCGTCGGTACGGCCTCGGTTGCCTTCGAACATGCCCGCGACATCATCGATGTAGAGAAAACCCTGGGCATATTTATAGAGCTGGATATCCAGTCGTTCTTCCTGGAAAGTCCCCTCCGGATGGACATCGCCAACTCGTTGTATACATATTGCTACTATCCCCCGCTGGTTATATTTGCCCTCTGGTCTTACTGGAGACACCGTAATAAATACAAGATCATGCGCACCGCCTTCCTCATCTCCGCCTTCCTGGCCTTTACGGTATTTGCCGCCTATCCGGTAGCACCTCCCCGCTTCTTCGACGGCACCTATCCCGCAACGGAGAACCTGGGTTTCGTGGACACCCTGTTCGTTCACTGGGGCGTTAATGACAAGAGCGTCAGCGCGTTCTACAATCCCTTCGCCGCCATGCCGAGCCTGCATCAGGCATGGACCCTGATGGTGGGCGGGGGGATTATCTGGATGACGAAGTCATGGATTGGCAGAATCATCGGGGTTGCACTGCCATGCGCCATGTTCGTGGGGATCGTCTCCACGGCCAACCATTTCATCCTGGATGCCATCGGGGGAGCCCTCATTATGGCCATATCCATCGGGCTGACGGTGCTGCTGCTGAAACGCCTGGGCAGATACGAATCGCGCGATAAGGAAGTCATAGAAGCCCGGCAACAGGCGGCCTGACAAAGGGAAGCGCCTATACGTGGTGGACAGCCCCGCAGTGGGGACATTTGATGGTGACCTTTTTGACGTTGGGGGGGACCCTCAGCCTGGTGCCGCAGCTGCAGTCGATGGTTTTGTAATCGCTCTTTTTCCACATCAGGTCGGAGACCTCTCGGGTTCGCTCCAGCTTGGCCGGATTCCCCACGGCCCCCTCAGCAGACGCCTCCCGCAAACCTACGGCTCCGGGCGCTGAGCCGGCCAGGGCCGAAGCCGGGAGCGCACTCCCCCCACCCCCGTGAATCGAGGTGAAAGCATTATTGTAATCGGCAAAGGAAGCCCCGCCCATCGAGCGCAGGATGCGCACCCGTTCCGAGATGGGGGGATGGGTGCTGCTCAAGTCGCTGGCGGCCCGGCCCTTCTTCCGGAACGGGTTGGAGATGTACATCGGGGCCAGGGCCTGGTTGGCCGACTTCAATTGAGCGGTGGAGCCGCCGATTTTCTCCAGGGCGGAAGCCAGCCCCTCCGGGTAGCGGGTATACTGCGCCGAAGACGCATCGGCCAGGTATTCGCGTTTGCGGGATATGGCGAAATAGATCATGTGGGCCAGTATCGGGGCGAGGATCATCAGGACAAGCCCCACCAGGAGCAGGATAATCTGGGCCTGTCCCCCGCCTCCGCCGCCCCTGCGGCCGGACATGCCGCCCCAGAAGAGCATGTGGGTTAAGTACCAGGAGATCATGACGATGGTCCCCAGCAGCACCCCGCACATGGTCATCAGCAGCACGTCCCGGTTGTTGATATGGGCCATCTCGTGGCCGATTACGCCCTGAAGCTCGTCGCGGTTCAGTTTCTGCAGCAGCCCCGAGGTGACCGCCACCGCGGCCTTTTCGGGATTGCGCCCGGTAGCGAAGGCGTTCAGGGCCGGGTCGTCGATGATGTAGATATCGGGCATGTGGGGCAGTCCGGAGGCGATCTTCATCTCTTCGACGATGTTGTAAAGCCGGGGATGGTCGTCGCGCTCGATTTTCCTGGCCCTGGATATGGAGAGGAAGATGTTATCGCCCTGGAAGTAGGCCACCAGGCTCATGATTCCCCAGATGACGAGGGCGATAATCAGCCCGGCCAGCGCGCTGCCCAGGAAGGCCATCCCGATAAAAAATCCGATGGCCAGCAGCACCCCGGCCATGGCGGCCACCAGCATTACCGACTTGATGCGATTTGCCCTGATTTGTTCCCACATGGTTTTTGGCTGTTAATTTATTATCAACCCCCTCGCCCCCACCCTTGGGGGAAAAGGGAACCGGGGACACCCCGGACCCCGCCAAAGGGGCTTTGCCCCTCCGGACTCCCCGTTATTTATACTCAGGGAGACTGAGGGACAATCGAGACCTAAAAACTGACCTGGGGTACCTCCCGCTCCGTCGGGGTCTCCACCTCGAAGAAATCGCCTTCGCTGAAGTTGAACATGCCGGCGACGATGTTCGAGGGGAACATCTGAATCTTGTTGTTGAAGCTCATCACCGAATCGTTGTAGAACTGGCGGGAAAAGGCGATCTTGTTCTCCGTGGAGGTCAACTCCTCCTGGAGGGCCAGGAAATTCTGGTTGGCCTTCAGGTCGGGGTAGCTCTCCGCCACGGCCAGCAATCGGGCCAGGGCGCCGCTGAGCTCCCCCTCCGCTTTCGATTGTTCCCGGGGGCCTTTGCCTTCAGCGCTCTGGGCGATGTTGCGGGCATTGGTCACCGCTTCGAGCGTTTCCCGCTCGTGGGAGGCGTATCCCTTCACCGTCTCCACCAGGTTGGGTATCAGGTCGCGCCGGCGCTTGAGCTGCACATCGATCTGCGACCAGGCGTTCTTCATCTGGTTGCGCAGCCTGATGAGTCCGTTGTAGATAACCACCAGCCCGATGATTATCAGGGCCACGATGACTCCCACCACGATGCCGACTATCATAATAAACCTCCTTTTTACCTCTCCCTCTTTCGCAAAGGGGAAAAGAGGGGGGATTTTGAAAACCGGGGGTACACCCCCGGTCCCCCGAAGTCGCCACTTCTCAGTGGCTCCTAACCTTTAACTTGAAACACCTCTCCGAGGAAGTGGATAATGCGGCCCTGGGAATCGGGCTCCCCGCCGGGGGACGACTGGGTAATCAGCTGGCCCACTTCCCCGGCATCGAACCACAGCCCGTCGCCGCGGGGGCAGGCGTCGATGAGCACCTCCGGGTCATGGCCTACCGTCGCCTTTTTCATCTTATGGCCGCAGATGGGGCATTTGCGCTTTTTTTCCCTGGTCTTCACCTCGGGGGAAGTCAGGATGGTATCCAGGGCCAGAGCGGATCTCTGAAGCTGCATGGTATCCAGCAGCAGTTCCAGTTCACCTGAGTCGAACCATACCCCGGCGCACTCCGGGCAGTAATCGAGCTCGATCTGCTCGTGCTCGACCACTATCATCATGCTTTTACAGGCGGGGCACTTCATATAGTTGTCTTCTCAGGGCGGGTTGTTCCAAGTGTAAACAATGCGGGCAAAGGTGTCAAGTGAGCCGGCCGGGGCAGGAGCTCTGAATGGAGGCGGCGGGCGGATTCGAACCGCCGAATAGAGGTTTTGCAGACCTCCGCCTTAACCACTTGGCCACGCCGCCTTATTGATCCCGTCATAACCGGGGAAAGCTTTCTGGAGCGGGAGACGAGGCTCGAACTCGCGACCTCCTCCTTGGGAGGGAGGCGCTCTACCACTGAGCTACTCCCGCATGAAATCAGTGATCAGCTTTCAGCCTCCTCGAACCATTAACCGGCAAACGACTCTCCGATTCGCCGACCCCCGGTCCCTGATCCCTGGTCCCCATTTTGGTGCCGAGGGCGAGATTCGAACTCGCACAGGCTTTCGCCCACCACCCCCTCAAGATGGCGTGTCTACCGATTCCACCACCTCGGCATTTTTAATGGCAGGGGCGGCAGGACTCGAACCCACGACCTGCGGTTTTGGAGACCGCTGCTCTACCAAACTGAGCTACACCCCTACAGCTAGGAAATTATACATGAAAAGGGACTTCATGTCCAGAACGGGAAATAAGGGGAGATTTTGCGACATACAGTTGTCGCAGCCCTGTTGTACACTCTGAGGTGGAAATAAATTCAAGGGGGTTGATATGAACTGGTTTGGCGCCACACTTCACCTGGCCAGCCCCAGGCTGACCGACTTAAGCGTACCGAAGGAATTTTACGAGTTCCACCTGCCCTCCCCGCCCCCCGACCCCTTTTTTCTTCAGGATTCGCTGGAGTTCGACCCGGAGCTGGCTCGGGAGCTTTTCGTTCCCGAGCCCTCCCGGGAAGATGATGGATAGCCCCGTCTCAGCCTTCAGTCATCAGTTCCCCCGTTCTCCGTTTCTCCCGATCCCTGATTATCTTGTTCCTACGGTCCTCCGTGGGAACGGATGTCCCGTTCTCCGTTTCCCCCGACCCCCGACCCTGGACTAACGGACTCGGAACCTCGAACTAACGCCGACTTTCGACTAACGACTAACTGACTATCTTCTTGCATTCCCCGTCAGCAAGGGTTTATAATTCGGGCAAACTGGGTTCGATACCGGATTCGATAATCGGTGCCTTCATTAATACCTGATGGTAAGCAAATGTTATTGTAATCTGGTAGTTGCAGCTTTCGATAAGATCTACTATGATCGGATCAATATTGAGAAGAAAATATATTTTAAATCATGGTAACAAAAACGCCCTCGGCACGACATGTCTCTAAAAGCAAGAAGGCCAAACCGTTTTTAAAATGGGCCGGCGGAAAGTCTCAGCTAATTAGCCAGTTTGATGAGTATTTCCCTGACGAATTAAAACAAGGCAAGATCGACAATTATATTGAACCATTTGTTGGTGGAGGAGCAGTATTTTTCCATGTTGCACAAAGATACGAGATAAGTAAAGCGTACTTATATGATATCAACCAGGAACTTATAATAGCTTTAAAAACCGTGCAAAGAGAACCGCACGAACTGATAGAAGAGCTTCATGAACTTTCCAGTAGATATGACAATCTAAAAGAAGATGAAAAAAGAGATTTCTATTATCATACAAGAGAGAGATTCAACGAAAACAGGCTTAATATTGACTATGAAAATTTTTCAACTGAATGGGTTGAAAGAACAGCACAGTTAATTTTCTTGAATAGAACCTGCTTTAATGGACTTTTTCGTCTCAATAGCAAAGGCGAGTTTAACGTTCCGCACGGCAAATATAAAAATCCTCGAATAGTAAATGAAGAAAACATACTAACTGTGCATAAGCTGTCCAAATTAGCAGAAATCAAAACTGGTGATTTTGCGGAATGTGAAGCCGTGATTACGCCATCTTCCTTTATTTATTTTGATCCCCCTTACAGGCCAATAAGCCAAACTGCAAGTTTTACCTCATACTCGAAGTACAGTTTCGATGACCAATCACAGATTCGGCTTGCAAATTTCTTTAGACATCTGGATGAAAAATACAATGTCAAAATGATGTTAAGCAACTCGGACCCAACAAACGAAAACCACGATGACCGATTCTTTGAGAGTTTGTTTGAAGGGTTTAATATATACAAAGTGCGTGCCAGTAGAATGATCAACTGTAATGCAGAGAGACGAGGACAAATTAACGAGATATTAGTAACCAACTACTAATTTGGACAATTTTACTCATCATGCCGAAGAAAAACGTTTATACCCACGAAATTGAATTAACGGACTTACATATTAAGAATGCTCCAAAAGAGGTTTTTTCGAAACGAATCGAGAAAATTAAATATAGAGGTTACCGTGTAGAAAGTATATCTGACGGACGTGAAATTGTAATTACAAAACCTGGTGGCAAATACACACGTGGCCCAATTAAGAGAGAAGACTTCATGGTTTTTGTTTTTTCTCCAGCAAGTAAAACCTTATGGTTGATCTCACATAATGATATTTATAATGACCTACTTGAAAAAGGTAATCACAATCCCCAGCAAACAATAGAAATAATAGCTGCTTTACAAGAAGTATTTAATGGTGCCGAACCCGAAGACTTATTGGCCACGAAGAATTTGGATAGTCCTATTGGCGAAAACCCCGAGGTGTTGTTAAAGGCATACAAATGGATTTGGGGGCAAGAAGATGTAAATTACCCAACCGGCGAAGGACGCGCAAGGTCTTTTAATAACATCCTTAAATTAAAAAGTAAGTTAGAACAAGCGAAATCTCCTTAGATTATAGGAAAATTTACGTTACTAAAGTTTACGGAATTGGGCAAATTCCCAGATAAAAAGAGTGTGAGTCAAGATTCAGATATATAAGGGCTTATTTAAATTGTAATCAACCGTTATTCGGGGTGACGAAGTAGATATTAGAGAAATAATAGCCCTGAATTACCAATTAGAACTATGAGCGAGCAAGAGCTAACAGAATTCATGACTTTCAGAAAGAAATCCGAAACATTCGTTCCGTTGTTTGTAAGTAACATAAATGGTGAATTCATTATAGCAGCTTATCAAGGGGCTCTTAGTGAATATGACATTCTGATAAGATATCGGCAAAACATCGGTGGGAGATGGTCCTACATAAGAACACCAAAGCATATTCATTGGGCAGTGGATGTGCTTATCAAAATGCATTCTGAAAAAGAAAAAACTAAGGAGTTTTTACACTTCTTATTGGATATGTGGAATAAAACAGAGCCAATGAAAAGCGAATCTGAACGTAGGGAAATCCTGAATATTGAGAATTTAATCGCGGCCAACAAAGATATATTTGATAAATACGAGGATTTGGGAAGACAAGGCGAGTATAGCATTAAATTTCTAGTACTTTTGGCTCGTCTGTTAATGATTCAAGAAAAAACGAATCTCGAAACAGCATATATGTTTAAGAATCTCATTGAAGCTCTGAAATCTGGAGAAGACATTTTCAAAATAGTGTCAATAGCCACACATGGAAGACGGTCGTAAAAATTCATGGAACGTCAAGAAGCAATAACCAGAATAAAGCAAATTGTCGGTGTTGACCTCAGAGAATTAGCCGATAAATATAGGGTTACTGTTTTCAAAGGGGAAAAGAAAAATAAAGGCTGGGCCGGACATGTTATTGAGAGGTATTTAGGCTTACCACTTAATTCTGCCCAAGCACCTAATTTTGGCTCGTGGGAGTTAAAAACTATTTCACTTAAATATCTAAAGAATCACGAATTGACAGTAAAGGAGACTATGGCTATTACAATGATTGATCCATACAATGTGGAAAGGACAGAATTTGAAAATAGCCACCTTCTAGCTAAGCTGAAAAAAATTGTAATCCCTGCCAGAATATGGATAAGCCCAAAAGAAGAATCATCCATCCTGTTTGCGGTAACTGATTTTGATATGGACGATCCGATGATTTATGCCCAAGTCAAAGCCGATTATGACCTCGTGCGTCAGACTATCATCTCTAAAGGTTTTTCTGCACTTACAGGTGAAATGGGGATTTTTATCCAGCCGAGGACAAAAGGGCCAGGACATGGTAGTGTCTCTAGGGCTTTCTATGCTAGGACCTCTTTTCTTAAAAGGCAGATCTTTGTGAAGTATGAAAAACGAATCTAATAAACTACTACGTGATTTCAAAGAAGAAACAACTACTTTATGGTCTTTTCCGGACCGAGGAAATTGGGCTACACACAATCCTGAGTATCGCGGTAATTATGCACCTCAAATACCTCGAAACGTTATCTTAAAATACTCAGAAATAGGTGAAACAGTCCTTGACCCAATGGTCGGTAGTGGCACCACTCTAATTGAGTGTAAATTGCTCAACAGGCACGGTATAGGCATTGATATAAACCCTGAAGCAGTCGAACTGACGAGGCAAGCGATTGATTTTGAGTTTACCACAAATTCAAAACAGGATGTATATCAAGCGGACGTACGCTCACTTAATTATACTAAAAACAATTCTATTGACTTAATATGTACCCATCCTCCATACCTTAACCTCGTTACATATTCTAAAGGTAAAATCGAAGGGGACTTTTCAAATATTGCCAGCCCTCAGAAATTCTGCGATGAACTAGATGCTGGCATAAAAGAGATGTACCGCGTTCTTAAACCGAATCGTTATTGTGCGATTTTGGTTGGCGATACGCGGAAAGCCCAACACTACGTTCCACTTTCATATTTGGTACTTCAAAAGTTTCTACAAAACGGATTTGCCTTAAAAGAGGACATTATAAAAGCACAGCATAACTGTGTCTATTCAACTCGCTGGATAACTCGTGCAAAACAATACGGTTTCTATCTCATCATGCATGAACACCTCTTCGTTTTTCGAAAACCTAATGCTAATGAGGATTTATCAAGAATACGATGGAGCATTATTCCCTCAAAAATGAGTAATGTAATCGAATGATTAATTAAAGATACACCTTATTAATTATTGATGGTAGTTTGGGGATCAGGAGGCACGGGCCGGAAAACGAGAAATCCGTTCCCACGGAGGACCGTAGGAACCAGCCAAGGGATTGCCCCTACAGGAGAACCGATAACCGTGAACTTGGCACCGTGAACCTGCTACTCATTTGTGCATTTCACCCTCCCTCTAATCCCTCCCTCAAGGGAGGGAGGTTTTTTTTCTGCGTTCTCTGTGCCCTCTGTGGCTAGTACAGGGATCAGGGGTCGGGGATCGGGGGACACAGCTACCATGCATCTGGCGGCTTCTCAATTCGAGCTTTATGCCTCTGATTCAAAAAGGGGATTGCCCGTTGAATATCGTAACTTTTGCAAAATCTACTGATTAGGGATAAAATGAATATCCATAGTGGATGAATTGATCTAAATGGAGTATCCCGTGAAAACATATCAAGCGGTCATTGAAAAGTGTTCTGACACTGACCTTTATGTTGGTTATATCCCGGGCTTTCCAGGCGCTCATTCTCAGGGCAAAACACTTGACGAGTTGAACGACAACCTGCGTGAGGTAGTCGCAATGTTACTTGAGGATGGTGAGCCTGATTTGGAAGCCGAATTTGTTGGTATCCAGACTGTGGTGGTCGCCTAGAAAATGGGCAATGTACCAGCCCTCAAACCACAGGAAGTAGTAACCAGATTAGTCACCGCTGGATTCAAAGAGACTCGCCAACGAGGTTCTCACAAACAGTTCAATCACCCGGATGGACGGCGAACTACTGTCCCATTCCACAAAGGTAGAGACATTTCACCAATACTGCTACGTCAGATTGTCAAAGACATTGGTTTGACAATTGAAGAATTCCTGCAATTAAAATAGGTTAAGATGTAATGCCTGAACCGGACCCCACGAATTAACGTCATACCCTACATAATTATTGATCGTGGTTCAGGGGGCAGGGGTCGGGAGAACTGATTGAGTAACCGGCAAACATGGGATAAAATAGAGGAACGGAAAAGACGGCTCTATCGCCCGGAAATTTGTGGAATTGACGACATAGCGGGAGGGCAGCATGCGCCATTCAATTAAAGCGTTTGTATACAAAGGTGAAGAATATTATATTGCCGAGTGCATGGATATTGCTGTGGTGACCCAGGGTAAAACACTAGACAAAACGATGCATAATTTGCAGGAGGCCGTTGGCCTGCACCTGGAAGGTGAAGACTTGGCCGAATTCGGTTTGGCTCCTAATCCCTCTCTCCTGGTTACTTTCGAACTGGAGCCGGCAGGTGTCCCCTAAACTGAAGCGGCTCTCCGGTGCCGAAGTAGTCAGCATCATGCGCACCTTCGCCACCAAACCCCACTTTTATTCCGACTAAGCTACTGAGTTCCGGACAGACCAACAGTTTAATTCCCGGTGAAACATGTATACAATTGATCGCGCAGTAGTCGTCATAAAGCCGAAACAGCCCTTCCTGGATTGGGTTAATTCCACCGAAGATGACGGGGATGGTGATATCACGCTGGCCGAAATTCAGGACGATCATAGCGTATACCTCGTTAAGAGTTATGAGGAAATAGACGGTCACCTTAAAGTTCTAAAGGGTGTCTACGAAGAAATCTTTGAGAACGAACTTTGGGGATGGTGCACCGACGAAAGCATGTGGCCGAAAAAACGGGATTATGCCACCTTCAAAAAGTGGTTTGATATCGAAGCCCATTCTTTGATTTTTGACCTTTGCGAAGGTGATATCGTTCGTGAAGAAGAGTAACTGTCTCTAATTTCGAATTCATCGACCGGGTGAAGACGAACGATCTGGCCGTCAAGGTCAAGAAAGCCGATATCGAAGACAATCTGAATATTTCCCGGCTTCCAACCCTCACCGACAAAGATATCGACAGGGTCAGGAAGTACCATGAGGCCTGGGATAGGCTGGCTTGACCTCCTTTAATTTAGACTGGTACTAAAACAGGGAGGTTTACAAAAATGGATAAAGAGAAAATTAAAAAAATCGAGTACGAATTACTTTACGAAGATTGGTGTTTACGAGATAAATACGTGCTTGATAAACTTGGCGCATCAGGAGTTTTGTTTGGACTAGTAGGCATTGCATTAGGGACAGTTGGGGAAGAGTTGTGGGCTGTGAAGCTTTGTTTGCTATTTATAGGAGCATATTTCTCATTAGTGATTAGTATTTCTGTGGCCAAAGATACCTATTATCGAGACGGTACTGAAAAATTACTTAGGTTCCTATCCAGAGAATTGGGAATCAGAGATACGCTAGAGGAAATGCAAGTTAGGGGCGATTTCCCGGAAACTTTGAAATCTGCGGATTTGGGATTCCCTAGGAAGATTAAAATGGATACAGATGGATCATCACTAAGAAACTGGCTAGTGAATAGAGCTACCTTCAGATGGATTCTCGGATTCTATCTATTTACTTTCCTTGTTTTTGCGGGATTATTCGTTACAATCTTAGGTGAACAAATATGGGACTGGGAATTTCCTATTTAATCTAATGAAAAAGATAATCCTTGAAGGCTGCAACACGGAATGGGCCCAACTGCATTATCTCCCTACCTTATTGGAGAGTGTCCAGGAAGGGAAAACCGAACTTCTGGCAATAGGCATCGAGCCTGAGATACGGTTGGGTGACCCGTACATCAAAAAATTGTGGCATGTGCTGGCTCATTCCAGGAGTGTGCGCTATATCAACAAAAATGATAGACAACACAGCGATACCTCCGATATAACTCATGTTTTTGTTGTGACACCTGACCGATACCATTCCTCTGTGGCTAGTTACTGGCTCGATCATATAGATCCTAGAGGAAATATTTTTGTTGAGAAGCCCCTTGACGTCTCTGTGTTATCGGCACTAGCATTGAAAGAGAAGATTGAGAGAGAACAAAAGCGGAACACCGTATTTGCTTTTGATCACTATCTTGCTAGAGCATGGCCTTTTTTACGGCTAAAGAGAGAATGCCTTCGGGAAATAGGTGAATTAAAATCAATAGACTTCTCTATTCTGGAATCGTCTAGTATTCCACCACATCGGGAGCAAAGTCTGGACAAAGGAATAATCTTTGACCTGTTCTGCCACATTCTAGCCATTGTTGGTGTTCTTGTTGAAGGAGACTCAACCGTACCCAAACTAAGTTTTCAACGGATAAAACTTGACAAGGTAAAGGTGGCACAATATGTTGGATGCCCAATTTGCGGAGAAACATTTGCCTTGCTGGATTTTACAATTGGTGATTTGCCAGTTCGAGCTATTATGGGCAAATACGTGGCTAGTGACACCAAAGCTATGAATATCTGTGGTTCGCGAGGGCGTATTCAGCTTGATTTTTTGAAGGATGAATTCGAAATATTTGATTCTCAAGATAACCGCAAAGAGTATGGCCATCTCAACCCACAACATGTCGAGATCTTCATCAAGAAAGCCATCAAAGAAATTGATGTAACCTTGAGTGATGGTATACTCTCTTTTGAAGCAGCCTTTGAAATCTTAATGATTTTGAATCAAGTCAAGGCACAAATTCAGGAAATGCCTTTATATCAGCCATTGACACCTTTTGATCAAATATTCAAAGAACTGGGTGACAAAAGCTAAAATTAAACTTTTTATCTAATGACCTCCTTTAATTTAGACTGGTACTAAAACAGGGAGGTTTACATTTGTTTGTTACTTGGCTCCCTGGTTATTGGTTGATACGGGGGTCAGGGATCGGGGGAACTGATGACTGACCGCTGATAGCTGGCAACTGGGGGGCAGGGGTCGGGAGAACGGGAGAATGGGGGAATCGGAGAGTGGGGGACTGGTTCCCACGGAGGACCGCAGGAACAGGAAAAATCTTTAGTCGAGAGTCTATAGGCTTGATCCATGGTCAGGATACGCTGGGGCTCTTACAGCCCGCAGGTAGCCGTAGACAGCAGCGGCAACGCCGTGGCGGTATGGTACCAACCCCGAACTTGGTTGAACAAGACTTTTATTGGCGATGATGGTATTATACAGGAAGCTCTGGATGTTTCAATGAGGGGACACCGCTTCTGAAATATGATTTCTCACAATATTCCCTCCTCGTGAATGAAAGGGTTCTCACCAGTATTTTACTAACGTTAATTTAAAAAAGGAGGTGGTACCATGTCGGACCTGGCTGAACTGGAAGCGAGAATCGGGGCGCTGGAGGACATCGAAGCTATCAAGAAGCTCAAGAGCACATATTCGCGCTGCCTCGACGGCAAGCTCTGGGATAAGATGGAGGACTGCTTTACCGACGATGTCAAAACCAGCTATTTCAACGATGAGATAAAGACCGACGGCAAGGAAGCCACCATGCAGTTTTTCCGGATGGGTCTGATCGACGATATCGTGGCCGTCCATCATGCCCATCAACCCGAAATCGAGCTCACCAGCCAGACCACGGCCCGGGGCACGTGGGCGCTGTACAATTTCCTCATCGATAAAAAGGGCGACCGGGCCCAGCGCGTCGGGGGCATTTACCACGAGGAGTATGTCAAGATCGATGGAAAATGGAAGATGAAATCCGTCATCTGCCGGCAGCTCTTCCACGAGAGCTGGGAACGCAAGGATATTCCCAGTGCTCAGCTGGCGTTCCGGGGCACGCCGCAGTACGCCGCAACCCCGTAGCAAAAGGGACTCGATATGCGATTGTTCGGCACCAGCGGAATCCGGGGGGTGGTGGGGGATTTGCTCACACCCCAGTTTTGTCGCCAGGTGGGTCAGGCCCTGGGCAGCACGCTGGCTGAGAAATCCCGGGTCTGTATCGCTACCGACGCCCGGCTCAGCCGGGAGATGGTCAGGGACGAGGTCACCGCCGGGCTGATTTCGGCGGGAATCGACGTGACCCATCTGGGGATTCTGCCCACGCCTGCTCTTGCTTTCCTGACCCGGGAGATGAACTTCAGTGCCGGGCTGATGGTCACCGCCTCACACAATCCCCCCGAGTACAACGGCATAAAGGTGTTCAATGCCGATACCATCGGCTACAGCGTAGCCCAGGAGGACGCCATCGAGGCGGTCTACCGGCAAAAAGAGTTCCGGGGTTCACCCGTTGAGGGGAGCGTACACACGGATGAGGCGGCGGCAGAGGTGTATCGGCAGCGACTGCTCGATATTTTCTCGCAACAAAAATTCAATCGGGATTTGAAGATAGTGGTCGATCCCGGCAACGGGGCGGCCGCCGGTTTTGCCAGCGGCCTGTTTTCCCGCCTGGGACTCAATATATTACCCTTGAACGACGAGCCGGACGGCAATTTCCCCGGCAGGCCCTCGGAGCCTACCGGCCAGACACTTGAGGGCACGATTGAGTTCCTGAGAGAGAAGGGGGCCGACCTGGCGGTTTGCTTCGACGGCGATGCGGACCGGGTGGTTTTTGCCGATAGGGAAGGCTTTCTGGGGTTCACGGAGATGGTGAGCTTTATCTCCCGGCTGATGGTCAAGGAGAGCGGCAACAGGACGGTGGCGGCCACCATCGAGGTGGGGAAGCTGCTCGACCTGGTGCTCGAAGAGGTGGGTGCCGGGGTGGTCCGGGGGAAGGTGGGCGACGTTTATCTGGCTCACCTGGTCAGGGAAAATGAAGCCGCCATCGGCGTTGAGGATGTGGGGGTTTACATCATGCCCCGAATGGGCTGCTACCCGGAATCGATGCTGGCCGCCCTGACCCTGCTCAGCGAGATCGAATCCCCTGAGGAGATCAGAGATTTCCTGGGCCGGTTCCCCCGCTTTTATGCAGATAAGAGGAAGGTCGCCTGTCCCGATGAGTTGAAGGAAGCGGCCATGGAGAAAATCACAGCGGGTGCCCGGAGGCTTGATCCGAAAGAGTTGAACTCCCTCGACGGGGTGCGGCTCGATTTTGCCGATTCATGGGTGCTGATTCGTCCCAGCGGGACCGAGCCGGCGATCCGGGTGATGGCGGAAGCGACTGGCAAGGAAGAGGTTCAAAAATTAGTTGAAGCGGGGATGAAGCTGGTTGAGGAAGGGATATCCTCTACGGCACGGTAACACTCTTGGCTAAATTGGCCGGGAGGTCGATGGGGCAACCCCTCTCCCTGGCGGCATAATAGGCCAGTAATTGCAAAGCGACTGTGTTTACGAAAGGCGAGAACAGCGGGTCGACTTTCGGCACCCTTATTACTGTATCGACATATTGCTCGATTATGTCGTCTTCCCTCTCGGCTACGGCGAGGACCTGCGGTCCCCTGGCTTTGATTTCCTTGATGCTGGTGAGCATCGGCTCGTAGGTATCGTCGGGGGCGGTCACGGCAACCACCGGGGTGTTGCTGCGCAGCAGGGCGAAGGGCCCGTGCTTGATCTCGCCGCCGGGGTAGGCCTCCGCATGGATATAAGAAATTTCCTTCAGCTTTAAGGCTCCTTCCATGGCTACCGGAAAGCTGACCCCCCGCCCGATGAAAAAGGCGTTGTCGTATCTGGCCAGGGCCCTTCCCTGGGAGGCAATCTCGCTTTCGGAGTCGAGAACCTGCTGTATGCTGGCGGGAAGCAGGCGAAACTCTTCCGTAAAACTTTCGAAGGCCTGCTGGTCCAGGGAGGCGTGGGAGAGGGCGAACAGATAAAGTGTAGCCAGTTGAGTAAGGAAAGTCTTGGTGGCCGCCACGCCTATTTCGGGTCCTGATTCGGTATAGAGAACTTCGTCCACCAGACGGGTGATGGTGCTTCCCCTGACGTTGGTGATTCCCAGGGTGGGGCATCCCAGCGCCTTGGCTTTTTTAAGGGCCCCCAGGGTATCGGCGGTCTCACCGGACTGGCTGATACCCATCGCCCAGGTCCTGTCCAGCGCCATCTCGACATGGTGGAATTCCGAGCTGATCTTCGAGTTTACGGGTATGTGGCAGAGCCTGCCGATGACATATTCTCCTATCAGGGCGGCGTGATATGAAGTGCCGCAGGCCAGCAGAAGCAGTTTTTCGAGCTGGCCTGCCTCCTCGATTCCAAGTTGAGTCATGGGCTCAATCGATGAGATTCGCCCCCGGAGGGTCTTCTCGATGGCCCTGGGCTGCTCGTGTATTTCCTTGAGCATGAAATGTTCGTACCCGGCCTTTTTAGCCTCGTCAACGGTCCAGGGCACTATCTGTACCTCCCTTTGTAACGGCTCGCCGTTACTGGTGATGGCAATATCGTTCTCCGTTACTATGGCGAGGTCATCATCTTCCAGGTAAATCGCCCTGTCGGTGTAATCAAGTATGGCGGCTACATCCGAAGCGACGAAGTTTTCCTTATCCCCTATGCCGATAACCAGAGGGCTTTCCTTCCGGGCGGCCACGAGTTCCCGGCACCCTTCGGCCGTGGCCACGATAGCGTAGGTCCCCGCAACCTCTTTTAAAGCTTCGCTGACAGCTTCCTTCAAATTCCCGCGGTAGTATTTTTCAATCAGGTGGGCGATGACCTCGGTATCCGTGTCGGAGTTGAAGCGATGCCCGTCATTGGTCAGTTGTTCTCGCAGTCCCTGGAAGTTCTCAATCACCCCGTTGTGGACCACGGCGATTTTGCCGTCGCAATCGGTATGAGGATGGGCGTTATCCGCAGTGACTTCGCCATGGGTTGCCCACCTGGTATGCCCGATGCCGATGGTGCCCTGTATTTCAGGGATGGTTTGCTCGAAATCCACCACGCGTCCCACCCCTTTATGGAGCTCGAGCTCGCTGTCGGCGGAGATGGCGATACCGCAGGAATCGTATCCCCGGTATTCCATCCGCTTCAGGGAATCGAGAAGGATTGGCCGGGCCTCCCGGTAGCCCACGTAGCCGACGATGCCGCACATCAGTTCATACCACCAGCCCGTTATCGGGGATGTTTTCTCCTATCAACTTCATCGGCTTTATGAGGCAGTGATTGCCGATTATGGTCCCGGGTTCGACTGTCACGCTGTCTCCGAATTCGCAGTAGCTGCCGATTATGGTGCCCATCTTTACCTGGTGATACTCATTATCGATCTTCACTGTGCCTTCGCTGCTTCGGGCGGCGAAGTGACTGCCTATGAGCGTTCCCCAGTAGATGATGGAGTCGTTGATTGAGGAGCCTGCTCCAATGGAGATATTGTTGCCGATGCAGCTGTTCGATATCACGGTGAAGGGGGCTATGGTTACTCCGTTTCTGATACTTGTCGACGGGAAGATACACACATTGGGCCCGATTTCGCAATCTTCCCCGATGATAGCCGGCCCCACGATATAGCAATTCGACCTGATGATGGTGCCGTCTCCTATTGAGACCAGCCCGTTTATTCGGGAGCCCTCTTCGATGGTGCCTCCCAGGCTGGGTGAAATCTGGCTCAGGCAGGAGCCATTCAGTGTAATGATGTCCCAGGGGTAGACCACGTCCTGCCAGAACCCCTCTGTCTCGAGCGTAGCGATCTCGCGCCCTTTATCGATCATTTTCTGGATAACCACATTCAACCTGACCTCATCTTCTATGAAATCAAAGATTTCCCTGTTGAAGACGTATGTCCCGGTATTTATCAGACCGCTCAACTTTTCCGGTGGTTTCTCCACGATCTCTCTCAGGAGGCCGTTGTGAACAATCACTACCCCGTATCTGGATATATCCCCATGGGCTTTTATGAGCACCGTGGGGGAGGTGGTATTTACGAGCGGGGCGATGGTGTCGGCACTGATCATGTTATCGCCGGAGACAAGGAGGAATGTGTCATCAGCGGCTGATTCGGCCTGTTTTAAGGCATGGGCGGTGCCGATCTGCTGATTCTGAATGACGTATTCGATGTCCACCCCGAATTCCTGCCCCGACCCGAAGTGATCCTGTACCTGTTCTCTGCGGTAACCCACTACCATGACTATGCGGCGTATTCCGTTCTCCGCCAGGGCTTCGACCACATATTGAAGAATGGGCTTATCGGCGATGGGCAGCATCACCTTGGGCATGAACACCGTCAACGGCTTCAGCCTTTGGCCTTCCCCCGCAGCCAGAACGATTGCCTGAGTTATCCGTTCCAAATTACCTCCCCTCCTGGAGCAAGTAGCATTACACTCATCGGGTGTGATTGTTCACCTTAGAAAATCTTTGCCCTTGGTTTGATAACCCCTTTGGCCGTCATGCCGGGTCCGATAATGCTGTCGTTTCCAATGCTGCAACCGATATTGAGGCAGGAATTGATCCCGGTCTGTACCCTGTCGCCCATGATGACGCCCAGCTTGCGCCGTCCGGTTTCGATCCTGCCGACGGATATGGTTTTCTTATCCAGTTTCAGGTTGGCGACCTTGGTGCCGGCGCCGAAATTGCAATCTTCCCCGATAATGCTGTCGCCAACGTAGTTATGATGTGGAACTTTGCTGTTGTCCATTATGATGGAGTTTTTTACCTCCACGGCACTGCCGATGTGGCAGTTGTTGCCTATAGCGGTGCTGGGCCGGATGTAGCAGTTAGGCCCGATTTCGCAGTTTTCCCCCACAATCACCGGCCCCACGACGTAAGAGCCGGCCCGGATGACGGTTCCCTCTCCTATCGAGACGGGACCACGCAGAACAGCGTTCTCCTCGACGGTGCCGTGATTGGCCGCTTCTATTCCGGAAAGTAATTGCTCGTTTGCCTCCAGCATATCCCAGGGATAGGTGATGTTGAGCCATGAGCCTATCATCTCAGCCGCAATTGGAGTGCCTCTATCAAGCAGTATCTGGAGGGTGTCCGTGAGTTCATATTCCCCCCGGGGAGAGGGATTTGTCTCAGCGATAGCCGGGAAAATCTCCTGGTTGAGCAGGTATATGCCGGCATTAACCAGATTTGAAGGTGGACTGATGAGCTTTTCGTGGATTTGCACCACTTTGTTATCCTGTATTTCCACCACTCCCATATCGGTGGTATCGACCATTTCTATCAGGCCCATGGCAGGCTGATTCTGGACGCAGATTTTTTTAATGTCATTGCTTTGGATTAGGGCATCGCCGTTGGCCAGCAGGAAGCTGCCCTGAATCAGTTTATCGATATCCCTGATAGCATCGGCGGTGCCGAGTTGCTTGCGCTGCGTGTGATATTCGATGTTGACTCCCAGGCGTCTGCCATCACCGAAGTAGTCGCGTATCGATTCGTCGAAGTAGCCGACAATGAGGATGAATTCGCTGATCCCGGCCTGCTTCATTTCCAAAATTAAGTGTTCCAGTATGGGCTTGCCGGCCAGGGGTACCATGACCTTCGGCCTGGTATAAGTAAGGGGATTCATCCTTTTCCCCTCGCCGGCGGCAAGGATAACCGCTTTCATTGAATAACTCCGTTTTTCTCTGCTTGTCGAATTATACTTTTACTTGGTGCTATTATAACAGGGACTTCAAGTTTGAGCTACTGTAGATTGTTTGATTTGCCTCAAACTACGGGAAGACTTAAGCGAAGTTTTTTTGCCCCATTTATGTAATTTGTGAAAAGGAAACTCATTGTTTTAGCCTTATTTATCCTTGAGATCGTTAATCCTGCTTAGTCTGGTCTTTAGCTTGTTTGTCATTATTTAAGAGAAAAAGAAATTGCTCTTGACAAACTTACTGCCAGGCATTAAAATAGAGGTTTGCTACTTTGGTTATATATCCTCATGATTTCCTTCCAATCTCGTTTCAGCAAACATGCTAGAAAATAAAAATGCGGGCTTTTTGTGCCCCGAATGGAGTGCCAATAGTGAGTTCAGCCACATCCTTGCCTGAATTTATTGCTCACAGATCCAGAAAATCCTTTGCCAGAGTGCCTGAAGTTGTAGGTGTCCCTAATTTGATCCAGGTCCAGCATAATTCTTACAAATGGTTTATGGACGAGGGATTGAGGGAACTCCTGGAAGAGATTTCACCTCTCAGCGATTACACAGGTAACCGGCTGGAAATACATTTTCTCGAACATGAAATAGGCGCGGCTAAATACTCGGAGCAGGAATGTCAGGAGCGAGACCTTACCTATGCCGCCCCCATCAAAGTAAAAACAAGACTGATAGTTAAGGAAACGGGGGAGATCAAGGAACAGGACCTTTTCATGGGAGATTTTCCCATTATGACTCCGCGGGGCACTTTTATTATCAACGGAGCCGAGCGGGTGGTAGTCAACCAGTTAATCCGGTCCCCCGGCATTTACTTTACTATAGAAAAAGACGTATCTACCGCGCGAAGGCTTTGCTTTGCTAAATTAATCCCGGATCGAGGAATCTGGGTGGAGTTCGAAACCTCCAACAAGGGCGTGATATCCGCCAAACTGAATCGCAAACGCAAAATTCCTGTTACCACCCTTCTTCGGGCGCTGGGGTATGGGAGTGACGAGCAACTTCTGGATTTGTTCTCCGACGTCGATAATGGAGAGATTTCCTATATTCAAGCTACCATGGAGCGCGACCCGCGCATCACCAGCGAGGAAGAGGCCCTTCCGGAATTCTTCAAGAAAATAAGGCCCGGCGAGCCTCCTACCATCGAAAACGGGCGGACTCTCATTCATACGCTCTTTTTTGACCCGCGGCGTTACCGGCTCGGTAAGGGCGGGTGTTATAAACTGAACAAGCGGCTGGGGCTCAACCGCCCTCTCAGGCAGCAGACTCTTGTCCCCGAGGACTTTATAGCCATTGTGCGACACATAATATTGATTAATAACGGACTCGATTACGCAGATGATATCGATCATCTTGGCAACCGCCGGGTCAGGGCTGTGGGGGAGCTCCTGCAAAGTCACCTTAAGATGGGATTACTCCGCATGGAGAGGACTATTAAGGAACGGATGAGCCTTCTCGATCCAGCCTCTGCTACGCCGAGCACTCTGGTCAACAATCGGGCGGTGACTGCTGCTATCAGGGAATTCTTCGGAAGCTCCCGGCTCTCCCAGTTCATGGACCAGACGAACCCTTTATCGGAACTGACCCATAAGCGCCGGCTTTCCGCTTTAGGGCCGGGGGGATTTTCCCGGGATCGGGCCGGCTTCGAGGTACGTGACGTTCATCACTCCCACTACGGAAGAATCTGCCCAATAGAAACACCGGAAGGAAGAAATATCGGATTAATCACTTCTCTGGCCACCTATGCGAGGGTGAACGAGTATGGCTTTATCGAGACGCCTTACCGGAAAGTGATTAACGAGTTGCCCAACAATGCCCCGGAATTATTGAACAGGACCGTGCGGGAACCGGTTTTGAATAAGAAGGGCAAACTGGTTGTCGATAAAGATACGGTAATTGATGAAACAGCAGCCCAGCAACTGGGCAGGCTGTCACCATGCGCTGTAAAAATTGTCCCTTATGTGACCCAGGATATAGAATATCTGCCGGCAGACGAGGAGGATAAGCATGTAATCGCTCAGGCAAACGCCCGGCTGGATGAAAAAGACCAGTTCGTCGATAGCAGAATCGAGGTCAGGCGGGCAGATAAGGTTGGGATGGAACTCGCTGATATGATCGATTATAAGGATATATCCACGACCCAGATTGCAAGTGCCAGTACTGCCCTGATCCCCTTTCTGGAGCACGATGATGCTAATCGTGCCTTGATGGGCTCTAATATGCAGCGGCAGGCGGTTCCCATTGTCAGTGCAACCTCACCAATTATTGGAACCGGAATGGAACGTGAGGTGGCTCGTGATAGCGGGCAGGTAATCCTTGCCCCTGTCGAAGGTACCATAGTCTCTTCTACAGGCAATCAGATTACACTGAAGGGCAAAAATAGTCAGCTTTATACCTACGATCTCAAAAAATTTGTCAGAAGCAATCAGGGAACCTGTACTACCCAGCACCCGGTAGTCAACAAAGGGGATCGAGTTAAGAAGGGAGATGTTCTGGTCGATGGCTCTGCTACCGACAGGGGAGAGCTGGCCCTGGGGCAGAACGTGCTCTGCGCATTTATGGCCTGGGAAGGCTACAATTTTGAGGATGCCATCGTCGTTTCAGAGCGCCTGGTACAGGATGACATGTATACCTCGATTCACATCGAGAAGCACGAAGTCGAGGCAAGGGATACCAAGCTGGGGCCTGAAGAAATTACCCGTGATATACCGAACGTGGGCGAAGCCAGTCTGCACAACCTGGATGCAGATGGCGTCATCCGGGTGGGAGCCGAGGTTACGTCCGGCGATATCCTGGTGGGGAAGGTCACTCCCAAAGGTGAGAGAGTCCTCACGGCGGAGGAAAAACTTCTTCGAGCCATTTTCGGGGAAAAAGCTCGCGATGTTAAAGATACCGCGCTCCGGATGCCTCATGGTGAGTCCGGTAAAATCATGCGCGTCGACATCTTTTCACGGGAGAATGGTGACCACCTGGATGCCGGCGTAAATAAAATGGTGAGAATCTTCGTAGCCCAGAAACGGGAGCTCTCCGAAGGTGATAAACTGGCGGGCCGGCATGGCAACAAAGGGGTGATTTCCAAAATTCTCCCCGTAGAGGATATGCCTTACCTTGATGATGGTCAGCCGGTGGATGTTGTTCTCAGTCCGCTTGGGGTTCCCTCCCGGATGAATATCGGGCAACTTCTGGAAACCCATCTTGGGCTGGCGGCCCATGATCTCGGGTTTAAAGCTGTAACCCCCGTATTCAATGGCGCGGACGAGGATGCCATCGAAGAAGTTCTGGCTCAGTCCTGGTTTGTACGGCAGGTTAAAAAAGAAAACCGGGGTGAACTCGGCAGCGAATCGGAACAGATAGAAAAGACAAAACAATGGCTCTCGGAGAAGGGTTTCGATGGCGAGAGGCTGCTGGGAGATAACAGCAACGGGGAAGCGAGGAGAACTTGCCTGAGATTATGGCTTGATGAACAGGGGATTGAAAATATCGAAGATATGAATGATGAACAGCTGAAACAAACTGCGAAGAGGCTCGAACGAGACATAAGAGTACCGTCCCCCATATCGGGCAAGCTGCCACTCCGTGACGGCCGAACTGGCGAGACCTTCAACGAACCTGTAACCGTTGGATATATGTATATTATGAAGCTCATCCATCTGGTTGAAGATAAGATTCATGCCCGTTCTACGGGGCCTTACTCTCTGGTGACCCAGCAACCCCTGGGAGGTAAAGCCCAATTCGGCGGACAGCGGTTCGGGGAAATGGAGGTATGGGCCCTGGAGGCCTATGGGGCTGCCTATAATCTCCAGGAAATGCTCACTATTAAATCGGATGATGTAGTGGGCAGGGTTAAGACCTATGGCGCAATAGTTAAAGGGGAAGACATTCTAAGCCTTGGAGTGCCGGAGTCTTTCAAGGTATTAGTCAAGGAATTGCAGAGCCTGGGCCTGGCAATTGAGGTGCTTAGTCAGGATGAAGAGGAGGTTTTGAGATTGAAAGGTACTTCCGAAGAGGTCCCGAGGCTGGGAATAAATCTCTCGGGTATAGAGATTGAGGAGAATGAGTAATGTTGGATCTCAATGATTTTGGGAGCATTCGGCTTTCACTTGCTTCACCGGAACAGATAAAGGGATGGTCATATGGAGAAGTAACCAAACCGGAGACCATCAACTATCGTACGTTGAAACCGGAACGGGACGGGCTTTTCTGTGAACGTATTTTTGGCCCGACCAAGGACTACGAATGCTACTGCGGCAAATACAAGAAAATCAGATACAAGGGTGTCATTTGTGACAAATGCGGCGTCGAAGTGGCTCATTCCCAGGTACGCCGGGAGCGCATGGGGCATATTCAGCTTGCCGCTCCTGTGGCTCATATCTGGTTTTTTAAGGTAACCCCCAGCCGGCTGGGCCTTCTGCTGGACCTTTCCCCTCGAAAACTGGAACAGGTACTCTATTTCGCCAAATTTATTATTACCAGCGTTGATGAAAAGACCCGGACCGATCTCCTCAAGGAACTCAATGAAGAACTGCAAGAGCTGGGAACAGAGGCTGAGGAATCAACGGAAGAACAACAGGAACCAGCCGAGGAAGAACAGTCCGCGGAAGAAATTGCGGACGAAGTTAAACAGCGCAAGGCGGAGCTGACTGACAAAATCGCGGAATTGGAACAGATACGACCGTTAAGACTTCTCGGCGTCAGCGAATACCGGGAACTGGATAGCCAGTGGCCCCGCCTTTTTACGGTCAAGATGGGAGCTGAAGCCATACTCGATACTCTTCGTGACCTCGATATGGAAAAACTCCGCGAAGACCTTTATGCAGAAGCCTTGACCAGTTCCGGCCAGAATCGAAAGAAGGTCATCAAAAGATTGCGTGTGGTCAAGTCATTTTTAAGGCAGGGGACAAAGCCGGAATGGATGATAATGACGGTGCTTCCGGTCATTCCTCCCGAACTCCGCCCCATGGTTCAGCTTGATGGTGGTCGATTTGCTACCAGTGATCTCAACGATCTTTACAGGAGAGTCATAAATCGCAACAATCGCCTTAAGAGGCTCAAGGAATTAGGCACGCCTCAGGTTATAATCCGAAATGAACAGCGCATGCTTCAGGAAGCTGTCGACTCGCTTATTGATAACGGCAGGAGGGGGCGGGCGGTGACGACCAGCAGTGGCCACAAACTTAAATCGCTCTCGGACATGCTCAGGGGTAAACAGGGGCATTTCCGCCAGAATTTGCTGGGGAAGAGGGTTGATTACAGTGGACGTTCGGTTATTGTGTCCGGTCCGAATCTCCATTTGCATCAGTGCGGTTTGCCCAACCGCATGGCCCTGGAGCTGTTTAAACCATTCGTGATGCGCCGGCTGATAGCTCGAGGCATGGCTCATAATGTCCGCAATGCCAAGAGGGCAGTGGAGCAGAAGAAGGAGGGGGTCTGGGATGTCCTGGAGGAAGTGGTTAAAGATCATCCCATCCTTTTGAACCGGGCTCCAACGCTGCATCGATTGGGTCTGCAGGCTTTTATGCCCATTCTCGTGGATGGCAACGCCATTCAGCTTCACCCGCTGGTCTGCGGTGCTTTCAACGCCGACTTTGATGGAGACCAGATGGCTGTTCATATTCCTCTTTCCAAAGCGGCAATTGCGGAAGCCAAGGAGATAATGTTAAGCAAGCATAATATGCTCTCACCGAGCTCAAGCGATCCGGTGGTCGCTCCCACCATGGAGATGGTGCTTGGGTCCTATTACATGACCATGATAAAGCCGGATGCCAAAGGTGAAGGCATGACTTTCGCCGATCCCGACGATGCCAGATTGGCATATGATATGGGAATCATTGAAGTGGGAGCCCAGATCAATGTTAGAGATCCCCATGGCGGTGAACCCCTGAAAACGACTGTGGGGCGCATTATTTTCAACGAGGCGTTACCCGAGGAGCTCGGCTTTCAAAATGAGGTAATCGACAAGAAAAAGCTCAAAAAAATTACCTCCGAATGTTACCATGTCCTGAATTGTGATATTACAGCTGAGATGCTGGATAAGATCAAGAAGCTGGGATTTGATTACTCTACCAGGTCGGGACTGACCATGGCAGTCAGCGACCTCGAAGTTCCCGAAGATAAAGCAGAGATCATTGCCCGAGGAGAAGAAAGTGTCGCCAGGATCAAAACCCAGTACATGGAAGGGCTTATGACCGAAGAAGAGCGGTATCAGAACGCGATAAACATCTGGACCGCAACCAATAATGAGTTGACCAGTAAGCTGGAGAGTTCGCTGGACCCTCATGGAGCCATCCATATGATGGCCAATTCCGGAGCTCGGGGTAATATGGGGCAAATCAGGCAGATGGCCGGAATGCGCGGCCTGATGAGCGATCCATCCGGAAAGATTATTGAATTGCCTATCAAAGCCAATTTTCGGGAAGGGCTTTCCATTTTGGAATACTTCATTTCGACACATGGTGCCAGAAAGGGGCTGGCCGATACCGCCCTCCGTACTTCCGATAGCGGGTATCTCACCAGGAGGCTCATAGATGTCGCTCAGGGGATAGTTGTCAACGAGCAGGATTGTGGCACTGAAGAAGGCCTCTGGATTTTCAAATCTTCCGAGGAGAAAGGATTACTGCCTCCGCTTGCCGAGAGAATCGTATGGCGTTTGGCTGCCCGGCCGGTTGCTGACCCCGAAACAGGTGAAATAATAGTGGACCGTAATGAGGAAATCGACGCGGCTAAAGCTGAGAGAATCATGGCGGCCGGCGTAACGGAAGTGTGTGTCCGCTCCCCTTTAAATTGCCGATCTTTAAATGGGATTTGCCAGTATTGTTATGGTACCGACCTTGCTCGGGGGCATCTGGTGAAACTGAACGTAGCGACTGGAATCATCGCCGCCCAGAGCATCGGGGAACCGGGAACTCAGCTTACAATGCGCACCTTCCACACAGGCGGAGTAGCTGGTGGAGATATTACCGGCGGTCTGCCCAGGGTCGAGGAACTCCTGGAAGCTAGAAATCCCAAAGGTCAAGCCGTCATTGCCGAGATCGACGGGGTGCTGGAAATCACGGAGGTTGAGGACGGCTGGAAGATTAAGGTAACAAATGCTGAGACTTGCCGGGAAGCCCACTCACTGCCTTCAGGATATCAAATCACGGTCGAAGACGGCCAGTGGGTAGATATGGACCAGGTTCTGGCTGTTCCGCCCGAAGGAGAAAGCGCCGAGGGGGATACCGGGAAACTATCTTCCTCTCCCCTGCTGTCCCATGCCAAAGGCCTCGTTGAGGTCAAGGATGACCAGATACATGTAACTTATGAAGATGTGGAGGAATGGGAGAGTGTGGCTCCTGCTTCGGCACGTTTCCGGGTAAGAGGAGGGGAACGCGTAGTAGCCGGTGATCAGATCACAGAAGGTCCGCTTAATCCTCAGGATGTTCTGCGCATCCGTGGAACCGACGCCATTAAAAGGTATTTTGTGGATGCAGTGCAAAAGGTGTATCGATCTCAGGGCGTGAATATTCATGATAAGCACATCGAAATTATAATCGGGCAGATGCTGCGGCGGGTGCGAGTTGACGCTTCAGGAGATACCGCTATGCTCCCCGGTGAGCTGGTGGATAAATTCGAATTCGAAGCTCGCAATGCCAAGGTACTGGCTGAGGGTGGCGAACCTGCTGCTGCCCATCCTGTGTTGTTGGGCATCACCCGGGCATCCTTAAGCACCAGCAGTTTCCTCGCAGCAGCTTCTTTCCAGGAGACCACAAGGGTATTGACAGAGGCCGCTGTTAGCGGGAGTGTTGACAACCTGGCGGGCTTGAAAGAGAACGTGATTATCGGCAAGCTTATCCCGGCTCGCAGCGAGATTTCCATCGATCATGAAAGTCCTTTGCAAATCGGTGCCTTAGAGGAGCAAATGCCAGAAATTGATTTGAATGAAGAAATGACCGGAATGCAATCAATTGCCGAAGAAGGAATGACAGACGATACGGAAACGAGCGAAGACGCAGAGATTTAAAGACAAAGACGAAGCCCTGAGGTGTAGTTTGAAAGAGGTTGGGTCCCGTTAATCGGGGCTCAGCCTCTTCTTTTTCGACTTTGGTTTTCTTTGTCCAGCAGCCAGTATTCCATGCTGTCGGCCAGGGCAATCCAGCTCGCCTCGATGATGTTGGTGGAGCTTCCCACCGTGTGCCACTGATGCTCGCCGTCACTGGATTCGATGAGCACCCGCACCTTGGCCTCCGTCCCCTCGCTCTCTTCCAGGATGCGGACCTTGTAGTCGACCAGTTTCACCGCCACCAGGCCGGGATAAAACTGCCCCAGGGCCTTGCGCAGGGCCTCGTCAAGGGCGTTGACCGGCCCGTTGCCCTCGGCGGCGGTGTGATGGATATCTTCGCCCACCCTGACCTTGACCATTGCCTCCGACAGTGTTCCCTGCTCTTTTATAGTGGGAGCGCGCCGTTGTCTCTCCACCACCACCATAAAATCGACCAGCTCAAAGGGTGGCTGGTACCCCGGCTGAGTTCGGCGCAGCAGCAGCTCGAAGGAGGCCTCGGCATTATCATAGGTAAACCCCTGGCTCTCCAGAGTCTTTACCTGATTCAGTATCTTTTTAGCTTCCGTCTTCCTGGCCGCCTGAGTCAGGCCGAGCTCCTTGGCTTTATAGATGACAGTATTGATCCCGGAAAGCTCCGATACAATCAAACGGCTGCCGTTGCCCACCAGCAGGGGATCGATATGCTGGTAACTTTCCCTGGCCTTGAGCATCCCCGAGATGTGAATCCCCGCTTTGTGCCCGAAAGCGCTGGCTCCCACGTAGGGAAGGCGCGAATCCGGCAGCAGATTGGCTACCTCGCTTACATAACGGGAAACCTCGGTGATGCGGGCAAGCTGCTCCTCAGATATGCAATCTATTCCCAGTTTAAGCTGAAGCGCCGGTATTATAGAGCAGAGATTGGCATTGCCGCACCGCTCGCCATATCCGTTGACCGTGCCCTGGACGTGCCTGACGCCTGTCTGCACCGCCGCCAGGGTGTTGGCTACCGCCAGCTCCGAATCGTTGTGGGCATGGATACCCAGCCTTATTCCTTTTCCCCTGGAAGCGGAGCAAATCGAGGCAATGTCCTCAGGCAGGCTACCCCCGTTGGTATCGCACAGGACGATGCAATCGGCACCGGCGGAGGCAGCGGTCTTTACTACGCTTCGGGAATATTGAGCATCGTCCTTGTAGCCGTCGAAGAAATGCTCCGCATCGAAGAAGACCTTCATTCCCCTGGATTTGAGATAGCCGATGGAATCGGCAACCATATTCAGGTTTTCCTTCAGGCTGGTCTTGAGGACCTTTTTAACCTGTTCGGCCGAGCCCTTACCTACCAGGGTGACCACCTGAGTTTTGGCATCAAGCAGGCTTTTGAGATTGGCATCGGCCTCCGCCGAGGAATCGGGACGGCGGGTGCTGCCGAAGGCAACCGGGACGGAATTGGCGAATTTCACCTCCCGCAATCGACGGAAGAACTCGGTGTCTTTGGGATTCGACCCCGGCCATCCCCCCTCGATGAAATGAACCCCCAGCTCATCGAGCTTGCGGGCGATTCGGAGCTTGTCCTCGACCGAGAAGGAAATCCCTTCCTGCTGGGCCCCGTCGCGCAGGGTGGTATCGTAAAGCTGGATTTTCATTCGGTCTGCCTCGTGGAATTCACCACTAGCCTACACGAGCCGCCAGCTTTCGTCAAGCGAACCCGAAAGTATTCGCCGGTCTTCCTTGGATTTGTCCTGCGGTTTTTAGTAGAATAAACCTCGATGACCAAGGGCCCGACTCCCATCCGGCGCCAGTATCTCAGGATCAAGGAACGGTATCCCGAGACTATCGTCTTCTTCCGGCTCGGCGATTTCTACGAGACCTTCGAAGCCGATGCCGAGATCGTGGCCCGGGAGCTCCAGATCGTGCTCACTTCCCGTTCCATGGGTAAGGGGCAGCGCTTCCCCATGGCGGGGATTCCCCATCACGCCCTGGAAAGTTACCTGGCCAGGCTGATCGCCGCCGGGCACAAGGTGGCCATCTGCGAGCAGACCGGCGACCCCAAAGCCACTAAAGGGCTGGTGGACCGGGACGTGGTCAGGGTGGTAACTCCCGGAACGGTGGTGGAGACCAGTCTGCTGGAGACCACCTCCAACAATTACCTGGCGGCTCTGGTCTCCGACGGGGAAAAGGCGGGCATCGCTTATGTTGATATAACCACCAGCGAATTCGCCACCACCCAGCTCAGCGCCGAACGCCTCATCGCCGAGATGGAGAGGCTGAAGCCCTCCGAAATCATCCTCCCCAAAGAAGCCGGTTTGCCCCAGCTTCCCTTTTCCCAGACCCCGCTTGACGAGCGGTGGTTCGAGGAGGAAACCGCCCGCCGGGCCCTGCTGGAACATTTCGGCGCGGTCTCGCTGGAGGCTTACGGCTGTGCCGGTCTGCCGCTGGCGGTTCGGGCCGCCGGGGCGATTATTCATTATCTGCAGGAAACGCAGAAAGGGGTGCTGGGGCACCTCTCAAAGCTTTCCACTTATTCCACCGATTCCTTCATGGTCCTCGATGCCCAGACCAGCCGCAACCTGGAGCTGTTCCAGTCGGGGCAGATGGCAACGGGGTCAAGCTCGCTTCTTTCGGTCATCGACCTTACTAAAACACCCATGGGCGGCAGGCTGATTAAGAACTGGCTGGGCCAGCCGTTGCTCGATATCGAAGCCATCAGCCGGCGGCACGAAGCGGCGGCCTGGCTGGCCTCCAGCACCTCCCGCCGCATTGAGCTGGTCAATACCCTGAACAAGCTGGCCGACATGGAAAGGCTGATTAATCGAGTAAGAGCGGGGATTGCCATCGCCCGGGAGCTTACCTCGCTGCGCCACAGCCTTGAGGCGATCACGCAGATAAAGGCCATAATCGAAGACGAATCCTCTCCGCTCGGCTGGATTTCCTCCGATTTGAAAGCCTGCCCTGAGGCGGCTGAGCTGATTTCCCGGGCTATCGTTGACGAAGCCTCTGCCTATGGCGAGCTGATTAAACCGGGCTTCTCCCCGGAACTGGACCAGATTCGCTCCGCTTCCCGGAATGCCAGGCAATACCTCGCCGACCTGGAGAGCAAGGAGCGGGAGCGGACCGGCATCAAATCGCTCAAGGTGGGCTACAACAAGGTCTTCGGGTACTATATCGAGGTGACCAGCACCCACCTGGAGAAGATTCCCGGCGATTATATCCGCAAGCAGACGCTGGTGGGTGCGGAGCGCTTCTTCACCCCTGAGCTGAAGGAGTACGAGTCGCTGATCCTCAATGCCGAGGAGCGCATCTCGGAGCTGGAGAGCACCCTGTTCCGGCAGGTGTGCCAGCAGGTCGGTGGATGGGGCGAGCGGATACTTCAGACGGCTCAAGCCGTCGCCCGCCTGGATATCCTGGCTGCCTTTGCCGAGGCGGCGGTTCGCTACAATTACGTTCGTCCCGAACTTACAACCGGAGACTCGATACAGATAACCGGCGGGCGGCACCCGGTAGTGGAACAGGTTCTCACCGAGGGCGGATTCGTGCCCAATGATACCTGGCTCTCCAACGGCGAATCCCAGGTCGTCATCCTGACCGGTCCCAACATGGCGGGGAAATCGACCTACCTGCGCCAGGTGGCCCTGATGGTGCTCATGGCCCAGATCGGCTCCTTCGTTCCCGCCGACTCCGCCTCCATCGGGCTGGTGGACCGCATCTTCACCCGGGTGGGATTGATGGACGACCTGGCTGCCGGACGCTCCACTTTCATGATCGAGATGACCGAGACGGCCAGCATCCTGAACAACGCCACTCCCCGCTCGCTGATAATCCTGGACGAGATCGGCCGGGGCACCAGCACCTACGACGGCCTTTCCATTGCCCATGCGGTGGCCGAACATATCCACAACAACCCGCAGCTTGGGGCCAAGACCCTTTTCGCCACCCACTATCACGAGCTTGTGGAACTGGGCGATATCCTGCCGCGGGTGAAAAACTGCAATGTGGCGGTAACGGAGGAAGGGGGCAAGGTGGTCTTTTTGCGAAAGATCGTCCCCGGCGGGGCCGACCGGAGCTATGGAATCCACGTTGCCCAGCTGGCGGGAATGCCCCGGTCGGTGGTTCACCGCGCCGAGGAGATCCTGGAGGGGCTGGAAAACGGCGCCGCCGAGAAGGGGAAACTGCCTTCCCGAAAGAAGGAATCCCCGCCTTCTTCTCAAATACCCCTTTTCGGTTCGACTCCCCCGGTGGTGGAAGAGTTGCAGAACATGGATATCGATTCCATGACCCCGCTGGAGGCCATCGCCAGACTGTATGAACTGCAGAAAAAGGCGCGGTCTTGAAACTCAGATTTCCCTGATAAATAATTTTACAAAAGCATATTAATTAACATATACTGGAATCGGTAGTATAAATAAGGTTTGCATCCATGAACAGGACGGTTGCTGAAATCAACGAGAAGATTGGCAAAGGCCGGGCAGTGGTGGTAAACGCCGAGGAGATCATCGGCATCGTCGAGGAAAAAGGTGTTGAGAAGGCGGCTGAGGAAATCGATGTGGTGACCACCGGCACGTTCGGCCCGATGTGTTCCTCCGGGGTTTTTCTGAATTTGGGGCACACATCCCCCCGATTGAAGGCCGGCGGTGGCCGGGCCACCTTGAACGATGTGCCGGTTTACACCGGGATTGCCGCGGTGGACGTTTTTCTCGGGGCCACTGCCCTTCCCGATGACGACCCTCGTAACAAGGTTCATCCGGGCCATTTCGACTACGGTGGCGGGCATGTCATCGAGGATTTGCTGGCGGGCAGGGATTTGAGGCTGGCGGTGGCCGCTTATGGAACGGATTGCTACCCCAGGAAGAAGATTGAAACCCTGGTCCGGCTCGAGGATATGAATGAAGCCACCCTTTTCAATATACGTAATGCCAGTCAGAATTACAGTGTAGCCGTAAATCTTTCGGAGAAGACACTTTACACTTACATGGGGGTACTCAAACCCAATTGCGGCAATGCCAATTACTCCACTTCGGGGCAGCTTTCCCCGCTGCTCAACGATCCGCATTACCAGACCATCGGTATCGGGACGAAAATATTCCTTGGCGGTGGGATAGGTTATGTTGCCTGGCATGGTACCCAGCATCACCCGGATGTGCCCCGGGGTGAGAATGGGGTACCCACGAGGGCGGCTGGGACTCTGGCGGTTATTGGCAATCTAAAGCAGATGAAGCCGGGATGGCTGATAGGTACCAGCATGCTTGGTTATGGCGCCAGCCTGACCGTGGGGATCGGTGTCCCTATACCTGTCCTTTCCGAAGATATATTGCGCCATGTTTCAGTCAGGGACGAAGAAATTTTTGCTCCCATAGTGGATTATTCGAAGGCATTTCCGCAATGCCTGCCGGATATTCTGGGCGAAGTGAATTATGCCGAACTTAAAAGCGGGAAGATACAGGTATCCGGGAAGGAAACTCCCACCGCTTCCCTTTCGAGTTACTACAAGGCGAAGGAGATAGCCGATACCTTAAAGGATTGGATTCAAAAGGGCGATTTCCTGCTTACCGAACCGGTAGCTCCCATCCCGGGTCTCGAAGCCGGTATAGAGTTCAAGTCGCTTAAGGAAAGGCCCCCGAAGCAGGATGAGAGTTGAACCGGGGAAGAGATATATCTGAAGTAGAGTGAGTGATTTCCGGGCAGTTCAACCTGGCAGTGTTTTTGCTAAATTGAGAGTAAAGGGGTATTGATGTGCCGGTAACCAGGAGAGTAGTTTTGCATTTCCCCCGCTCACTGGTGGATCAGCCGATTCTGTGCCGGCTGGCCAGGGAGTTTAATATCGATTTCAACATTCTGAAGGCCTCAGTCACTCCGAAAGAGGAAGGGGTGCTGGTGGTGGAATTAAGCGGCAAATCCCGGGATTACAAAAAGGGCATGGATTACCTGGCGGAAACGGGTGTGGGCATTCAGCCGTTAAGCCAGGATATAATCCGCAACGAAGAAAGGTGTACTCACTGTGGCGCTTGCGTGGCAATTTGCCCGGCGGGTGCATTGGTGGTTGATCACGAAACGAGGCGGGTGGATTTCAAGGAAGATAAGTGCCTGGCCTGTGGCATATGCGTCCCTGCCTGTCCGCCCCGGGCCATGGAGATACGCTTCTAAGTATCCTGGGAGATAAGCGTCGGGCAATCCCGGTAATACCGGAATCCTGATACGATCTGTCCAACCGCAACGGACAGTACTCTTCATTTCTACTGTTTTAATTTTCGTGGGATAAGCACTGCATGTATCAGCCGCGAACCTATCGCCACTGGGTTAAGGATACTGACCTGGTTTCTTTTGATGTGGCCGTCGGAGAAACTGACCTGCGTATCCGTGCCCGCCGCAACCTGAGGCGAAAGGCAAAAAAGGTGGTTGACAAATATCGAGGGGCCATTGAAGGATACATCGCCCGAAATCCTTTGTTTCTTACCTCTCTTGGGCCAATCGCTGTGCAGGATGATGCTCCGTTGATTGTTAAAGAAATGTCCCGTGTCACAGAAGCGGTTTCACTTGGGCCAATGGCGGCGGTAGCCGGGGCCATCGCCGAAGCGGTGGGGAAAGAGCTTTTACCCTTCTCATTGGAGTTGATCGTTGAAAACGGAGGGGATATCTTTCTTCAGACCAAACGAAAACGTACAGTTGGTATTTATGCCGGTGATTCTCCTTTGAGCGGCAGGCTTGCCCTGGAGATCGAACCCGACCAAACGCCTATGGGAATTTGCACTTCCTCAGGAACCGTGGGCCATTCTCTAAGTTTGGGCAAAGCTGATGCCGTGATTGTTCTGGCCCAATCGGCGGCGCTGGCCGATGCCGTGGCTACTGCTGCCGGTAACGTCGTCAAAGAGTTGGGGGATATTGAGAAAGGAATAGAGCTGGCGCAAGGTATTGATTCCCTGAAAGGAATTCTGATCATCAAAGATGACAGGATGGGTGCCTGGGGCCAGGTCAGGCTTGTTCCGATGGGGCAGATGGTGGATTGACTTTGATTGCAGGCTCTGCTAAAGTTCCCTATAATTATAGATAAATCAAAATAAGAAAGAGGTGTATTTTGAGCCAGGAACGTCGAACTTTGCGCCATGCCTACGGTTTTGAGGATATAGCCCTTGTTCCTGGGAATGTCACCATTAATCCCGAGCAGACCGATATTGGCCTCGATCTAGGCGAACTCCATTTTGATATCCCTATCATGGCGGCTGCTATGGATGCCGTAGTTGATGTCAACTTTGCAATTTCTATGAGTAAACTCGGCGGCCTGGCTGTGCTCAATCTGGAAGGGCTGCAAACCCGCTATGAAGATCCGGATGAGTGTCTGGCGGAAATCGCTGCTGCTGGTGATGAGGAAGTTACTCCCTTGATGCAGAAACTCTATTCTCAACCGATTAAGGATAACCTGGTGGGTGATCGGATAAAAGCAATCAAGGAAGGGGGCGGAGTTGCGGCAGTATCTTTGACACCGGCTCTTACCAAGCGTTTATCCCCGCTTGCTCAAGAAGCAGGAATGGATGTACTGGTAGTTCAATCAACAGTTACCAGCGCCAGGCATATTTCCAAGAGCGAACGAGGGCTCGTTTTTTCCGAACTTCGTGAGTGGATTTCGGTTCCTATCATTGTTGGTAACTGCGTTACGTACAGTGCGGCCCGTGCCTTGATGGAGACCGGTGTAACTGCTTTGCTGATAGGGATAGGGCCGGGGGCAGCCTGCACTTCAAGGGAGGTTCTCGGTGTCGGGGTACCCCAGGCAACGGCCACGCTGGAATGCGCCGCTGCCAGGGACGATTATTTTCGTGATACCGGTAATTATGTTTCCATCATCACTGATGGGGGCATTCGCGCCGGCGGGGATGTCTGTAAATCGTTTGCCTGTGGAGCTGATGCTGTAATGCTGGGCTCGATCATGGTGCAAACTGCCGAGGCTCCCGGCAGGGGGTATCACTGGGGGATGGCTACCCCTCATGCCGGCTTGCCGAGGGGAGTGAGGGTTAAGGTTCCTCAAAACAGCACTCTGGAGCAAACCCTCTTCGGTCCGGCCACCGTCACCGGCGGAACCCAGAATCTCGTAGGGGCGCTTCGCACAAGTATGGGGATGTGCGGGGCTCAAAATCTCGAAGCATACCGTCAAATCGAACTGGTAATTGCTCCAGCCATAAAGACCGAGGGTAAGCAATTGCAGATGGCCCAGGGTAAGGCATAACCAGGTTATCGATGCGACCCTGTTGAACTCCTGAATTTATCTGGAGAAGAGGTTTGTATGCGCGAGGCTATGCTCTATGAGAAGCTCCCTGATAATAAGGTGCGCTGTGATCTGTGTGCCCATCATTGTAAAATTGCAGAGGGCAAGAAGGGAATCTGCTATGTGCGGGAAAATCAGGATGGTATTCTGTACACCCTTGTCTATGGAAGAACCATCGCTCGCAACGTAGACCCCATTGAAAAGAAGCCCCTCTTTCATTTCCAGCCCGGTACCACTTCTTATTCGATTGCTACTCCCGGATGCAATTTTCATTGCGACTGGTGCCAGAATGCGGATATTTCCCAGATGCCCCGGGAGCGGGATCTGGTGGCCGGGATAGAAGCATCTCCCGAGGAAATTGTGGCTGCCGCTAAACAAAGCGGGTGTCGAAGTATCTCTTATACCTATACTGAACCAACCATTTTTTTTGAGTATACCTATGAAACTGCTCATCTGGCTCACGAAGCCGGCCTGTCTAACGTATATGTAAGCAATGGTTATATGAGCAGCCGGATGCTGGAGTTTTTCCATCCCCTGCTCGACGCTATTAACGTTGATCTGAAAGCGTTCCGGGAAGAGACCTATCATAAGTATGTTGGGGGTGCACTCCAGCCGATTCTGGATAACCTGAAAGCGCTTAAAGGTTATGGGGTTTTCCTGGAGGTGACCACTCTGGTAATCCCCGGAATCAATGATGCCCCTGAAGAATTGCACCAGGCGGTGGATTTCATAGTCAACGAACTTGGTGTAGATACGCCCTGGCATATCAGCCGCTTCCATCCCATGTACAGAATGAAACAAGTCCCTTCAACTCCCCTTCAGACCCTGGAAACTGCCATGGAAATCGGAAAGGAGGCAGGGCTGCGCTATGTCTATATCGGCAATGTGCCCGGGAGTGCGGGTGAAAATACAGTTTGCTATTCCTGCGGCAATCTCGTAGTGGAACGGGTGGGTTATCACATCAGAGTGGTTGGACTCGACGGTTCCAGGTGCAAATATTGCGGCACGGAACTCAACTTCAGGATTTAGAGAGGAGGTGAACCATGGCCAGAAAGCCGGTGGTAGCGGGAAGGTTCTATCCGGGTTCAGCCGGGGCGTTGCTGGCTGAAATCGAACGGATGATGGATCCCCAGGTTTCCAGAGAAAAAGTTATTGGCCTGATTTCCCCTCATGCCGGCTACTCGTTTTCCGGACCGGTGGCCGGAGCCACCCTTTCGAGAATAGAACCGGCGGGTACCTTCGTGATTATGGGGCCAAACCATACGGGTATGGGCTCTCCTTTCGCCATTATGACCGGGGAAAACTGGGAGACTCCGCTCGGTGAAGTACAAATCGATGCCGAACTGGGAAAGCTGATCCTGCAAAATTCCGAATATCTTGATGAGGATGCCGAAGCGCATCGTTATGAGCATTCAATAGAGGTTCAATTGCCTTTCCTGCAGTATCTGGGGGAGAATATTAAGATTGTGCCCATTGTGCTTTCCCATTCCGGCGGTGAATTCTATAAGGAAATAGGCAAAAGTATTGCCAGGGCCGTTAAGGAAAGCGGTCAGGAAGTGGTGATTATGGCCAGCAGCGATATGACCCACTATGAGCCGCAGGAAAGCGCCCGGACAAAAGATATGAAAGCCATCGAGGCCATTCTTGATTTGGCTGAGGACGAGTTGCTGGGGCGAATCAGGGAATTCAATATAACTATGTGCGGATACGGGCCGGTGGTCTCTCTCATCTCTGCGGCCAAAGAGCTTGGGGCGAGGGAAGCAGAGCTGGTTAGATATCAGACCAGCGGGGATGTCACGGGTGACTACGGCGGCGTAGTCGGATATGCGGGGGTGATTATAAAATGATGGAAGAAGGCAAGTTACATCCTGTCGTAAAACTGGCTAAAGAGACTGTGGAAATGGTGGTTCGGGATAAAGAGACGCCGCATCCGAGGATGGAAACGCCCGAGATGGCGGAAAGGGCTGGCGTTTTTGTTTCCATCCATAAACACGGGCAGCTAAGGGGCTGTATCGGCACCTTTGAGCCTACGCAACCCAACGTGGCGCAGGAGATTATTCGCAATGCTGTGGCGTCGGCAACTCGCGATTACCGTTTTTTCCCCGATCCCGGCCCGGTATCCGAGGAGGAGCTCCCGGAGCTTACTTATAAAGTTGATATTCTGACCACCCCCGAACCCGTCGAAAGAGAATCCGAGCTCGATCCTGTCAAATACGGTGTGCTGGTGGTAGCGGGAAACAAAAAGGGAATCCTGCTGCCCGATCTCCCCGGAGTTAATAGCGTCGCCCAACAGATAGATATTGCTCGCAGTAAAGCGGGTATTTTCCTTGATGAACCGGCCAAACTCTTTCGTTTTGAGGTCAGGAGGTATGAATAAAATAAATATCCCTGTAAAATACTCATGTTGAACTGGGTGGGGGATCGGGGCCGGCGGTGGGTCAGGCTTCCTGTAATGCATGGCTGGCGGAACTGCCGGAGGCCTTAAAGTGAGTAATAGTATAAAATTCTTGACTTTCCCATAGACTCAGTTTATACTACTCTTTCGTGGGTAATCTGCGCCCGAGTGGCGCAATGGTAGCGCAGCCGACTTGTAATCGGCAGGTTAGAGGGTTCGAGTCCCCTCTCGGGCTCTTCCCGGAGGGGTGGGTGAGCGGTTAATACCAGCAGACTGTAAATCTGCCGCCGGAAGGCTACGCAGGTTCGAATCCTGCCCCCTCCACCACTCGCCCACATAGCTCAGTGGTAGAGCACGTTCTTGGTAAGAACGGGGTCGCCAGTTCAAGTCTGGCTGTGGGCTCCATTCGAATTAAATGAACTGAAAATTTAAGGAGGAAATATGGCTAAAGAGACTTTTGATCGCAGTAAACCGCACCTTAATATAGGGACGATCGGTCACGTTGATCATGGGAAGACGACTCTCACTGCAGCCATAACCAAGGTTCTAGCGGCTAACAATCCCAAGGTGAACTTCAGGGCATTTGACAGCATCGACAATGCCCCCGAGGAAAAGGCCCGGGGATTGACCATTGCCATCGCACATATTGAGTACGAAACTGAGAATCGACACTATGCTCATGTGGACTGTCCCGGCCATGCGGATTATATCAAGAATATGATCACTGGCGCAGCTCAGATGGATGGAGCGATACTGGTTATTGCTGCAGATGATGGTGCAATGCCTCAAACCCGCGAGCATCTCCTTCTGGCCAGGCAGGTGGAAGTTCCCTCAATCATTATCGCCCTTAACAAGGTGGATATGGTGGAGGATGAAGAGTTGCTCGAAGTAACCGAGATGGAGCTCAGGGAAGATATTTTGCCACATTACGAGTTTCCTGGTGATACAACTCCTATCGTGCGTGTGAGCGCACTCAAGGCCCTGGAATGCGGCTGCGGCAAGAGGGAGTGTCAATGGTGCGGACCCATCCTGGAGTTGATGGACCAGGTTGATAACTATATACCTTTACCACAGAGACCTGCCGACAAACCGTTCATCATGCCTGTTGAGGACGTTTTCAGCATAAAAGGTCGCGGCACCGTGGTTACCGGCAGGGTGGAAAGGGGAACCCTCAAGCTCAACGAAGAGATAGAGATAGTCGGGCTGGGAGATACCCGTAAAACGGTGGTAACAGGTATCGAGATGTTCCATAAAAACCTTGAGGAAGCTCTCCCTGGCGATGCTGTGGGGTGTCTGTTGCGCGGAATTGAACGGGACGATGTCGAGCGGGGTATGGTGCTGGCAAAACCCGGCTCGATAAAACCTCATACCAATTTTAATGGTGAAGTATATGTACTGACCAAAGAAGAAGGGGGCAGGCACACTCCTTTCTTCAGTGGCTACAAGCCCCAGTTTTACATCAGGACAATGGACATCACTGGAGAGCTTAACTTACCCAGCGGGGTGGAGATGGCCCTGCCCGGTGATAACGTTCAAATGAAGGTCAAGCTGATAACGCCAGTGGCCCTTGAGGAAGGTGTTAGATTTGCAATTAGAGAAGGGGGCAAAACGGTAGGTTCCGGCGTTATTACCAGCATCGAAGAATAACAACTTACCGGCTGTTCAGGAATCGAATAGATGGCAAAGAAGAAGGGAGAGGCCCGTATAGTGATTCATCTTGCTTGTACCCAGTGCAAGGAGAGGACTTATACAACAACCAAGAATAAAAGGAACGACCCGGGGCGAATTGAGCTCACCAAGTATTGTCCCCGCTGCCGGGCACATGTGCCACACCGCGAGGTTAAATAAGGAGCGGGATTTTTGAAGGCACAGGCGGAAAGTAAGCGACGAATACCCGGGGCGAATCTTGTTCAAGGGGTTATCGGAGAGCTCAGGAAGGTAGCCTGGCCATCAAGGCAAGAAGCCATTCGGTTAACAGGAATCGTACTTGTCGTAACAGGAATAGCATCGCTTATCCTGTGGGGAATCGACACGATCTTCACTGAGCTCGTTGAGTTAATTCTTCTCGATTAAGAAACATGGAAGAAATCAAAAAGCAATGGTACGTGCTTCACACCTATTCTGGATATGAGGAGCGTACCAAGAGCAACCTGGAGATGCGTATTGCTTCCATGGATATGAAAGATAAGATCTTTCAGGTTGTGGTGCCTAAAGAAGACGAAATTGAAATCAAGGGAGGAGAAAGGAAAACAGTATCGCGAAAGACGCTGCCGGGGTATATCCTGGTTCAGATGGAACTGGATGAGGAAAGCTGGTACGTAGTTCGTAATACTCCCGGTGTTACCGGATTCGTAGCATCGGGCACCATGCCGGTTCCGCTGGAGGAGGAAGAAGTAGACCATATCATGAGCCGGATTGAATCGACAACTCCCAAGATAAAACTCGGTTTTGCTGAAGGGGATAATATCCGCATCATTGACGGTCCGTTTTCTGAATTTATTGGCACGGTGGACGAGATAAACCTGGAGAAAGGGAAAGTGAGGCTGATGGTGTCTTTCTTTGGCAGGGAGACTCCCATCGACCTCGACCTCTCCCAGGTGGAGAGAATTTAAAATTATGGCAAAGAAAAAGAAAATAAAAGCGACCTTGACCATTCAGCTACCAGCGGGTAACGCCACTCCTGCACCGCCGGTGGGCCCTTCCCTGGGTCAGCATGGCGTCAATATTATGGGGTTCTGCAAGGAGTATAATGAACGTACCGCATCTCAGGCAGGTACGGTTATTCCCGCTGAAATCACTATCTATGAGGATAACTCTTTTTCTTTCGTCACCAAGACACCGCCGGTCTCTGAATTATTGAAAAAGGCAGCGGGCATAGAGAAAGGTAGCGGTGACGTGAAGATGAACGTGGCGGCAAAGCTGACCCGGGATAAGATAGGGGAAATTGCCAGCGCGAAAATTAATGACCTCAACGCAACGGATATGGAAGGCGCCATGCGGATAGTGGAGGGCAGTGCCCGAAGTATGGGAATTGAGGTCGTGGGATAGAGCAGGTTATAGAATAATGGCAAAACACGGCAAAAAATACCAGCAGGCAAGCGAAGTTATCGAAGAGGAAAAACGCTACACCCCGCAGGAGGCGGTGGACATGGCCAGAAAGGCCTCCTTTGCCAAGTTCGATGAAACGGTGGAGCTGCACTTTCGCATGGGGGTTAATCCCCGCCATGCCGACCAGCAGGTACGAGGAGTAGCCTCGCTTCCTCATGGTCTGGGCAAGAAAGTTACTGTTCTGGTTTTCACTCAGGGTGAGGGTGAGCGGATTGCCAGAGAGGCCGGTGCCGATTATGTCGGTGCTGATGACGTAATTAAGCAGATAGAGGGCGGCTGGCTCGAATTTGACGTAGCCGTGGCTACGCCCGATATGATGCCCAAAATCGGAAAGCTGGGCAAGATTCTGGGACGCCGGGGGCTCATGCCCAATCCGAAATCAGGGACTGTTGCCAATCCCGAGGATTTGCCCAGGGTTATCGATGAAGTGCGGGCCGGAAGGGTTGAGTTCAAGCTGGATCGAACTGCACTGATTCATCTACCAATAGGGAAAGTAAGTTTTTCGGATGATATGCTGGTAGAGAACCTGATGTCAGTATATGAAGCGATAGTAAGCGCTAAACCCAGCGGAGCAAAGGGCCAGTATATACAGGGAATATCACTGGCAACCTCTATGGGACCGGGCATAAAACTGGACCTCCGCTCTATCGCAAGTTAATATCGTAAGCTTTTATCGGAGGGAAACATAAACACAAAGGATCAGGGATAATACGCAGGTCATACTGAAGACAGCAGGCGCTTGAATAAGCTTAAGAACTACCTGCCGAGGTGCCGACCTTTCACTTCAGCTACTTGAGAAACAGGTAGCAGCAGTCGTTTTGGGGGGCCTTGCACCGAGCAGAGGCCTCTTTTTTATGGGGCTGAGGCTGAGAAAGGAGGGTTAGTTATAATGGTTCGAAAAGAGAAAAAACCTGAGATAGTTGACCGGATCAGCGATAAACTCAACCGCGCCGAGGTCGTGGTTGCCACTGATTACCGGGGCCTTACCGTGGCTCAGATAACGGATTTGCGCAGCAAGCTGCGAAAGCAGGGTGTGGAATACCATGTGGTTAAAAATACCCTGGCTGGATTCGCTGCCGGCAAGGTCGGCAAAGCCGATCTTGCTCAATACCTTGAAGGTCCCACAGCTATAGCCTTCGGCTATGATGACCCTGTACAGGCCCTCAAGGTTCTGCTGGAGTATCAAAAGTCCGCAGAGGATATTCCCCTGCAGATAAAAGGGGGCCTGCTTGGTAACGAACTGCTTACAGCCCAGCAGGTTTCGGCTATAGCTAAGCTGCCTCCCAGGGATGAGCTTATTGCCAAGCTTGCAGGCACGCTTCAGGCGCCGATAAGCGGGTTGATAAATGTTTTGAACGGCAACCTGCAGGGCCTTGTAACGGTATTACAGGCCAGAGTAAAACAGCTGGAAGAAGGAGTATAAAATGACAAAAGAAGAAATGCTCGAAGCAATCAAAGGCATGACGGTCATGGAACTGGCCGACCTGGTAAAGGCACTGGAAGAGGAATTCGGTGTAAGTGCAGCTGCCCCCGTCGCTGTGGCTGCAGCTGCTCCTGCGGCAGGTGCGGAAGAGGCGGCTCCGGAAGAGGAGCAGACGGAATTCACCGTCGTACTTTCCAGCTTCGGTGACAGCAAAATCAACGTGATTAAAGCGGTGCGCGAAGTGACCGGCCTCGGGCTGAAGGATGCCAAGGAACTGGTGGAGGGCGTTCCCAAGCCCATAAAAGAAGATATCGCCAAGGATGAAGCAAACCAGATAAAAACGAAACTTGAAGATGCCGGCGGTACTGTAGAGGTTAAATAACCTTTGTTTCTGTTACAGCCGCTATCGAGATAAAGAGAGATTTGTTTTAAGGGGCGGTGAGGATGAGCTCTTGTTTCCTCACCGCTCTGCAAAGCGATTTTAAAAGCGGGGAAAACTCCGAGCCGCCGGGAATCTCAGGGTTATTTGAGATTATTCGCCGGCTTCGCTTGGTTCAACTTCCGGTGCCTTCGCTTCCAGAGCAGGTTTGCCCATACTTTGCTCCAAATCATCCAGAACGGTTGGGGTATCTTTTCCCACCACCAGGATGGGCACACCTTTTTCCTCCGCCATTTGCATAACGCTGGGAATCGGTCTGGTGCCGCCGGTGAGAATCAGGCATTTGGTGGGAGTATTCAACGCTCCCATCTGGATATCGGCTCGATCACCTCGGGTTATGACCGCCTTATTTGATTTCACATTGAAGTAAAGAGGAGCGGGATCGACGCACATTGCCCCGACCATCAGATTTTCCACCATCTCCCCTGACTTTTCAGGCAAATTCAATATCTCACCCTCTAAACATTCAGCCAGTTCATTTATGCTGATGCCCTTTGAGTTATTTTCATCCATTAGTTTCTCCTCTGAATCGTGCTTTAAGTATTAACAATCGAACGACAGCCCTCCATCACCAGAGTCATTCTACCTTAAAAACTTTTCCACTGCAATGTTGACTTCCCTTTTGTCATTCAGAATGCCCTTAGAGATTCGGGCAGCGCAAGGTGGATGGTGTTCAGATGTTCACTTCCTTGCCTATTTGTTGGCCCTGTGATATGTTATCCCTAGTTTGAATTGAGATTGAATTATGGCATGGCCGAGCAGAAAGCCGCCGAAAGAGCATTTTCATGGTTCCCCCAAAAAGCAGGCCCTTTTGCTCGATATGGTCCGGGTATTGCGGCAAAATCACGCCATGGAACATGCGACCATAAATGTGCTTTTGAAGCAACTCAGCAGGAAAGTTCGCTTGCTCGGTTACACCAGTCTGGCCGGCTTTTATATAGTTGGCGATATTTCCACTGAGACGCTGGAGCAATCGGCCCGGGAGGCGCTGCGCCAGCTTCAGGAAGGCAAGAAAGAAATTGCCATTTCCCCTATGTGCGGCACTAACCTGGTGGTGACCGGTCTGGTAGCAGGTGCAGCATCCATGATTGCCGGCAGAGGCCATAGCGGCTGGAGCAGGTTCCAGCGCATGGCCACGGCTTCGATGATCGGTGCCATCCTGGCCCAGCCGCTGGGGCTATTGGCACAGAAACATATCACTACAGACGCCGGTCAGGCTGACGTAACCAGTCTCCGCGTGACCAGGAGGGGAGGGGGAATGCTGACCTGGCATAAAGTGGAGATTCTTCGTTCTTGAAGTGGGAACAGGGTAACTATGGTGAAGAAAGGTAAATCAGGCTCCCCCGCTTATCATCGTGTGGTGATTAAGCTGGGAACCAATCTCATCACGGGGAGTAAACCCAGGCTTTCACGTAAAAGGGTGAGTGGACTGGTGGATCAGGTAGCTCAACTCCACCAGCGGGGATTGCAGCCGATAGTCGTCTCTTCGGGCGCGGTGGCGGCCGGCAAGGAACGTCTGGGCAGCCGGAAAAAGCGCCGGGACACCCCTTATCGGCAGATGATGGCAGCGGTCGGCCAGGGGCGGCTGATGCACACCTACGATGAGTTGTTTGAGGCGCACGGCATCACCGTTGCCCAGACTCTGCTCACCAAGCCGGATATCCTCAATCGGCTCGGCTATCTCAACGCGCGCAATACCCTGCTGGCGCTGCTGGGGATGGGGGTGGTGCCCATCGTCAACGAGAACGACGTGGTCTTCGTCGAGGAGCTTGAGGGGTTGACCTTCGGCGACAACGATAATCTATCTGCCCTGGTTTCCAATCTGGTCGATGCCGATTTACTCATCATCCTCAGCGACGTGGCCGGTCTCTACACCGCCGATCCGGCCCGAAATCCCAAAGCTGAACTCATTCCCAGGGTGGAGAAGATTGATAAATCGATAGAGCGCTTTGCCCGGGGAACTGCTGTGGCGGGAGGCACCGGCGGGATGGCCACTAAGATCGAGGCTGCCAGGATGGCCATGACCTCAGGAACCTCGGTGGTGATCGCCTCAGGTTCCGAGCCAGATGTCATAATGAGGCTTGTCTCCGGAGAGGCGCTGGGCACCTTTTTCCCGGCCGTCACTTCCAATCTGGAGAGCCGCCAGCGCTGGATGCTCAGCCAGCCGGCGAATGGGCACATTGTCGTCGATGCCGGAGCGGTGGATGCTTTGCGCGGGCAGAACACGAGCCTTTTGCCGGCCGGGGTTGTGGACGTCAAAGGCAGGTTCGCAAGGGGCGATATGGTGGAGATCACGGATGCTGAGGGCGACAGGATTGCGGTGGGCATCGCCGATTACAGTTCGTCCGATATTAAGAAAATCATGGGAGTACGGTCTGATAAAATTGAATCGGTACTGGGTTATGGATACGGCGAGGAAGTGGTGCATCGGGATAACCTGGTTATTTCCTGATTTGACTTGAAATATTTGAGATACGTGAGGGTGCGATATGGATACGAAACAGAGGGCACGACTGGCAAGGCAAGCCTCGATCCCCATGGCGGTCGTCTCGATAGATATCAAGAACAAAGCTCTCGAAAGGGTAGCCGAGGAACTGGAGAGGCGTAGAGCAGATATCATCGCTGCCAATCGGGCCGATATGGAGAAAGCCGAAAGCGAGAATCTGGCTGCCCCTTTACTGAAGAGGCTGAAGTTCGAAGAGGACAAAATCAATGAGGTCTGCGAGGGGCTGAAAAGCCTGATCGGCCTGCCCGATCCGGTGGGCATAACCCTGAGCGCCATGGAACTGGACGAAGGGCTGGAGCTTTATCAGGTGAGCTGTCCTATCGGGGTTGTAGGCATCGTTTTCGAATCGAGGCCCGATGCCCTGGTTCAAATATCTTCTCTGTGTCTGAAGAGCGGCAATGCGGTGCTTATGAAGGGCGGCAGCGAGGCAGCCAGTACCAACCGCATCCTGACGGACATCATCAATCAGGCCAGTGTCGAGGCCGGCATGCCGGCGGGGTGGCTGGCACTCCTGGAGGCGCGCTCCGATGTTGCCGAGATGCTGGGGCTGGACGAGTATATTGATTTGGTTATCCCCAGGGGCAGCAACGAGTTCGTCCGGCATATCATGCAGAATACCAATATCCCCGTTCTGGGGCACGCCGACGGGATATGCCATGTTTATGTGGACAGGGAGGCGGAAATCGAGATGGCCGTCAGGGTGACCGTCGACAGCAAAACCCAGTACGTGGCGGTCTGCAATGCCGTGGAGACGCTGCTGGTGCATCAGGATATCGCCGCAGTATTCCTGCCGCAGGTCAAAGAGGCCCTCGAGGAGAAGGGCGTCGAACTGCGGGGCTGTGAGCGCACAGCGCAGGTTATCGATGTCCAAGCGGCGACGGAAGAGGACTGGTCCACCGAATATCTCGACCTGATTCTCTCCATCAAGATAGTGGACAGCCTCGATGAAGCCATAGAGCATATCAATCGCTACGGCTCAGGCCACACTGATGTGATCGTCACCTCCGAGAAGGCCCGGGGAATAAGATTTATGGATTATGTGGATTCGGCGGGCGTGTTTATGAACTGCAGCAGCCGGTTCAGCGACGGGTTCCGGTACGGGCTGGGAGCGGAGGTCGGCATCAGTACCAACAAAATTCATGCTCGCGGGCCCGTGGGACTGGAGGGAATGGTTATTTACAAGTGGCGGCTTGTGGGCAGCGGGCAGACGGTAGCCGAATACTCGGGCGAGGGCGGTAAAACCTTCACTCACCGGCACCTTCAGAAGGATTTTGAGTAGATATAAGAGATGAAATTCGAGAGGGGGAAAACCATGGCTGAATATAGATTTGAGAGGGAATGCCGCACTCCCTATTCGGAGGCATATGTGATCACCGTCGGCGAAGAGCAAATAGTGGGGCGATTAGACCTGCATTTCACCTCAAGCATCGTCAATGCCACCCTTTGCGTGGGGGAAAACCTGACCGCCGAAGAGGTCCGGGAATTGATAAACCTGATAGACGAGGAACTGGTGCTTTCCTCCGATGTTCCCCGGGAGGATTTTGTGGTAACCGTTTATCAGGGACGTGAGGCAGGCACCTTCAGTGACGAGGAGTATCTTGGGGAAGATGAAGAAATGGAGGGTTAATCCGGCCCGGCGTTACTCATCGGCGGGCTGAGTTTAAGAGGATGCAGAATGGAATACCTTGCCACTCCTCTCTGTTGCCTTGGTGATATCAGTAGCTCTGTGTCTTCATGCCTTGACCATGTACCGGTTATCAGGGCGATCCTGGCAGTCGTTTTGATTTTCTTTGTTCCCGGCCTGGCCTGGTCCTTCGTGTTCTTTTCCTCGAAACAAGTGAATTTCCTGGAGAGAGCAGTTATCTCGGTCGGCCTGTCCATTGCGCTGGTAACATTGAGTATGTTTGCCCTCAACCTGGCGCTCGATGTCCAGGTCACCGGCACCAATGCGGTTCTTGATATAATCGTTATTACCCTGATAGCCGCAGCGTTTTACCTGGCCAGGAGATTTATAAAATCCCGGCGCGGCTCGACTTCACAAATTGAATAGCTTCCTGATGGAACCCGGTTTTTCCCCGTCCGTTTTCTCCTTTTCATGACAGATTTGTCCTGCTATGGTTAGATAAAGATGTATGATTGTTAATATGGGGCGGGAATGGCATAAAAAGCTGTCATCACGAGGCGTCCTGATGACGCCGTGGCGATCTCCATGGGGAATCAGGCATCTTGCGGAAGCCAGGGAGGTAAACCGATGAATTACCGGAAAGAAGCAATTACTTTTCTCATCATCCTGGTCATGGCGCTGGCCGGCTTAACTGCCTGCAATGGTGATGACGGGGCCGATGCATCTTCCCCCGGATCAAGCCGACCCCCGACCGTTGAAGCCAAAAGAGGGGATCTCATCAGCAGGGTCAGTATCCCGGGGAATATCTCCATGCCGCATCGGGCCGGTTTATCTTTCGGGGTGAATGGAACCGTTGAGGAACTGAATGTGGAGCTCGGCGACGAGGTGAAAGAGGGCGAGGTAGTGGCCGGGCTTAAGGCCGATTCGCTTCGAAGGGTTCTCGCCGGAGTCCAGGCTGACCTGCGCACGGCGGAAATAAACCTGGCACAGTTCCATCAGGATGCCAGCATTCTGGAGGCGGAAGCGGCAGTGAGCAGTGCTGAGGCTTCGCTGAGTGCTGCCGAGATTGCACTCGATCAGTCCAGGCAGTTCGGTATCTCCGATGCTGAGACCGAGGTGGAGAGTGCTGCCAGTGAACTTGAAGCTACCCGTGACTCGGGGGAGCTTATAATTGATGAGGCAGAAAGTCGGCTTGACAGTGCCTGGGAAGGCTGGGATGAATATCTCCTTACCAATACAAGTGATTTGCCCGCAGATGAACTGGAGTTGCTGGGGGATGAAGAGCAATTATGGGAGGACATTATTGAAGCTGAAAATAACCTGGAAAGCGCTCTTCCTGGGCCGGGCGACTCAATAGATGAAGCCTGGGCTGAAGTAAGAGCAGCGTATGATATTCTCTCCGGCGTTTACCCCGATATCCCTCAGATGCGATTTGCTGTTACCAGAGCGAGGGCGAGTCTGGCGGAGGCCATCAATGATCTGGTTCGTGTCAGGTATGGGTATGAGGGCGGAGAAGAAGTTTTGATTCCGGATCAGGAGGACATTGATTCTATTGCCGGTGCGAAAAACCATCTGAAAAATGCCAGGGATGCCTGGGTGGAACTGGTTTCATGCCATATCGATAACCTGATCAGCGAGTACAGTCTGTCTGTCCAGGAAGAGGAGTTGCTGAGAGGGGTTAAGACGTCTGCTGTGACTTTGCAACTTGCTCAAGAGAACGTTGATGCTTCCACTGGTAGTGCCGAAGTCAACTTGAGCGTTGCCGAAAGGAAGCTCGAAAGCGTCCCGGCGCAGATTGAGCAAAAAGAAGCGGACGTGGCCAATGCCAGAGCGAATCTGGCCTCTTCGCAAGGTAACCTGATCCATGCTAAAGGTGGCTTGAATGAGGAGTTGCTTCAACTGGCGGTAGATAAGGCTGAAATCGCCCTCGAGGAAGCTCAGGGGCAGCTCGATGATGGCGTTATCGTTGCCCCGTTCGATGGTACTGTTGCCGGGGTGAATATCGATATCGGCGATCGAATTATGGCCAATACCATTGTCATGCAGATTATAGATACCGGTAAAGTGGAAATAGCCGCCGTTGTGGATGAGATCGATGTGGCTAAATTGCAAGTGGGGCAGCTGGCCCGGATTCAGGTCGATGCCTTCCCCGATGCTTCCTTGACGGGCGAGGTTACGGCCATTTCTCCTATGGGCAGAAGCCAGTCCGGGCTGATTACCTATGATGTCGAGATCGCCCTCGAGGATTTGAAGGGATATCCGCTTAAGGACCTGATGACCGTGACCGCTGATATCGAAGCGGTGCTGGCCAGGGATGTTCTCCTGGTGCCGAAGGCGGCAATTCACACGGATCGAGCCACCGGCAACAGGACGGTGAGGGTGATTACCAATAGCGGTGAGGAGAAAGTCCGCCCGGTGGAGACCGGTCTCAGCGATGGAAGGCTGACGGAGATAACATCAGGACTGGAAGAGGGGGAACAGGTTGTCTCCAGTGTGGATATCGAGGTAACGGAGAATCCGGAGGGTTCTGCTGGCAGTGGAGATGTTGACATAATGGAATGCATGAGCAAGTTACAGGATCTAATGCCCTGTTTCGAGAAGCTGATGGGGATGGCGGAGGAGTTTGGCATAGATACGAGTGAGTATAGCGGCGAAATCCCCTGGGAGGAGATCGAGCAGTGGGCCGATGACGATACCGGGGAGGTCCCCGACGACGTTCGGGAATGCCTTAACAAGCTTATCGAAAACCGGGGGTGCATTGATGCCCTGATCGAGATGGCAGAGGATATGGGGATAGATCCCGCCAGCTTTAGATTGGAAGATATAGGCGGCATGATGGGTAAGTAGAGAGATCGAAATGATCAGGATGCGGGGTATTACCAAGACCTATAAAGTCGGCAGGATCGAAGTGAAGGCACTTCGGGGGGTCGATGTTGAGGTTGGACCGGGGGAGATGGTGGCCATAATGGGGCCTTCCGGGTCGGGGAAGTCGACCCTGATGAACATCGTCGGCTGCCTGGATCAGCAGTCCTCCGGAACCTATGAGCTGGACGGGGCCAATATCGGCAAATTGAGCGATAACCAGCTTGCCGAGATAAGGAACAGGAAGCTCGGGTTCGTATTTCAGAATTACAACCTGCTGGCCCGCACCACAGCGCTTGCCAATGTGGAATTGCCGCTCATCTACAATGGGGCAGGCGACCGGAAGAAGCGGGCAATGGCGGCGCTGGAGCGGGTCGGCCTTTCCGACCGGGCCGGGCACAAACCGAACGAGCTCTCCGGCGGCCAGCAGCAGCGGGTATGCATTGCCCGGGCGCTTGTCACCGGTCCTGCCATCATCCTGGCGGACGAACCGACCGGGAATCTGGATACCCGCACCGGCCGTGAAATCATGGAGATGTTTGCCGAACTGAATCGCAACGACGGCATTACGGTGGTGATGGTCACTCACGAGCGGGAGATAGCCGAATATGCCCGGCGCATCATCAATCTGCGCGACGGCATGGTCAGCGACGAGGAGATGCTGGGTACATGAAATATCTGGCTTCTTTTATAGTTGCCTTTCACGGGATCATGGCGCACAAGCTGCGCTCCTTTCTGACCATCCTCGGCGTGGCCATCGGGATCGGGTCCATCATCTCAATGATGGCCGTCGGCGAGGGATCGGAGAGGTCGGTGACCGAGGATTTCACCAAGATGGGTTCTAATTTGCTTTACATTGTGCCTGGAGCCGGCTATATGGGATTGATAACCGGGGCTGAGGGGAGCGCCAGAACGCTCACCTATGAGGATGCGCTGTCCCTGGCCGAGTCGACCGAACTGGATATCCTGGAATACGTAGTTCCTGATGCTGCCGCCCGTACCCAGTTGATCGCAGCCAATGAGAACGCAAACGTGCAGGTTCAGGGGACAACTGACACTTTCCTTGAGGCCCGGCAGAATAAATCGCTTGCCTTTGGTGAATTTTTCGGCCGGTACGATATGGAGAACAAGAGCCTGGTATGCGTACTGGGCAGTAATGTGAGCAAAGACCTTTTCGGCGACAGCAACCCCGTCGGGGAAAGGCTGCGGGCCTGGGGCCGTTCGTTCACCGTTATAGGTGCGCTCCACAGCGACGGCGAGTCATTTTTCTCCACCTCCGACAATCTGATGTTCATTCCCATCACGACCATGTTTCGCCTCCAGCCGAATCGTTCTGCTTCAGGTGATGACCTGGTCACCGGCATCGGCGTTCAGGTGGTGAGCGAAAGTAAAATCGACGATGCTATCGAGCAGATTACCGCTTTCCTGAAGGAACGCCACGAACTGGGGGCGAGCGAATCCGCCGATTTCACCATTTACAACCAGCAGGAGCTGCTTGACAGCCAGACGAACACCAGCGACACCTTGAAGACCCTGCTGACATACGTGGCTGCCTTCGCGCTGGCCATTGCCGGCATCGGCATCATGAACATCATGCTGGTCTCGGTGACCGAGCGTACCCGGGAGATCGGTATCCGCAAAGCGGTCGGCGCCAAGCGGCACCATATTCTGATTCAGTTTCTGCTTGAGGCCACTACCATCAGCATCATCGGCGGGATCATCGGTATCGGGGTGGGCTTTCTGCTTTCCGAGTTCGTTTTCACGGGTTTTGAGGTAACTCAGATAACGATGATGTCGCAGTCGACGATCGATCCCGTCATTCAGGCCGAGTACATCTTTCTTTCCTTTGGCGTGGCGGTGGGCATCGGAATCGTGGCCGGAACCTATCCGGCCATCCGGGCCTCCCGCCTCAACCCGATAGATGCTTTGAGATATGAGTGACCCCCTTTGTCAAAGGTGGAATCAAGTGGGGATTCTGCAACCTTCTCATAAACAGGCAGATCTCCATTCGACTCTGGTGGACCAATTCGACAGGGCAACCAAAAGAGAAGAGAGCCTGAATATCCTAGCCTGGGTTCTCAGGCACGAATTTAGCACCTCGCTCGAAGTGCTCTCTCAGTGTGGCATAAAGCGGTTTGTATAAACCGTAGAGATCGCGGTAAATTTCCATGATAGCCGGATTGGGCGTTTTCGAATCGGTGGGGAAAACGAGTTTGCCGCAGGCCTCCTCGACGGAACTGTAGATGCCGGCCCCGACACCGGCCAGGATCGCTGCGCCGTAAGCGGGCCCTTCATCGCTGCCGGTACGGACCAGTTCGAGCCCGAAAATATCGGCTATCATCTGGCTCCACATATCACTGCGGGCGCCGCCACCGGAAAGATTTATCCTTTGCGGCTCAAGACCGATTTCCCTGCCCAGTTCGAGGCAGTCCTTCAGGCTCATGACGATCCCCTCCAGAACCGCCCTGGCCATGTGGTCCCTGGTATGCCTTAACGAGAGTCCCAGAAACGCCCCGCGAGCGTTGGCATCAGCGTAAGGAGTCCTTTCCCCGGCCAGGTAGGGTAAGAAAAGGAGCCCTTCTGATCCGGGAACCACACCGCCAGCTTTACTGATGATGGCTTCGTACTCATCGATTCCCTGCTGCCCGGCCTCTCCGATTTCCTGCTGGCACAGCGTATCCCGGAACCAGCGCAGGGACCCTCCTGCTGAAAGGGTAACACCCATCAGATGCCATTTACCCGGCACGGCATGGCAGAAGGAGTGAAGGCGACCGTGAGGATCGCAAACATGTTCGTCGGAATGCCAGAAAACGACACCGCTGGTGCCCAGCACACAGGAAGCCAGCCCTTCGTGGACAATCCCGTTTCCGACCGCGCCTGCAGCCTGGTCGCCGCCCCCGCCGACTACAGGGATACCTCCCTTCAGCCCCAGAATTGAGGCGGCTTCCTGGCTCAAATATCCGGTGATATCGGTCGACTCGTAGCAATCCGGGAGCCACTCCCGGGGTATCCGAAGCGCCTGCAACATCTCTTGAGACCATTTCCGGTTGACCACGTCAAAGAGCAGCGTCCCTGAGGCGTCCGAAACCTCGGTTGCAAATCCGCCTGTTAATTTGTAGCGGATATAATCCTTGGCAAGCAGCACTTTGTGAACCCGTTCATATACCTGCGGTTCGTTTTCCCGCAGCCAGAGCATTTTAGGTGCGGTGAAGCCGGCCAGCGCCTTGTTTGACGTATAGGAGATCAATCGGTCGAATCCAACGATGTCAGTGATTTCATGGCATTGTGGCTCAGTACGCTGGTCACACCATAGAATGGCAGGGCGAAGCACCTTTCCGTCGCTGTCCAGAAACACCGCACTGTGCATCTGGCCGGTGATTCCGATAGCCTCAATTTCAATGGGGTCGTTTGATGTGGTGCGAGCTTTTTCAAGGCATGATTCAGTTGCAGTGACAGTGGCCTGCCACCAGTCATCGGGCTGCTGCTCGGCCCAGTTTGGCCTGGGTATAGAGATGGGATACTCCGAGCTGTCCGATGAGATTACTTCGCCTGTATCAGCCAGAAGCAATACTCTGGCTCCGGTGGTGCCGATATCAATGCCGAGAACACATCTCATTGTTCAATCCTGCCTGCCCCGGTTTTAACCGTTTGTTCCTCTAAACTTGAACGTTTTGACTGCCGGTTTTTGGGTCCATTTTGTGTTGTCAGGGCTCTTCTAACAGGTCAGCTTCGATTATGGTGCCGGTTTCAGTATCCAGCTTGAAGGTTTTGATTTCAAAGGCTTTCAGCGTGATCGTCTTGCGTATCGGTTTGCCGGCCGAGATGCGCAGTTGAGTCTTCTGCTTGCTGCCGGTCGGCTCGAACAGACGAATAATCCAGCCTTTACCATCCTCCGATTGCTTGGTGGTGGTGACCTGCACACTTTTATTTGACAGGGTGACCAGGGCCCTTGTCCGAATTCCCTTACCGGAAGGATTAAACCACTGAACCATCGGTTCTTCGTTATGCACCTGGGCTTCACGAGCGATAGAATGCATTCGTTCCTGTACCGGCCCGGCCTTGAACCGGAAACGGAATACCCGCTCCCCCTGGTCAATGCGGGGGCGAAACATGTTAGCCGGGATATATTGCCAATCTCCCAGCGGGTGGGCGGCATAGGCTGGCGAGCGCAGCAGGCTAAGGCGCATCTCGCCAGCCGTGAAGGATGAACCGTAGGTGCCTTCATTGACCACAGTCAGGGCCAGGTCATCGGATTCCGAGACTACCGCCGTCCATCGCTGGGACACCGCTTCACGACCGCTATCCCCAAGTTCCTGGCGGCCATAGGCCGCCTCACCGAAGTACCTGGCACTTCGTAAAGTTGTGGGAACAGAGAGCTTCAGCATCCTGTCCTTTTCGTTCCAGAACACGCGCAATTCGAGTTCAATTTCACTGCCGGTTTTCGGCAGTTTCCAATTCATCAGCAGGAAGGAATCATTGTAACCGTAAATGGCTTCGACGATGGTGCGTACCAGCCCGTCTTCGATGATGCGTACCGGTTTCAAACTTCCCCTTATTGAGGAAACGCCGGAAATCTCGGCACTCTTTTCCGGTGAGAGAAGTTCAAAACGGCCAGCGAGGGTATCGAACCGGTCCGTGGTCATGCCCCAAGGATCGGGGGTATCCTCCATTACCAGAGCTTCGAAAGCGCCAGTGCGAACGATCTTGCGGCCACCGACCCGGAGATGCTCGATAAGCCCGGTCTGCGTGTTCATGGCCCAGTCGACGTTCTGGCCACGAATTCGGACGAGACCGTCTTTCTCCTCATTCTTAATTTGCGGGCGCTTTGGCAGGCGCTTTAGTCTGATATCGAATCGGTTCATGCCGGGTACCAACGGAGCCCGAAACGCGACCCGCTTGCGCCAGTCCATGGTGATGTTGCTGTGGGGGCGCTCGGCCTGGATCGGGATTTGCTTTCCCTTGTGAGTCAGGTTGGGCACCCAGTAGGTATCGGGACAGAAGATATAATACGGGAAGTTGAACTCAGCGGTGATGGTGGTTTCGGTCTCCCAGGGATGGGGGTTGAAAACAAATACGGGGAAGGTCCCCGGTTTCGCCTTCGGCTGTCCGCTTGCCAGGGCAAAGAAAGCCCGTGCCCTGATCCGTGACAGGACCTCCCGTCCGTGTCCGATTTTCTGCAGGGCAAATCGTTCGACCGGCTCCACCGAGGAGCCGGGCAGGATATCGTGGAAGGCCACCCAGAGCATGTCTTCCTCGGCATCCTTTAGTTCGGCATGCGGATAAGGCATTAAACCCTGAGCGCAAGATGAGGAAACCATTTTTTCGGTCATGAAGAGATCGTTCTCCAGTGCCCGGTACCCCTGTTTTATGCGGACCATCGAGGTGTAACACCCCACCATCTCCGGATTCAAATCCCTTTCCCAGCGAACCAGTTCCTTTTTGTGCCGCTTGATATCGGCAAAATACGCTTCCGGCATGGAGTGGATAATTCGCCACGCCTTCTCTTTTTTAGCTATCCGATTGATATCTCGAATGTCCTTGCGGCTGGGCCCGCCGCCGTGGTTGCCCACTCCCCAGAGCATCAGCGCCGAACCGAGCTCGGGCGGCACCATCATGTGAATCTTAAGTTTATCGCCAGCCTCACCATAAGAAAATGTCCCGTACCATGTCCGTTGATGCGTGCAGAGCACCTCCGAGCCGTCGTAGCCGACCCAGATGTAATCGTGCTCCTGCTGAGGATAATCGATAGCGGCGGGCCGGCAGTGCAGGTAAGAATCGTCCCCGCTTTTCTTGAGAATCTGTACCAGGCCCCGGCTGTGGCCGAAGGAATCGAAATTGACAGCCGTCGTCGGCCGGGTGCCGAACTTCTCCTCAAAGTACCGCCTGCCAGCTAGAATCTGGCGAACGAGGCCCTCGCCGGACGGCATGTTGCAATCCGGCTGCAGGTACCAGCCGCCCATGATGTTCCATTTTCCTGCTTCCACAAGCTTCTGAATCCGTGAAAATAGCTCGGGCTCGTATTCCTCAATCCACTTATAGAGGACAACTTCGTTATGGTTGAAGATGAATCCGTCGAACTCTTCACACAGCTCGGCTGCGGTGCGGAAGGTGGAAAGAGCCTCGGCCGCTCCCTCCTCCCATTCCCACAGCCAGACCGGGTCCAGGTGGGCGTTACAGACCAGATGGATGGTTTGTTTTTTCATTTGATTCAAATCCCTCTTATTCTCCCTTTACAAAAGGGAGAGATTTGCTTTCCCCTTTGAAAAAAGGGGCCGAGGGGGATTTAATACCCTGACTCAACAAAACGGATTCTCTCCTTCGTATAAATTCTTACTATTAGGGGTGTAAATCTGCTTTATCCCTAAAAGCTTCATGGAGTCGAACAGCACATCACCGCAGTGGCTGAAGGCCACCGCCGCATGATGATGAAATCGGCCCAGCAGCACATGGCGATAGAACCTCCTGAATCCCGGAACGTATGCCGTGCCGGTGCTGCCAAACGTTTGCGGGTCCACATCCAGGAACTCTCCCTGGGCGATATATGCCTGAATACCGTCGCCGACCCCCTGGATTTGCAGCATCGTCATCGGCGATGCCCCAATCCGGCCTTCGATCGTTCCGCGGGTGATATCCGGCGGGGTATCCGGCTCCATCAGCCTCTTCATAATCACCTGATGCTTCATCTCGGGATTGACCAGCCTCTTTGGGTCCGTATTGCCGCAGTGAAACAGGCCCACCAGATCCTCTGGAGGATAATCCTTTAAAGGGCTGCCCAGATCATGCGGTATGCTGTGGTTGATATCCAGCATGGTGACACTGTCAGCTGATGCGTACTGCCCCATCAGTTCGGCAATCAGGCTGTAAGCGTCGTTTTCGCAGGCGACCGGAAATCCGGCCGCAGCCAGTCGGGCGTTTATGAAGCAAGGCACATGCCGGAGTACCTTCTCCTGGTCGGTCCAGCACTGGGTAGTCATTCCCGAAAGTTTCAATTCATCCCGAAATGATAGCAGCGCTTTTTCGTATGCAGCTAAACGTTGAGCAAAATCACCTTCTGGTATATCAGGGATATCCTTTTTCATCATTTTGATGGTATCGGCCAAATCACCTTTTTCTAATATCTCACGGACCCGTTGAACCAGGTTAAAAAACGAGTATTCCTCGATTTCCACTCCTAAAGAGGCAATCGACGCCAGATTGTAATTGCAGGTTTCGAAGTCACGCGGTCTCGGCCCAAAAAGACCGACGGTCGCTGCCCGGATACCTTTGACCACCTTCATTACTTTAAAGAACCTTTCGATCTCTCTCGCCCCGGATTCGGCAGTCACGATCGGATCCTGTGGCAAATATACCCGCTCAAATAAATTCCTTCTTCTTATTGCCAGCGTGGCTGAAAGCAGCCCGCAGAGCGCATCGCCGCGATCCTCTTTCAGACCCTGAGACGACTCCTCGGCTGCGGCCATCACCGCAACCGGTCCGTTGAAGGCCTTTAAGAAACCGGCATCCTCGATCTCCGGTGAAAAGTTGCCCAGGAAGAGCACGGTTGCGTCGCATTCTGCGGCATTGAGCTGTCTGGCTGCTTCTGCGGCGTGGGCCCTGGTCTCGATGATGCGGCATTCGCCTTTGGGAACAACAAGTGATAAGCCCAGTTTTTCGGTTTCGGCCAGCAGGCGGGCGCTCCTCTCTTCCGAAAGCGATCGTGGAAAACAGTCACGGGATGCGGATACGAAGCCAATTTTAACTTCTGGTGAAAAGGTTCCAAGTGGAAGATACATGATTACCCCCTACGATATATGTTCCTGCTTCACTGCAATATTACCGTCGGCCACCTCGCCCTTCGGCCCGAATACCCGGACTTTTTCTACAGGCATGATACCATCAATCGTCACCAGGACCTGTTCACCTTCGCTGTTGGCCGTAATGTCAATGGCGTTCCCTTTGCCCTGATAGAACCGACAGCCGGCCTTGTTCTGCTGATCCAGCAATACGACTAGTTCGAGCGGAGTTTGCTCCGTCAGTTCGGCAGTACTCTGAACAACCGGGCCGAATGGTACCATCGAACCGCCCTTTAGCCATACCGGGATCGTCGTCAAATCGTATTCCCGGGTGATCCACTGGTTCCCTTCAACACATTCCCTGGTAAAGAATTCATACCACAACCCCTCCGGCAGATAGAAGGTGCGCTCATTACCCTCACGCATAATCGGTGCTACAAGAATGTTGCTGCCACACATGAACTGGTCATCGATATGGTGTGTGGTCCGATCTTCCTGGTAATCGATAACCATGGCGCGCAGCAACGGCAATCCATCTGCAGCGCTGGCGATCGATTCGCTGTAAAGATAGGGAATCAGCCGATAGCGCAGGTTGAGGTATTCCCTCATGATATCCTGGACTTGCTTCGAAAAAACCCAGGGCTCCCGGAAGGGGTAACACCCGTGATAGCGCATATGGGATTGAAAGATGGAAAGCTGAGTCCAGCGGATTTCCACTTCATCCGCAGGTTCCCCGGTAAATCCGCCCGTATCCTGGCTCCAATAAGTGAATCCGCTGAGGCCGTAACACAATCCGCCGCGCAGTGAGGACTGCATGGAACCAAAGCTGGCCGCGTTATCCCCGCTCCACTGGACCGGATAGCGTTGCGAGCCGGCATAAGCGCTCCGTCCCCAGACCATGGCGTTTTCTTCACCATGCACCTCGGCCGTTATCTCATAAGCGGCTTTTTGGTACAGCAGCGGATATACATTGTGCAGCGCATGCCCGTTGTCTTTGGCAAATTGCATATCCGGGGGGATGCCTTCTCCGAAATCGGCCTTGATGACGTCGATTCCCATCTCTAGGAGCGGTTTTATGAGCTGTTGCTGATACCACCGAATAGCCTCCGGATTGGTGAAATCGATAGGGGCCGCTTCAAACTGCCCGACGAAAATAAAAGGCGATTTGACTTTAGCCAGAAACTTGCCTCGACGAGCTTCCTTCCAGGGTTCCGTTCCTTTTAATACGTAAGGTTCCTGCCAGACAGACACATGGAACCCCTGCTCATGCAGTTGCCGGCACATATCTTCGGGGGAAGGGAAAGTGGCTGGATCAAATCGCCAGTCACACCTCCAGCCTTCGGTAAACCACCGAACGTCAATATGGATCACATCTGCAGGAAACTCGCTATCTCTGAGTATTCTGGCAACCTCAAGGACCTCTTGTTGGGTAAGATAGGACATCCGGGAAATCCAGGTACCGAAAGAAAACTTAGGTGGCACCGGAGATTTGCCGGTTAGATCGGTATAGCTGCGCAGTATCTCTTTGATGCTGCCGGCAAAGAGATAATAATCCAGCCTCTTTTCTTCTACTGCTACCTGTATACTTTTGACTTCTCTTTCGTGCCCACCCAGAAAGTCATCGGGTGGGTCTGGTTGAAAAACACCCCGTAACCGCGGGTGCTCATGTAGAAGGGCACGGATTTGTAGATACGGCCGCTGGTGTTTCCGGTTCCCTCATGAATCCAGAGACGCAGGGTTTCCCCTACTTTATTGATACGGCCGAAATGCTCCCCCAGTCCGTAGATCGACTCATCATGGGAGAGCTCGAAGGATTCCACCGCGTACCAGCGCCTGTGACGTTTATCCTTGATGAAACCCAGCGGATAGGCATCGAAAGCCACCCCGAAGCCGTTGTCGGTGCGGCCGCCGCTGCGGGTAATCCTGTTGCCGGCAGCATCATAGAGCTCGATTCGGAAGTCGTTTTTGCAAATATGCAAGGCAAGTTTTTTTGTTTTCAGCCGATAGCAAACTTCGTCTTCTTCGAGATTCACCTGACAGGTTTCATCTTCGATATCATTGACCACCATCGGGGTGTAGATATCGTCGAATTCAGGTGATGGCTGGAGCCGGACACGATAGGCATCCTCACGAAGAATATCGATGCACAGGTGACGGATTTTGTAAGGTGTTTTTTCATGGTATTCGTAAACGTGCTTGTAGAAGGAATCCGGCTTTATCAGCTTGAAGATGTTGAAGGTTCTGGCTTCGAATACAAACCGGTTGCCCTGCTTTTCTTTAAGATGAACGCTCAGCACCGATTCGGACTTGCGAAAGTACAACTTGGGAATCGCGGTAAACGGGCTTGACATGGGGCCCAGGTCATCCAGGGGATGGTCGCTGCGCCCGAACGAAACTCTCGGGGCATATTCATCGAAGTGATTTTCCAGATTATCGTGTTTGCGAAGTGTACGTGAGAAGAGGCCCGGGTGCCGGAATATGTTTTTCAGCATCAGCCAGGCCGAACGTCTGGTATCAGGCGTGAATTCTTTTTTGTATGCTTTTTCGTATTCCTCTGATATTTGCGGTGGCACCACGTACCCCTTTAGTTCATGCGAATCTCAGGCCAAAATGAATTATCGGGTGCGAAAACGTAATCATGGTTCGGTCAAGACGGGATACCAGTTCGGGTCGTTCTTCACCACGGTTTCTTTCTCGGCGCTGGCTTCGAGAACGCAGAGGGCATTGATCATGTAGCGTTTTTCGGGTCCGTAGTTATAGTCTGCGTGTTCCAGAGGATAGCTCCATGATTGTGCCGTTTGGTAGAGCGCCTCAGAGTTAAAACCTTCAGGGCCGGTCTTTTCCACCGTCTTCGCAATGATATCGCACAACATGAGATATGGTCCGATACCGCCATAGCTTGATCCTCTACTGATGATGTCTTCGGCATTATCCGGGTGATAGTCTCTTAATATCTCTTCGGCGATAATCATCAGCTTATCGTCTTCGTGCCACCAGCTGCCGGTGTAGATGAACAGCATGCCGTCGATTGCCGGCCAGGCATCCGCTTCACTTACCATGTCGAAGAAGGCGGTGTGCGGGGCCCCCCCGATAAGCCGGGCCTCGCTGCCGGTATTGCGGATATCTCGAGCAAATTGGTGTACTATTATTGGCGGGAAAACGTAATCGCATTTCTTCAGGGATTCAATCTCGCTTGACCAGTTGAATTTGAATTCCGGCAAATACCCTTCGACGAACTGGAACTGCTCGGGGTGAACCTTTGCATATTCCTTCATCGCTTTGACAAAACCGATGGCATACGGCTCTGCCCAGGCAGCGGCGCCGATTCTGGCCGGCCCGTCGTTCCGGTAATCCCAATCGTATTTGGCGATCCAGTCCAGGAATGTATATGCCTCGTTTTCCGGAACGGTGCCGAGGCAGAACACGCGGCCCGGCGGCTCGATGGCTTCCATCTCACCGACCTGTGAAAAGAGCACTTCCTTTTCCGCCTCCAGTCTGGGTTTAAGGGTAACTGCCACGCCGGGGGCGCAGGTGGTGAACACTTGAACGCCCTGATGCTTAAGCAACTCATAACGGGGGACGATTCTGGCAGGATCCGTTTGCCCGTCCCAGTGAATTACCTTCAGTTCTACCCCGGGAATAAGATTGTTCTCGTTGTAATACCTGACGATGTCCTCCAGGGCCATATTGACCAGCTCCATCCCGCCGGCTCCCGGACCGGTCAGATCTGTTATGTTGCCGATCTTGATGGTTGTGAGAGTCTCTGGAGGGGCATTCGTTTCTTCCGGGGTGACGATAGCATCATCACTGCTCCCACCACCACAGGCACCCAACAGTAGCAGTATTATAATTGCCACCAGGCTGAATCCATTTGCAGGACGCATTCAATATTTCCTGAAGGATCTTTCATTCATCTTACTGCCGAAGATGACCGTCGAGTTATCCTATTATATCACGTTCATAATCAGATGCTTCCCACGAAGATCATGGTAACGATAGAAAATCACCCCTACATGAACCTCTCGTAGAATTCGAGGTGGCGGCGGGCAATGGCCTCCCAGCTCAGATGATCCCTGACTGTCTGTGCCCCGGCCTCCCCGATCCTTTCGGCCTTTTCCCTGTCTTTGAGTAGCTCGATCATGGCTGCGGCGAATTCCTCAGCATCGGTCGGGTCCACCAGAATCCCGTTCTCCCCGGAATTGATGACCGTCCTGATGCCCCCGAATCTGGAGGCAACCACGGGTGTGCCGCAGGCCATGGCCTCGGTGGTGGTCATGCCGAACGGCTCGAAGAGTGACGGAAGCGCAAAAAGCTGCGCCTGCCGATAGTAAGGGGCCATCAGCTCGTCCGGCACGTAGCCGATTATATGCACCCGCTCCGCCATGCCGCATTCATCGACGATCCCCTGCATCCCGGCCTTGATATCCAGTTCCCTTTGTTTGGGATGCGGCGAGCCGCCGCCGATAACCAGGTCGACATCGGGCACTTCTTTTCTGGTGATGTCGAAAGCCCGCAGCAGCATGTCGTGGCCCTTGTTGGAATCGATCCGGCTGATACAGAAGATGTATTTGGGGGGCAGGCTGATCTCAGTTTCTTTCTCGCCGGGTGCCAGGGGATGAAAGGTATGAATGTCGGTGCCGGGCTCGATGACGACGATGTTATCCGCATCGAAATCATAAAGCTCTTTTAATTTTTCGTATTGCAATTGAGTCGTCAGCGTCTGGGCATTAACCGATTTAAAAATCCGCATTTCCTCGGCGATGCGACGGGTGAAGTTAAACTGCTTTTCCATCTCTTGCGGGTTCCCGCCCATCTGGTCGCGCTTCCAGGCACCGAGAGAATGCGGCGTGAAGAAGGCGGGTTTGTTCATTGCCCGGGCTACATCGAGGGCGACGATGCCGGCATCGACGTAATGGCCGTGATAGAGATCATAGCTGAGGTCGTTTTCCCCAATGAAATCGGCCATGTTTTCAGCCAAATCAGGAAGGACATCATAGATGAACTCCTTGGGAATAAACTCCCAGGGGCCGGCCGGTATGCGTATCACCCTCATATCCGGGCAATCCGGGACGGGGTCGATCTGCTGCTTTGTTTGCTCGAACCAGCGGGTATAGATATCCACTTTCACGCCGTGGGTGGTAAGGGCTTTGCCCAGTTCCATTACGTAGGTTACCTGACCGCCGGTGTCCGTTCTGCCCAGTTGGGGGACCGGGTCGAAATATCCGTGGGTGCTGAGCATGGCAATCCGGCTAAACATTCTTTACTACCTCGTAATCGCCGGTTACGATGATATGCGCCATCGGTTTATGGGCCGATATGATCTCGTGCTCTATTTGGAGCACGTTTTCCAGGAAATCGTCCTGCTCTTCCCGGGCCCGTTCCAGCCGGGCCTTCTTCGTTTCCGTATAATCGAGGTCGATGAAAATGTGCAGGTCAGCATTCTTGAGGGTGGTGGTGAAGGTGCCCTCGGCGATGACCACCTTTACGGCCTCGTCGATGGATATCGTCTCCTCGGTTACCCGATCCTCCTCGAAGATGACCAGGGGTTTTCGGATTTCCGTCTCACCAGCTTTGATATCGGCGATGTTCTGGTCCAGTAGGTCGAGTTTTACCTCCCCTATCCCCACCCATCCCGGGTCCCGGCGGCGGACGTTTTCGTTGGTCTTGGGGGGATAGACGAAGTAATCATCCTGCTGCAGAATGATGCATTTCAAGCCCTGTTCGGCCAGCGCTTCGGAGATTACCTCAGCTATCTCCGATTTGCCGCTGCCCGACTCTCCGGCCACGGTGACAGCGAACCTGCCCTCCTTTGAGGAGATTTCAGAGGTAATCAGCTCGGCCGCTTTTCGTCCCGCGCTGGTGTGCCATGGCTGTATGACGAGTACATCCCCTCTCATCCGGCCTCCTCTGTGGGAAGGTTGTCTCCGCTGACATTTGGTTCAATCGTAGCCTGCTGTAATAACATTGTCAAGCTGATGTTATCTCAAGAATTTTCTCTTGATATGGCATCATGTCCGTTTCCAAAAAGATAGTAATCAGCTATAATGGAATCCAATGTGTTGAGGACAAATCGATGATGAAGAAATCGATGAAGATGAAAAAGGTATTTCATATATTATGTCTGTTGCCCTTCTTAATGGGCATTTTGTCACTGGCGGCAGGCGCCATTGCCGATACCTCATCCCCTGAAGTTCACGTCCTTCATGTTGACGGAACCATCGTTCCGGTGATAGCGGATTATATTGATCGGGGGATTTCCAGGGCAGAGGATGAGGGCGCTGCTGTGGTGGTAATCGAACTGAAGACCCCGGGAGGCATGCTTACTACCACCGAGGACATCGTTGATCGCATACTTGAGGCGGAGGTGCCGGTGGTGGTCTACGTCGACCGCTGGGCCGGTTCGGCGGGAACGTTTATTACCATGGCTTCCCATGTGGCGGCCATGGCCCCTGCCAGCCGGATCGGGGCTGCCAGCCCTGTATCGGGGAGCGGCGAGGAGATATCCGAGACGCTGGAGAAAAAACTGCAGGAAGATACGCGGGCACATATCCGCAGCCTGGCCGATCTCAGGGGACGCAATCAAAAGGCTGCCGAGGCCACCGTGGCCGAAGCCCTCTCCTTCACTGATCAGGAAGCCCTGGGGATGGCTCCGGTTCCCTCCAGCCACCGGGAGGTGCTGGAGATGGGCAGCCCGTGCCTGGTTCCCCCGCTCGTCGACCTGGGTGCCGAGGATATCTATGATTTGCTGGATAAGCTTGATGGCAGGGAAGTTGTGCTCGATAGCGGAACAGCAACCATCCATACCGAAGGTTACACCATCCACAAGACGGGGATGAATCTCATCGAGCGCTTTCTCCACGCCATCTGCGACCCCAACATCGCCTACATCCTGCTGAGCATCGGTTCGCTCGGCATTATCCTGGAACTCTACAGTCCGGGTTCTATTATCCCCGGAGTGACCGGTGCTCTCAGTCTGCTTATGTCTTTCTATGCACTCTCGGTGCTGGATGCTTACTGGGCGGGGGTGTTGCTCATCCTGCTTGCTTTTGGCCTGTTCGCCGCCGAACTGTTTACCAGCAGCTTCGGACTGCTCTCTTCAGGGGGTGTAGCTGCTCTGGTGATCGGTTCTCTGATTCTATTTTCCGGAGGGACATCAATGGCTGACTTTGGAGTTGACTGGTGGCTTATCGTTGTTGTCGTAGTAGGAGTTGTGGGTTTTCTCGTTTTTGCCCTTTATGCGGTGGTGCGCGCCCAGCGCAGCAAACAGCCCACGGGGGCCCCGGGCCTGATTGGCAAAGAGGCCCAGGTCAGAACCGCCCTTGATCCCAGAGGTACGGTTATGGTTCATGGTGAATTATGGGAGGCTGTCCTGGATGAAGGACGGGCCGAACCCGAAGAGGAGGTGATCATAACGGAAGTAGAAGGTCTCAAGCTCAAGGTGACCCGAAAAGAAAAGGAGGTGTCTTAAGTGGTCGTTGCAATTGTTATTATTGTCATCTTTATAGCGGTGTTGCTCTCCGCTTCCATAAAAATAGTGCAGCAGTATGAGCTGGGTGTAGTGTTTCGACTGGGCAGGCTGGTGGGTACCAGGCAGCCGGGAATCCGGTTTATCGTTCCCTTCCTGGATCGGATGAGAAAGATTGATACCCGGGTTGTCACTATCGATGTTCCCACCCAGGAAGTGCTTACCAAGGATAACGTTACCACCCGGGTAAATGCCGTCGTGTTCCTGAGGGTGATGAATGCTGAAAACGCGGTGATTGAGGTTTTCGACTATAAACTGGCTACCTATCAGATGGCCCAGACCACGCTTCGCAGCGTGCTGGGACAGCATGACCTTGACGAATTGCTCCAGAAGCGGGACAAGTTGAATGAAATGATTAGAAAGATTATAGACGAGGTTACCGATCCCTGGGGTGTCAAGGTCAGCAGTGTTGAGATTAAGGACGTGGAACTGCCCGACAGCATGCAGCGCTCCATGGCGGCCCAGGCCGAGGCCGAGCGGGTAAAGAGGGCCAAAATCATCCATGCCGATGGTGAATACCAGGCCGCTCAAAAGCTGCTGGATGCCGCCCATTTGATCTCGCAGGACCCGTCTGCCCTTCAATTGCGCTATCTGCAGACGCTCACCGAGATATCTGAGGAGAAGGCCAGCACCGTGATCTTTCCGTTGCCCATGGATCTGATAAAAGCCTTCATGCCGGTGAAAAAATAAGGGGAAATCTGCCCCGACTGTCGCATCTGGCTTTTCGGAGGTGTCCTGCGGGGACGCCTTTGTTCCTGTTGATTGATAGAACAGGCGCTTAGGGTAGAAGCTTTGGATATTTTTATCGACGTCGTTGTCATACTGGCTTGTATGGCCTTTATCGGACTCGGAGCGGTATGGCTGGTGGATTCGGCGGCCAGGGTCGCCCGCCGCCTTGGGGTTTCGGAACTGGTGGTCGGGCTGACGATTGTCGCCTTTGGCACCTCCGCCCCGGAGTTCGGCGTTACTATCTTAGCCGCAATTCGCGGCATGAGCGATATTTCCGTGGGTAACATCGTCGGTTCCAATATCTTCAACCTTGGCCTGATCCTGGGCGGCACGGCCATCGTTCGCAGCCTGGGGACAAGCAAAACGCTCGTCAGGCGTGACGGGGTTTTCCTCTTTTTCGGTTCGGTCTTACTTATCATTCTGCTGTGGAACCTGTCGCTGAATCGAATTGAAGGGGCTGTTTTATTTACGCTGCTGATTGGTTACGTGGGTTACCTCTACTGGAAAAAGGAGCCCATCGAACTGGAGAAACCGGTCGGCGAGTTTCGTCGTCGCGATATACTCTTCCTTCTGCTGGGTGTCGGGTTGGTGGTGGGCAGTTCGCATTTCATGGTGGACCGCTCCGTTCACCTGGCCAAGATAATCGGGATTTCCGAATGGGTTATCGGGGCTACCATCGTCGCTGCCGGCACCTCCATGCCCGAATTTGCTACCTCCCTGGTGGCGGCCCTGCGCGGCCGGGCCGGAATGTCAGTGGGTAATCTTATCGGCAGTGATACCTTTAACCTGTTCGGGGTTCTGGGCCTGGCAGCCATCCTGGGGGATCTTCCCGATGTGGATATCGAAGCAAGGTCGAATCTGATTGCGCTGGCCGGGATGGTGCTGATGGTATTGATTTTCATGCGCACTGGATGGCGGATTACCCGAAAAGAAGGCATCGTGCTGGTCGTTGTCGGGGTGGTGCGGTGGGTACTCAGCTTCACTTAAATATCTGCTGTCTGGTATAGCTCAGTCTTTATCGGGTTTCATCGCTGGTTGTACTTTGCCCCGAGCACAGGTAAAATGAGGACGAAATCTCTCATCGGAGGAATTTTAATGGCAAACGAGCTTATTTACGAGAAGAAAGGCAACATCGCTTATATCACCATCAACCGGCCCGAGGCCCATAATTCCATGAACCGGGCGGTCTGGGATGGCATTATCAGTGCATGGGAGAACGTCCGCAACGATAACGAGGTCTGGGTGGCCATCGTCACCGCCGCCGGGGAAAAGGCGTTCTGCGCCGGTCAAGACCTGAAGGAGATGGGCGAATGGATGGCCATCCCCGAAGCCGAACGCCCCCCCTTCCCCATTCCGGAACCCAATCCCATGAAGGGGCTGTACGTGCCCAAGCCGTTCATCTGCGCCATCAACGGCATCTGCACCGGCGGCGGGCTGGAATTTGCCATGGCCTGCGATATTAGGATCGCCTCCGAGAACGCCCGCCTGGGGCTCGCCGAGGTGAAACAGGGTTTGATGGCCGGCAACAGCGGCACCCAGAAGCTCATCCGCCTGGCTCCGTTCGGGGCAGCACTCGAGATGCTGATGACCGGCGATTTCATCAGCGCCCAGGAAGCCTATCGAATCAATCTGGTAAATAAGGTGGTGCCCCTGGCCGACCTGATGAGCGAGGCCGAAGCCCTGGCCCAGCGTATCTGCGCCGCCGCGCCGCTCTCGGTTCAGGGCGTCAAGGAAGTGGCCTACCGGGGCATCGAAGTTCCCCTGGAAGAAGGACTCAAGATCGAAGCTGAAGTGATGGACAGGATAGGGCACAGCGAGGATGCCAAAGAAGGGCCCAGGGCTTTTGCCGAGAAACGCAAGCCTCAGTGGAAGATGAAATAGGGACACTGTAAATTTGTATCTTTTCCAGGGCAGTTCCTGGCTGAACTGCCCTTTTTGGAATCCATGACGAATTCCGAGACCGCTTTCCCGCACCTGTTCGAGCCGCTCCGGATCGGGCAACTGGAGACCAGAAACAGGATCGTCATGTCCCCGGTGGGAACGCGCCTGGCCTCCGACGGTATGGTAACCCCGGCTTTGCGGGAATTCTACGCCGCCCGGGCCCGGGGTGGGGTGGGGCTGATCTTGATGGAGGCATGTTTCGTCGAGCCGGAAGGGGAAGACAGGTTCCTTTTTCTCCACGAAGACAGGTTCATCGACAGACTGGGCGAAATAGTCAAGACAGTTCAAGACAACGGTGCCAAAATCGGCGCTCAGCTTTTTCATGCCGGCTGGAGGACGGGTGAAAAGAATGCCCGGTTCCTGCCCCCGATTCCGCCCGCAGAGCTGTCGGAAAAGCGAATCGAGGAGCTCACCGGCAAATTTGCTCAGGCTGCTCAAAGGGCCCGTCAGGCCGGGTTCGACCTCATCGAGATTCACGCCGCCCACGGATATCTGCTCAGCCAGTTCCTTTCCCCTCTGGGAAACAAGCGAACCGATGAATACGGCGGCGACGTGTACGGGCGAACCCGAATCGTCCGGGGAATCATTCAGGCTCTCCGAAGCGAGGTGGGTCCCGATTTCCGCTTAAGCTGCCGTATCAACGGCGCGGAGAATGTGCCCGGCGGCTCGACCATCGAGGATGCTCAGGAAATTGCCCCTTTGCTGGAAAGCGAAGGGCTGCATTTACTCAGCGTTTCGGCAGGAGCGATCGGTTCATACCCCCTGACCATTCCCCCGAGCGACACACCCGAAGGGTGCTATACCAACCTGGCTGCCGCTGTTAAGAGCGTGGTAAATGTTCCCGTAGTAACCGCCGGGCGGATCAACACCCCGCAACTGGCGGAGGAGATACTGGCTGGCGGCAAAGCTGACCTCGTCGCCATTACCCGGGGACTGGTGGCCGACCCGGAACTGCCGAATAAAAGCTATCGAGGCGAGGCCGACCGGATTCGCCGCTGCATTGCCTGCAACGTCTGTCTGGATACGGACTACAACGGCCACATCGCCTGCGCCGTCAATCCCCTCGCCGGTCGAGAGTCGGAGATCGATATCCGTTCTGCCAGTCAGTCCAGGAAAGTAATGGTTATCGGAGCCGGACTGGCCGGACTGGAAGCAGCGAGGATAGCTGCCCTTAGAGGCCATCAGGTCGCTCTATACGAGGCAGCCGATGAAATGGGGGGGCAGTGGATACTGGCATCCCGCCCCCCTCACAAGCAGGTTTTTTTAAGCCTGGTTAACTGGCTTTCCAGAGAGTTAGAGATTCTCGGAGTCAAGATAGAATGCGGCCATCGGGTCACCGCCGAAGAGGTGATAACAACCGATTCCGATGTAGTGGTAATAGCCACCGGGGCTGAGCCGCTGGTGCCGCCGATCGAGGGGTTCGACCGGCCCGAAGTGGTAACTGCCTGGCAGGCTTTGCGGAATGTCCCCGCCGGGGAACGAGTACTGGTCATTGGCGGAGGGGCCACCGGGCTGGAGACGGCGGAATTCCTGGCTGAGCAGGGAAAGAGGGTATCGGTGGTGGAGATGCTCAAAGCCTTCGGCACGGATATGGGCGGGACGGTCTATTTTCACCTCATGCACCGTCTCAAAAAGCTGGGAGTGGAGCTTTTCAAAAACACCGAGGTTAAGGCGATCGATACCTCAGGGGTAACCGTCATGAGCGAGGGGAAAGAGACCTTCTGGCAAGGATTTGATACCTTTGTGCTGGCGCTCGGGGTGAAATCGCGAAACGAACTGGCTGAACAACTTGAAGGGAAAGTCGGCCAGATATATCAAATCGGCGATGCGGCCACACCCGGCAACGCCGCCGATGCCATGAGGCGGGGATTCGATACCGGCATAATTATCTGAACACTTTCCCGTTTGACATTTCCCCGTCCATTCGACTAAGATTCAAAAACAGCATCGCATAAAGGAGAAAAAATGGCATTGGGAAAAGAGCTCCATCCGGCATTTAGAGGCAATATGTACACCTTCCGCCGGAAGGTATTCAGGATTTTCGGCGGGTTCTTCCAGGTTTACGATGAAAGCGGCAGGCAGGTGATGCATTCCGAGCAGGCGTCTTTCAGGATCAGGGAGGATTTCACCGTCTATGCCAGCGATGTCAATCAGCCGTTGCTGAGAATCAAAACCCCCCAGATGCTCGACCTGGGTTCCACATACTATGTTACCGATATGCAGACGATGGAAAGCGTCGGGGCCCTCAGGCGAAGTTTCTTCAAATCGATGTTCAAGGATGAGTGGGCCTTCCTGGATGCCAGTAACCTGGAGGTCGGTAAGCTGACGGAGAAGAGCATCCTGGGAGCCATGCTGAGCAGGTTCATCGACCTGGTTCCCCAGACCTATACCGTCCAAACTCTCGATGGATTCGGGCAGGCGGTTATCAAGCAGCATTTCAATCCATTCATCTTGAAGTACACCATGACCATTTTTGAGCCGAATCCTGCCATCGACCGCCGGCTCATGATCGCAGCCGGAATCCTGATGGGCGCCATCGAACGCCGGCAGGAATGATACCTATTGCCTTCCTTATATGCCCCATTGTATAATCGATTTCGGCGTGTGAAAATGCAGGCGATATCAGTTTCCCGAACTCCTGGTGCTGCAACTTCAAAGGCTTTTTCACCGAATAAAGCCGAAAAGGTAACCCCTTTCAACTCTGCTTATCAGGTTCACCCAATGCTTCAATGAACCGCAGTTGCGGCTTCTCCACGCCGGCAGAAAATCCAATTCCAAAAAAGAGGAGGTCAAAATATGACGGCAAAGATAATCTCAGGTACCGAGGTGGCCAAGGATATCCGAGCGGAGCTAGCGGAGAGGGTCAAGAAGTGTACGGAGAAAGGGGTCACGCCGGGGCTGGTGATGATGCGGGTTGGAGAGGACCCGGCCTCCGTTTCCTATGTTACCGGCAAAGAGAAGGCGGCCGAGGAAATCGGGGTATGGACGCAGACCATTGTGATGCCCGAAGACGCTCCCGAATCTGACCTGCTGGCTAAAGTCGAGGAGATGAACAAGGCCGAGCACGTGGACGGAATCCTGGTCCAGCTCCCCGTCCCCAAGCACATAGATGCGGATAAGGTTCTCAACCTGATTGATCCGGTCAAGGATGTGGACGGGTTCCATCCCATCAACGTGGGCAAGATGCTCATCGGCGACCCGTTCTTCATGCCCTGCACGCCTTATGGTGCGGTGGAACTGATGATTCGCAGCGGTAACCCCCCCGACGGCAAGCACGTTGTCATCTGCGGGAGAAGCAATATCGTGGGTAAGCCGCTGATGGCCATGCTGGTCCAGAAGAACAAGCGCGGCAACGCCACCGTAACCGTGGTTCATACCGGAACCAAAAACATGTCCGAAATCACCAGGCAGGCCGATATCCTGGTGGCCTGCATGGGAGCACCCGAGGTCATCAAGGCGGATATGGTCAAGGAAGGTGCGGTGGTGATCGACGTCGGCGTCAACCGGGTGGGAATGAAACCTTCGAAAAAAGACCCGAACAAGATGGTGGCCGACCTGCGCGGCGACGTTGAATTCGGTCCGGTCAGCGAGAAAGCCAGCGCCATCACCCCGGTTCCGGGCGGCGTGGGCCCGATGACCATCACCATCCTGATGCAGAACACGGTGGTCGCCGCCGAGAGACGGGCCGGGATTGCCACGGAATAATAAGGGTTCTCCCTCCCCTGGCGGGAGGGAATCAAAGGGAGGGGGAAAGCACCCTCACCTGACCTCTCCCATCAAGTGCGAGGAAACTTTGGAAGCAAATTTTTAGGAGGACACATGCCATACGATGCCACCAAAATGGAAGACTGGCAGATATCGGAAGCTGCCGAAGAAAAGATGCCCATGCCCGACGAGTGGCGGGACAAACTGGGCCTGGAGAAAGACGAGGTCCTGGCCATGGGCAGGCTGGCCAAGCTGGACTTTCTGAAGATAATAAACCGGCTGAAGGACAGGCCCGATGGCAAGTACATCGAGGTAACCGCCATCACGCCCACCCCCCTGGGTGAAGGCAAGAGCACCACTTCATGCGGCCTGATGGAAGGGCTCGGCATGAGAGGAAAAAACGTCGGCGGGGCGCTGAGGCAGCCGTCCGGCGGACCTACCATGAACGTCAAGGGGACGGCGGCCGGGGGCGGCAACTCCCTGCTCATCCCCATGACCGAATTCTCCCTGGGACTGACCGGCGATATCAACGATATCATGAACGCCCACAACCTGGCCATGGTAGCTGTGACTTCCCGCATGCAGCACGAGCGCAACTACAACGACGAGCAGTTGCAGCGGCTGACCGGCATGCGCCGTCTTGACGTTGACCCCACTAGAGTGGAAATGGGCTGGATAATGGACTTCTGTGCCCAGAGCCTGCGCAACATCGTCATCGGCCTCGGCGGGCGCATGGACGGCTTTACCATGCAGTCCAGGTTCGGGATTGCCGTAGGTTCCGAGTGCATGGCCATTCTCTCCATTATCACCGACCTGGCAGACCTGCGCAAGCGGCTGGATGAAATCACCGTGGCTTTCGATAAAAGCGGAAAACCCGTCACCACCGGCGACCTTGAGGTAGGCGGTGCCATGACCGCCTGGATGCGCAACACCATCAATCCCACCCTGATGTGCACCGCCGAATACCAGCCATGCATGGTTCACGCCGGACCGTTCGCCAATATCGCCGTCGGCCAGTCGTCAATCATCGCTGACCGTGTCGGCCTGAAGATGTTCGATTATCACGTCACCGAGTCCGGCTTTGCCGCCGATATCGGGTTCGAGAAATTCTGGAACGTGAAGTGCCGCAACAGCGGCCTCAAGCCCCACGTCTCGGTGCTCACCGCCACGATAAGGGCCCTCAAGATGCACGGCGGCGGCCCCAAGGTGGTAGCCGGCAAGGAACTCCCCTCGGAATACAAAGAGGAGAACATCGAGCTGGTGGAGAAGGGCTGCGAGAATATGGTTCACCTGATTAACGTCATTCGCAAATCCGGTATCAACCCGGTCGTGTGCATCAACCGCTTCTATACCGATACCGATGCCGAGGTGGCGGTGGTCAAGAAGGCCGCCGAAGCCGCCGGCGCGCGCTGTGCCGAATCCAGCCACTGGCTGAAGGGCGGCGAAGGCGCTCTGGAGCTGGCCGATGCGGTTATCGATGCCTGCGAGGAGGAGCCCAAATTCGATTTCCTGTATCCGCTGGATATGAAACTGCGTGACCGCGTCGACAGGATCGCCAAAGAGGTCTACGGCGCCGACGGCGTTTCCTGGTCTCCCGAAGCCGAACAGAAGGCTAAAATGCTGGAAGACGACCCGAAATACGCCGATTACGCCACCATGATGGTCAAGACCCACCTGAGCTTAAGCCACGAGCCGACCTGGAAGGGCGTGCCCAAGAGCTGGACGCTGCCCATCCGCGACGTCCTGATCTACTCGGGTGCCAAATTCCTCTGCCCCATGGCCGGCACCATCAGCCTGATGCCCGGCACCGGTTCCAACCCGGCCTTCAGGAAAGTGGATGTCGACGTGAACACCGGTAAGGTCAGCGGACTGTTCTAGCTGAGCAAAACGCTCCTGGCATGTTGAAGCGGGAGGCTGATTATTCAGCCTCCCGCTTTTATCTCAGGCCGCCGCCAGCCTTTTCGACATCAGGAAGAACACACTTCCCAGCCCGACCAGTGGCACCAGGTAGCAGGTCACCTCAACCAACCCCGCAAATTGTCCGCCGGCTGCCAGCCGCGCGGTGAGTTCGAATGGAGAGGGATTCACGAGGTAGCTTAATCCTGCCACGATGGCCAGTCCTATCGAGTAAACGAATTGAGCCCTTTCCCTGTCTTTAAGCACCACCGCAATGATGCCTGCCCCAAAGGAAACGCAGAAAGCGATCAGGGTGGCAAGCAGCAGGACCGGAGGAATATTATGAACTGAAAGACCGTTCAGCAGCAACAATCCCATCCACAGGATGCACTGAGCCACGGCGGTGATGCCGGCGGTGAATATCTTGGAGGAGAATATCCCCCAGAGCGATATCGGCGCCGACCAGAGGGTATCGAGGGTCTTGTTCTGCAACTCTTCCGAGATAGTATCGATGGTGATACTCCCCGCAATCAGCGCCGGGAAAAACATCAGCACCGGGATGATTATAGAGTAAAGGAATTCAAAATCGGTGTGGGGTTTACCCTCAAGGTCATCATAGCGCAAATCGATGCCATTTTGTTCTCTGAGGTGGTTTTCCGCTTCTTTTAAGGGTTCTTCAAGAGCCATCGTAATGAGCATCGATTCCGTATCCGATTGCGGCAGAATGAGCTTCATCTCCACTATCCCGGAAGTGGTCGGCGGGATGGCCATCACTGCATCTATTCTCCCGGACCTGAACTGCTCCTCGGCGGTTTCGAGGTCGTCAAAGCGATTTATGGTGATTCCGGGGGTGTTTTCTGCGTAATCAGCGATAGGGCTATTGGTTTCCCCCACCACCCCGATGTCTACATATATCCTGGTGTTTTCCCCGATGGACTCCGGATCGTAAAACGACATTACCCCGATCATCAGAAACGAGGAGAAGGCGGCAATGAAAAGCTGGATGAAAAGGGCGAACATAATCGTCTTTTCCCGCTTTATCGATCGAAGCTCTTTTTTTACCAGGGCCGCAAACCGCATTAGAAAATAGCCCCCCGCATGACAATTAAATTATAAGAACCGTGGATGATGGCTCCTGCCGCTATGGCCAGGGGATAGAACCTGATTCCGAACCGTCCCGAAAGAAGACCCACTACAGCGGTGCTTACGAAGTGCATCGCCAGTGGCAGAATCAACCAGCCCGACCCCAGGGCCGCTTCGACGAACATCGTTTCGGATACCACGCTCAGGGTAAGATAGAGCAGGAGTTTTTCCCCGAGAAAGAAACCGAAGGCGGCAAAGAAAGAGTACTTGACCACGCTCCGCCAGGAGCCGATGGACCGGTTCTGCAGGAGCACTGCCACGCTGCTCGATTTAGCAATCTCCTCTGAGACAATGGCCAGGGGGAAGATAACCGCAAGCGATACGGAATCGGACAGCGTGTTGGGCAGGTTCATGCCTATGATGATGGAGGCGAACTGGATCATCAGCACCAAGGGGATGAATACCAGGCTCACCAGCATCACCGAGAGGTTGAGGTGCCTTCTATCCATTACCAGGTTGATGGCCTCAGCCACCTTGCGGTGCAGAGGTCGGAAGCCCATGAGGTATTCCTCGTTGAATACCCTGACCCCAATGAAGATGGTCACGGAGAACAGCAGGTAGAGCGGAATGGTAGCCAGCAGGTATTCCATTACTCCAATCGATTCGTTGCGGTATATTTGTATGGCCAGTGTCAGGGGTGAAAAATAGCTGACGTCGCTTAAGCCGGTGAACATCGCCGGTGTGAGGAGATAGGCGATTACCAGCCAGGCTGCCAGAATCGAGAAGAAGGTTTGATCCTTGAAGGTCCGGTACAGCAAAGCAACCATCAGGAGCGCACTGAAGATAAACATCGATACCGGGATAAAGATGGCCAGATTGAGCAGTATATCCCCGCTGAGAATGAGGGTAATAACGATGATGGCGATGATCGAATACGCTATGTAAGGGAGCATCTTGCCGGAAATCACCTGAAACGGAGTGACCGGCGCTGAGAGCAGTACGATTAGTTTGCGGTTGATCTTTTCTTCCATGAAACTGCTGGTGAAGAACACTCCTACCAGGAAAATGGGGATGACATAAATGAAGGCCAGCACTACCTGAGCCAAAGGGATGGGCGGTCGCGAAAGCGAGGGAACGAGGATTTCTTCCTCAGATACGAACTCAGCCTCGAATTCCGGGAGATTGCCGCTGGTGCGGAACTCCTCCAGTTGCTGCTTTACCGCCTCGTCGGTCTTTGCCGCCGTAGGAGGGGAAACTGTTCCCGGCTCTGGAGATGGAACTGGCTCCAGTAAATCCTCAAACGAACCGGTTTCCCCTCCGCGGGTGATTTCATCTTCAACCTGCATGTGACGAGCTTCGATTCGAAGCGGGAAGGCCTGATTGATTTCGTATTCACTCGATATCCTCAGGATTTCCTGCTTTTCCAGATACTCTTTAACAGCTCCCAGAGCGTAAAGTGAGCGTTCATTGTTATTCCGATATCTGACGTCATCTCCATCGATGTATAAATCCAGCTTTCCTTCCCAGAGCTGCTGGTGGCCGATGCAGGGATCGACTTCGATGATTTTGAAGCGCTCGTCTGTGATGTGAGGGGCATCTTCGGACACTCCGACCGTATACAAATGCCGGCTCATGCCCACATCCTGCTGGTAAATCACATAGCCAACAACTGCCGCAAGTAGTATAATGGCAAGCAAGGCAATTCTTGATTTGCCTGTGAATCGAGATTTAAGGCGAGTGATTTCCCGGCGTGAGATGGTAAGGATTGTGATCATGGCTTTGAGTAGTTGTTTTTACGATTATACAACACAAGTGGGTGAAAATGCTCCGGAGCTGAAAGGCATTTATGGTTATCAGGCTCGAATCTCTAACTAAACTATATAGAAATTTCACCGCTGTCAATGATTTGACACTGGAGGTTAACGAGGGAGAGATATTCGGGATAATCGGACACAACGGGGCGGGGAAGACCACCACGCTGAAAATGATTGCCGGCCTGCTTGCCCCTTCTTCCGGCAAGGTGGAAGTTATGGGCAGGGACATGACCCGGGAGAGTGTCGAGGCCAAGCAGCATATCGGGTATCTGGCGGAAGAAACCCCTCTCTATGAAAACATGACCGTCAGGGAATACCTGATGTTTTTCTCCGAACTTTACAAGCTTCCCGGATCATATGCCAGGGAAAGAATAGACTATCTCCTGGATTCGCTCAAACTTTCCGAAAAGGACAAATACACCGGCGAGCTCTCCAAAGGGATGAGGCGGAAAGTCTCCATTGCCCGAACTCTGCTGCACGATCCCGACCTGCTGATACTGGATGAGCCCAACTCCGGTCTCGATCCCTTAACCTCCTTCTTTATTATCGAGTACCTCAAAAAGCTGAATGAGGAAGGGAAAACCATTATGGTGAGCGCTCATAATTTATTCCATGTGGAGTATATTTGCGACCGGGTGGCCATCATTAAAAACGGGGAACTGGTAATTTGTGATACCATTGAAGCTATGCGGGAAAAATTCGGCACGCGCGAATATGAGGTCATTTTCAAATCGGAAGAGGACCTGGATTATGAAAAGGCTGAGGGTAACTATGTGTTCCGGACTGCCGATGTTTCCCGAATTGCCGGCCTGCTGCAGATGATATCCGAGAAGAACTGGGCCCTGATAGACCTTTCGGTGCGACAGTCCGCCCTGGAAGAGATGTATGTAGATATCATGGGGCAGGAATAATCTGTTATGAAATATCTGACAACTGAGGATAATTATCGATCACCCTCCGTTCAGCCGTCATGGATTGCTCGCAGGGTTCCCAGCCTGGTTTTCTACTTAAAGATGGCCGGAGTATTATATGCGGCCTCCAGGGCGGCGAAACGGGGGGAGCTTACCAGCCAGAGGCGCATCAATAGCAGCCTGCAAACACTGATAAACCTTGAATCGGTAGGGGTCAGGTTTGAAATAGATAACCTCGGCGCATTTCGCAATCTGAAATTACCCTGTGTGTTCGTGAGCAACCACATGAGCACCCTGGAGACGTTCGTTTTCCCTGCTATTATCGAGCCCTATCGGGGACTTACTTTTGTGATTAAGAAAAGCCTGCTCAGATATCCTGTCTTCAAGCACATCATGGCAACGGTGGTGCCGGTGGTGGTGACCCGTGAAAAGCCCCGCCAGGATTTTCGGGTTATTCTGGAGGAGGGCAGGGAACGGCTGAGCCGGGATATCTCGGTGGTCATCTTTCCCCAGACCACACGCAGCGTTACCTTCGACCCCGCCGCTTTCAACACTGTAGGAGTGAAGCTGGCTTCTCACGCCGAGGTGCCGGTGATCCCGGTGGCCCTGAAAACCGATGCCTGGGGCAACAGCCGGCATTTCATCAGGGACCTCGGCCCCATCGACCCTTCGAAAACGGTGCATATTTGCTTCGGCGAGCCCATTAAAATTCAGGGTAACGGCAAAGCCGAGCACCAGCAGATTATCGCCTTTATCGAGGGTAAATTGAGGCAATGGGGGCAACTGGCATAAGGTGCTTCTTTGAAGCAGGTATCAGAAACCAGTGAAATTGATAAACTTACCAATCACTCATCTTTTGGATAAGTTTTAATAAGATAGACTATGATGGCTATCATGGCAACTGGAGTAAGTACGAATAACAGCGTGGTCAGCATATTCTCTACTCGGCCTTGACCAGGAGATGGACAACCGGTTTGAAAATAATCATATCAGCAGGCGTTATAACCAGTGATTTTTCCGCATCGAAATCCATGGTCAGGATGGTAACTTTTCCTTCCTGAATATCGAATGCACCCGTTAACTTGAGTTGTTCGCTTGGCAGGTGCGCATTTTGAACAGCCCCGTCGACTGTGACCAGCACTTCTTCTACATTTAGCCGTATCTGGGTGTAATGCCCTGCCTCCAGTTCCCTGCTGCCCAGGATTTCCTCGACTCCCCTGAGTTCCAGCAGTTCAAAACTCCTGCTTCCGCTGATCACCGTTTCCCAGTCAGCTTCCTCCTGATGAACCTCGATACTGCTGATGGTCATATTGACGGCGGAAATATCATGGTTTGGGGCGTCGGTAACCCTTAATTCCAGAATGCCTGTGCTCGCTGGTGTGCCTGTATTTGCTGCTATCGGGAACGGGGAGGGCGTTCCGTTGGAGTGCTGGTTGAAACTGGCCAGTGCCGCCAGGCCGATGATGACCAGTATCACCACTATGGCGGCACTCACGGGAACCCATATTTTAGGTTCCTGGAACAGGCGTTCGAATATGGTTCTTTCGGGTTTGTCAGCTTCCCAATCAAGTTCCCTGTTTGCCTGCTGGAGCCTTATGAGCCCTTCCGCCTTTGCCTTGTCCCCTCCTACAGCGTCACTGCTCGTATAAACCGCTCCCACGGCACCAAGAGCACCTTCAAGCTCCTTGGCAAACTCGGGATAGAGCTTGATGCATTCCTCTACGCTCTGACCCTCTTTCAGGCGGTCGATGCATTCATCCAGAATCAGATCAAAATCCCTCTCCATTTTCCCTCACTCTCGGTTCAGCGACTGGCGAAGCAGTTTTATGGCCGCACTCTGCATTTCTCTCACTGCTCCCGGTTTCTTCCCCAATATCCGCCCGCATTCGGCTGAGGTAAATCCGGAAAAGAAGCGCAGGGCTATGATTTCCCGGTGGGCGGGGGAAAGTTCCTCCAGTGCCTTCGATAACCTCTCCATTTCAATATCAGTCTCGGCTGATTCCTCAGGATCGTCGGCAGCCCTGATTAAGGTTTCATCAAGGTTAACTGTCTGTCTCCTGCTTACTTTTCTCAAGTGGTCCACCAGCAGGTTATGGGCAATCCGGAAAATCCAGGCCTCCATGGGCATTCCCCGGTCTGTGTAGGAATCAAGCGATTTCAGTGCCTTTACGAATGTCTCCGAAGCCAGGTCCTCCGCCTCCTGCTGATCTCCGATTCTCACAAACATATATCGGGCTACTTTACTGTAGCTTTGCTCATATAAGTTGATCAACGCATCCCTTTTATTCTTTCGTTCTTCTTTTTTATCTGACATTGCCCAAATCCCGATTCTTCAGTACTGAAGTATATCATTGAGAAGAGGGCACCGCAAACCGCTTTCAATAAGTAAAACGAACCGGTTAAGTATTTGTCAGCATTCTTGTCGGGGTATTCCCCTGACACTTTTTTTATAGTTTCGTTGTAACTATTAGCAATGGGAAATGTGTGATGATGTAACATTGCGCAAAATAAAAATCGAGGAGGGGAAAATGAGAAGGATTACAGGAATAACAGTTACGCTGGTTCTGGTGGCCTTATTCGTGATCGGTTGTGCCGGTGGTTCCGGGACGCAACCTGAAGATGGTGCCAGCGGGGCGGTGGCGACGACGGGGACCATTGAAGTGCGGATACACGATGCTCCGCCGGAGTATGATGTGCAGGAAGTGTGGGTTACCATCGACGAGGTAGAGATACATAAAGCCGAGGCGGAGCAGAACCGGGGAGAAGAGCCGGTGACTCCGGGGACGCCAACACCGCCCCCTGCGGCTACAGCCACGCCAGCTTTTGATGGTGCCAGCGGCACACCTGTGGTTGAGCCCACTCCGCCGGATGAACCGAAGGAGGAAGGCAGAGGCGGGTGGATTACCCTGGCTATGTCAGGCACCAATCCTGTGGATATAATTCAGTATCAGGATGGGCTGGAGGCCCTGCTGGCATCTGAAGAACTGGAAGCGGGAAAATATACTCAGGTCAGGCTGGCGATAAGCAAGGTTGAGGTAGTCTATTTGGATGATTCAGGTTCCGAAACCCAGACGGCAGAAGCCATGCTCCCCAGCGGCAAGCTGAAATTTACCCGGCCGTTCGATGTTGTAGCTGGCGAGATGACGGTTCTTTCCTTCGATTTCGTAGTCGATAAGTCCATCGTTATCACCGGGGCGGGCGAGATTATTCTCAAGCCGGTGCTTACCTTGGATGTTGCTTATGAAGGCGGCGAAGATGGCGAGGGCGAAGAACCTGAGGAGGAAGAAGCGGGGGATAAGGGCCAGGGAGCTGAAAAGGGCAAAGCCCTTGATGAGGAAAATATGCCCGGGGAGCAGGGTGCCGAGAAGGGCAAAGCCCCTGAGGATTTAGGCGTGTCAGATGATGGCTCTTTAATCGATGAAGGCACCAGCTCCGCCGACCAGGGCAAGGCCGGAGAGAAAGGAAAACCCCCAGTGGAATTGCCGGGCGATGATGCTGAGGACGATGCCGAAACCGAATCCTGAAATTAAATCTGTTCCCCATTGGCTGTGATCCACCCTCGCAGCCAATAGTAAAAGGAGGCCTTTTGAAGGCCTTCTTTTATTATGTATAGTATAGTAAATGAGGGCATCTGGCATCGAATACCCTACCATTCGTGATGGTTTTCTTGTAGAATCTAGAATGAGGCAAATCAATGGAATGCAATATAGAAGCCAATTTGCAGCGGTGCAACTGCACTTACGAACCGTGCAGCCGGAAGGGGAAATGCTGTGAATGTATCGCCTATCACTGGAGGATGAAAGAGCTTCCGGCCTGCCTGTTCCCCGACGACGTGGAAAAAACATATGATCGTTCGATTCGGCGATTTATTGAAGTCTATAAGGACAGAGTCTGAATTTCCCGAAGGCGAGACCAGGGTGAAGCTGATTGTGGGTCTGGGGAATCCCGGGCGTGTTTATTCCGACTCACGTCATAACTTCGGATTTCGGTGCATCAACCGGTTCGCCCGAGAACACGGTATCGAATTCAGCAAGCAGCGTTCGAAGTCGCGAGTGGGCTTCGGGGAAGTGGCCGGGGAAAAGATTGTCCTGGCCAAACCCCAGACCTTCATGAACCTGAGTGGGGAATCCGTTGGCCCCCTGGTTCGCTATTACCGAATTGATCTCCCCGACCTGCTGGTCATCTACGATGACGTGGACCTTCCCCTGGGCACCATTCGCATCCGGGAGAAAGGGGGAGCCGCCGGACACAACGGGATGAAGTCGATTATCCAGAACGTCGGCAGCCAGGATTTCCCTCGAATCCGGGTGGGGATCAGCCCCCCGGCTCAGGAGGGAGGAGGATCGAACCGCAACCCCGACTTTGTGCTGGGAAAATTCACCCGGGAGGAAAAGCGGATAGTCGATCAGGTCTGTCCCCGAGTTGCCGAGGCTATAGACCATGTCCTGGGTGAGGGGATTGTCGCCGCCATGACTAAATATAACGCAGCTTAAAAGCCTGGTGGAAAAATGACCGGCCATGCACACGGCATAGACATCATCGAAATCTCCCGGATATCAAAAGCTGCGGATTTGTGGGGAGAGCGCTTTCTTAATCGAATCTACACCGACACTGAAATCGAATACTGCAGGGGGCGAGCGCCAGAGTTGGCGGCCAGGTTTGCCGGCAAAGAGGCCGTGATGAAGTCCTTCGGGAGCGGGCACATCGGGGTTTCCCCCCGGGATATCGAGATATTAACCGATGAACGAGGCTCGCCGTTCGTCCGGCTGAGCGGCAGTGCTGAGAGAAGGGCCGGCGAAGCCGGAGTAAGCGAGCTTACAATTACCCTTTCCCATTCGCGCAATTACGCTATCGCTTCAGTCATAGGAGTCAAATCATGAAAATCGTCACCGTTGAGCAGATGGTCGATATGGAGAGGCGTGGCGCCGAGGTGGGAGCCCCGCCGGATTTCCTCATGGAGAACGCCGGGCTGGCCACAGCGAACGCTGCCGGAGATCTTCTCGGAAGTGTTGAGGAAAAGTCCGTTATGGTGCTGGTCGGTCCGGGAAACAACGGCGGGGACGGGCTGGTAGCCGCCCGCCACCTGCATGACTGGGGAGCCAGGGTTCACCTGTTCCTGGTCAAACGCAAGACCGAAAACGATAAGAACTTCGCCCTGGATATGGAAAGGAACATACCAGCCACAGATGCCCTGGCAGCGGAGAACAGGGCAACTTTCTCAGTAGCCCTTTCCTCGGCAGACCTGTTCATGGATGCCCTCTTCGGCACCGGCAGGGTTCGACCGTTTGAAGGAATTCTCAAAGAAATGATGGAGGCGGTAGCCAGAGAAAAAATCGATCGTCCGGCACTGAAAATCCTGGCCGTCGATCTCCCCTCGGGGCTGGATGCCGATACCGGGGCCATCGATCCCGCCGCTATAATCCCTGACCTGACGATCACTTTCGCCTGCCCTAAAATAGGGCTTTTCAGGTTCCCGGGGGCAGCCCGCCTGGGACGGCTCCAGGTGGCCGATATCAAGATACCGGAATACCTTGCTGAGCACATTAACACCGAATTGATAACCGGCGAGCAGGTCTTATCCCTGCTCCCCACCCACCCGCCCGATGCCAACAAAGGAACGTTCGGCAAACTCATGGTAGTGGCCGGCTCGAAAAACTACATTGGCGCGGCATACCTGGCCTGTGAGGGTGCCATGAGAGTGGGGACGGGGCTGGTGACCCTGGCCACACCTGCAAGCCTGCAACCGATACTGGCTGCCAAGCTCACCGAGGTAACCTATCTTCCCCTTGAAGAAAACGAGCCGGGCCTGATCAGCCCCGGAGCGCTGGCAGCTATCCGGGGACAGATCGCCGGCTACGACGGACTTCTCATAGGTTGCGGGCTGGGGCAGAATCCGCCGACGGTCGAGTTCATAAAGGAAATCCTCCCGGGGCTTCCCGCTATCCCCACCGTAATCGATGCCGACGCGCTGAACATCCTGGCAGGGACCGAACAGTGGTGGCAGAACCTCCCGGAAAAGGTGGTACTTACCCCCCATCCGGGCGAGATGTCCCGCCTGATGAAAAAATCAGTCAGAGAAATCCAGGAAGACCGGCTGGAGGCTGCCCTGACAGCTGCCAGACAATGGGGGCGAACGGTGGTGCTCAAAGGGGCCTTTACCGTCGTGGCTTCACCTGAAGGGAAAGCCGGGATTTGCGGCATTGCCAATCCGGGGCTGGCTTCGGCAGGGACAGGGGATGTGCTGGCCGGCGCCATCGCCGGGTTCATGGCCCAGGGACTTCCCCCCTTCGATGCGGCCACCTGCGGGGTTTATATCCATGCCATGGCCGGGGAGATGGTGAAGGCGGAGATCGGGGATACGGGAATGATAGCCTCGGACCTTCTTCTTGCCCTTCCTGTCGTTATTAGAGAAATTAAAGAGCAAGCTCATGACGCCATTTACAAACCGGAAAGGCAGGATTTAGGCTGGATATAGCTGGTCATCAATCGATTTCTGGTCTGATCAAAATTGTTATAATGTCTTTGAAACATGACCATGGTCTGTGGCTGAAAAAAGGGCCCCGATGCTTAGGAGGAAGTGACTTTTGCTGCGAATTGAGGTATGGAATAAGCCGGATTTTCCCGATCCCAGGGCCGAAGGCCTGAAAAAGGACATCGCCGACCTGGGAATCGGGGGGATAGAACATATCGATATCTCCGATTTGTATTTCCTCTCCGGTGATCTCGACTCCAATGATGCGGCTCGCATCTGCCGGGAAGTGCTGGTCGATCCCATCGTTCAGGACTGCCGCTTCGAGATGACATCTGCCGGCAGCGGTGAACGAAAAGACGGGTTCTCCATCGAGGTGGCCTATAACGCCGGCGTGATGGACCCCATCGAGCACAGCCTGAGGAAGGCAGTTGCCGACCTGGGAATCGAAAAGGTCAGCGCCATTAAAACCGGCAAGCGTTATGTGCTCACCGGGAGCCTCTCCGAGGAGAATCTCCAGTCTATCGTGAACAAGCTGCTGCTGAACCCGGTGGTGCAGCATGTGGTCACCCGCTCGGAGCGAATCGATTTAGCTCCCGCGGAGTATAATTTCGAGCTGGTTACCGTAAACCTGCTGGATGCAGGTGAGCAGGAGCTGGAGCGAATCGGCAGTCATAAGCTCTCTTTGAACCTGGGGGAGATGGAAAAAATCCAGCAGTTCTTTTCATCCCTGGGTCGCAATCCCACCGATGTGGAACTGGAAACCCTGGGCCAGACCTGGTCCGAACACTGCGTCCATAAGACCTTCACCGGGAGGATAGTCCTGGGCGACGAGGTGGTCGATAACCTGCTCAAGAGCACCATCTCCAAAGCTACCAGAGAACTTGATTTGCCCTGGTGCCTTTCCGTATTCGTGGATAATGCCGGGGTGATCGACTTCGATGGCTCAAACGCCCTCTGCTTCAAGGTCGAAACCCACAATCACCCCTCGGCCATCGAACCCTACGGCGGAGCCTCAACCGGGATCGGCGGGGTGATTCGCGATCCACTGGGCACCGGCCTGGGGGCCAAACCGATACTCAACACCGACGTCTTCTGCTTCGGAACGCCCGATTACCCCTACGAAAAGCTGCCCGCCGGCACGCTCCATCCCCGGCGGATATTCAAGGGGGTGCGGGCAGGCGTGGCCGATTACGGCAACCGAATGGGGATTCCCACCTCCAACGGGGCCATCCTCTTCGACGACCGCTACGTGGGCAATCCCCTGGTCTATTGCGGCACGCTGGGGATAATGCCCGCCACGATGGCCAAACCGGGCCGGCAGATGCCCGGAGACAAGGTGGTCCTGCTGGGGGGAAAGACCGGTCGTGACGGCATTCACGGGGTGACCTTTGCCTCGGTGGAGCTGACCCGGGAATCGGAGGATACCTCGGCCAGCTCGGTGCAGATTGGCGACCCCATCACCGAAAAGAAGCTGGTGGATACCATCCTCAAGGCAAGGGATCAGGGTCTCTATCGGCGCATCACCGATTGCGGCGGCGGCGGGCTCTCCTCGGCGGTGGGCGAGATGGCCGAGGAGACGGGCGTGAAGGTTTACCTGGAGAAGGTGCCGCTGAAATACGCCGGGCTCTCTTACACCGAGATATGGATTTCGGAGGCGCAGGAACGCATGATCCTGGCCGTGCCACCCGAAAAGTTATCCCGGTTACTGGACCTGTGCGCCGCCGAAAATACGGAGGCTTCGGTGATCGGCGAGTTCACCGATACGAAGAGGCTCGAACTTTTCTACGAGGGGAAGCAGGTATGCGACCTGGAAATGGATTTTCTGCACAACGGCACTCCCCAGGTGGAAAGAGAAGCCATCTGGGATCAGCCGCAGCATCCGGAACCTGATTTTGCCGAGCCCGAGGATTTGAGCCGGGATCTGCTTGATCTGCTCGGTGCCTGGAACATATGCAGTAAGGAATGGGTGATCCGCCAGTACGATCACGAAGTGCAGGGCGGCAGCATTCTTAAACCGCTGGTTGGGGTTGATGAAGACGGCCCGGGTGATGCCACTATCATCAAGCCGGTGCTCGGCTCGAACAAGGGGGCTGTAGTTTCCAACGGTATCAATCCCAAATACGGGGATATCGATCCCTACTGGATGGCTGCCTCAGCCATCGACGAAGCCCTGCGGCAGATCATAGCCGTGGGAGGCAGCCTCAAAAGAGCGGCCCTGCTCGATAACTTCAGCTGGGGGAATCCCACCAGACCGGATCGGCTGGGCGCTCTGGTGCGCGCGGCTCAGGCATGTTACGATTTATCGCTGGCTTATGGCGCGCCCTTCATCTCGGGCAAGGACAGCCTGTTCAACGAATACGAAGTCGAAGGGGAGACCATCTGCATCCCCCACACCCTGCTGATTTCGGCTATCGCCGTAATGGATGATGTGAACAAAGCCGTCTCCATGGATTTGAAAGAAGCCGGGAACCTGATTTACATCGTCGGGGAAACTTTCAATGAACTGGGTGGGTCTCACTATTTCGGCAAGTGCGGATTTATCGGCAATGCCGTGCCCAGAGTTGATGCCGTAAAAGGCAGGAAAAACATGGAAGCCCTGAGCTTTGCAACGCAGCAGGGGCTGGTTGCCGCCTGCCACGATTGCAGCGAAGGGGGAATCGGGGTGGCCGCCGCCGAGATGGCTTTCGCCGGGGGATTGGGCATGAAAATCGAACTGAAGAAAGTGCCGCTGGGCGAGCCCATAAATCGCAACGATTACATCCTGTTCTCGGAATCGAATTCCCGCTTCCTGGTGGAAGTAAAACAGGAAATGAGAGGGGCATTTGAGAAAACCCTGGCCGGAGTGGATTTCGCCCTCATCGGAGAGGTAAACGACTCAAAGATTTTAGAGGTCTCCGGCATTGATGGACACAAGATCATTTCAGCCGGCATCGATGAACTGAAGGAAGCCTGGCAAAAACCGCTGAGGTGGTGAGGACAGGGATCAGGGATCAGGGGGTTGTCAGTTTCATGTTATCCGAGGGGTTGATCAGAGGTTCCGTAATGAGCATAAGGGTGATTCATGGATAAAAAGGCTGTGGTTGTTGTTGGTGCCGGTTGTGCTGGTCTTTCCGCCACCTACGAGCTACGCAAACAGGGCATAGACGTGGTGGCTTTTGAGGCGAGGGATACAGCAGGCGGGCGGTGCAGGAGCGTTACAGATCAGGGATACACCTTCAGCATAGGTGCCGGTAGTACGGAACCACAGTGGGAAACAACATTTCAGTATTTAAATGAACTCGGGTTGATGAGCCGGGTATATTCTCTGCAGAAGCAGCGATACGGATTCTTCATCAATGGCAAGCTACGTATTTTCTCTGTGGGAGGCGGTCTCGTTGACAATATAGCCGCGTTGCCGCAGAACATCAGGTTTCTTTTCACGGGACCGCCCCTCGGCGCATATATAGAAGGCATAAAGGTTTTCCGGGCGCTGAGAAAGTACATGAAAATGGTAGATACCAGAAAACATGACTTTAGCGCTCTGGCACAAATTTCGAACATGAGCACCGAGGATTTTGTGCTCAGGCACGGCGGCCCAATGGCACTGGAATGGATATTCCATCCGTTCCTGGCCACTATGGTTCTGGCGCGTCCGAGGGATATCTCTGTTGCGCATCCGATTTCGCTGTTCTCTCTGATGAAAGGGATGCGCAGTCTGGAGGGCGGCCTTGGTGTGCTGACTGCCGCATTGTATGATAAAGTCAGAGAAAACGTTCGCCTCTCGGCTCCTGTGAAACGGATCGTTATCAGAGATAACAGAGTTACCGGGGTCGAAACGGATGACGGCTTTGTCAGTGCCGATCATGTGATCTGCGCCGTCGATGCTGTGCTGGCCAGGCAGTTGATTCCCGATCTGCCGGATACAATAAGAAAGCCTCTGGAAACATGCAGGTACAGTTCCACTTATTACTACCAGTTTGGTCTGGAGCAGAATATCGTGCCGGGCGGCCCTGTCCCCATGTTCGTGATGATGACACCTGCCAGCGAGAAGACAATCGTATCCTGGATAGGGGGAAGCATCAGACCACATGAGAAACCCGTAATCATCTGCGCAACACGGGGCTGGGAAGACCAGAAACTCGATAGCCTCTCCCCCGAAGAGCGTCGCAGGCTGGTAATTAAAGAGGTGCAGAGGTTCTTCCCGTCTTTTCCTGACGATCCCGTAATCACCAAACTTTTCAGGTGGGAACGCGCTGTCAATCTGGAGTCGCCGGGACAGTTCGTAGCTATAAATGATTTACTGAAAAACCACATGGGAGAGGTGCAGGGGCTTTACCTTGCTGGTGAGTATCTTTTTCTTATAGCAAGCACTGAGGGTGCTCTCAGGACCGGCAAGGAAGCCGCCAGCAGGGTAAGTGCGGATATGCAGGGAATATCCGGTAAATCCGGCTCAAATGCCTGAATGACATACTTTTGGAAATGATAAATGGCAAAACCTAAAACATTAATCTTAAGAGCCCCCGGCACCAACTGCGATGAGGAAACGGCCTTTGCCTTTCAGTTGGCCGGTGCCTCAACCGAACTGGTCCATGTCAACGAGCTGGTATTCGGCAGGAAATCCCTCTCCGATTATCAAATCTTGTGCATTCCCGGCGGGTTCACCTACGGCGACGATATCTCAGCCGGAAAGATACTGGCTAACGAGGTGCGCCTGAAAATCGGCGAACAAGTTCGAGAATTCACGGAGCGGGGGAAGCTTGTTCTGGGTATCTGTAACGGCTTTCAGGTGATGGTCAAGGCAGGCATTCTGCCGCCTTTATCTGAGGGCGGGGGGCAGGGTTTGACACTGGCGCCAAACGACTCGGGCAGGTTCGAGTGCCGCTGGAGCTACCTGCGGGCCAGTGAGTCCAGCCCCTGTATCTTCACCAGAGGTAGTGGAATCATTTACCTGCCCGTGGCTCATGGGGAGGGCAAGGTGGTGGCCGCCCCCGAGGTCTGGGAGCATGCCAGCGTAGCGGTGCAGTATTGCGATGAAAGCGGCAACATCGAGGCGGGGTATCCCCACAACCCCAACGGCTCGGAGCAGAATATTGCCGGCATCTGCGATAAATCAGGGCGTATCTTCGCGCTGATGCCCCACCCGGAGCGGCACGTGATGGGAACCCAGCACCCCCGCTGGACTCGTGAAGGGCTCAGGGAATCCGGTGACGGCCTCAAGATTTTCATCAACGCGGTCAACTGGGCGAAGGGCGCTTAGTTTTTCCCTAAGAAGCCGGCATCTTGACCGTCTTCATCATTCGGTCGACTTCCCAGAAAGCCCGCAGGGAAAGAATTTTCCCCTCTTCATTGACCCGGTAGACGAAAACGCCGTCGCACCTGGCGGTGCCCCCATTTGGAAACGTCAGGTTTATCGTCCCCACGTTGGCCACCTCGCTGCCACAGGCGAACGAATCCCGGATATCGAAGTCGAACTCGTTGGGCGCAATGGCCTTATCCCAGAAAGCGGCAATCGCCTCCTTGCCGCGCTGTCCTTTTCCCTCGGAATCGAAAGGGCCCGGGCCCACCGGGTCCTCGACCACCGCATTATCGTCAAACAGCGCCAGCCATTCCTCTTTGGCGTGTCTGGTTGCTGCGCTCATGGAGTGCTTGCCGGCGGCTCGTGCCGGGTGTTCTTCCTCAGTCATATCATTCCTCCTGATAGCTTAGTCCGTCAAAAGTGACATCCTATTCAAAATGATAAAAAATCTCAATCACCAAGGTACAATAACCGATGGAATTGCAAATTCCAATGACCAAATCCCTTATCAGAACTTTGGAGCTTGAAGTGCTGGTTATTATTTGGTGATTGGATATTGGTAATTGGAATTTCCCGGATCGTTCCTTATTTGATTCCGGCTGATCAAGGTCAGGTTGCCCCCACGTTTTGAGTCCCTGCGCCGGCTCTATTTTTGCACCCCTCATCCCAGTGCTGCAGTCCGCAGCCGACGCACTTTGAAAAGCGGCAATCGGGGGTTTCTTCACCCTGCAGGGCTTTCTCGTACTCTCCTTTGAGGAAATCTGTGGTTACGCCGGTATCGATATGTCCCCAGGGGAGTGCCTCGTCAAGCGATCTTGCCCGGGTGTAATCGTTCGGATCGATGCCGCATTCCTCGAAGGCCTGCACCCATTTGTCGAATCTAAACTGGTCGGTCCAGGCATCGAAGGTGCATCCCAGCTGCCAGGCACGGTGTATCACCTTGCCCAGTCGTCGGTCGCCGCGGGACATCACGCCTTCAATCAGGTTCACTTTGGGATCGTGCCATGAAAGCTGCGAGCCCGTCTTTCGAACCCCGTGCTTGAGGATTTCATGCCTGGGGACAAGGTCGGCTTCCGAAATCTGCTCCACCCACTGGAAGGGGGTGTGAACTTTGGGTATAAAAGTGGAGACATTGGCCTTGATATTAGGCTTCTTCCCATCTGGGCACCGCAACCCTCGTACTCGATGAACCAGGTCGACGATGCCTTCCACATCCTCAGCCGACTCCGTGGGCAGCCCGACCATGAAGTACAGCTTGAAGCTGCGCCACCCCCGTTCCAAAGCCAGGCCGATGGCATTGAACAGATTATCTTCGGAGATACCTTTGTTAACGACGCCTCTCATCCTGGCGGTGCCGGCTTCGGGGGCAAAAGTCAGGCTGGTTTTTCGTTCACGCTGAATCATTCTGGCAAGTTCCACCGAAAAGGCATCCGGGCGCAGGCTGGGAAGGGAAAGGTTAAGGTGCCTGCCTTTGTATTTCTCCGCCAGCGCCCCAACGAGCTCGGCAATACCCGAATAGTCGCTGGTGGAAAGGGAAAGCAGCGAGACCTCCTCGTAACCGCATTCGTCCTCTATGGCATCAACCGCCTCGATCACTTCTTCGACCGGCCGCTCCCGCACCGGCCGGTAAGCGATGCTTGCCTGACAGAAGCGGCAACCGCGAGTGCAACCGCGCTGAATCTCCACTGCCCCTCGGTCATGAGTGACCTCGATGGAGGGAACTACGAATCTGGTAACCGGGGGAGGCAGTTCAGGCATAATCCGCCGGGCGACGGCTGGTGGCG
>JAWOBB010000058.1:0-20342 GCA_046498265.1 Dehalococcoidia bacterium | reverse complement strand
TCATTGTCCGGGTGCATGTCAAGCCGATCCCCTCTATCCGTCTGGATCAGAAAACCCTGGACATGGATGGCCGGCCCGCGGTCATTTCCACCCAATGGATACCTGCCGGATAAGGCCATTGATCTTATTGATGAGGCCTCATCCCGGGTACGAATTGAAAATATGACTCCGCCTCTTCCTATTGCGGATCTTCAGAAACAACTGGATATAGTGCGCCGGGAAAAGGACCAGTCCATCGGTGCCCAGCAGTATGAATACGCAGCCGAGTTACGGGACAGGGAAATCAAACTTGAGGAACGGATAAGCAAATCCAAGCAGGAATGGAAAGATGACCAGTCCGCATCGAGAATTGAGGTTGGGGAGGACGACATTGCTGAAGTGGTCAGTATGTGGACAGGTGTCCCTGTAACCAAGCTGGCCAGCGATGAAACCACTCGTCTGCTCGAGATGGAGAAGGTTTTGCATGAGCGCATTATAGGGCAGGATGAAGCCATCGCGTTGATAGCCAAGGCAGTGCGCCGGGCAAGAGCAGGACTGAAAGACCCGCGCCGGCCCATAGGGGTTTTTACCTTCCTGGGTCCCACTGGTGTGGGGAAGACGGAATTGGTTCGAGCTCTGGCTGAGTTTATGTTTGGCAGTGAGGATGCCCTTATCCGGCTTGATATGTCGGAGTATATGGAGAAGCATGCCGTTTCCAGGTTGGTAGGAGCACCTCCCGGCTATATCGGGTTCGAAGAGGGCGGCCAGCTCACCGAGGCGGTACGCACCAAATCGTATTCCTGCATCCTGCTGGACGAAATCGAGAAGGCTCACGAGGATGTGTTCAATATCCTGCTGCAGATATTCGATGACGGCCATCTTACCGATGCCAAAGGCAAGCGGGTGGATTTCCGCAATACTGTCATCATCATGACCAGCAACATCGGTGCCGAGACCATCAAGAAAGAGGGTACTATTGGCTTTGTCAGCCGCAGCGACGAGGCTCATGTTCAAAAGCTCTCTTACGAGAAGATGAAAGACAAGCTTCTGGAGGAGATGAAGAAGAGCTTCCGCCCCGAGTTCATCAACCGGCTGGATGGCACTGTGGTATTCCATGCATTGACCAGGGAGCATATCATTCAGATTGTGGACCTGATGATCGGGCAGGTGCAAAAGCAGCTCAAGGGGCAGGAAATCGGACTGGAGACGAGTCAGGCAGTCAGAGAGTTGCTGGCGGAGAAGGGGTATGATCCTCAGTTCGGGGCTCGCCCGTTGAGAAGGACAATACAAACCATGATCGAAGATCCCCTCTCAGAGAAGATCCTTCAGGGCGAATTCGGAATAGGTGACACGGTATACCTGGAAAGAGAAGGGGATGAGATTATATTCCACTCCGCTCCTATGCCGGCTACTACAGGATAGAAGAAGAGGGGTTGTGAAATGAAAAAAGGGAAGCCTTTGAAGGCTTCCCTTTTTTGCTTTTATCCGCGTATAATTGTAGAGAAATGGCCAAAACACGAGTGAGCTTCGTTTGTTCGAACTGTGGTGCTGAGAGCCTGAAATGGACAGGTCGATGCCCTCAATGTGGGGAATGGAACACCTTTGTGGAGAAAGAGTTGTCAGCAGTCTCTGCTTCCCAGTTCACTCCCGCGCCAGTCCATGAACTGGGAAGTGTGTCTGTTGATGATGCTTCCCGTATGGTGGGGCGTTTCCCCGAGTTCGATCGGGTGCTGGGGGGAGGGATTGTTCCAGGTTCATTGGTGCTGATTGGTGGTGACCCGGGTATCGGGAAGTCGACACTCTTGCTTCAGGTGGCGGCTGCCCTGGCTCAGGAAAAAGGCAAAGTCCTTTATGCCACTGGTGAAGAGTCGCTATCCCAACTTAAGTTGAGGGCTGACCGTCTCGGAATCGAAGGGGAAAATCTCTTCATACTTCCCGAAATAAGAATTGGGGGCATACTGGCTCAGGCCGATGAGCTGGCACCGGCGATGGTGGTCATCGATTCGATTCAAACTGTCTACATGGAAGGGGCCGGTGCTGCCGGGAGTATCGGTCAGGTGAGAGAATGTACCATGCAGCTTATGCGCTGGGCCAAATCGAATGGCACTCCTGTGTTCCTGGTAGGGCATGTAACCAAGGAAGGGGCCATAGCCGGACCTCATGTGATGGAACACATGGTGGATGTGGTCCTTTATCTGGAAGGGGAACAGTTCAGCACCAACAGGATCCTGCGCAGCGCGAAGAACCGTTTCGGTTCGACCAATGAGATCGGGATATTCGAGATGAGGGACCGGGGGCTTTTCGAGGTGACTGATCCTTCGCAGGCACTTCTTTCGTATCGAACTGAGGGAAGTATCGGTTCGGCAGTGGTTCCCACACTGGAAGGCACCCGGCCGCTTATGGTGGAAATTCAGGCACTTACCAACCCCACCAGCTATGGCATGCCTCGACGTACTGCTAATGGAGTGGATTTCAACCGGCTTGTGCTGCTTGCCGCTGTTCTCTCACGCCGGGGGGGTGTGTCGCTGGCCAATCAGGATGTGATTGCCAATGTTGCCGGGGGAATCAGGATAAATGAGCCGGCAGTTGACCTGGGAATAGCGCTGGCAATTGCCTCCAGTTTTCGCAATATGAGAGTTGCTCCCGGCCTGGTGGTTGTGGGGGAAATCGGGTTGAGTGGGGAACTGAGGCCGGTCTCGCAACTGGACCGGCGCGTTGGGGAAGCGGCAAAGCTGGGCTTTGAAACCTGCATTTTACCCTTTCCCCTTCCTGCCGGGCTCCCCCCTTCTAACGGAATAGAACTCCGTCCGGTGGGAACCGTCATGGAGGCAATTAAAACCGCCCTCGTATCACGGTAAATTCACGCTGCTGGCTTTTACTCTTCATTTGTCCCCTGTCTAATCCATGAGTGAGAACACCTTCGTTTTTATTGACATGCGGGAACGGTTAATTTAGAATTCGATTACAGGGTTTTGGAGGCATGATCAAATGATTGAGATGAGCATTGACAGCATACGTGTGAGTATGATGAATTATCAGCGGGTAGTAATCCTCAAGGAAAAGGAGGCTGAGCGTTTCCTTCCTATCTGGATTGGGCCTGCCGAAGCTGATGCTATTGCCATCAAACTCCAGGGAGTTGAACCCCCGCGTCCATTAACTCATGATTTACTCTTTTCCAGTATAAGCGCTCTGGGAGCTTCCGTGGGTTATATAGTGGTGACCGATCTTCAGAACGATACCTTTTATGCCCGCTTGCTTCTTGAAGTAAATGGAGAACGGCTGGAGCTGGATTCTCGCCCCAGTGATGCTATGGCTCTTGCCATACGTGCTGAGGCTCCTATATATGTGGAGGAAGCTGTGCTGGATCGGGCAGGCATCCTCCTTGACAGTGAAACGGGGAAACCTATTCCACAGATGGGGCCTGATAGAGTTAAACCTACCGAAGAGGAGTTAAAGAGCCTTTCGGCTTATACCGACTTTATCGATACCCTGGATATGGAAGGGCTTGACGATAAATCCGGTTAATTTTGACTCAGGAGATTACTTGACTAAAGGCCTTGTTCAATTTATACGACAGGGCCTTTTTTGAGTATCATGCCCCGGGAATGAGCGAGCCTTTGGTTTCGTGCGTTTAAGTATGAGTTTGCCTATTGACACCCCTTAAACCTGTGGTTAAAGTGTAACAAGTGGTTATCGGGATGAACAGATGGATGCTTGCTGCCCGATTAACAGGGGTCGGCTGGTATGTAGGAGGATGTATTGCAGCCGGTACCTTTGGGGGGATATGGCTGGATGGAAGGGTGGACTCGGAGCCCCTTTTCACCTTTCTTGGTCTGGGTCTGGGAATAATAGTGGCTTTCTACGGAATGTATAGAATGCTGGTTGAAATCCTTAAGGGCGGGAACGGCGAGGAGTAGAATATTGAGAGCGGGATGTCTCTTGAAGGCGATAATCGGTGGGGTGGTAATTCTGGGCCTGGCAATTGTCAGCCTTCTTTTCCTGCCGTCGCCGGAACCGCATGTTCACCTGCCGGCAGAAGAGGTATTCGATATCGCCGGATTCCCCGTAACCAACTGTATCATCGCTTCCTGGCTGGCCATTGTGGTTCTACTTGTGATGTTTATTGCGGGCAGCCGGCGGATGACGCTTGTGCCGCAGGGTTGGCAGAATTTCATTGAGTGGATATATGAAACCCTGTACAATTTTGCCGAACAGGCCGCCGGTCCCCGCAAGGCGCGGCTCTTTTTCCCCCTTTTTGCTACCATTTTCCTCTACGTAGTCATGGCGGCGTGGCTCTCTCTGCTCCCCGGTTTTGACATGTTCGGCTGGGTGGCGGAAGGTGGAGAGCATGCCGGGACCATCAAAGGTGCCTTTGCGGGAGAGATAAGCGATATCGATCTAATTGAGACTCCATGGCTGAGAAAGGCAAACAGCGATATTAATTTCCCTCTCGCCATGGCCCTGGTGGCATTTCTTTCCTGGACTTACTGGGCAATCAGAATGATCGGCATCCGGGAATATTCGAAGCAGTTCATCAAACTGGATAACATCACAAAGGGATTAAAGCTTCTTTCCAAAGGCGATTTCAAGGCGGCACCCATGACCTTTTTCATGGGCGGCGTTGACATATTCGTGGGCTTCCTTGAGTTTCTCAGCCGATGTATCCAGATAATAAGCCTGACCTTCCGACTCTTCGGCAACATGCTGGCCGGGGCCATACTGATTCTGGTGATTCTGTATCTTGTGCCCTGGTTTGTAGCTATTCCGTTCTATGGTCTTGAACTGCTTTTCGGATTCGTGCAGGCACTGATATTTGCGGGCTTGACGCTGGTCTTCAGCGTCATCGCCACGACACCGGAAGCTGAACATGAATAGTGATTAAGTGTTCGCTATATGATCATGAAATATCAGATTGATATCATACTGGTCTGGGGAAAAGAATAAAACAAGGAGGAACAGATGGATCCGGAAGCTGCCAAAATGATCGGGGCAGGCATTGCCATGGGGATAGGGGCCATTGGGCCCGGCATCGGGATCGGTATTCTGGGAAGGGGGGCTATGGAGGCGCTGGGCCGCAACCCGGAGGCCAGGGGCCCGATCATGACCAATATGATCCTCTCTATCGCATTCGCAGAAGCGGTGGCGATATATGCGTTGATTGTGGCTATCATTCTCAGTATGGTAGCTTAGGTTGGCGAAGAGAGGTATTCATAGAAGGGGGTAACGTTGGGAGACCTTGGAATTACCTGGACAGGTTTCGTAGCTCAACTTGTTTGCTTTCTGGTTTTGCTGGTAATCCTGAGCAAATTTGCTTACAAACCGTTGCAGAGAATGCTCGACGAGCGTTCCGCCAGGATTAAGGCGGGGCTGGAAAAGTCAGAGGAGGCGGAGCGATATGCAATTGAGATGGATGAGGCCATCAAGTCGGAAAGGGAGGCGGCCAGAAAGGAAGGCCAGGAGTTGATAGCTCAGGCTAAAGAGACCGCGGAGCTTAGAAGGGAAGAGTATATCGCCCAGGCGAAGCAGGAAGCCGAAGCGCTGCTCGAGCGGGCACGCTCCGAAATTCAACTGGAGAAGGATCAGGCCCTCGAGGAGTTGCGCGCTCAATTTGCAGATTTGACCATCCTTGCTGCCGGCAAGGTTATCAACGAGGAGCTGGATAAGGAAAAGCACCGCAGGCTGATTGAAGAGGTGCTCAGGGCCGATACTTTCAAAGGAAAAGAGTAAGACAGGGTTATGGCCGGAGAAATTGCAGCTAAACGCCATGCTCAAGCGATATTTGAGATTGCCCTGGAAGAGAACGCGCTGGAGAAATGGCGGGAGGATCTGGAACTGATGATGGGGGTTTTCGAGGATGCCGAGCTGGCCAGGCTTCTGGAGGCTCCGGGAATAAGGTTTGAAGATAAAGCCCGGGCCGTGACCGAAAACCTTAAGGGGGTAAGCCGGAAGGCGCTGAACCTGGCTGAATTGTTGATTTTGAAACGCCGGCCGGGAATGCTTTCGCAGATAAGCCGGGAGTTCAACCTGCTGATGGACCGTCAAAAAGGTATTGAGCATGCCGAAGTTACCACGGCGGTGGAAATGGATTTGGGCAGCGAGTTGAAAATCAAAGATCAGCTTGCCGGTCTTACCGACAGTAAGATTGAGATCAGTAAAAAAGTCGACCCTGCTATTATGGGGGGCTTTGTAGCCAGAGTAGGTGACCGCGTTGTTGATGCGAGTCTCCTCGGCCGGCTGCAGGAACTGAAGAGGAAAATTGTTGGAGGGGCAGTATAGAGAAGAGCCGGCATATGGGGATTTTCTGCACAGATTTATTCTCTTTAGTTACAATACATCGTGGCTTGTTACGCAAATGTCATTCCCGCGAAGGCGGGAATCCATAGTGGGGTGGGGATAGATTCCGGCTCGGAGGCCGGAATGACATATTGACACCTCGCTGCTTGCGGCTGGGTAATTTATTTGCGAGAAAAGGGAGACTTCGGAGGTAGGCAATGGCAACGAATGCCCGAGAGATAGCTTCAATAATAAAGCAGCAGATAGAACAGTTCGGGGCCACCGTAAGTGCGGTGGATGTGGGGACGGTGGTTTCGGTAAGCGATGGTATTGCCCGTATTCATGGGCTTGCCGGGGCGAAGTACATGGAATTGCTCCAGTTTCCCCATGAGATAATCGGGCTGGCCCTTAACCTGGAAGAGGATAACATTGGTGCGGCCATCTTTGGCGATTACCAGAAAATCAGGGAAGGCGATGAGGTTCGCTGTACCAGCAGGATTGTGGAGGTGCCGGTTGGGGATGGTCTGATGGGACGGGTGGTCGATTCGCTGGGACGGCCGCTTGACGGAAAAGGGCCCATAGCGGCGGCCAAGACCCGTCCCGTCGAGAGGGTGGCTCCCAACGTGGTGTATCGCCAGTCCGTTAATACCCCGGTGCAGACCGGAATCAAGGCAGTGGATGGTATGGTGCCCATAGGCCGGGGCCAGCGGGAGTTGATTATCGGCGACCGGGCCACCGGCAAAACCGCCATCGCCCTGGATGCGATAATCAACCAGAAAGGCGGGGACCTCGCCTGCATCTATGTAGCCATCGGACAGAAGACCTCCAGGGTGGCTCAACTGGTGGCCACTCTGGAAAAACACGGAGCTATGGAACATACTATAGTGGTAGCGGCCAACTCATCGGAATCGGCACCGCTGCAATATCTGGCTCCCTATGCCGGTTGTGCCATGGGAGAGGAGTTCATGGATAGCGGCAGGGATGCTTTAATTATCTATGATGACCTTACTAAGCATGCCTGGGCTTACCGCCAGATGTCTTTGCTCCTGCAGCGACCGCCGGGACGCGAGGCATATCCGGGTGATGTTTTTTACCTTCACAGCCGGCTCCTGGAAAGGGCTGCCAAGTACGATCAGGCCAGCGGCGGCGGTTCGCTGACCGCCCTGCCCATCATTGAGACTCAGGCGGGCGACATCTCCGCTTACATTCCCACCAATGTGATTTCAATAACCGACGGCCAGATTTACCTGGAAAGCGACCTCTTCAACGCGGGCGTAAGACCGGCGATCAATGTGGGCCTCTCGGTATCACGCGTCGGCGGTGATGCCCAGACTAGGGCGGTAAAGCAGGTGGCCGGTACCATGCGCCTTGATTTAGCCCAGTATCGAGAACTGCAGTCGTTTGCTCAATTCGGCACCAGCGATCTGGATAAGGTCACCAGGAATCAACTCGAGAGAGGTAAGCGCACGGTCGAGATTCTCAAACAGGGGCAATATGCACCGCTGCCGATGTCCCACGAAGTGGTGGTCCTGTTTGCGGTCACCGGCGGATATCTGGATGACATCCCTGTTGAAAAGGTGAGTTCTTTCGAGGTTGAATTCATACAGTTCATGGAAAGCAGCAGAGCGTATATCCTCGAGACAATAGCCAAGGATAGAACGCTTTCGGATGATATGCGGCAGATTCTGGGAAGGGCCATTGAGGAATTCAAAGAAACGATGTCTATTTGAGCTGCTAAAAGAAGTCTGAAAAATGGCGAACATCCGGGAGATAAAAAAGAGAATAGCGAGCGTTAGGAATACCGCCAAGATTACCAGGGCGATGGAGATGGTGGCGGCTTCCAGGATGAGGAATGCTCAGGAAAGGGCGCTTCGGGGCAGGCCTTATTCCGAAAAGCTCCTCAAGGTAATGGGCGACCTGGCGGCTCAACCCGGAGGGGCCGAGGCAGTTTGTCCCCTTATGGAACAGCGGGCGGCTGGTGATATTGCTATTTGTCCGTTGCTGGAGCAGCGGCCGGTGAACAGAATTGCCATCGTTCATTTCACTTCGGACAGAGGCCTGTGCGGTGGTTTGAATACCAATGTCAACAAGCTGTCCGATACCTATATTCTGGAGCAAAATATACCTGTCAGCGTGGTGACGGTGGGGAAGAAGGGTGTGGATTTCATGTTGCAGGTTGGTCATGAGGTCAGGGCCGAGTTCTCCGCCATGGGAGATAAGCCCTCGTTCAGTGATGTTATGCCCATAGCTCGGGTGGTAATGGATGATTATATCGATGGCACCATCGACCAGGTATTTGTGGCCTATCCCCGCTTCCGCTCGACGGCCTTTCAGGAACCCGTCTTTGAGCAGTTGCTGCCCGTACAGCCGGCGGAGTTGCCGGCGGGAAGCAACGTGGAATATATCTATGAACCCGATCCCGCCACGGTGCTGGATCAACTGCTGCCCAGATACATCGAGATGAAAATATATCATGTTCTGCTGGAGACGATTGCCAGTGAGCAATCCGCGCGGATGGTGGCTATGCGCAATGCCACTGATGCGGCGAATGAGATGGTCGATGAACTTACTCTAAGATACAACAAGCTGCGTCAGGAGCAGATCACCACCGAGTTGCTGGATATCACGGCGGGCGCCGCAGCAGTTCGGAAATAAAATTAAGGATTTGAGCCAAGGAGGCTGATATGGCCAGAGGAACGGTAGTACAGGTGCTGGGAACAGTGGTCGATTGTGAGTTCCCGTCGAATGAATTACCCGACTTGTTTAACGCACTTACGGTGGACCTGGGGGGGCAGAGGCTTACGCTGGAAGTGGAACAGCATATCGGCAATAACTGGGTTCGATGTCTTTCGCTGGGGCCGACTGATGGTCTGCAGCGCGGCATGAGTGTGGAGGATACCGGTCAGGCTATTGCAGTGCCGGTAGGTCCGGCCACCCTGGGCAGATTGTTCAATGTCGAGGGCGAGGCACTCGATAATCTGGGGCCCGTTGAAGCCGAGGAAAGATGGCCTATTCATCGTCCTCCCCCCTCACTTCAGGAACAGGAAACGACACCTCAGCAGCTGGAAACGGGAATCAAGGTGCTCGATCTGATAACCCCCTTCACCAGGGGAGGGAAAATAGGGGCCTACGGAGGAGCGGGCGTGGGTAAGACCGTGGTGATCATGGAGCTCATTCGTAACATCGCCACCGAACACGGAGGCTACTCGGTTTTCGCCGGGGTCGGCGAGCGGTCGCGCGAAGGGAATGACCTCTGGAACGAGATGAAGGAATCCGGCACTCTGAGCAAAACGATGATGGTGTTCGGCCAGATGAACGAGCCTCCCGGATGCCGGCTGCGGATTGCGCTTACCGGCCTGACCATGGCGGAGTATTTCAGGGATGTTGAGGGGCAGGACGTACTCATGTTTATCGACAACATCTATCGATACATACTGGCCGGCATGGAAGTCTCGGCCCTGCTGGGCCGGATGCCCTCAGCGGTAGGCTATCAGCCTACACTGGGTACCGAGATGGGCGACCTGGAGGAGAGAATAACTACCACCAGGAACGGTTCGATTACCTCCTTCCAGGCTATCTACGTTCCGGCGGATGATTATACCGACCCCGGGATAGTGACCACATTCGGCCATCTGGATGCCGTTATCTCTCTGGAAAGGTCTATTTCTGAAAAAGGCATCTATCCGGCGGTGGACCCGCTGACATCAAACTCTCGGATTCTTGATCCCCAGATTGTCGGCCAGGAGCACTATGAAACAGCCCGGGGGGTGCAGCAGGTATTGCAGCGCTATAAGGAATTACAGGATATTATTGCCATTCTCGGTTTAGAGGAGCTTTCTGAGGAAGATAAACTGGCGGTTTCCAGGGCTCGTAAGATTGAGAGGTTCCTCTCTCAGCCCATGTTCGTGGCCGAGCAGTTTACGGGCAGGCCGGGCAAATACGTGCCTGTGGCTGAGACTATCCGGAGCTTTAAAGAAATACTCGAAGGGAAACATGATGAGCTCCCGGAACAGGCATTCTACATGGCGGGAACCATCGACGACGTCGTGGAGACCGCCGCGGCAATGAATGCATAGCAGGTGAACATGGCAAAGCTTGTTCTTGAAATCGTCACCGGGGAAAGGCTGGTTCACTCCGATGAGGTGGACCTGGTGGTGGCCCCGGGCATCGATGGCGAGATGGCCATTCTTCCCAACCATGCCCCTCTTATGACAATGCTCAAGCCCGGGGAGTTGATAATTCGCAAAGAGGGCGAGGACAGTTCCATATTTGTCAGCGGCGGCTTCTTTGAGTTGATGAACAACAAGATTACCGTTCTTGCCGATAGTGCCGAACGTGCTGAGGAAATCGACATTGTCCGTGCCGAAGAAGCCCGGAGGAGGGCTGAAGAACGCATGGAAGAGCGAGCCGGGACGAACATCGATGCGGCTCGCGCCGAGGCGGCTTTGAGGCGCTCACTGATGCGGTTGAAAGTGGCTGGCAGGAGGGAATCGCGCAGAAGATCCTGATAGTCAGGAAAGGGCAGCAGGTAAAAGCAGAGCCAACTGGCTCTGCTTTTTTATCTTCATTTTATCTCCATCGCCAGAAAGTGGGAGTTAATATAGCCAGGACAGTCAGTATTTCCAGCCGACCCACCAGCATAAGGAGGGTGAGGATTACTTTACCGGGAGCTGAAATGGCAGCGTAGTTTTCCACCGGTCCTACCAGTCCGAGGCCGGGCCCGATGTTGCCTATGGTAGCTATGACGGAAGATACTGCCGTGGCAAAATCCTGCTCGAGGGCAGCCATGATAAGTGTGCCTGTAAAAAGTAATACCAGGTAGATAATGGTGAACCCGATGATTCTGGATATGATCTTTTCCGATATAACTCTTCCTCCCATCCGAAGTGGTATCACCGCTTTAGGATTAAAGGCCATGAGCACCTGACGATGGGCGTATTTAAGAAGTATGGCGGCCCGCACAACCTTGAGGCCTCCGCCCGTTGAGCCGGCAGAGGCGCCGATAATCATTAAAACCAGCAGACCTATTTGTGAGAACGGGGGCCAGGAACCGAAATCGGAAACGGCAAAGCCTGTTGTAGTCTGAATCGATACACTGTGGAAGGCCGCCTCTTCAAAGGCCCTGTCCGCTGCATAGTCCCCGTTTAAGATCAGATCTCCCCCAATCACCAGGAGGGCAAAAACCAGAATGGCTGCATAAAGGCGAAACTCGGTACTTTCCCAGAAACTCTTGATGGAACGCCTCCACAGGAGGTTGTAATACAGTACGAAGTTGATTCCGGCCATGAACATGAAACAGATAACGATTATATTTATGGAGAGGCTGTCGTAAGCCCCGATGCTGAGGTCACGCGGCGAAAAGCCTCCTGTGGCCATGGTGCCAAAAGTATGGCAGAGAGAGTCGAACACAGGCATCTTACCTACCAGGACCAGAAACATTATTTCCAGGACGGACAGTCCCAGGTACAATATCCAGATGGTTCGCGAGGTGTCACGAATATGTGTTTTCAGACGCTGGACCTCCGGTCCCGGCGCTTCGGCTTCAAAGAGATAAGCTCTACCCATTCCCAAAAGGGGAAACAGCGAAACGAAAAGCACCACTATGCCCATACCGCCAAGCCACTGGGTAAAATTACGCCAGAGGAGAATGCCGTGGGGTTCTCCTTCGATTGAAGTCATTACGGAAGCCCCGGTAGTAGTGAATCCTGATATTGTTTCGAAGAAGCAGTCCAGATAACTGGAAAAGGTGCCTGCCAGTTGATAAGGGAGGGCCCCGAAAAGGGAAGCCAGTATCCATGACAGGGTGACGAAAGCCAGAGCCTCGCGTCGGGTGATGGAGACTCCTCTACTGCGCGACGTTGCCAGGTACAACAGCAGCCCGGAGCCACCGGTTATGAGTATGGCAATGCCGAAAGCGGAGGTATCGGATTCCCCATAACCCAGGCTGAAAAAGAAGGGGAGAAGCATGCACAGCCCTATTCCTATCAGGAGAAGAGCCGAGTAATGAACAACGACGGACAGCCTCATTTGCGCTCGAAAAGTTTCTCAGCAGTTATTATATTTTTCTGTAGACCGAGAAGGATTAATCGATCCCCATCCTGAATGGTCTCTTGCGGATCCGGGATGATTACCTTGCCATGGCGCACAATTGCGCCAGCGATGACATTGGGGGGTAATTTGATTTGCTCCAGTGTTTGACCGGCTAGCGGTGTCTCTGAGTCGACAGGCATTTCGATCGCTTCCGCTACTCCACCGGCAAGTGTAGCCACAGAGCGGATTTTTGGTTCCCTGATGAAGCGGAGGAAGGCGTTGTTGGCGAGAAGCAAAGGCGAAATCACCACGTCTACTCCGATTGCTTCAGCAAGGGAAATATATTCCTGTCTGTTGACTATTGCCACGCTGCGACGCGTTCCCAGTTTTTTAGCCAGCAAACTGATTAGAATATTCAACTCGTCCCCTTCGGTGGCGGCTACAAACGCATCGCATGACTGAACTCCTTCCTCCCGCAGGTAATCCTCGCTGGTAAATTCACTCTGAATTATTTCCGTTTTAAACAGTTTCCTTGAAATCTCCGCACACCTGTTCTTGTTTGGTTCAATGAGCTTTACATTAGCCCCCAGCTTTTCCAGTCCCTCTGCGACATGGATCCCTATAGAAGTTCCCCCGGCGATGATGACGTTTTTAGCAGGTTTTTTTTGCCGGCTGAATATTTTGCCGATTGTGTCCATGTTCCGTTTGGCACTGACTACATAAATATGGTCACTCATTTTCAGGATGGTTTCTTTATCCGGGACAAAAACATCAGAGCCTCGGGCTACTAATGCAATCATGCCGGGTGCGGGGAAGTCCAGTGACTGGATAGGTGCATCAGTTAAAAATTTGTTTTCAATGGCAAACTCCGCTATTTGCACCAGGTCGTCAGCCAGGTTTTCAATGGGGGTAACGAAGAGACTCGACAGCATATTCAGGATGTGTTCAGCTGCCAGATATTCCGGATTTACAAGCAGATCTACCCCTATTTTCTTGGGACGAACTATCCTTCTGGGGCCGGTAGCAGATTTGGGGGGGGAAAGGAAAAAGCCGGGGTATTCGGGGTCCTGGATTCTGGCTACCGTCCTCTTTGCCCCCAGTTCCTTGGCTATGAAACACGTAATCACGTTCTTTTCATCGTTCCTCGTGACCGCTACCACGATGTCGGTGTTGGCGATGTCCGCTTCCGCCAGGATTTTAGGGTTGATCCCGCTTCCCTGAATTGTCCTTACGTCCAGCCGCAGGCTGATGCTGTCCAGCGCAGATTCAGACTGGTCAACGATGGTTACGTCATGTCCCTGTTTGACCAGCATGGCGGCAATGCGAGAGGCTATCACTCCCGCACCAACTATCAGAATGTTCATTTTTTTCGTCTCAATTTGGTATAGGTTCGACGGATGAATCGAAGTGGCCCGGCTTCCCTTCGAGATTTCCTGGGTATTCGTAAAACTTCCTCACCGGCTCGTTCAGCGGTTAACTTTGCAACGGTTTCTTTGCCTCTGGCGGCTGTTTTTTGCTGTTCCAGCTTTTTTAGAGATGCCGCTCGAGGTCGTGCCCGTTCCTTGTTGACAATCTCTTCGATTTCCGCAATTGCCTCATCGATTCCATCCTTCTGACTGACTACAACATGGTCGAAAGAGTACTGGCTTTGCATTTCCTCGCGGGCTGTCTTCAGTCGTCGTTCCAGATTGGTTCCCGATTCTGTCTTTCGTTCCACTAACCGTCTTTCCAGTTCTTCCATGGAAGGAGGAGTAATAAAGATGGAGACCGCTTCCGGCTCCAGCCTTTTGATGGTGGCGGCCCCCTGGACATCTACCTTTACAACGGCATCCTTTCCTTCCGCCATCGCTTCTTTGATGGTCTTTTTGGGCACTCCATAGAGATTTCCATACACATTTGCCCATTCCAGAAACTCGCCGTTGCCTATCATCTTCTCGAATTCAGCCCGATCGATGAAATAATAATCTACTCCGTCGACCTCGCCTGCTCGCTGTGGCCTGCTGGTGGCGGTTACGGAATAGTAGAAGGGGAGGCCTTTCTCCCTCATCCTGCTCAGGATGGCGTCTTTGCCAACCCCGGATGGCCCCGATATGATGATGAGAAGCGGATTTGAGTGTTCAGTCATTGGCAATTACATCAGTTTTTCCAGGTCATTCCAGAAGCCCGGATAGGATATATTTACTGCCTTGGCATTGGTTATAGTCGTTTCCCCTTCGGCGACAAGTCCGGCCACCGCCATCGACATGGCCAGCCGGTGGTCCCCGTGACTGTCACAGCGGTTGCCTTTCAACCCCGGTATGCCGTGGATAACCATACCATCGCCGAGCTCTTCGATTCGGGCTCCCAGCCGGGTAAGCTCCGCAACGGTGGTGCTTATCCTGTCGGATTCCTTGACCCGAAGCTCCGATGCATCCCTAATGGTGGTTTTACCCTCGGCTACGGATGCCGCCACCGCCAGCACCGGGATTTCATCGATAATACGGGGGATTATTTCCCCGCCAACATCTATCCCTTTAAGAGAGCTTGATTCCACGATTAAGTCGGCCACCGGCTCATCACCTTCAATACGCTGGTTCTCTATTATGATGCCGGCACCCATAGATTGCAATACCTCGATGATGCCGCTTCTGGTCGGATTTATACCCACGTTCGATATCCTGATGCTGGCATCGGGATGGATGGATGCCGCCACCATCCAGAAAGCCGCTGAACTTATATCGCCGGGAACCCGCAGATCGAGCGGTTTCATGGGGGCCGACGACGGTGCAAGTGTGATCGTCAGTCCTTCCGATTTCAGATCGGCACCCATGGCCCGGAGCATCCGCTCCGTGTGGTCGCGAGAGGCGGCCGGCTCTTCGATCATGGTTTCCCCTTCGGCCGAGAGCGCCGCCAGCAGTATGGCTGATTTGACCTGAGCGCTGGCTACCGGCAGCCGGTAGTGAATGCCGCGCAGATTCCCGCCCGTGATTGTAAGCGGAGCTTTGTTTTCACTGGCGCTGATACTGGCTCCCATCAGGATGAGGGGTTCAATGATTCGACCCATGGGGCGTGAGCGCAGGGAAGCATCACCGGTAATGGTGGAGGTGAACCCCCGGGCGGCAAGCAAGCCCGACATCAGTCGCATGGTGGTGCCGCTGTTGCCGGCATCGAGTGCCTCTGCCGGTGGGGTGAACCCGCTCTCTCCGGCCCCGGTTATGGAAACCTCACTTCCGTCCCGTTCGATTTCTATCCCAAGCGATTGGAGGCAGGCAAGAGTGGAAAGACAGTCTTCTGCCGGGAGGAAATTGGAAATGCGAGCCTTCCCTTCGGCCAGGCTGTTGAGGATAAGTGCCCGATGTGAAATCGACTTATCGGCAAGGGGGGCGATTTCCCCCTTAAGGGTTCGGGGTTTGCGGATGCCTTGCTCCACTTGACAGGCTCCTTACTTTTTAAATTGGCTTCCCTCGTTTTTCAGCCAGTTTTCCCTCGATTCCCTGGCCTGCTGGAAGAACTCCTTCAATCCCTCCTCGTTCTCCGTAATCAGCTGGCGACATTCTTTGAGGCGCTGGATGTACCTGTCGACCCACTCCACGATGGCCTGGCGGTTGGTCAGGCAAATTCCACAGTATAGTTCAGGGTCACCGGAGGCCAGGCGGGTAGTATCCCCGTATCCGCTGGCGGCCAGCTTTGACATATCCGGCCACTGGTTGTTTTCGGCAAGCGTGGCAACCAGTGTTGAAGAGAGAACCAGTGGGAGGTGGCTGATGCCGGCTACCAGCTCGTCGTGAGGCTCTGCTTCGATAAGAAGCGGTCTGGCACCGATCCATCCAATCATTTCCTCCATCGATTTCAGGGCTTGCGGACTTGCATGTCGGGATGGGGTCAGGCAGTAAATACAGCCTTCAAAAAGCCCGGCTTCGGCTTCATCGATGCCGGCGGTTTCCTTCCCGGTCATGGGGTGTCCGCCGATGAAATTGATCGTCTGCGGGAGAGATTCCTGAGCCCATTTCATTATCTGCGCTTTGGTGCTGCCGACATCGCTTACTATAGCGCCCGGAGACAGGTGAGCGGATATCTGCTCGAAGGCATCTTTTATAGCCATCACCGGAGTGGCCACGATGACGAGTTCGGCTTCCGCTACGGCTTTTCCCGGCCGGGATTCCGTTCTATCTACAGCTCCATGCTCGATGGCTTTCTCTGCCACCTCGTCACGACGGGCGCAGCCGGTGACTTCGATTTGAGCACCTCTTGCCTTCTTTAGAGCCAGTCCCAGCGACCCGCCGATAAGCCCCAGTCCGATGATGGTGATTCTTTTGATGCTCATCAGTATACCTCCTGTCCCAGAAAAGCGTTGGTGAGGGAACCCACGATGCCCCACAGGAATCCGGTGAACATGAGTAGCAGGATGAAGATCAGCAGTATCTGGGGGGCATAACGCTCCAGTCTGGCGAAGGGTAAAGCATACTCCCGGGGAAGAATCCCTACCACTATGCGGAAGCCGTCCAGCGGGGGTACCGGTATCAGGTTCAGAACACCCAGGATTACGTTTATCTGCACGATCAGCAGCACGAGCAGGGCGAATACATCTGAGAAGGAGGCTGCGGAGAGTGAGCCGGGCAGTTCCAGTACATCTGCCTGGAAGAATAGAGAGAACAACCCGGCCATGAGAAAATTGGAGAGAGGCCCGGCGGCGCCGACGACAGCCATGCCCTTTCGCGGTTCCATGTTCAGCCGATAAGGATTGACCGGGACCGGCTTGGCCCATCCGAACCCGACTATGAGCAGCATTATGGTCCCCAGCCGGTCGAGATGGGATAATGGATTAAGAGAAAGTCGGCCCATGTTTTTGGCCGTATCGTCCCCCAGCAGGTTGGCCACCCAGCCGTGGCTTACCTCATGAAAAACCAGCATGGGGAGCAGGGCTAAAATGGCCAGGGGAATCACGGTGAAGAAGACGCCGGGCTCTTCGATAAGAAGGTCCAGATTCCACAGAATCATCAGTTCCTCGTTGAGGTATTATATCACAGTTTATCTGGGTTCGATATGCACCCGTTTCTGAAAGGGGATTCATGGTTGGCTTCTGAGTTCATGTATCAGATAATAAATTACCATCACTATTCCCGCGGTGATTGCAGCGTCGGCCACGTTAAAGGCAGCCCAGTGGAAATCACCCCACAACCGGATGTCGATGAAATCGGTTACCTCACCTGCTCGAAACCGGTCGATCAGATTGCCGATGGCTCCCCCCAGCAGCAAACCAAGACCGCATCGCAGAAACCGGCTTGACGGAGGCAGGTAGTAAAAATAGAGCCAGAGAATTGCCATTATAATGACCGGGGCCATTACCAGCAGGAACGTAGCATCAAGCGAAAGCCCGAATATACTGCCGCTGTTGGTCGAATACGTGAGTCGGAATCGACCCTCGGCGGGAATCGATTCCGATAAATCCATATTGGACCTCACGAAGAATTTGGTAATTTGATCAATGGTAACTACTATTACCGCCGTGCAAAAGAGGACCCCGCTCTGACGCCATTTGAGGGAAGATATCCGTAACATACCTTTTGAGTTTAGCATACCTGTTGTTACTTGAGGAAGTTTAACTCTCGGCTGGCTCAGCGTCATTCATGTATAATAAGGGCGTTGTGTCTCCGAAATCAAGTTTTCCCCTCAAACCCCTCCGTTGTTACAAGGAGCTCTCCGCCCGCAAGGGACGGGACGAATCGGGGGCATTCCTGATAGAAGGCGAGCGGGCCGTCAGGCAGATTGCACAGAGCAGCCCGGAGAGCATCATCGAGATTCTGGCCAGGGAAAAGGTTCCTCCCGCATTTGGCGAATATCAAACCCGCATTCTCACCGACAAGCAGTTCCGAACCATCACCAATACCGAGACTCCTCAGGGGATCATAGCGGTTGTCAATCTGCCTACGGCTACTTATGCCGAAAATCTGCCCGCGGATGCCGGCGGCAGGATTCTGTTGCTGGAGGATGTGCAGGATCCCGGCAACGTGGGCACCCTTATCCGCACCGCCGCGGCCTTCGGCTTCGATGGCATTATTATGAGCCAGAGATGCGCCGATCCGTTTTCACCGAAATGCGTTCAGGCATCTGCCGGAGCGGTACTGTCGCTGTGGATCAGGCGGAGTGCCGCTTATCTTGACCTGGCGCAGAAGCTCAAGGGGAAGGGCCTGGCGCTGGCCGTCGCCGATGTTCGCGGCGCAGGAGCCCCGGAATTGCTGCGGTCTCAGGATAGACTGGTGATTGCGCTGGGCAATGAGGCAGCCGGGCCTTCACGGGATTTGCTCGAGCTTGCCGATTACCGAGTTAAAATCCCCGTTGCCGGGGCGAAAGCGGAATCGCTGAACGTGGCGGCCTGCGGGGCGATTTTGATGTATCTGGGTTCGGTTCATAAAGGATAATTCAAATCCCCCCCCTTCCCCCTTCAGGGGTGTGTCACAAAACAACCGTTTTCCGTTCGAGGTAGTGACATAGCTAAAGTAACTTTTTTGTTTTTAGTTGCAGAAGGGCAGGATGGCTGAATGAGAATCGTAATTTTAGCTGGCCCTGTTTTAGGGAAAGAGGTCATTTAGAAAATATGTGAAGCCGGTTTGTTGTTAGCCTATTTCCCCCCGATCACTTTCTATTACTTATCTGATATAGCCGGGAAACGGCTCAGTGCCAGGACAAAATGGATTTGGCGGGTCAACAGCATAATGATCCAGTAATCGTACCACTTCATCTCGGCGCGCCCAATTTCGGCCAGGCAGCCACAAGTACGCCATCACGGAATTCTCTTTAAATCTGCATAGATTGTGAACCGCTCCGGTATTTAGTATTATACGAGCAGTATTATCGAAGGTTCACCATCGCGCATGAACTTTTTGAACGCACTCTGGAATGCACGGCACAGAGATCGTTGGCTTCTCGCACTTTTCGCATTGATTCACGTACTCATTTTTATGGTATTCTACCGTGGCGCTTTTGCCGATGACTGGGAGGGCGATTACAGCATTCTCGTGTTTTATAATATTGCCGAACATGTGTTTGCCGGAGATATCCCTTATCGCGATTTTACCTTCGAATACCCACCAATAGCCCTTCCCGTTTTTTTACTGCCCCGATTGTTCACATCAAATTCGCTCCACTATCAGGTTCCATTTGCCATCGAAATGCTGATCTTTGACCTGATTGGACTGCTGGTCATCGCCGATCTTTCCCGAAGGTTGGGGCGGTCCCCCCGGATTGCTATACTCACCTATACAATTGTTGCCGCCGCCGGCGGGCCATTAATTACCGAGCGCTTCGATGTGGCGCCGGCTGTCCTGGTGCTGTGTGCCATTTATGCATTTATCCGCCGATGGCACGCAACTGCCTGGATTCTGCTCTGTATCGCCATTATGCTGAAGACCTACCCGATCGTCATCGCACCGCTTTTTGCAATGTATTTTGTGAAAAGAAAAGAGTTTAACCCCCTGGTAAAGGGAATTATGGCCTTCGGGATTACGCTGGCGATCATCGTCATTCCCTGCCTCTGCCTCGATGTTGGTGGATTCATCGATTCCTATACCTATCACTTCGACCGGGGGTTGCAGATCGAAAGCACCTATGCCTCTGTGATTTTGCTGGGCAGCGATTTCGGCCTCCTCGATGGCGAGATGCGATTCGACTATGGTGCATGGCATATGGATACGCCACTCTCGGACAGCCTGTCGCATGCATCGTTTTTCATTATGCTCCTTGTGCTTGCAATCGTATACGCGCTTTACACCCGCCACAAAAAATCAATGAACAATATCGAAGAGGATACCCTGTTGATCAACTATGCAGTTCTGGCAGTTCTGGCATTCATGCTCACATCCAAGGTGCTATCTCCGCAGTATATCATCTGGATTTACCCCTTGATACCGGCCGTCGCCGGTCAATGGCGCATCGCCTGCATTATGTTGTTTGTGAACATCGGCGTCCTGACGTATTATATCTATCCCGAAAATTATGGTGATCTGCTGGTACGAAAATCGGAGATCATCTATATTCTATTTGCCCGGAATGTCCTTCTTTTGATTCTGCCATTCGGCTTGATT
>JAWOBB010000069.1:0-3361 GCA_046498265.1 Dehalococcoidia bacterium | reverse complement strand
CGCTCTGCCAGGGCACGATGCCCCGGTCCTCGCAGAATTGCGCCAGTATCAGTTGATTCCAGTTGAACTTCTGCTCCGGCACGATATGTATGCCGATATGCGTATCGTGAGGGCCCCGCACCCCGTCCCTGATCATGCCCATGATCCCGGCCGGGGTACTGACGGTAGCCAGCAGCCCCAGGTGCATGCCCTGCCTGCCGACCTTTTCCAGCACTTCCTGAATTCGGGCCTGCTCCCAGAAACCGGCCCACATTTCAGACAGTGTGCCGGCCTTCACCCCCCTCTCCCCGATCTTGCCGACCCCGGCACAAATCCCCAGAGCCTCGACCGTTTCTTCCTGTACAAACGACTGAACGTAAGGGGCAAACCAGTCCTCTTTGGCAACCCCCCACGGCCCGGCGTAAAGGGTCGGCGGACGGGTATCGGCTCCGGTTCGATATTCGACGGTGACCTGTTCTTTACCAAGACCAAATGTGTGTTTACCCGGATTCTCCCGGCGTTCCCGGGCAACCTCTTCGACCTCATCTTTGGTATACTTCACCACCCGCTCGGTATCCATATGGAAGACACCGATCTCGGCAAGGAGGTCCACACCTGCCTGAAAGACTTTGTCCGCCGTCTCGTCATCGACGACCAGCTCCTCGGCATTGTACTTGATGTCGTACTTCTTGACCAGCTCCCGAACCTTCATCGAGAACTCCATATCGAATTCGTCGCCCTTCATTACCGGGCCGGTCAGTGAGCGTTCCTGGAAATCGATTATCGGAATCATGTCTACTCCTTTTCTTTGGCCAGCTTGCAGTACCCGCCGGGTCCTACAGTCGCTGTCTCAATACAGTTATTGCAATAGGCGCACTTCTTAATTTCTTTGGCCCTGCCTTCCTTCGCTTTCTTAGGCCAGTCGGGGTCCCGGATGATCTGGCGGCAGACGCCGACCAGGTCGATTTTTTCCTCCTCAAGAAGCTGCTCCGCCAGTGCCGGGGTGGTGATCCTCCCCGCCCCCATGATGGGGGTCTGATATCCGGCATCACGTACTGCCTTGCGGATGGCTTCGGCGATATAGATATTGGTGGCCTCCGGCATATATTTCTCCGGCATGCACCGGAAACCGCTGTAGCCGCCCCAGGGCGGATAGGGGAAGGTCAGTCCCCAGGGGTCCGTCCCGTATGAATCGTCGTATTTGCCACCTACTGAGACGCTGATGTAGTCCAGCCCCAGCTCGGCCAGTTTCACCGCCGTCTCCGTCGACTGCTTCATGGTGCTGCCGCCGATGATGAACTCATCGCCGTTGATGCGAATGCCCAGGGGAAAATCGGGGCCCAGTGCCCGGCGCATCCTCTCGTAAACCTCGACGGTAAGCCGCATCCGGTTTTCCAGCTTACTGCCGCCGTATTCGTCCTTTCTCTTGTTCTTGAGAGAAAGGAAATCGGCCAGCAGCACGCCGTGAGCGGCGTGGATCTCCACTGCGTCGAATCCGCATTCGCGTGCCCGCAGAGCCCCGGCCTCAAAGTAATCGAGAACTTTGGGGATATCCTCCTGGGGATAATCGTTGATATCCATGCGCCAGCCCCGGGCGGCCTTCACGAAATCATAAAGCTGGGGCACGATTCTGGTATTCGTCCGGCTGTGGATGCGCGCCACCATCTCTTTGTAGCCGGGGATGTATTCGTCCCCGCTCAGGCGTGGCGCCGGGAACGGCCGGGGATTGACGGCCAGGGCCCCCAGCACGATCATGGCCGCCCCGCCTTCGGCCCGGCGCAGGTAGTAATCGCTGTATTCCGGGGTGCAGTATCCGCCGTGAGCCAGCCCTTCATGAGCCGGGGCCATCACGATGCGGTGTTCCAGCTCCATTTTGTTGATGGTTATCGGTGAGAAAAGCTTCTTATAATTTGCTTTTGCCATAATCTTACCTCACATGTCCTTGAACACCGCCGCCGGGGCCATGATGTGATTGGGGTCCGTCGTATTCTTGATATCCCTTAAGAGTTTAGAGTAACTTGGCAGTAAGCCCTGTTCAAAGTTGCGGAAGAAACCGGCACTGGCCTGAGGCGACCCGTATTTAATGGTGGCCTCGAAAAACATCCCCATGAACTGGCGGAACCGGTCAATCGATTCCTGATTCAGCGGGTCGAATTCCACATCGAATTCTATCATAAAAGTTTCCGTCCTCTCCCAGGGTGCCAGGTACATCCTGGGCTCATAGACGTCACCGGAAGGTGAGGTCATGGGATAGTTCAGTTTCCTGACGATTTCCATGGTTTTTTCGTAGGCGCCGACTATCCTGGAAGGGGGCACATAGAAAAAAGCCATCAGGTTCGGTTCGTGACGCAGGTAATGGCAGGCCGCCACGGAGCTGCCGCCCCAGAGCTCATTGAGGTTCTCCTGGAACTTACCTTCGTACTGAACCAGGCCGCCGCCAGCTCTGGTGATGGTATCGGTGATGAGTTTTCGATAGACATTTGCCTGATCCTCATTATGGCAGCTGATCCGGGCGACCATCAGCCAGGCAGCCATCATATCCTCTACCGCTTTATAGGCCGCTTTATCCTTTAACAGCTCCGGCGGTGTCGCGATGGCAGCCGCCTGGATTCGATTCAAAGCGGTAACCTGCTTGCAAATGCCCAGATTGACGACATTCCTCATTCCTTCGACACAGGAGGCAAGGTCCGGGAAACCGATCTGAATCGGCTCCTCAATGGGACGAACAGGGTAGAGACGACGTACCATTTTGGTGATGATTCCAAACGAGCCCATCGTCCCGCGATATAGCTCAGTCAGATTCGGGCCCCAGGCGATGCGGAAATAGGGATTGATCTCTTCGTGTCCCTGGAAGGCCATGGAACCCGTCCTGAGAATCTCGCCGTTGCCCAGTACGACTTCGAGCGCCACCACCTCGTTCAGATCGATGGCCCCGGTGGGCCCGCCGCCGAGGCTGTAATTCCCGATGGGTCCGCCGGTATGCGGGCCGCCGCCCAGCGGTAAAGGTTCGAGCCCGAGCTTCTGAGTCTCGTAAATCAGTTTTCCCCAGTTGACACCGGATTCAATCGTGGCCGTCTTGGTCTCCTCGTTGATTTCCAGTATCCGGTCCATCTTCCGCAGGACCATCATGGCACCCCCCTTGCGAGGTGAGGTGCCGCCGCTCAGATTGGTTCCGTAGGAGTAAGGGTACAGGGCCACGTTGTACTTGTTGGCCAGCCTGACGATGGCCTGGACCTGTTCGGTCGTTTCCGGCAGTACCGCATAGTCCGCCATGTAGGATTTCAGGGCTTGCGATACCTCATCGCGGCAATAGACAATGATATCTTCCTTGTCGGCGGTGATATTCCCCTTTCCAACGATCTTTTCCACTTCCTGAAAAAAC
>JAWOBB010000066.1:0-2955 GCA_046498265.1 Dehalococcoidia bacterium | reverse complement strand
ATTTGGCATAAAATGCATGGCAGAGCAATCAATCTCGTTAATAAGACAGGGAAAATGGCCCGTCAGCCGGCAAAGGAAGTTCGCTCTACCATCCCATCATTGCATAGTTATTATTCATATGTTACACTATCCAAGCAACTCAAATGAAGTGCTGTTTTTTAAAACGGCGCTCTTCTTTAAAACAGATTCCTCCATAAATTGTAAATTCCAAGAAACGCTCAGAACGCAGCCAGTTCGAATGCAGGCATGTAAAGATCTGCAAATTAGCCTCACTCGATAACAGCATTAACCCCCTAAAGATATAAGCTCGTTGGTGTGGAAGACCCAGAGCGTAGCATTGGATGGCTTATTTCTGTTTGAAAAACCAGTTTTCAAGTAAAGGAGGTAAACGATGGTAACTGTAACGGAACGAGCAAAGGATCATCTGAAGAAACTGCTGGTCGCCAATACTGCGGATTCAGAAATGGCGTTGAGGCTTGTGCCTACCGAGGACGGCAATTTAAGTCTGATGATGGACAAGGAAAAGCCGGGTGACTATATCGTGGAGCAGGATGAAGTCAAAGTGCTCCTCGTCGATGCCATGCTCTCACCGCATGTCGAAGGGTTAACCATGGACTTAAACGAAAGCCCGGAAGGGACTTTCTTGAGCGTGATACCTACAGAGCCGCAAGCCTAAGAACCCTGACTCCCCCATTCCCCCCTTCGTATCGAGGCGTTCGTAACTGAACCCATTGCCGGAGCAAAGCGCACGGTAATCTGGCGGCGCCGAACTTGCTGATCCGTTTCCGGTTCACCTCGGACAGCTCTTCGGCCAATGTGCGAATGATACCGCGTTTATCAGCCAGGGGAAGATTACCGAGTTCCAAGTTCATTTAAAGGAGCGGGGGTATCCCTTCCTCAACTTTCAGCCTGGCACATTAATGGGGAATCCGCAATGTTAACCCACGGTCAAAGCGAGACGGAAAACCCCTGTATCTCTAAATATCAGAGAGCACAGGGGTGCACGAGCCGGTGGCGTCTCCACCAGAGATACCCGCCTAGAGCTACCAAGCCAGTTGCTATCAACAGGATAATGGTTATTTCGGGGATTGGGGGCAAAGCCTGGCTGGAGTTCTGGGGGTCGGGAGAGGTTTGGATGAAGAAATCGCTGCTGTTGTCGTTTGAATCCCAGGCAGGGCCATGTGAGCCGTCTTCATTTGTGCCGCTATTTACTTTTCGCTGCAGGCTTTCGCCTTCAGCCGGCGCGTCGGCAGGCGAAGTTTCATAAGTGTCTGCTGTTCCCCAGCCAAAGGTATCCACAACAGTCCCACCTGAGCTCATTCGAAGGCGGACCCAGCCGTCCGCATCGGCTAAAACCATCGTTTCCGTATAATCCGGGGCTAACCAGTCGCCGTTATCCGGATTCCAGGAACCCCCGCTCTGGTCGCCAATAAAATAAAAGCCATTGGGGGCGATCTCAGCTCCCGATGGAAGCGTTATGTCTGCATCAGTATCGGACTTGGTATCGATCACCCAGGTTCCAATATCAACGCTTGAAGTTCCGGGATTATACAGTTCGACCCATTCGCTGCCTGCGTTTTTCTCATCAATGTATATTTCCCCTATCACTACGTGGTCAGCCACCTGGGCGAAGGTCAATGGGATTAGCAAACCCAGCAATATTCCAACACTGATTATTACTGCGAGCATCCGGGCCATTTTGGCGAACATGTTTAACCTCCCGACAGCCTAGTTCGCTGATGATAGCACTAGTCTTCACGGGATAGTATATACTGTAGCCGGTGCTGACGTCAATACTTACTCGCCCATAAGCTGGAAGATAATTTCCCGGGTGCGGGCGCGGTTGTCGAAATCGATCAGGATCACCTGCTGCCAGGTGCCCAGGATGGGATGATTATCGCTTATGGGGACAACAAGAGAGGTTCCTAGAAGAGTGGAACGCACATGTGCATGGCCGTTTCCGTCCCCCCATTTATCATTATGTTTGTAAGGTATCCCTTCCGGAGCTATCCTCTCGAAAAGGGCCTGAAGGTCGGAGATCAGTCCCGGTTCGTATTCCACGGTGCTGATCCCGCAGGTGGAGTGCGCGACAAATACGGTTACCGTTCCCTCTTCAATGCCGCTGTTTTTCACTGCTTCGGATACGTACCTGGTGATGTCGATGATATCACAATTTCCCCGAGTCTGGATTCTGGTTCTCTCGGTAGTTACCATATTACCTCCTTTTGAAAATAGTGATTTCTAAGGATTTTCCCTGATTATATCAGTTTGAAATGGAGATGTTATAATGTGACTACTGATGGATTTTTTTGAGGTTATAGAACGGAGGAAAAGTGTTCGCCACTTTACCGATGATCCGGTAAAGGAAGAGGACTTGATGACCATGCTCGAAGCGGCACGGAGGGCGCCGAGCCCGGAGAACGAGCAGCCCTGGCATTTCCTAGTTGTCCGTGACAGGCAGGTGATCGACAATCTCAAGGATATGGTCAATGCCCTGCTGGATGCGCACATTCAGGAAGCCGAAACCAAAGCCAGAAAGAGGGCGCTGAAAAACAGGCGGTTCGGAGCGGTGAATGTATTCGATGCTCCGGTGGTTATCGTGGCTCTGAGCAGGCCTTATCCCAATAGGGACCCCGGCAAGCAGCCTATATACAATCAGGGTTTGCAGGGGATTTCGGCGGCAATAGAGAACCTTCATTTGGCGGCCACGGCACTGGGATATGGGGGATGCTGGGTGGTGCTTCCCCTGGAACTGGGGCGGGTTGAAATCGAAGCCATGCTGGGGGTCAAGAAACCCTGGTTTGCCCTGGCCATGCTCTCGATCGGCGTGCCAGCCAAACCACCATCCAGGATAAAGCGCAAACCCCTGGAGGAGATTGTCACCTTCATATGAAAATCCTCGGAATCGAGACCTCCTGCGATGAGACTGCAGTGGCGGTGGTTGAGGATGGCACC
>JAWOBB010000043.1:0-43381 GCA_046498265.1 Dehalococcoidia bacterium | reverse complement strand
CTACCCTGAGCCCAAGGAGTACTCCATAGACCTGGAGGCAATATCTCAGGATGGGGAACTGCAAGACACGGCCACTTTGTCGGCTAATATCGATCCCCAGTACTCTCTGTCCGCCGAGACAACGACCGGCCGTTATAGCACCAAAGCGACGGCTGGAGATCAGGCCAATGTGGCTATCGTGGTGACCAATTCTGGGACGGCCACCTTCGAATCCGTCACGTTCTCCGCCAGCACGCCTGATGTTGAAGGCCAGTGGCAAGTCGATTTTGATCCGAGTGACCTACAAGCTCTCGGACCCGGCGATGAGCGCGAGGTAGAGGTAACGATAGCACCGCCCGGGGACATGGTTCCTGGGGACTACATGGTCACGCTGAACTTCGATACCGACCCGCTTGTATCCGAGGAACCACCTTCCGTTGAGATACGCGTGACTGTGAACGGCTCCACTCCATGGGGTTGGATTGTGGCTGCAGCCATCGCTATCGCTATCGTTGCCGTCGTCTTCTGGCTCAGGTTCAGACGATCTTCCGCCACGTAGCACGCTTGAAGGAGCCAACTAGCGGACCCGATAAGCACGTACGTGTGTTGGTCACTGTCTCCCGTGTCTCTACAGCTCCATCGAGTCAATAAGCCGTCTGCTTCTACTCGGGTGGCGCAACTTCCGGATCGCCTGACGCTCGATCTGCCTAATCCTTTCGCGGGTCAGTTTGAATTCGTCCCCGACCTCTTCGAGCGTCCAGCTTCGTCCATCCCTCAGGCCAAATCGGAGCTCGACAACCTTCTTCTCGCGCGGCGTCAGTTCATCCAGGACGTTGTTTATCTGCTCTCTCAACAGTTGATGTGAGGCGAGATCCCCGGGCGCTGGGCTCGCCGTGTCTTCAACGAAATCCCCCAGTCTGCTATCTTCGTCCTCGCCCACAGGCGTCTCAAGCGAAAGTGGTTCGTGACGTAGCAACTCTGTGATCTCTTCGATCGCCACAGGGAGGCGGTTCAACACAGCTCCAGCGGGATCTTAATCTGCAGGGAAATGAAATACTCTACCTCGGAGACCATATCTACGGAGATGTTGTCTCTATCAAGAAAAGCTGTGACTGGCGCACAGCCCTGGTGCTTGCTGATCTTGAGCGGGAAATGGAAGGTATAAAAAACTCATACAGCGTGCAGAAAGAGATTGACTCCCTCATGGAACGCAAGGCAGTACTTGAACAGAAAATCAACCAGATTGATATTGAACGGTATTAGCGGGGCGCGCAAGTCGATGCCCGGCATGATGGAGACGGTCCTTAATGTAGGCCTCTCCAGCGCCACGGTTGACGGCATGATTGCTCAATCCGGCAATGCACGTTTTGTATATGATGCCTATCGCCGCCTGATTACCATGTATGCCGACGTAGTCATGGAAAAGGCCGCCGGGGTCGAGCCTGAAAATGACGAGATGGCTATTCGTGCTCAGCTGGACAAACTAATGGATAACATGAAGGAAGAGAAGGGTTACAAGCTGGATACCGAGCTTTCCGCCGAAGACCTCAAAACCCTGTGCGAGCAGTACAAGGCAAAGGTGAAAGAGGGGCTGGGCGAAGAATTCCCGGATGATCCATGGGCACAGCTCATGAGGGCCATCAGGGCCGTTTTCCAGTCGTGGCGCGGCCGAAGGGCTATCGCCTACCGTAAAGTTGAGGGGATCCCGGAAGAGTGGGGAACGGCGGTCAATGTGCAAACCATGGTCTTCGGCAATATGGGAGAGGAAAGCGCCACCGGCGTGGCCTTCACCCGTGACCCTGCCACCGGCGACCCCAACTTCTATGGAGAGTGGCTGGTGAACGCCCAGGGAGAGGATGTAGTCGCCGGCATTCGTACCCCCCATGCTCTCAATAATTACTGCAAACAGCCGGGACAGAATGACATGCTTCCTTCTCTGGAAGAGGCAATGCCTGAGCTGTACAGTCAGCTTGTCGATATTCGTGACAAGCTGGAAAAACATTACAAAGACATGCAGGACCTGGAGTTCACCATCGAGCATGGCCGTCTCTGGATGCTGCAGACACGGGTGGGTAAGCGCAATGGCACAGCCGCAATACGCATGGCCATGGACATGGTGGATGAGGGGCTGATCGACGAAAAGACGGCGCTCGGACGGGTCAACCCTGACCAGCTCGACGAATTGCTGCATCCCATGCTCGATCCCTCCGCCGAAAAAACAGCAGTTCAGCTGGCCAAGGGGCTCCCCGCCGGCCCGGGTGGCGCTATCGGTAAGATTATCCTCAACAGCGAGCGGGCGCGCGAAGAGGGCAAGAAGGCCGAAAAGCTCATTCTGGTTCGTACCGAAACCAGTCCGGAGGACGTCGATGGCATGCACGTTGCCGAAGGTATCCTCACCGCCCGCGGCGGGATGACCAGTCACGCCGCACTGGTAGCCAGGGGATGGGGCAAGTGCTGTATCGTGGGCTGCGGTGATCTCGATATCAACTACGCAGCACGCACCGTCAAAATCGCCGGCAAAACGCTCAGCGAAGGCGATTGGATCAGTTTAAACGGCACCAGGGGAATTGTGTACGAAGGCCAGGTGCCGGTGGTCGATGCCGACCCGGCGAGCAACCGGTGGTACAAGAAGCTGATGGATATAGCCGATCGAACCCGCAGGCTGGGGGTGCGCACCAATGCCGACAGGCCAGGCGATGCGGCGACAGCTATCAAGTTCGGGGCTGAGGGAATCGGCCTGTGCCGGACGGAGCACATGTTCTTCGAGGGCGCCAGGATTATCTCCATGCGCAAAATGATACTTGCCGAGGACGAAGAAGGGCGCAGACGGGCGCTGGATGAACTGCTGCCTTACCAGCGCCAGGATTTCATCGATATCCTCAAGTCGCTTGAAGGAAGGCCGGCAACCATCCGTTTCCTCGATCCGCCATTGCACGAGTTCGTCCCCCACGATGAGGCAGGGCAGCAAGAGATGGCCGAGGCAATGGGCATCGGTATCGAAAAGATCAGGGAAAAGGTGGAGGCGCTCCACGAATTTAACCCGATGCTTGGCCATCGTGGCTGCCGTCTGGGCATAACCTATCCGGAGATTACCGCCATGCAGGCAAGGGCCGTGATTGAAGCCGCCTACGCTGTAGAAGGGGCAAAGGCGGAAATCATGATTCCCCTGGTAGGCCATGCTAAGGAATTGATGAACCAGAAGAAAATTGTGCTGGATACATTCGAGCAAATCAAGTCAGAAAAGGCAGGAGAGCGGCCCCCGGAAATCAAAATCGGCACCATGATCGAAGTTCCCAGGGGGGCGGTCACCGCCGATGAAATCGCCGCCGAGGCGGAATTTTTCAGCTTCGGCACCAATGACCTGACTCAAATGGGATGCGGCTTCAGCCGCGACGATGCCGGGAAATTCCTCAAGGAATATGTCGAGCGGGGCATATATGAGCGGGACCCGTTCCAGACCCTGGACCGCACCGGCGTGGGCGAACTGATGCGCATTGCAGTTGAAAAAGGCAGGGAAACACGGACCGATCTCAAGATGGGCATCTGCGGCGAGCATGGAGGGGACCCCTCTTCGATTGAATTCTGCCATCAGATCGGACTGGATTACGTCAGCTGTTCTCCTTTCCGGGTGCCCATTGCCAGGCTGGCCGCCGCCCGCGCCGCTCTGTCTGATTGATAAATTTCAAGGGGTGCTTTGCTACCAGCTCCCATAAATTGCAAACATGGATATTGCCAGCAGTATTCAACACCGACTGGAAGAAAGGGAAAATTTACTGTCTCCTTTCGCGGCCAGGAGCAGCCGGGCCCGCCGTGATCGCCCCGAAGAGCCGTCACCGATGCGCACCGAGTTCCAGAGGGATCGGGACCGGATTATCCACTGCAAGGCTTTTCGGCGACTGAAGCACAAGACCCAGGTTTTTATTGCCCCGCTGGGGGATCACTATGTTACTCGACTCACCCACACACTGGAAGTTTCCCAGATTGCCCGTACTATTGCCCGGGCACTTAATCTGAATGAGGACCTTACTGAAGCTATTTCCCTGGGCCACGACATGGGACATACTCCATTCGGGCATGTGGGAGAGGAAGTGCTCAATGAGTTGTATCCCGAAGGTTTCAGGCATAACGAACAGAGCCTCAGAGTGGTGGAGGTTCTGGAAAACGATGGGAAAGGACTGAACTTGACAGAGGAAGTCAGAGAAGGTATACTTAAACACTCGAAATCCCGCGAAGGGATTTTAGGGGAAAACTGGGACGCCCCCGATACTCTCGAAGGCCAGATTTGCAAAATATCCGACACTATCGCCTACATAAATCACGATATCGGCGATGCCATCAGAGCCGGCCTTATCACCAGCGATGATTTGCCTCATTCGACAGTCACCGTCCTGGGGCATAGTCATTCGGCCAGGGTCAATACCCTGGTCAGCAATGTTGTCTCCAATTCCTGGGCGGCCACCGGCCTGGAAGGAACTCAAACGATGCCGACAATTTCTCTGAGTCCCAAAGTACTTGAGGCCATGAACAGTTTGCGCGATTTCCTTTTCGAGCGGGTCTATGATGCCAGCGCTACGGAAGTGGAATCCCTGAAAGCCAGAGAGATGATTAAAGGGCTTTACCGATACTTCACCCAAAATCCTGCCAGACTGCCGGATGAATCGGTAAGGGAGAGTAGTGATGTGGCTCGCGCCGCTGTTGACTATATTGCCGGCATGACCGACCTGTATGCACTCCGTACAGCCGAAGAGGTTCTCAAGTGAACACAGCCGAAGACATTAAACAAAGACTGGATATCGTCAGCATAATCTCCGAATACGTTGAGCTGGAAAAAGCGGGGCGGAATTTCCGGGGATTGTGTCCTTTCCACACGGAAAAGACGCCTTCCTTCTTCGTCTTCCCGGAACGGCAAAGCTGGCGCTGCTTCGGGTGCAATGAAGGCGGGGACTTGATTTCCTTCATGATGAAAAAGGAGGGCCTGGATTTCAGTGAGGCCTTGAAAATCCTGGCACCGAGAGCGGGCATCACGCTTCCCGAAAGGAAACAGAGGGCATTTGAGGATGAACGAATCCCCAGGCTGCATGAGATAAACGAATCGGCTGCCAATTACTATCACCAGCTTTTACTTGAATCTCCCGCCGCAGAGCACGCCAGGAAATATGTCCAGAATCGCTATCTCACACCTGAGACGGTTAAGGAATTCCGGCTGGGCTTCAGCCTGGATTCATGGGATGGACTCAAGAATTATTTACAGAAGCAGGGATACAAGGAGACCGAGATGGTATCCGCCGGCCTGCTCATCGCCAAGGAGGACCGGGCCTACGACCGGTTCCGGGGACGGTTGATGTTCCCCATAACCGATCCCAAAGGTCGGGTGATAGGATTCGGGGCGCGCGCCCTTGACGACTCTACGCCCAAATATCTGAACTCAGCCGAGAGTCCGGTTTTTGCCAAAAATTCCGTACTCTACGGTATCGACCGGGCAAAAGAATCTATCCGCCAGCAGGGGAAAGCCGTTATAGTGGAAGGGTACATGGATGTCCTCACCGCCCATCAGCATGGCTTCCGGAATGTGATTGCTTCAATGGGAACCGCCCTCACGGAGAACCAGATTGCCATTCTGAAGGGCCTTACCAGACATATCTGCCTATCCCTCGACGCCGATGCCGCCGGCAGCGCCGCCACTTTGCGAGGCATCGAGGTATGCCGAAACGCACTGGCAGAAAAGGTTCAGGGCCCAAAAGGCTGGCTGGGTGGCCCAGCGCAACTGGGGACTGAAATAAGCATCATCTCGATGCCGGAGGGCAAGGACCCGGATGAAGTGATTCGGGAGAATCCTGAGGAATGGCAAGGGCTGGTCGAAAATGCATCACCACTGATGGACCACCTGTTTGCCACCACGGCTGGGGAATTCGATCTCTCCAGACCGGAGGAGGTGTCTCAGTTCGTCAGCAGACTTGTTCCTTTGATAGCGGAGATGGGAGACAGCGGCTCAAGAGAGGTTTATCTCACTAAGCTCTCTAAACTGACAGGCCTGAGTGACAGGGTCTTGAGAGGAAAGATAGCTGATCTGTTATACCAGAAAAAGCCTGGGAAGAAGCAACCCAAGAAAGTGGAGTTATCACCTTCCGTCCGTACGGGGGATCCGATCGAAGAGCAGTGCCTGGTTTTGCTGCTCAAATATACTCATCTTAGAGACAAAATCGGAGGCCTGTCTCCACATCATTTCGAGCGCAGCGAAAACAGGGAAATCTTCCTGGCATTACGGGATATTTCGGAGGAAAATAACATGGAGGGCAAACTGTCCCCCATTTTGCAGGAACATTTGCAGGAACTCAACCAGAGAGAACAGCCACCGTCCGACAAAGACATGCAGGAAAGGGAACTGGCTGAATGCGTGCACAGATTGGAAGTACGCAGGAGGCAAGCTGCTCTGGCAGCAGAGAAGGATATTGAGGAGAATTCAGTCAGATTGAAGGAATTATGGCATCAGCGTTCGACTTCCAGCCAACGCTGAAATTCAAGGAGGCATAAATGCCGCGCCGTAAGAAAGATTCTGAAGAGCCCGCCCCGGAAGAGATTATACCGCACCTGGACCCATCGGAAATTGTCCTGGAGATCGACGGTGAGGAGGGGCTAGACACAAAATCGATCGACATGGACAATGAGATGGAACCAACTTCCAGCGAAATCGAAGAGGAAGAAAAGGAAACCGAGGAAGAAGATGTTATAGACCTGGAATCTCCTTCGCTGGAACTGGAGGAAATGATCGACGATCCCGTGAGAATGTATTTGCGGGAGATGGGGCAGGTTCCGCTGCTGCATTCCGAAGACGAACGAATACTGGCTCGTAAAATGGACATGAGCAAGCGGCTCAAGCAACTCGAGAAATCATGGCAGGAAATATATGGTGTTTCTCCTTCGACAATGGAAATCGTAATGATTATCCTGCAAGAAATCAGCCAGACACTTCCTTACCTGGACGCCCTGAAAAAAGAGTTGAATTTACCGCCGGATACGCCCTTTCATGAACTGCTTTACGATTCAAAATTGACCGAAATAATCGGAGGGGAAATCTCTCGCAAGTTAGTTACCGGCATAGCTTCCGTAACAAATACACCGGTGGAAAAAGTGGGTGAAGTATTACTGAACGTCTCGCTTGATCGCAATCTCATTACCCCCAACATAATCAAGACCATCGAGGAAGAAGGATTACTATCTAAGCTTGCAGAAGCCCCCTCCGAGCCCAGATTCTTTGCCGCGATTGCGTCCCATGAACACGATCTGTCTCAACACCTGCGACAGGTTAAGGAAGAATCGGAACAAGCCAAGCATCACCTCACAGAAGCCAATCTCCGTCTGGTAGTAAGTATCGCCAAAAAATATATTGGCCGAGGCATGAGCCTGCTGGACCTGGTTCAGGAAGGAAACATCGGGCTTATCCGCGCAGTGGAGAAATTTGATTACCGGCGTGGTTACAAATTCAGCACCTACGCCACCTGGTGGATCAGACAGGCCATTACCAGAGCAATCGCGGATCAGGCCCGAACCATAAGAATCCCGGTACACATGGTAGAGACCATCAACAAGCTGATTCGCCTGAGCCGCCGCATGGCACAGGAATACGGACGCGAACCTACCAGCAAAGAAATCGGCAGGGAAATGGGAATACCCCCGGAGAGAGTCGAAGAGGTGTTCAAGATGACTCAGGAACCAATTTCCCTGGAAACGCCCATAGGTGAAGATAAAGACAGCCACCTCAGCGATTTCATCGAGGATCGAAAGGCAGCACCTTCAGAGGTCGCTTCACATTTGCTTCTCAAAGAGCAAATCGAAGAGGTTCTCCAGGATCTTACTGATCGTGAACGAAAGGTGCTTCGCCTCCGCTTTGGGCTGGAAGACGGCCGCAGCCGCACCCTTGAAGAAGTGGGACGCGAATTTGAAGTAACTCGTGAGCGCATTCGCCAGATCGAGGCAAAAGCCCTACGAAAACTTCGCTATCCTACTCCCTCGTCGAAACTGAGGGATTACCTTGAACAATGACTAGCGGGTTCGCGCAACGTGTGCTGCCCCGTTCATTATGGGCTCGTTAACGTAAATGTCGCCGTTTCTTATTTTAATATTGAAACCGCACTTCGGATTAATACACACCCACGCCTTGTAGTGGACTGCAGCGCCTTGCCCTCCGTAATCGGAAAGAGGCACCAGTACCCCATCATTGCACTTTTGACATTTTGGTAAGCTGAACTGTTCCACTAAATCCTCCTCCGGGACGAACAATTTTAGTATAACTGCCATAGAATCCCAGTGTCAAGGGTGAAGTTATCCGGCTCTGTCGAAAAATCAAATCTTTTTCGGTAAGAACATTTATTCCAAAGCCAGGCTCAACCCTGTTAAAGCGGGTTTTGTAAACTCGATTCATGCGGTTTAAAACCCGGCAACGTTATGCTATGATTATGACGGCAAATAAGCAGGAAAGGGGTGCTGAAATGGCTACAAAAATCGGTATCAACGGGTTCGGGAGGATCGGAAGACAGACGCTGAGGACTATGAAGCTATACCACCCCAATGAACTCGAAATAGTTGCCATCAATTCCCCGGCCCCTCTGGAAACCCTGGCTCGATTGCTCAAACACGATTCCGATTACGGTCATTATCCCGGCACGGTGGAAACAGGGGACGGCTGCCTTATAATCGACGGCAAGGAAGTCAAAGTCAGCGCCGAGCGGGACGCCAGGGATATTCCCTGGGATGCTGCCGGCGTTGAGATAGTCATTGAATCAGCAGGGGTATTCCGTGACAGGAGCAAGGCCGCCGGCCACCTGGAACGGGGAGCCAGAAAGGTCATAATTACCGCCCCTGTGAAAGGCACGGACGAGGTCTTCACCATCGTCTACGGAGTTAACCATGAGGAATACGATCCGGCGAGCCATCAAATCGTTTCCAATGCCTCCTGTACCACCAATTGCGTGGCGCCCGTCGCCAAGGTAATTCACGAGAATTTCGGAATCACCAAGGGTTTTATTTCCACTATCCATGCCTATACCACCGACCAGCGGCTGCTGGACAATTCTCACAAGGATGCCAGGCGGGGGCGTTCGGCGGCCATCAACATCATACCAACCTCTACCGGGGCCGCTTCGGCAACGGGCAAGGTAATTCCGGCACTGGAGGGAAAGATGGACGGTATTGCCTACCGGGTCCCCACCAGCGTAGTTTCCATTACCGACATCACGGTAGGGCTGGAAAGGCGTGCCACTGTCGAGGAAGTGAACTCCACCCTGAAAGCGGCTGCGGACGGTTACCTGAAGGGAATCATGGAATTCTGCGAAGAACCCCTGGTAAGCAGCGATTTCAAGGGCAATCCGGCCAGTTCCATTGTGGACGGCCTCAGCACCATGATCGCTGACAGTGACATGGTCAAGATACTTTCCTGGTATGACAACGAGTGGGGCTATGCCGCCCGCAGCGGCGACGTGGCCGTTTTCATGGCTCAAAAAGGTTTATAAGCGCCATCTCGGTCATCAGAGCTAAATATCAACATATTCCGAGGGATAGCGGCCCCTGTAGATATTACCCAGGTAACCCTCAATCGATATCTCATCGCCCGAGTTGAAGGTTACCCCGTTGATAGTGCAACTTTTCTCCGCTTCATTCACCAGCAGAGCCTTACACCCGACGACACAGACCTTCCCCAACCTCACTGCAGTGACCGCCGCATGGGACGTGGCCCCGCCTTTGCCGGTCAGCAGGCCATCGCATTCAAACACCATTTCGATATCATCCGGGACGGTATCGGGACGCACCAGAATGCAGGGGCTATCCGGGAACCGCTCTTTCAAATCCCGCAGGTCATTCATATCGAAAGCCAGCAGTCCGCTCAAAGCACCGCCCCCGATGCCGATACCCCTGCCCACCAGTTCCATCTGTTCGGCGGGAACGGTAAAGACGTTCCGCTTATCCCTTCTCTGAATCTCCTGCCGCCGGGCCTGAAGTATATACAGATTTCCCGGCTCATCGCCCTCAAAGGTGAATTCAATTTCCTGCGGCCCGAGGTCATATTTGTCAACCATTTGAGAGGCCGCATCGATTAATCGGCGGTATACCTGAGGTGAAAACGACTCCAGCGAGATATCCATATCATACTCGTATTTTCCCCTCTGCTCTTCAGTCAGTGGCAGGGTATTGAGCCAGCCCGTAACCACATCCTCCCCCTGGCTGCAGATTCGGAAATCCCCATAAGGATTGATTCCCGGTTTTACTTCATAAGGATCGTGAGTCAGCAGCACCCCGGTGCCGGAACGCTCACCGATATTCCCCAGCACCATTTTCTGCACGATCACCGCCGTGCCCCACTCATCGGCAATCTGCAGATGCTCCCGGTAGACCCTGGCCCGGTCGGAGGACCACGAATCCATGACGATTATTATGGCCCGGCGCAACTGTGAGAGCGGGTCATCATCAAAGATGATGTCCCGCTCCTCCAGGACCTTTTTGTATTCCAGTGCCACCTCTTTCATTTGTTCGCGAGTGAAATCGGTATTCTTCCTGATGTCATATTCCGACTCGAAATGCTCGTTTATTCGATCGAAGGGGCCTCTTTCTATTCCGCAGGCCATTCCCCAGCTTTGCAGGAAGCGCCGGTAGCAATCCCAGGCGGTCCTGCCCAGAGCCGGCTGCCGACTTAACCCCTCGGCAATCTGGTCATTCATCCCCACATTAAGCAGCGTGCTCATCGCCCCCGGCATAGACATGGCCGCCCCCGAGCGAACGGAGAGCAGTAAAGGATTGCGGGGATTGCCGAACTCGTACCCGCTGACCTGTTCCAGTTCCGCAATCTGCTCCCGGATAAGCCTTTCCAGTTCCTCACTGATGTGAGGGTGTTTCATAATCGCCTCCCGGTGCCGGAACACCTCGGTGGTCAAAACGAAACCTTCCGGTACAGGAAAACCCGCCGCATACATCGCTTTAAGGAAAAAAGCCTTAGCCCCCAGGAATATCTGGTTGTCTAACACAGGAGTCGGCCGGCTAAGGGAACTGATCATCAGTTGTGGATCGTAAGTCATCACATCATGAACCATTTCGGGCGGCAGGCTGTCTGAGGTATTCCTCAGAGCTGTCAGGGTAGAGGAAATGAAATTATCCAGGGTTTGAATCAGAAAAGTCGATGAGAGTACCTCCCGGTAAAACTCCTCGGAACGGCGGTGCAGAAGCTGCCTTGCCTCCGCTTCCGAAAGATGGTCTTCACCACGGATATGCTGCGGGATGATAATCCGCAACGGTTGTTCATAAAGGCTGAGGAAATAATTATCGATGATTTCGTTAACGTTCCGCTCCAGGAATTCGAAAATATTGGTATACTGCTCAAGAGAACAACTTGCCGAGGTAAAACTGGATTCAAGCATTTTCAAGTTGGCATTAAACCTCTCATGTGAAATGCCATCGATCTCCAGCCCTTCTCGAAATAAATCCAGTACACTGCAAATGGAGCGCAGATGCCGGGTAGTAATGTAATTCAGATTGATATCATCAACAATGCGTTCAATCAACCGGGAGACAAGGTTCTCCAGTCGAAAGGTAAGCCCTAACGCTTCAAATTTCGGCTCGCTGTATCTGCCGTATATCGAAGGGATGCCGGCAGCGACATGCCGCTTATGATAGATGGTTTCGGTGCTCTCGCTTTCTTCAGGGTTCAGGATTATCTGCTTGAGATCTCCCATCAGGAGATAAACCTGTCTTAATGCTTCTTCCTTATTGTTATCCGCCAGCAAAGCGGCCAGTTGCTCGATCTTCTCCTCGTTGAGAAGCCGCCCCTTTCTCAATGTGGCGGTGACGTTATCCATCTCAAACGAATACTTTTCACCCAGCAGGTCGTGAATCCGAATCAGGTACCTCACCCGGTCCTTGTCCTTTTCCTCATAGCCCGAAAGAGAGCCGAGATAAAGCTCCAGCACATTGGAATCCACGTCAAAAAGCCTCTCCGGGTAACATGTCATTCTTTCGCACAGATCATTGACAATCCCGTGAACAGGCTGGAACCATTCCCCCTCGACATCGATGGAGTTAAGTACATCTCGGGGAAGCAGTTTCATCATTGGTTCCACGCTCCCCTCATACCAGAAACGGATAATCTTCCTCACCAGTTCCAGATGAGTTGCATTGCTCTCCGTATGGGTCTGTTTGCGCAGGAAATGAATCAGCCGATCGCGACGATGGGAGAGTTCATCCACCTGAGTGGTTATTTCCCTCAATTCTCCTTCCGCTCCGATTTCCTCAAAATAAATGGGGAATATGCGGACCAGTTCTTTAACTTGTCTGTATACCGGCGCTATCTCCGAATTCAACAGACGGCTGATATCCCGCTGGAAAAGATCCGTATCTACCACGAAAACGCCGCCCAGCCGCAGATTGACAATCAGCGGAGTTATCAGCATTCCCATCCTGGCGGGATCATGCCCTATCAATTCCAGCCAGACCCGGATGTTCTTGAGGTGATGTACGTTTGTCCGGACCTGCCAGTCGGAATCAACATACATTTCCCCCGGCGTGATAAAACCGAACCGAACCAGCCGGTCTACAAAGCCATCGATAATCTCCTGGGCTCCGGTATCAATCACCTCCTTTCCCAGGGTCAGAAGGCAGTCAAGCACGGTGCCGACATGCTCGGACTTAAGATCATCAAAGAGCGCAAACAGATTTTCCGAAAAGGACCTGATTTCCTTCGGATTCAAATCCTGATGCACATTGCCCAGCAGCCGATTGATATCCAGTATAAGGCTGTCCTTAAGATAGTTCATCCCGCTCAGGTTGAGCAAAAATACGATGAAATAAATCCGCTCCAGCGCTGAATCAAACTGATCGGCAGCCTGATGAAAATGATTGGCGATGTCATCGAAAGATGAAATATCGCTCAAATCGTCCCAGACTGAAGCCCCTTCTACTTTTTCCCGCAAATCAGAGAAATACGGTTTACCGATGGAATCAATCACTTCGCTATAATTCCGAGCAAACAAATCCCTTTTAGCCTCAAACCATGCCTCAGCCTTCGAAGTCACCTCCCAGAAATAGATCGATTTGGCCAGCACGTCCCTTGTTATGTCAAATGCATCAGCGGAAAATTCCGCAAGTCCGCCGATTTGTTGAAGGTGAACTTTGAAATACCGGGAATTGCGAACGACCACCTCTTCATTCAAACCCATGCACTCCCAAAGCACGTCCACAACTTCCCTGATTATCGCCTCCCTGATTTTCTCCTGTGCGGAGAGATTACCAATAAACTCAAGCAGGGTCTGAATAATATTACCCTTAATGTCATCGTCAGGAGCCTGGGAGAAGAGGGGCCGGGAAATATCGATCAATACCTTAAAGGCATTATCGGCTTCCTCGAGGGCGTTGTAAAACCAGAAATCACGCAGCATGATTTCCCGCCAGCGCTCCACCACGAACCTGAGGTTGGAATAGGGATGATGATACTCCAGCATGAACTCCCGGGTTCTCTGGTTGGTTCCCCGGTGAGATAGGGAAAGATTGATGAAACTCTGGTGCTCCGGTGGAATGATTATATCTTCGACGCGGGTTTCGGCCAGGTTCGCTTCCAGCGCTTTCGAGGACAACGCCTCTTCCATTTTCATATTCCCTTTACCTTAATTGGGAATATTATTGTACCATACATTCAAAAACCGGACTATCCTGCTGGTCCAATATTCCCCATTCCGTTATTCATAAAGCAGCGGATACCAGCCATGTCTGCCATATCCCCGTGCAGGGCAGACATGGCCTGTCACAATGGGATTGCCATTATCAAGCAGGGACTACGATTTAATTGTACACCTCGATAATGAGACGGAAATAGCCAACAGCGCCGTCATAGCCACGCTGTAGAAACAATCAGACCGGGCTGGTATAATAGGGCAAACGAACCATTTAGTCTACTCGTTGCAAAAGGGGGAAAGCGGGAAGATACATGAGAATGTGAGTCTGCAGTACTCGAAAGGTATTTAGCTGGTTTGGGTGGGATCAGCAAAGCCCGATCTCCGGTGAGGTGGGGAGAGGGAAAATTATAATCAGGGAAAAGATTGGCATAATTGCTCTAATTCCCAATTATCAGAAAGGAGAAACCAGCATGCCAAAAGAAATCAAGGGAAAGACTTACTATCTGACCTCCGAGGCGTGTGAAATGGCTGACATCTCCAGGGGAACACTCTTTCGCTGGATCAGGGAGGGGATAATTGACGATGTGGAAATCAAGGACAGGAACGGCTGGAGATTGTTCAGCGAGGCAGAAGTCAAGAAGATCAAGGCAGAAGCTCAGAGAACCAGGAAAATGAAGTGAGTTCGTTTCCTTTTTTAATATAGCTAGCTTTGAGAATAGATAGCTTTGAGATCTCCATCCTTTCGGAGTTCCTTATCGCTTAACGAAATGACATATCGCGTTAAGCGATAACCAATAAGCCGACACTTGTCCGGTTTAAGTCTGTATGTAATTGTATCCTTGAAAGACCTCTTTTCGAAGCTTTCCCTTGAGAAAAGCCATCCTATGATGCAGGAAAAGTGCACAGGGAGAGCATCTTGAATTGGTTTCAAATTATAAATACATCGAGGAGCGACCCCTGCGAATCTCAAACCATTGCTGGCAGACAAATGAATGAGTTAGAATATTTCAGGAGGATTTAACTTTTTGACGGCCACAGCTGAATTCCTGAAGGCTTCCCCTTACTTCGCCGGCATGAGCATCACCGAGCTTGAATCGATTGCCGGCCTGTTTTATCAGAAGACTGTCAATAAGGGGGAAAACATCGTCTGGGAAGGTGACCCGGGCGAGGCTCTGTATTTTGTCATATCCGGCGCGGTAAAATGCTTCAAACTATCGAAGGAGGGAAAGGAGCAAATCCTCCAGATCGTGCTTCCCGGCGGTTCCTTCAACGACGTCGCCGTTTTCGATGGGGGTCCAAGCCCAACCAGCACCGAAGCTATGAGCCTGGTTAACCTCTATGTAATTGCCGCTCGGGATATGCACCAGCTTATAGACAATTATCCCAAACTTATACCCAACGTAACCGGTGTGCTCACAGGGCAAATCAGGCACCTTCTCAACTTAGTGGACGACCTTTCCTTCCGGCAGGTGATAAGCAGGATCGCCAAAATACTGCTGGAGCATGCCGACGGGGCCGGGCCAAAACCAAAACTGACCCAGCAAGATATGGCGGCACTGGCCGGGACGGTCCGCGAGGTGGTGGGGCGTTCTCTCAAGACCTTGCAGGAGGAAGGGCTTATCCGAATGGAACGCAACCGGCTGGTAATTTCCGATAAAACAGGATTGAGTAAAGTAGCTGGTTCTCCTGCTTAACAAGAAGGTGTGACTAAAGTCACATAACTAATTTACAGGTTGCGTTATTCTGAAATAAGGTATAAAGCAGCTATGATAGAAATGCCAAGTGTAGATCTGGAAAAATGTACCGGCTGTGGTAAATGTGCTGCTGCCTGCCACTGTGAAGCCATCATTATGGTTGAAGGTAAACCTGTAATTATCGAAACGAACCTGTGCGGCTGGTGTACTGTGTGTGAGCTCGTGTGCCCGGTAGATGCAATACACTGTGCCTATGAGATAATAATTGAAGGGTGATAATTCCCGCTTTGCAGGAGGTATTATGGCAATCAACGTAATAAACAGCAAGCTCAGCGACCGAGTCGCCAAGGAAAAGGAGGAACTGCTTTCCGCTGAACCTCGCATCGATATCGAGCGCGATAAGGCCCTTTGGGAAGCCTACCAGGAAACCGAGGGACAACCTGCGGTAATGAGACAGGCCACATTTTTCAATAAGCTCTGCTGCCAAAAGACTATTTATATTGATGATAACCCCATTGCCGGGACCATGACTCAGCATAAATACGGCAACTATCCTTTCGCCGAGATCGGGCCCCGATGGATGAAGAAGATGGAACGCTTCCGCCTTCCCATGGGATTCGCTGAAGTTCGCCCGGAAGAGAAGGAGTGGATTCTCAAATCGGTGGAATTATGGAAGGATCGCAATATTTTCAACCGGACCCGGGACACCATCCAGCGGACCAAAGGTATCGATATTGGCGAGTTACAGAAGGCCGGTGTGGCTACCGAGATCAATCCCGGGGGCCTGATAAGCGGCTTCCCGGATTATGCGCTGGTTCTTGACAAGGGGCTCAAATACCTCATTGAACAGGCTCGAGATCTGCAGGGAAAACTGAACACCGGCGAGAAAGATGCCCTGAATAAATGGTATTTCTATGAAGCGGTCGTCAAGTCTCTCGAAGGTGTGATCACCCTGGCCAACCGTTATGCCGACCTGGCTAAAGAGATGGCTTCTGGAGAGGCAAATGAGCAGAAGAAGGCGGACCTGGAGCGCATAGCCGAGGCGTGTGCATGGGTACCGGAGAACCCGGCACGCAGCTTCTTTGAAGCTGTTCAGTCCAACTGGCTGATAGTCCTGGCCGGATGGTTCCAGAGCCCCAACATCGGAGCCTTTGCTCCCTGCAGGTTCCCCCAGTATATCTACCCTTTCTACAAAGCTGATAAAGAATCAGGGAAACTAACCGATAGCGAAGCCCTCGAACTGATCCAGTTCTACTATCTCAAGATACAGGCACTGGGACAGGTGCTGGCACCTTTCGGATTCAAATACTCGCAATCACGGGTGGCCGTTCAGCTGACCCTGGGGGGGTTGACCCCGGACGGCGCGGATGCCACCAATGATGTCGACCGGCTGTGTATCGAAGCTAAAAGGCAGCTAATGATACCCGAACCGCTGCTCTGCCTGGTGTTTCACGACCAGCTTCCTGAGGATTTTCTGATTCAATGCGTCGAGCTGATTAAGACCGGCATCGGACAGCCCGCCTTCTACGATTCGCAAAAGATCCTTGCCCGGAGCCTGTATCACCGGCCCGGAATTTCGGTGGAAGAAGCCCGGGACCAGGCACTCACAGCCTGCGTTCAGGACATCATACCCGGCTATACCGATGGTTTCTGGGAAGGCAACATTAATATACCCAAAATGCTGGAGCTTGCCCTCAACAACGGAGTTGATCCTATTTCCGGGGAAGAAATAGGTATCAGGACAGGAGATATTGAATCGTTCCAGGCCTACGAACAGCTTTTCGAGGCGCTTCACGAACAGATGGAGTACATGCTTCCGTTAATAAGGACCATCTCTCGAACAGCATGGAATATCGCCCGCGACCTGCCAGTCCCCTACACCTCCTCCCTGGTCCATGATTGTATTGAAACCGGGACCGACCTGGTTGACGGTGGCGCCCGTTATTCCATCGGCAACGGGTCCAGTTTCGTGGGAACGGTCGACCTGGCCAACTCGCTGACAGCCATCAAAAAGCTGGTTTACGATGAGAAAAAGATAACCTTAAAGCAGCTCAAGGAAGCTCTGGAGGCCGACTTCGAGGGTTATGAGGACATTCAGAAGATGTGTATCGATGCGCCCAAGTACGGCAACGGCGATGAAGAGGTCGATGGCATTGCCAGGCGCCTTTATAACACCCTGTGGGACATCCATCAGATTTATCCCGACTTCCTGGGCCGGAATACCATGCCGGAAGCCTATTCGGTCTCCTCGCACGGAGCTCTTGGCGAACTTACCGGAGCCCTGCCCAACGGTCGGCGTTCCAGGGTAGCCCTTACCGACGCCACGGTTTCGGCTCAACTCGGCACAGATAAGAACGGGCCCACCGCCCTCATTAAATCCGCAGCTACCGTAATAGACACCGTGAAATTCGGTTCCAACCATTTCAACATGCGTTTCCACCCCACAGCCCTGACCGGCCCGGAAGGAGCCCAGAAGTTCCTGGCGCTGATTAAGACCTACATGGACCTCGGCGGATATCACGTGCAGTTCAACTGCGTCAGCTCGAAAATGCTCCACGAGGCCCAGGAAAATCCCGAGGAGTATAAACAACTCATCGTGCGGGTGGCCGGTTTCAGTGCTTACTTCGTCCAGCTCGATAAAATCGTCCAGGACGAGATAATCGAGCGCACAGAGTTGAAAATGTAATCCAAAGCACTCACTAAAACACAAAAAGGGGATGGCCTTGCCTGGGCCATCCCCTTTTATATCCTTGCGACGGTGCATCCTGCCATCTCATTATGCTATAATTCTCTTTTAGTGGCAAGGTTCCGGCCTTGCCCCTAACACTGGAAAACCAAGGCTATCCTGTTCGGTTTTCCTCAATTTTTCGGCAGGGAGGACACTCTGTGAGCATAAGTAGTAAACTGGTTAAAATTGCCGGCGAAAGAGGCGTTATTGAAGAACAGGCAAAAATGAAATCCTTTAATTACAGCTGCAGCCTGGATCCACCGAGGACCCCTAACTATGTAGTTCGCACAAAGAGCGCCGAAGAAGTCCGGAAAGTCATCAAACTGGCCAACAAAGAAGGAGTCCCGGTTATACCTTCGAGTTCCGCAATCCATTTCAACGGAAATACGATTGCCAATCAGGGCGGCATCGTGATTGACCTGAGCGGAATGAAGAAGATAATCGAATTCGACGAGCGCAATCGCAAAGTCATGATAGAGCCAGGCGTCACCTGGAAGGAACTGGGAGCCAGGCTGAAAAAGAAGCAGGCAATGACCATGAATCCCCTTCTTCCCCACGCCAGAAGCTCCGTAGTTACCGCCTGCCTGGAGCGGCAGCCGGCCCTGAATCCACAGTTCGAATACGGAGAACCGATCTCTTCCATGGAAATGGTATGGCCGACGGGTGAAATTTTCCGAACCGGAACGGCCAGCTCGACCGGCTACCCGAAGAATTTCGCCGACGGCGGATACCCCTACGGGCCCGGCCCGATTGATCCCATCCGCCTGTTGCAGGGAGCTCAGGGCACCATGGGAATAGTAACCTGGGCCAATATCAAAACCGAATTCCTGCCACCGGTCAATAAATCTTTCTTTATAGGATTTGAATCCATGAACACCATGGTCGAGGCCCTCTATGCCATTCAGCGCAGAAGGATCGGCCACGAGTGTTTCGCCCTGGACAATCTCAACCTGGCAACCATCCTGGCCAGGGACATGTCGGACGATTTCCCTAAACTGCGCAAGGCACTGCCCGGATGGTCTGTCCTGCTCATCCTTGGTGGAGGCAGGTGGTTCCCTGAAGATAAGATCGCCTATCAGGAAGAGGCCCTGCGTGAACTTCAGGCTAATGTCTTCCCGGATTCGCCGCTGGAGGAAGTTATCCCCGGTTACGGCTCCACCAGAACCCTCCCTGAGCTCCTGCGCAATCCCTGGCCCGAAGAGGAGCTATACTGGAAATGGCGGACCAGGGGCGCCTGTCAGGACATGTTCTTTATCACCGTTCTGGAGAAGGCCCCCCTGCTTGCCGCTGCTGTCAGCGAAACTGTTGAGGAGTGCGGATTCGACCCCCACAACCTGGGTATATATATCCAGCCAATCGAAAATGCTTCGGCGGCTCACATGGAATTCAATTTTTACTACAACCCGAACAGCCCAGAAGAGGTTGCCACCACCAAATTCGCCTACGCTGCGGCAATCGAGGAAGCGCTGAAACTGGAAGCCCACTTTTCCCGGCCATACGGCAAGATTATGTCCGATCTGGTCTATGAAAAAGCGGGAAGCTACACTGCCTTGCTCAAGCAGACCAAGGAAATGTTCGATCCCAAACACATTATGAATCCGGGGAAGCTCTGTTTCTAGGGGGATATGATCGATGGCCAAAAAGAAATCAACCGCCACTAAATCTGCCGGCTCAACAAGAACCAAAGCTGCGGGAACTAAGTCGACTAAAGCGAAATCAAGTAGCACTAAAAAAGCAACAACAAAGGTTAAAGCAACCAGAACCAAAGCCGCCAAATCCAAAACCACAATTCCCCAACTGGAAGATTACCAGTGGGATGCTTACAGCTGCTGCGGCTGCAAGGGTTGCGTATGGGTCGACCATGTTTACTGTTCCGGGGTCAAATACGGCATGCGCTGCCCCAGTATTCATGAATACGACCTCGATACCTATTCGGCCATAGGGCGCAATAAGCTGGCACTGGGACTGCTGGACGGAACCTTCGATTTCAACAATACTGCACTCGATATTATCTACAAATGCTGCCTGTGCGGAGCCTGCGATATCGGGTGCAAACGCAACCTGGACCTCGATCCGGGTATGGTATTGGAAACCCTGCGCATACGGGCAGTGGAAAAAGGCAAGGGACCTCTGCCCGCACACAAGAAAGTCACTGACAAGATTGCCAGAACCGGCAATCGGTACGGGGCATCAGCGAGTACCCGCCCCAACTGGCTGCCCAAAAATATCAAAACCTCCGCCAGGCCCCAGATGCTCTACTTCGTCGGCTGCAACAGCTCTTACAAGGACAAGAACATAGCCCTGGCCACCGCCGGAATCCTGGATGCCGCTAAAGTGAAATGGGCTCCCTTCCCCGACGAGGCGTGTTGCGGTCACCCCTATTACGAAGTCGGAATGGCCGAGGAGGCCCTCAAACAGGCCAAAGGGAACATCGACGCCCTGAAGAAATCGGGGGCCAGGACCATCGTTACCAGTTGTGCCGAGTGCTACAAAACATGGAAGGTCGACTACCCCAAGCTGATGGACAAACCCACCGAAAAGATGGGATACAATGTTATCCACATCACCGAGCTGGCCGCCGAAAAAATAGCCGCCGGCAAACTTGAACCCAAATATCCCATTGACCTTAAGGTGGCCTACCACGATCCCTGTAATCTCGCCCGGCTCAGCGACGACTGGGTACCCTGGCACGGTACACGCGGCAAGTGGGGCGTTACCGAACCGCCGAAGCAATACAGGCGGGGAACCAATGTTCCCTACCAGCCTGCCAGGGACATCCTCGATGCGATTCCGGGTCTGGAACGCACCGAGTTCATCCGCATGAAAGAAAACACGATGTGTTGCGGAGCCGGAGGAGGGGTGGCGGAAGCCTACCCGGAGTTTGCCCGCAACACTGCAGATCATCGTCTGGAAGAGGCTCAGGACGTGGGCGCCGAGGCGGTGGCTACGGCCTGCCCCTACTGCAATGATAACTTCTCCTATGTATCCGCTGACCGCGGTCGGGATATGAAGGTTTTTGATGTAACCGAATTGCTCTACGCATCACTCACGGGAAGGGGGATATAATGATTCCTCAACAAGCTTATGAAGCCCTGGAACAGGTCGTCGGCTCCAGGTATATATCGCAGGAACCGGAAGTTTGCCGGGCCTATACGCTCAAAGACAGGGGATTCTACACCGCTGAAGCAAGGGTTCTGGGAAGAGACCCTGCCTGCGTGGTCCTGCCCGGCACCACCGAGGAAGTTCAGCAAATCGTCAAGATAGCCAATCGGTATAAAATCGGCTACACGCCATCGAGCACGCTCTGGTTTCCCCAGGCAGGCCCTCGATTCGATGACTGTCTTTTCCTGGATCTCAAAAGGTTCAATACCCTGGATATCGACCCGAAAAATATGAATGCCACCTGCGGCACCGGCGTCATCTTCGCCCAGCTTCAGGCAGAAGCACTTAAATACGGGCTCTACACCATGGTCCCGGGCGGCGGCTCCCAGGTGGGAGTGGTTCCCAATCACCTGATCTGGAGCTTCTCACCGCTTACCTACCGCACCGGCATGGCCAACCGCCGCATCATGGGATGCGAATGGGTTCTACCCAGCGGGGAAGTGGTGAGGCTCGGCTCGCTGGCCAGCGGCGATGACCCCTTCTGGGGAGAAGGAATCGGGCCGGACCTGCGCGGCATTTTAAGGGGGTCGATCGGGTGGTTCGGCTCGCTGGGAATCGTGACCCGGATGTGCGTCAAGCTATTCCCCTTCCATCACGAACCGCTCCCGCCGACGGGTGTTACTCCCAACACTTTCCTTAAATTCCCGGAACACAGGATGAGGTGGTATAACTTCACCTGTCCCAGCAAGGAAGAGCTCATCGAGATGATGTACGACATGGGGCATGCCGAAATCGCCGCCGCGGCCACCCGCGTGCCGGTCGCCTGGCGATATATTGCCAAGGCGGAATCGAAAGAAGATTTCTGGGAAAGGTGGAAACAGTCAAAAGGCAAGCGCGAGGAGGTGACCGGCTCTCACGTCCTGCGCATCCTGCTGATAGGTTATACCTCGGCCAGGCAGCTCGAGTATGAAGAGAAGGTGCTGATGGCCATCGCCGAAAAGCACGGTGCCGTTCACCGGCGCACCTTCCAGGGCGACCAGTCCTGGATGCAATCGGCGGATTCGGTATCCATGTGGTGGCTTACCGGAGCGTTTATGTCGGTCACCGGCCAGGTAGATACCATCGATTGCGGCATCAAAACGGGCGTGGAGTTCTCCAAGCTCAAGGCCAGGTTCACCCCCCCCACCATGCCGGACTACGGGGATGAGGGCTGGTTCCAGACCAATGACTTCGGGCACAGCGGCTACCTGGAGTTCCTCAATTACTGGGACCCTAACGATACCCAGAAGAACCTGGAACGCGTGGACGAATATTATCAGATCGCCGGACCCAAGTTGCTGATCAAGAGCGGGGCGTTGAGCTTCTTCATCCAGACAGATAGCCCGCTCACGCTTGACGGCCCGAATTACGGACCAAATTACGATAAGTTCGCCAGAAAAGTAAAGGACGGCCTGGACCCGCAATATAATTGTAACCCGCCCGGCCTGCTCGATGTGATCGACGAGGTGGTCGAAAAGGCCCCCTGGCTGAAAAAGAAAAAGGATTGGGATTAAAAACAGGAGGGAAATTCCATATGACGGAATTATTTAAATCGGTCGACTATGAAGAAATAGCGCCGCGCCTGGGTTCCAGTTGCATGCCCGAAGACTTGCCTTATTTCACCGATGAAGAAAATGACTTCCGCATGGAAGTTCGGGAATTTGCCATCAATGAGATCCTTCCATATGCGGCCCGAATCGACGAGGAAGGCGACAAGAAACTGACCACCCAGATCGGCAAGAAGGCAGCCGCCGCCGGATATTCGAATCAGATGGTGCCCAGAGAATGGGGTGGGGGTGGCCGTAACTGTGCTGCCGAGCTCATTGTTATGGAAGAACTGGCGGCACCCGGCTGGGTGGCCCCAGCTCACCTGGTTCCTACCTGCACTTTCCTTGCCCTGCCCATCTGGATGCATGGAACCGAAGAGCAGAAGAAGAACGTGATGGTGCCACTGCTTAAAGGGGAATACGTCGGTGGTATGGGTATGACCGAGCCCAGTGCAGGATCGAATGTGGCGGGAACCGAAACAACTGCGGTCCGCGACGGTGACGACTGGATATTGAACGGGCAAAAGCGCTTCATCGGCAACGGCAGCCAGGCCGACTATCTGCTCACCTACGCCATGACCGACCCTGAAGCCAGAACTTCACAACGGCTCACCGCTTTCATACTCGATACCACACTTCCCGGTTTCGAGGTCGTAAAAGACTATCCGTTGATGGGAATGGGCGGTATGGCCCTTTCCTGGCTGAAGCTTACCGATGTTAGAGTGCCCGATTCGATGAGGCTGGGAGAGCCCGGCAAAGGATTTCTGGTGGCCATGAGCGAGCTTGATCCGGAACGGGCCGCAGCAGGAGGCCTGTTCATCGGGCCCATGCGAACCGGTTATGAGGTCGCCGCCAAATATGCCACCGAAAGGCAGCAATTCGGTACCGCCATCGGTAACCACCAGTCGATAGGTTTTCGGCTGGCGGATATGTTCATTAAGATCGAGACCTCCCGACTGCTGGCCTGGCGCTGTGCCAAGACCGTGGACATGCACAAATCGGCCACCAAGGAATCTTCCGCACTGAAGCTCTATTCAAGCGAGTCATGCCAGGAAGTCCTGAAAGATGCGCTCCAGATAATCGGTGGTATAGCCTTTACTAAGGATTATCCCATCGAGCGCCTTGTCCGTGATGCCGGGGTTTTCTCGCTCTTTGGGGGAACCAGCGAACTGCAACGTATGATTATTTCCCGGACTATCCTGGGACAGGCTGCTCAGTGGATGAGATAGACAGGGATCAGGGGGCAGGGATCAGGAGTTAGAAGTCAGGAGTCAGTGATTAGTTATCAGTAATCGGTTTCAAAAATACACTGACAACTAAAGATATTTAAGGAGGTAAAATGGCAGAAATAGCATGCAAGGATGTCGGGGCGATCGATGTGATGCAGTATCCATTCACTCACGAGCAGATTGAGAGGTTCTATGGCTCGTATGAAATGGATATCATGATCAATTCGCTCCTCAAGCACGTACCCAGGGAGAACTTCACCCAGGGAGACTGCTCGGTGGAAGAATTCATCCAGCGGATGGATGACGCCGGCGTGGACAAGGTTTTTGTCTGTGGATGCAAGTTCTATTCCTACACCAGGCACGAGCCGGGACTGATGTGGACCAATGAGGAAGTTTATGATATCGTCAAGGGCCATCAGGACAGGCTGGTGGGAATCGCCGGATACGACCCCTTCAACATCGCCAAAAGCCTGGAAGAGCTGGACATTGCGGTCAGAGAATGGGGATTCAAGGGAGTCTACGGTCATTTCATGACCTTCGGGCTGGCCCCCAACGATAAGCGCATGTACCCGCTGTATGCCAAGGCCGGGGAACTGGGAGTGCCCGTTGCCATGCAGCTCGGCCACGGCATGGAACTCTATCCCAACGAGCCGGGTCGGCCCATCTACCTGGATGAATGTGCCCTTGACTTCCCCGAGACCAATTTCATTGGCTCTCACACCGGATGGCCCTGGACCGAGGAGATGGAGGCCATGGCCTGGAAACACCCCAATGTTTACGTGGATATCGCCGGGCACAATCCACAATACCTGGCACCCAATATCATCAATTTCCTGAACACTCGAGGCCGCGACAAGACCCTGTTCGGCTCCAACGGATGGCCCTGGAAAATGCTCTTCGGCCAGCTTGACAATATGAATTTGAAAGACAAGACCATTAAACAATTATTAAGGGACAACGCCGTCAAGCTGTACAAACTTGACCAGTAAACCTCTGCTGGTTTCAAGATAAAACCCAAATACGGCGGTTGCTTACCAGAACCGCTGAACTATCAAAGGATACGTGCATTTCGAATGTAGGGGCAATTCATGAATTGCCCCTACAACCATTTTCAGGAGGTCAGAAATGGCAAAAGCGCTCGATTCAGTCAAGGTACTCGATTTTTCCAGCTATTTCGCCGGCCCGTATTGCGGGCTGCTGCTGGCCATGAACGGTGCCGAGGTAACCCGGGTGGAGAAGGTGGGTGGGTCGGAAGACAGAAAGTTCGGGCCGTTTGCCCCCAACGGGGATGCCATCTTCTCGTCCGTGATCCTGACCGCCCAGAAGAAGTGCATAACTTTGAACATGCGCACCGACAAGGGCAGGCAAATCATGGAAAAACTTGTCGAAGGCGCCGATGTGGTGCTGCATAATTTCGTCCCCGGCATGCCGGAGGAAAAGCTGCTGGCCTATGAAGAATTGCGCCAGATCAATCCCAAAATCATCGTCACCCACATCACCGGATTCGGACAGCACGGCCCTTATGTCAAGCGCAACTGCTTCGACTCCATTGCCCAGGCCATCTGCGGGCCGATGAGCTTCACCGGCTTCCCCGGCAATCCCCCCACCCGCTACGGCACCGCCCCCATGGATTTCAGCACCGCCATCTCCGCTGCCCTGGGCACCACGATGGCCCTTTTTCACCGGGAACGAACCGGCGAGGGGCAGTTTGTCGATGTCTCCATGTTCAACGTCGGGGCAGCCATGGGAGGGGCGCTGTTTGCCGCCGAATATAAATTGACCGGACTGGTGCGCACCCAGCACGGCAATGCCAGCTTCTTCAATTTCACCGACTGCTTCCAGTCGAAAGACGGGGACTGGCTGATGATCAGCGCCATCGGCGACTTCATCTGGAAGCGGTTCTGTCAGGTCATTGAACGCGAGGATCTGCTGGATGACCCCAGGTTCGTCGACGACATTACCCGCTATGAGAACCGGGAGCCGCTCTTTGAAATCGTGAGCCGCTGGGCCAAAGAGCGAACCTACCAGGAAATCACCGAGATACTGGAAACGGCACGCATCCCCCACGGACGGGTGAACAACAATGCCGACTTCTACGATGACCCGCATGCCTGGGCCCAGGAGATGATGGTGAATATCGATTATCCCGAACTGGGCACCGTTCCCCTGCCCGGCGTTCCCATCAAGCTCTCCGGGACCCCCGGCTCACTGGATAAGGCCGCCCCACCCTACGGGGCCGACAATGCCGAAATCTATGGCCGGCTCCTGAGGGCAAGTCCAGAGGATATTCAGCAAATGGCCGACGAAGGCGTCATCTAAAGAGGGATTAACCGATCGATTCACTTGAAGCATTATAAGCAATCCGAGGTTTATCGGCGCAGATGGTGGACTCTGGCAGTCCTGTCGCTGAGCCTGATGATCGCCAGCAATCTACTATCGCCCATCTGGGAAACCCTGGCTGCAGCTTCGAAAGAAAGCTTTATGGACGGCTGGGAAGTCATGGTACTGATTATGGCCGGGGTCATGGTTTTTGCCGCCGGGTTTGCGCTGAAGTTCATGCCCCCTCAGCACCTTCCCCGGGAAGAGATGGACCGCCTGGCGGCTCAATACTCTTAAAGAACACCAACCTCTAAGGCCTGCCTCGGGTACAGGCCAGGAATGAATTGCAAAAACAGGTAGTGAGGTTGTGATATAGATGAGGGGACCTACATCGACTTGTAAGTTTCCACCTCTGCCGTCTGCTGGAACAGACGTTCGGCGGTTTCCGCCAGACGCAAGGCGATAATCGAGGCCAGCCGCTTCATGAAAAGGTAGGACACTGCCGGACTCTTGTCCAGAATATCCAGTAGTCCTTTCCCGTCAATCTCTATCACCTCGCACCTTTCCCGGCAGCGCGCGGAGGCTGTCAGTATTCCCGGCTCTACCAGGGCAGACCAGGCAAAGGCGGCACCAGCCTGCTCGTTGCTGATAACGACATCGCTAATCCCCTCGGCCCGGAGCCAGCTTTGCGAAAGTTTCCTCTCGATGGAGACTTTACCGCTCTGGAGCAGGTAGAATTTTTCCGCTTTATCACCTTCGGTGAAAATGATTGCCTGACTATCATAAGAGCGAGCAGAACAAAGCCGGGCTATGTCCTCTAACAGCTGCTGAGCCAATCCAGAAAAAATGGGGAACCGTTCCAGAACCTCAACATCTATCATCCTTTCTTCTCCTTAAATTTTTTGCCGGAAATATACCCGAAGCCTCCTGATCATGACCTCTCCTTTATTAAGTAAAGAGACTTTACATCAACGTCATCACTTTGTCAACATTCAAAAATTCATAATATCAAGTGATATAATAGGGGCCATGAGTCAGAAGCCTCCTCACTAAAAGGAGATGAGCCATGAACAGTGTGTTCGACGACCCGGAATTCAAAACCATAGTCGATTATTTCAACCAGTTCGAGCCCGCCATCAATGAGTTTCTGGGGTTTGTGGATGAATCCCCGGATTTCGACCATGCCCGCCTGAAGTTCCACATGAAAGAGAACCTGATAGGGAATATCCGCTACCGCACGCTGCACGGAGGAGCTGTCTCCTCGATTCTCGACATCACGGGAGGGCATACCGTCTTCCTCAGGCAATTCAAGGAAATCAAAGGCCTGCCCCTGGAAAAACAGGTGCGCCGCATCACCCAGATCGGGACCATCGATCTGCGCATCGATTACCTGATGCCGGGGAGAGGGGAATATTTCATCTCCACCGGCCAGCTGCTGCGCCGGGGGAAAAAGGTAGCGGTAGTGCGCATGGAACTGCACAACGACAAAGACGAATTGATAGCCGTGGGAACCGGTTCATATACCAGCGGATAGAAAACCCGTCTGCATCGCCGGATTCGCAAGCTGAAGACTTGACATTTCTGATTCGGCCGATAAAATAAATGCTGCGCTTTTCTATGGGGGAAAAGATGGGGGCTAAACATAAAACCAGTGGAAAATCCCAGAAGCAAATCAGAGAGGAAATCATCGAGGATTGGGCAGACGTCAGGCAATGGATCGATGAGTTGCAAAAGGAATGGGTTGAACGCCAGCAGTCCCCCGAATCTCAGAAGCAAAGCAGTGCACGGCGCACCAAACGGGGGTCTTCTTCTGATAAATAACCCTCTCCAATTAAACTGTACGATACCGGAGGCCGACAATGCACCATACTGATTCCCAACCTCGTTATGCCGTCAGTCAGGGAATTCCCTGTTCCCTTCTGTTTACTTCAGGGCGGTCAACAGTTAAAAGAACTTCCCTTATTTAAGAGGAAGCAATGGGCTTATTTGATAAAAAACCAAATATAGAAAAGCTGCAGCAAAAAAGGGATTACGAGTCAATAGCAAAGGCACTGCAGCACAGCGATACTATTGTCCGGGCCAGTGCATCACAGGCACTGAAAAAAGTGGTGGCTCTTGACGCCGTGCCCGTGCTCCTAGAACTGCTGGAGCATAGAGAAGGAGATGTGCGCACTCTTGCTGTGGAGGCGCTGGGAAACGTCCTTGCCACGGCATGGAAAGAAGGCCGAATTGGAATGATTGACAAAAAATCCCTGCCGGCCCTTGCCAATGCCTTGCTGGATGAAGATAAAAAAGTCCGCCAGAATGCTTCTGCGGCTTTGGGGCTGGTGGGGGCACCTGCCGTCCCGGTCCTGGCCGAAAAATTGAGGTCTCCTAATGCGGAAACTCGCGAAATGGCCGCAATAGCTTTACGCAGAATAGGGGCCGAAGCCAAGTCAGCTGTACCCGACCTTATTGAAGCATTACAGGACGAGAGGAAAAGGGTTCGCGAGTTAACGGCTATGACCCTGCGCGAAATAGGCATTAACGCCGTCCCTACCCTCACCGAAGCATTAAAGGACGAAAACAAGGATAAACACGAAATGGCCTTCTGGGCCCTGCGGGAAATCGGCCCCGATGCGAAAGTAGCTATTCCCGCACTTATCGAAACGTTGAAAAGCGGGGGGGCCAAAGCTCGCGAGATGGCGGCCAAAGCTATCCGGGAGATAGGCCCCGAAGCCAGAATCGCTGTACCCGCTCTTATCGAGATGCTCAAAGATGAAGACCAGAACGCCCGCGAGGTAGCTGCCTGGACGCTGGGGGATATCGGGCCTGCCGCCAAGGAAGCCGTGCCCGCCCTCAGTGAAACAATCAGGGATAAGAACAGGGATGTCCGCTATTGGGCAGCAATGGCACTGGCAAAACTTGCCCCTTATTCTCTAAACGCTCTCACCGATGCCCTGCAGGATGAGAAAAGCACAGTCCGAGAGATGGCCGCTATGGCTCTCGGAACGATGGGGCCCGGCGCCAGAGATGCGGTAGCCGCACTCACAGCCAGATTGGAAGACGAAGACGAAGGAGTACGCGATGTAGCTTCTATGGCTCTTCAGGAGATCTGGCGTCCGGAAGTCTGATTGCCTCAAAAACCCTCATCAAGTTCACCTCAACCAGCCATCCTTCTTCGCAAAGGGGAAAGAAGGTATTCTTACGCTCCCCAATCAGGAAATTCGTAGCACACAAATGATATAATGGGGACAATGAATTTCTAACGGGTTTCCAAGGAGGTTTTTTGATGCCCAGCGTCTTCGATGATAAAGAGTTTTCTGACCTGGTAAGTTACTTCAATAAAATAGATGACGAACGGCCTTCATTCACCAGCTTTCTGGATTTCAAAATTGAATCGCCCGATTTCGACCACCCGATAATCAGTTTCAAAATTCGAGATAACCTGGTAGGCAATCTCATCTTCCGCACCCTGCACGGGGGAATCATCGCCTCCATGCTCGATGCTCTCGGCGGGCATGCCATTTTCCTGCAGGTTTTCAAACAGGTCAGGGGGCAGCAGGTAGAGAAGCAGATCAAGCGAGTAAGCAGGATAGGCTCCATCGACCTGCGTATAGATTATGTTCGACCCGGTACAGGCAGTAATTTCACCGTAACCGGTACCACCCTGCGAACCGGAAACAAGATAGCTGTAATAAGAACCGAGCTTCACAACGAGGAGGGGAAACTCATAGCGGTGGGGACGGGAACCTATACCGTCGGTTAGCCCGGCTTGACTCCCCGATAACTCTCCGGTACCATATTGACACCCGCCAGGACATTGTCATGACTCATATCAGCAAAACCAGTAAAACCGGTAACTGGAAGAGTAAAGCCTCTGCTATCCTGCATGCCAGGGTCAAGCTGGAGATTGTCCTGGTAATCGTTATCCCCATTGCCTCCTACGTCCTGGGCAGCCTGGAACACGAACACCTTAAAATGGACCAGATTTCCATCGCGCTCCTGGTAATGGTACTTATCATGTTCTGGTTCATTTCTCAGCGGATAAGGGAATTAAACTCGGAGATAAAACACCGCCGGGAAGCGGAAGCAGCCCTGGAAGAAAAAGTGACGGAACTTGACGTTGCCAACAAACAGCTTCAGGAAATCGATAAAATCAAGGATACTTTCCTTTCCACAGTATCCCATGAATTCAGAACCCCGCTGGCTTCCATCAAGGCCTACGTCGATCTCCTTTTGACCTATGACAACGATGAGGAGATTCAAAGAGAATTCCTGGGAACAATCAATAATGAAACCGACCGGTTAACCAGATTGATTAATGATTTCCTGGATCTTTCTAAAATAGAGGCAGGTCATATCCAGTGGGAAACAGGGCCCGTTGACATGGCGGAAGTCATCGAATCAGCGGTAGGGGCTACCGATGCCCTGGCAGCCGATATTAACCTCAAACTGAATACTGAAATTGAGCCTAATCTTCCTCCCGCCTGGAGCGACAAGGACAGGTGCATCCAGGTGGTAACCAATCTAATAAGCAACGCCATTAAGTTCACGCCGGAAGGGGGCAATATCTTCGTCCAGGCCTCTAATTTTAATGAATTGGTTCAGGTTAGCATAACCGATACAGGGATGGGCATCCCTGTCGAGGAAAAGGAACGCATCTTCCAGAAGTTCACCCAGGTGGGAGACGGCCTGAAAGACAAACCCCCCGGTACCGGGCTGGGGCTGGCCATCTGCCAGAAAATAGTCGAATATTACGGCGGTAAGATATGGGTGGAAAGCGAGCCGGGGCAGGGAAGTACTTTTTTATTCACTTTACCCGTCGCTCCGCCGCAATCCAGTGAGAATCCACCTGCCGTTTAGGCTCCTTTCCCGCTGAACCGTAACCGGCCACTAGGGCAAAGATTCCGGCTGCTCGCTTAAGGTAACACTTGTATCAATTCTGTCACCATCGCGCAAGACGGTAAGCGTAATTTCTTCATCGGGCTCTCTGTCTCCAATAAGAGCCTTCAGGTCCTCCATCTTAGAGATTTCCTCGCCGTCAACTGCAACGATGATATCGCCGCCCACCAGGATTTCCTCACCGTCGATGGTGACCGGTTTGTAACTGCCGCGCAGTCCGGCTTCGTCGGCCGGGCTGTCGTTGAATACCTGGCCCACCAGCACCCCTTTCTGCTCGGACTCAAGGTCCATCGCCTCCGCTATCTGGAGAATTCGTAATTGCGGCCAGTCTCGACCATGGCCCGGAAGTTCTGGGGTTTAACGTTGGGCGGGACGCTGCAACCGCTCCCCAGGATAAATCCGCCATCGCCGCCAACCTCATCGATCAGCTTCCTGCAATAAGCCTCCACCGCTTCCGGCTCCTCCAGGGCGAGTATGGCCGCAGGCACATCACCGTGAAAGCACAGGTGGCCTCGCAAAATTTCTTTGGCAGCGAATATATCGGTGACGCTGTCCAGTTCCAGGATGGCCGATCCCCTGGGTAACTCTTTGAAATAGGGAATGTTCTTGTCCCAGCACTGGTCGAGGTGAAAGGTGGTCACTATTCCCTCTGCCCAGAACGCATCCACGATTTCCATTGTATAGGGCCACCAGAACCGCTCGAATATGGCCGGCGGATAAAAATAGGCCGAGGCACGTTCCTCGGTCAGCAGCCAGTTATCAATCCCGGAATTTTTAGCTATCGAAAGCTGCTTTTCAATCAGCTCAGCGGTCATCTTCTTGAGGGCTCTCTCCACCGGCTCGGGGTTGTAATAGAGGTCCTGAGTGAAAGGAACCATGGAGCGCATAAGGGCAAGGGTGAAGAAGGGGTGCAATCCGTAGCCTAAGAAAAACGGCTGGACATCCCGGGCCGAACAGCCTTCAAGAAAACCGGCAAAACTGGTTGCCACCTGATTCAATTCAGCATCGAGTTCATCCGGTTTGAGCGATGCGATGCGCCAGAGGTAATCCTCATAATAGAACTTCTCCATCCCCATCTCGTATATCTTTTCGTAATCTTGAGGCTGCATCACTTCCTTCTCGTCGAGCTGGAACATGTAGTCATCGGGCAAATCCACCCCTGGTATCTTCATTTTCATGGGGAAAGTGCCCATCGCCTGCATCTGGACCGGGGTGGCACCTATGGGGTACATGGCATCCCACCCACCGTATTCATCGAAGATGCCCAAAGCGGAACTGATCAAAAGCTCATTATCGCTGCAGACCTGGGCCCCGGTAAGTCCGGCCAGCCCGGCCACGGGTTCCGGCAGCAATGTCGGAACCACCGGCACCCGGTCCGGTTTTTCCAGCCGGATGGCGGACCACAGCCTTTCGGTGGGGGTCATCGATTCGCCCGCCATGCTATCCAGCTCCTGCCATCTCGCGACAATAGGCCACGCCTTCGGTGGCATCGGTCGTCTGGAAATCGGCCCCGATGTAATCTTTAACCCGTGGTGTCGTTACCCCGCCGCCGACCATAAGTTTGAACCGATCCCTGATGCCCTTTTCCTCGAACAAACTCACCGTTTCCTTCATGCTGTCAAAAGCGGTGGTAATGAGCGCCGAGAAGCCGACGAAATCGGGACGGAGTTCTGCTGCTTTTTCCGCGATTTTTTCCGGGAGCACGTCCACTCCCAAATCGAATACTTCGAAACCCTGAGCCTTGAGCAGAGTGGCCATGATATTCTTACCCAGGTCGTGGATATCGCCTTTGGGGGTAGCCAGCATAACTGTGCCAGCATTCCCTTCAGCACGGGCTTGTGCCAGGCAGGGATCGAGGATGGCCACCGCCGATTTGAAAACCTCGGCAGAAAGCATGAGTTCAGCCAGATAGTAGTCGCCCTCCTGAAACCGTTCCCCGACGATGGTCATTCCTTTCCGGCACTCATTGAGAATTTCCAGGGGGTCACTGCCATCGTTCAGCCTGGCCTGTACCAACTCGACGACCTCATCGCGTTTCAATTCCACGACTTTCAGGCTCAAATCATCAATCATAACTATTCCTTAAGCTGATGTTTTACCTGCAAGTTTATTAAATCGAGTATTGCACGCTCGTGCAGGACATGTCAATCGTTCCCTGTGCATAAAAATCCCCGACAGGGGGTGTTGTGTTCTGAGGGCATTTTCTTGTATACTACTTCCAACCACCTTCGGAGGATAAGAGATGCGAATATCGTGTCTTCAGGAAAATCTAAGTAAAGGATTAGGGGTAGTCGGACGAGCAGTAGCTGCAAGGACGACACTGCCCATTACGAGTCACGTACTAATCAGTACCGAGGAATCGCGCCTCAAGCTCTCTGCTACGAACCTCGAGATTGCCATCAGCTGCTGGATCGGGGCTCAGGTCGAAGAGGATGGGGCCATTGCTATACCTGCTGGCCTGCTGACGGATTTCGTGGTCTCACTGCCCAGCAGTACCATCAATATGAGTGTCCCGCCCGATAGCCAGTCATTGGAGATCACATGTGCCAGCTCCGAAGCCCATATAAGCGGCCAGAAAGCCGAGGAGTTTCCACCAATCCCACAGATCACCAAAGGAATAACGGCCAAGATCGACGCCGCTGCGCTGCGAACCGCTATAAATCAGGTTGTTTTCGCGGCAGCCGTGGATGATTCGAGGCCCGTTCTCACCGGCATTTATGCCCATTTCTCCGGCAAAAACCTCACCCTGGTTGCCGCCGACGGGTTCAGGCTGGCGGTATACGAACTGGCACTGTCATCAGCAACCAAGGAGGAACTTGGTGTTATAATTCCGGCCCGTTCCCTGAGGGAAGTCGACCGTCTCATAAGGGATCAGGAGGAGCCGGTTGAAATTACCGTCAACACCCAGAAAAGCCAGGTGCTTTTCAAGCTTAAAAACAAGGAGCCTAAACGCGATATAGAGATAGTATCCCAGTTGATTCAAGGGACCTTTCCCGATTATAATCAACTTATTCCCAAGGAGCACAACACCAGCGCCAGAATCAACGTTCCCGATTTCCTGCGAGTTATCAGGAGCGCATCCGTGTTTGCCCGTGATGGAAGTGGTATAGTTCGGCTGGTCATAACACCGCCAGATAAATCGTCTTCCGGGAAAATTGAGGTCTCCGCCCGAGCTGAGGAGATAGGGAATAATGAGGACAATATCGAAGCGATAATAGAGGGAGAGGAAACCAAGATTGCCTTCAACAGTAAATACCTGATGGACGTATTTGGAGTTCTTGAAGACGATCAGGTAATTCTGGAAGTGGCTACCCATTCCAGCCCCGGGGTTTTCAAACCGGCAGGGGAGGGAAACTGGACACAGGTGGTCATGCCTATGTTTGTGCAATGGTGAGAAAGAAACAAGATGAGCAGAAGAGAGGAGATAGTCAGGGCAGCCAGGGAAGATGCTAGAACAATCTTGACAGAGGTAGAATCTAAACAGATAATAAGTGAGGAAGGGATAGCGGTCGTTGAGGCCCAACTGGCTACGAGCAAAAGGGAGGCTATGACAATAGCCCGGAAAATCGGTTTCCCTGTAGCATTGAAAACAGCTTCCCCGAAAATCGTCCATAAAAGCGATAATGGTGGAGTTAGATTACACCTCAGGAGCGGGGCAGAGGTAGGAAAAGTATATAGTGAAGTGGCAAACCTGGGCAGACGCACTGGCACCAGGCGGAAAAAGGGGAAAGTGTCGGTGCAAAAAATGGCTCCGGAAGGTATCGAGGTAATAATGGGGATGTCGAAAGATCCCCAGTTCGGGCCGGTGATTATGTTCGGGTTGGGGGGAGTTTTTGTGGAAACACTGGGAGATATCTCTTTGCGTATAGTTCCAATAACTCAAAGAGACGCGCGGGAGATGATTGAGGAAATAAAAGGCTATCCGGTATTAAAGGAATATCGAGGGAAGAAATCAGTTGATATTCGGGCCCTGGAAGACATTCTCCTTAAGCTTTCGGGGCTGGCTCAGAAAGCACCGGAAATCAGGGAACTTGACCTGAATCCCGTCTTTGCGTACACTAAAGGGGCAGTAGCTGCAGATGCCAGGATAATCCTGGAACGGCCCTGACGGATAGATAATTGAAGAAAGGATAATGGGAAACTAATGGTTAAGCTAAGGTTACAAAGAACTGGTAGAAGGAAAAAACCGAGTTATAGAATCGTGGCAGCGGATTCGCATGCTCCCAGAGACGGGGCATTCATCGAGATTATCGGGCATTATGATGCCCTGGCAGATCCGGCAACAATCTTTATAGATGAAGAGAAAGCTATAAAATGGCTCAGGAATGGGGCAAAATCATCCCCTACAGTCACAAGTCTTCTGCAAAGGCAGGGCATCCTGGCTAAAATGGAGTCGGAGAAGAACTAATGAAAGAACTCGTCGAGTACATTGCCAGGGCCATTGTGGACAACCCGGATGAAGTTAAAGTTACCGAAGAACCCGGTGAGGATGACAGGGTTATACTCAAACTTGAGGTAGCTCAAGAGGATAAGGGCAAGGTAATAGGCAAACAGGGTCAGACCGCCAAAGCGATCAGGGTCCTGCTTAGAATTGCAGCAGTTCAGCGGAATGTAAGGGCTTCTCTGGAGATCGTTTAATAACAAAACTCATTACTTAACATTAAGCTCTTAGAGCTATTAAATTTTTTGAGCCGCATATTACAATCGCCCCTTACTTATTATTTATAATACTGCCCCCTTTATTTAAATTGGCCCGCTAATTCAAAACCGACCTGCTTGACAAAAAAATTTCAATATGTTAAAAAGTTAATTAGCACTCTCATGGGGAGAGTGCTAATTCGTGAAAGCGACCAAAAATTTAAAACGGAGGTTGATCTATGGCGCTAAAAGTAACTCCATTGGCAGATCGAGTCGTGGTGCAACCGATCACCCAGGAGGAAGTAACCAAAGGTGGCATCGTGCTGCCGGACACGGCAAAAGAAAAACCGCAGGAAGGTAAAGTGATAGCTGTGGGAGCAGGCAGGATGGGCGACGACGGAAAGCGCATCCCGATGGAAGTAGCCGTTGGTGACACGGTAATCTACGCTAAATATGCCGGCACCGAATGGAAGTATGACGATGAGGACTATCTAATCCTTCGGGAAAGCGACATCCAGGCCAAGAAGAAATAGGAGAGAGGTAAAAATGGCAAAACAGATTAATTACGGTGAAAACGCAAGACATTCACTCATAAAAGGCGTCGATTCCATGGTAAATGCCATGAAAGTAACGCTGGGGCCTAAAGGTCGCCCGGTGGCTCTGGACAAAAGCTTCGGCCCGCCCGCAGTGGTGGACGACGGCGTCAGCATCGCCAAGGAAATCGAACTCGAGGATCCTTTTGAGAACATGGGGGCTCAGCTGGTAAAAGAGTCCGCCACCAAGACAAATGATGCCTGTGGCGACGGCACTACCAGTTCCAGCGTTCTGGCGCAGGCAATCGTACACGGTGGAATGAAGAATATCGCTGCCGGCACAAATCCCATGGCTCTCAAGCGAGGCATCCTCAAAGCCACCGAAACCGTTGTGGAAGAACTAAGAAAGATTTCCACCGAAGTAAAGGGCAAAGAGCAGGTCGCTCAGGTGGCCACCGTTTCTTCCCGGGACGAAGAAATAGGCAATCTCATTGCCGATGTAATGGAAAAGGTGGGTAAAGACGGTGTCATTACCGTGGAAGAAGGCAAGGGCCTGAAGTTCGAGACCGAATTTGTCGAAGGCATGAAATTCGATCGTGGTTACATCAGCCCTTACTTTATTACCAGCACCGATCGCATGGAAAGCGTGATCGAGGACCCTTATATCCTTATCACCGATAAGAAAATCTCCGCCATCAACGATATGCTGCCTGCCCTGGAGAAAATCCTTCAGGTGGGCAAAAACGTGGTGATTTTAGCCGAAGATGTCGAGGGTGAGCCCCTGGCCACTCTGGTGGTGAACAAGCTTCGCGGTACCATCAACTGCCTGGCCGTCAAGGCCCCCGGTTTTGGGGATCGCCGCAAAGCCATGCTCGAGGATATCGCCATCCTGACCGGTGGTACCGTAATCAGCGAGGAGGTCGGCCGCAAGCTGGATTCGGTCACCGTCGAAGACCTGGGTCGAGCCAGGAGGGTGGTTGCCGACAAGGACAACTGCACCATCGTCGAGGGCAAAGGGTCGGATGAGGATATCACCGCCCGTATCAAACAGATCAGGACTCAGATAGACGAGACCACTTCCGACTTCGACCGCGAGAAGCTGCAGGAAAGGCTGGCCCGGCTGGCCGGCGGAGTAGCCGTGCTGAAAGTCGGAGCGGCCACCGAGGTTGAGTTGAAAGAGAAGAAGCTCCGGGTTGAGGACGCCCTTTCCGCCACTCGGGCTGCCGTGGAAGAGGGTATCGTTCCCGGTGGGGGAGTGGCTCTCGTCAGCTGCCTTACCGGACTAAATAAGCTCAAATTACAGGGCGACGAGTCAATAGGCGTCGATATCATGAAAAGGGCTATTGAAGAACCCCTGCGCACCATTGCAGAAAATGCCGGCGAAGAGGGCTCAGTGGTGGTTAACAAAGTCAAGACCTCCAAGAAGGGGACGGGCTTCGATGCCGCCAAAAATACATATGTCGATATGATTACCACAGGCATCATCGACCCCACCAAGGTGGTAAGGAGCGGGGTGGAGAACGCCGCCAGCGTTGCGGTGATGATTCTCACCACCGAAGCCATGGTAACCAATATTCCAGAGAAGAATCAGGGTGGTGGTATGCCGCCAGGCGGAATGGACGCAATGGGCGGCATGGGCGGCATGATGTAACCCGGCCCCGCCCGATAGAGCGAAGGCAAATTACCCAAATTGGAAACAAAATGGCGGCAGCCTGATGGCTGCCGCCATTTTTCCCCAAATGAAAATATACACGTTATAACTTCAGGATGCTTTCCAATCGGCTTTCATTCAGCCCCGGCCCCACAGCCGCCAGGCTGAGTCCACCGGAACGAAACCACTCCCCCGCCACCCTGCTCAGGTCCTCTGGGGTAATCGCCTCAATTATGGAGATAACTTCATCTACGGTCTGGATTTTCCCCAGCAAAAGCTCCTGAGAAGCATACCAGCCGGAAACGCTCCGGGTGTCCTCCATCCTTAATACCAGCCTTCCTTTGACCATCTCCTTGGCTTTGGTGAGCTCGGACTCGGCAACGGGAACATCCCGAAGTTTCGCCAGTTCCTCCATTATTGCCTTCGTTGCCGGTTCCACATTGGCAGGACTGACTCCTGCATATACAATGAGCGAACCGGTATCGAGGAAATGGCTAACATAGCTGCTCACATCATAAGCAAGTCCTTTTTCCTCCCGGATCTGGCGAAACAGGCGACAACTCATCCCTTCTCCGAGGATAACATTCAGGACATCGAAAGCAAATCGATCCGGATGCTGCGTGGATAGTCCTCTTAAAGCAACGCAAATATGTGACTGTTCGCTTTCCCGTGATTCCAGTTGCATTCGGGGGTTGTTCTGAACTTCCTGTACCGGCACCCATGAATTAGAAATCGGCTGAGACCAATCATTAAAAAATCGTCCAATTATAGATTCTACTTCTTCCGATTGGACATTGCCCGCAACTGATACTATGGTATCTTCCGGGCCGTAATGGGATGTCCAGTAACTGCGCAGCATTTCCGAGGTTATGGAAGAGACGCTTTCTTTGCTTCCGGCAACATCACGACCCAGGGGATGATTCGGCCAGATCACTTCATCGATCAATATATTCACCCGCTGCTGAGGCGAATCCATACTCATACCGATTTCTTCGATGATTACCTGTCGCTCTCTCTCCAACTCTGCCGGATCAATTACAGGGTCGCGAACCAGGTCGGAAAGGACATCTATCGCTTCCTCCATATGGGCATCCATCACCTTAGCCCAGTAAACGGTCAGCTCCTTATCGGTGCCCCCGTTAAGAACGCCTCCTTTGCTTTCGATAGCTTCTGCTATCTCCCTGGAGGTAGGACGGCGCTTAGACCCCTTGAATAACACATGCTCCACAAAATGGGATACCCCACCCTCTTCAGTCGATTCATAACGGGAGCCAATGCCAAGAAAAACAGCCACACTCACCGAGCGCACATGGGGCATGCTGCTGGTTAAAATACGCAATCCGTTGTTCAGAACTGTCTTAGTATATGTCATGAAACCCTGATAGCTTGTACTTGATACCATTCAAATTGTAAGTTCAGGTATTGTTGCTGTCAAATTAGAGAGTGAACCGTATTAATTTAAACCGGCACCAGGCTTTTTCTTCTGGTTAATAATCCTGAGCCCGCACCGGTAAGCCGGTTTCGGCATCCATCTGGACCGCCATCCTTCCGTCAGCTAGTTCCAGCAACTCCTCTCCCAGAAATTCCCGCCTCCAGCCACGTAAGAGACGATGATTTTCAGGGAGAGCAGTCTCGCTTTCCCTCACCAATGCCGTGACCTCTGCCCGGGTGGCCACAAGAGCAGGATCGATTCCCGCAGAGAGGCTTTTACCCTTCATATAGGCCAGCGCCAGATCAACCCTGGCATTGAAACACTCCTTATTCCCAGAGACAGGTTCCGGGTGTTCCGCTTTATCCATATCACAAGAACTATGGGCCTTCCTGATTGCATCCACTACCGAAGTCCCATACAGGTTAATTGCCTCTTTCGTAAGTCCTTCAATCGACTCAAGCTCGGCAATAGTCAGAGGTTCTTGCTGGGCAAGCTTAATCAGCATCTGATCTGAGATAATCCAGGATCTGGGATAATTCTTTTCACGCGCCATCCCCTCCCGCCATGAGGCCAGTTCCCGCAATACTGATTTACCCTGAAACGAGAGTTTATTTACCCCTTTTACCCTTAAAAACTGTTCCTTCATGATGTTTTCCTCATACATATCCGGGGCATCATACCTTGTCATTTCTTCCTCAAGCCAGGCCACGTGCCCAAGGTTCTCTGTACGGAATAGCAATTCCCGGCGGGCAACCGGCAGGTAACGAACGTCGTCCAGGGCATAAGAAAGCTGCCGCCTGGTCAATGGACGCTTGAGCCAATCGCTACGTGTTTCGGTCTTGGTCAGTTTCAAGCCAAGAATCTCTTTAAGCAACCCGCTAAGGGAAACGGTGGAACTCAAACCGGCAAATCCGGCTGCCAGCCGGGTATCGAAAACGTTTCTGGGATAGGCACCAGTAGTTCGACGAAGGATGGTAAGATCCTGCGGAGCATCGTGCAGGATTTTAACTATCCTTTCATCAGATAAGATCTCGCCTAATGCAGTGAAGTCTTCGACCTCCAGCATATCAACAATGAAGGCTTCGTCTTCAGACAAAGCGATCTGGACTATCCCCAATGTTGGATAATAAGTTCGCTCCCAGACAAATTCGGTATCAACAGCTACGCAGCCTGCTTCGCTCGCCCGGTTGGCCAGAGAGGCAAGAACGTGAGAGGATTTTATCATTGTTCTTCTCATTTACCTTTGAGCCTCCAGTATTTGCCCCACAGCAGAGATTACTTCTTCGACGGTTTGCATTTGCATCAGCTTGACCTGCAGACTTTTCACCCCTTCCATCCCCCGCAAGTATCTTCTCAAATGCCCCCGGAAAGCCTCACAGGCCAGACGCTCGATATGAGGGCTGGGATGTTTACGCAACTGATTTTTGGTCACCATCAGCTCATAAAGCCCGCGTAAGTGTTCGGCGAACACTTCAAGGCGATCTTCGGCTGAAGGAGGACAGTATGATATTCCCTTCATGGCACAGTGGATTTCATGGAAAACCCAGGGGTTCCCGATGGCCCCCTGCCCAACCATCACTCCGTCCACACCGGTTTGTTCCATCATATCCACAGCCTGCTGCCCGCGCTTGATTCCACCGTTCCCTATAACCGGAATCTTGCATTCGGCTTTAACCCGTCCAAGTGCCTGAAAATCCACCGGCCCGCTGTGCCTTTGAGTGGCAAACCGGGCATGTATGGTAACAGCGCTGGCCCCACCCTCTTCGATGGCCCGGACTACCGCGGAAATATCACCGGAATTTTCCGAAATCCCCACCCTGGTTTTGACGGTAACCGGCAGGGAAGTCGCGGCAACGGTGGAGATGACTATCTCCCGGATTTTCTCCGGCTCGCGCATGAGGGCCACTCCGGCTCCTCGTCCGGCAATCTTGCGCACCGGGCAGCCGCAATTAATATCGATCAGATCGAATCGCCCCATGGACTCGATTATTTCAGCTGCCCTGGCAAATGCATGCGGATTAGTGCCGTAAATATGCGCTCCCAGAGGGCGCTCCTCCGGCAGAGAATCGAGATAGACCATTGTCTGGGGCAGGCGCCGGCGGATGCCTTCAACCGGTACCATCTCAGTAAAATTCAGCCCACTGCCCAATTTGCGGCAAATATTGCGGAACGGAGGAGTGGTATAACCCGCCATCGGGGCCAGCAAAACAGGGACTTCGATGGAGAGGTCGCCTATTTTCAGAGGGTTAATCTTCATATTGAAATTTCAAATTCGGGCTTCCAGATAGGCCTGAGCAGTAGAAAATATTTGCTCAATCTGCTCCGATTGCGGCAGGGCCCGGCGAATTGCATCCAGGTATCCCCGCTCATAGATTCTGCGGAAAGTCGGCGGGAAATTGACATCGTAGACCCAGCCAACCTGGAGCAGCTTGAAATCGTTCAGGTTTTTAACATCCATATAATTGGCAATCCGGGCATTGACCATGTCCTCATAAATGGCCGGGGATATGCCGGGAGTATCCGGGAAATTCTGCACCAGCACACTGTCCTCCTCCCCTGCGTTTCGGTAATATTCCGTAACCACGTTCCAGATATCCAGCTTATCGGCATCGCGCAGCATTCTGCTGAAATAGAGGCACTCTTGAGTTTCGTCTTCCGGCAAATACCGTCGGTTGTGATAGGCAATCGCCCTGAGAATCAAATCCTGATCCCCCTCATCGAGATCCCTTAGAACCCCTTTTTGACGAAGAATTTCCACGCCAAATTCGGCGTGATTGACAGAAATATGGTCGGCGAATGTCCCGTATTGAGCGAACTGCTCGAAGCGGGCCGCTCGCGAGCCGAGCCCGTCCGCGGCGACCTCGACATCCAGCGCGGCCGCGAGCTGCACGAAGGCCTGGATCGTGGCCTGGAACGCGGGCTCGACATCCACGTCCACGACGAAGCGTGGGTCGACCCGGAGCAGGTCGAGACCGACCTGCTTGAGGGACGCGAACGAGGCCGTCCCGGCCCCGAAACGCATCACCGCGACACGCAGGCCCGTGCCCCGCAGCTCCTCGAGCGCCGCGACCACGCTCGGATCGGCCAGGACCCGCTCGTGGACCTGCACGCCGACCGCGGCGCCCGTCCGGGCCTCGACCGCGACCAGCCGGCGGTGGAGCTCGATGTCCGCGAGCTGCCCGGCGCTGGCGACCACCCACAGCCGTGGCGGCACCGGCAGACCCTCCTCGACCCAGGCGTCGACGGTGCCGATCAGCCGGTCGGTGACCAGCCCCGCCAGGGCACCGAGCCGCCCGAGCTCCTGCGCCGCGGCGACCAGCTCGTCGGGGTCGATGTGCTGCAGGTCGCTGGCGACCAGCCGCGGCGCCACCTGGAGACCGTGGAGCTGTCCGGTCGCCAGCGTCACGTCCGGCTGGAAGGCGACGTCGATCTCGCCGCGGTCCAACGCGTCCCGCACGGCCTCACGGACGGCGCACCGGCGCTCGTAGCGGGCCCGGATGTCGGCATCGAAGGTCCGCACCCGCCGCTCGGGGTCCCGCTTGGCCTCGTACATGGCGGCATCCGCTGCGGACAGCAGCGCGTCGGCGGTGACCTCGCTGCCGGCCAGCATCGAGGTACCGACCAGCCCGAAGCTCGCGCCGACCTCGACGGTGTGTCCCTCCAGCTCGATGGGGTGGGTCAGCGTCGCGTGGAGCTCCTCGGCGAGGCGCCGCGCCAGCGTCGGACTCGACGCACGGCACAGCACCGCGAACTCGTCCCCACCGAGACGGGCGACCGTCGCCTCCGACGGCACCCCGGCACGCAGGCGCTCCGCGACCGTGATCAGCAGGACGTCGCCGGCAGCGTGGCCGTAGCGGTCGTTGATGGGCTTGAAGCCGTCCAGGTCGAGGTAGAGCAGGGACAGGTCGTCCAGGCCCTCGAGCGCCTCCTCGATGGTGTCGACGAGCAGGCTCCGGT
>JAWOBB010000022.1:0-49579 GCA_046498265.1 Dehalococcoidia bacterium | reverse complement strand
TAGCGGAGATGCAGTACGAAAGGAACGATATCGGCTTCACCAGGGGTAAATTCCGGATTCGAGGAGATACCCTGGAAATTCAACCGGCCTATGAGGACCTGGCCTTCAGAATCGAATTCTGGGGCAACGAGGTAGAGCGCATCAGGACCGTCGATCCATTGAGCGGAGAGGTGCTGGGAGAAGAAGACGAGATCGAAATCTACCCCGCCAAGCACTTCGTCACCAGCCCGGAAAAGATGGCCGCCGCCATCGAGGATATCAAGGCGGAACTGGAAGAACGAGTAGCCGAGCTCAAATCACAGGAGAAGCTAGTCGAGGCCCAGCGACTGCGGGATCGGACCAACTACGATATCGAGATGCTGCGGGAAGCCGGCTACTGCAACGGGGTGGAGAATTATTCCCGGCACCTGACCCGCCGCCAGCCGGGTACGCCGCCCTGGACGCTCATCGATTATTTCCCCGACGACTTTCTGCTCATCATCGACGAATCCCACATGAGCATCCCCCAAGTTCGAGGCATGTACCGGGGGGACCGGGCGCGCAAGGATATCCTGGTGGAATACGGTTTCCGGCTGCCCTCGGCCATCGACAACCGACCCCTGACCTTCGAGGAATTTGAGAGCCGCATCGGGCAGGTCATCTTCACCTCCGCCACCCCCGGCCCTTACGAAAAGGAAAAGAGCCGGCAGGTTGTCGAACAGGTAATCCGGCCCACCGGGCTCCTCGACCCGACCGTGGAGATCAAGCCCACCAGGGGGCAGATCGATGACCTGCTCGATCAGATTAAAACCCGGGTGGACCGAGGAGAGCGGGTGCTGGTCACCACGCTGACCAAGCGAATGGCGGAGGAGCTGGCCGACTACCTGAGGGAGATGCGAATAAAGGTCCATTATCTGCATTCCGAAGTAAATACCCTGGAACGGGTGGAAATCCTGCGCGATTTAAGGCTGGGTGTCTATGATGTGGTCGTGGGGATCAACCTTCTGCGGGAAGGCCTGGACCTGCCCGAGGTGAGCCTGATTGCCATTCTGGATGCCGACAAAGAGGGCTACCTGCGTTCGGAGACCGCGCTCATCCAGACGATGGGCCGGGCGGCCCGCCATATCGAGGGGCATATCATCATGTACGCCGATACGGTCACCCAGTCGATGCAGCGGGCCATAGATGAAACCAATCGCCGCCGCGAGATTCAGCAAGCCTATAATATCGAACACGGCATCACCCCGGAGGGAATCAGGAAATCGATCAAGGATATCACCAGCCAGCTTCGGGTGGTGACTAAAGAGAAAGAGCCGGCCCTCACACCAGAAGAGGGAATATCTGCCGAAGAAATTATGCGGCTGATCAAGAAGCTGGAATCGCAGATGAAAGCCGCAGCCAAAAACCTGGAGTTTGAGAAGGCAGCGCTTTTGAGGGACCAGATACTGGAATTGCGAAAGGCGATTGTTGAACAAATATAGCACGAGGCTGATCTACATCTATAAATCAGGCAAGCTGCTAATCAGCTCTGTCACTCTGATAGTAATCCATCAATATCCTGGCCACTTCGGGGCGGGAGAATTCCGGTGGCAGGGCCTGTCCCCGGGAAAGCATTTCTCTTACCTTTGTGCCGGAGAATACGAGGTGATCTTCGCTGGAATGGGGGCAATCGCGGATCATGACGACCCCATTGCATTTGTTACACCAGACAGTGTGGTCACCCCTGTAAACCCCGATTCTAAGGGCATCCGGGGGAATCTCATCGAATATCTGCTGAGCATCGAAAGGCCCGTAATAATCGCCCACGCCGGCATGATCCCGGCCGGTGATAAGGCAGGTGGCCCCCATATTCTGGCGGAATATGGCATGCAGCAGAGCCTCGCGCGGCCCGGCATATAGCATGTCGAACCCGTAACCGGTAACCTCAGCCGAGCCGGGCTCGAAGTAAAGTTCCACCATCTTACGAATGGCGGCATCGCGCACATCTGCCGGGATATCGCCCTTTTTCAGCTTGCCCAGCAGCATATGAATCACCGCTCCGTCTGCATTCTCGGCCTTCATGGCCATCTTCACCAGCTCTTCGTGGGCCCGGTGCATGGGATTGCGCGTCTGGAAAGCAACCGCCCTTCTCCATCTGTGACGCTTGATCATATCCCGAATTTGTACGGCGGTGCGAAAAGTTTCGGGAAAATCCCTCTCAAAGTAAGAGAAATTGAGCGTCCGAATCGGGCCCGATATGAAGGTTTTGCCGGCGCTCAGCCAGTTTGCCACACCGGGATGCTTTTCATCGGTGGTGCCGTAGACCTGCCCGGCGATGTGCATCATCTGCTCATCATCAGCTTCCTCGATCTTTTCCACATCCTGAATGGCGATAACCAGATTGTCCTCAACATTGGGATCTCTCAAGGCGATCCTTGGCGCACCCTCAATGGGGGAAGCATCCTTGACCACATTTACTATGGGAACGGGCCAGAAGAGACCATTGGGAAGGAGCATTTTGTCAGCCACCTTCAAGGCCTCATCCAGACTCATGAATCCGGTCAGGGGATTGAAATAGCCGCTGCCCAGCATCACCGCATTGGCGGCTGCCTGCGAGCATATGACTATCGAAGGCAGGCTTTCGGCTTCCTTTTGCAGTCTGGCTCTTTCCGCATCATCTGATACGTACAAAGGGTTTAGTTCATCGGAACCATGCGGTTTGATAAGATCGTCTGCCATTTTCTCTCCGGTTTAATAGATTTGAAATCTTTGCATAAAGAAGAAATTTGAAAGAGGAAAAGCCTCTGGGAAATTCATGGCATTCAGGGCTGGTTAAATTAAGCCGTCAAGCATCTCGAGGAGCTGTTTTTTAGATTGTGCTCCCACCTTCCGCGCAACCGGCTGGTCGCAGTTGAATCCGATAAAGGTCGGGCACCCCATTATCTTATATTTGGAAGCCACCCTGGGGTTCTGGTCCACGTTCAGATAACCGAGTTTGAGCCTTCCATTATATTCTGCTGCCATTTTCTCCAGCAGGGGTCTCATTTGCTGTGAAGGAACACACCATGAACCTGAGAACTCTACCAGAACCGGGAGGCTGGATGCAAAAACTTCTTGCTTGAAATTACTATCGGTAAGCCGCAGAACCTGGCTCATACTTTATCTCCTCGAGGACCTCCAGGGTCTCCACCTGCTTCTTGACTCCCGACCACCAGGTACGTGGAAGTATCAGGTGTTTCTTCTCCTCTATCCTCTGCTTGATTTCAGGCTGAGTAAGCAGTTCAAGCATTCGGTAGATTTCATCTTCCAGTGTCACCCTTGGCTCGAACCCGAACTGGTCAGGCAGCTTATTGTAGATAGGTTCGAATGGGTGTATATCCGACTCCACCCTCGGGTTCTCCACCCGCTGGATTTTCACCGGCAGGTTGAATTCTTTGCTGGCTATCCGGGCCACGGTGTGTGCCAGATGGCTGATGCTGTAGAAACCGGACATCTGGTTTACCACGTCGTATTGCCCAGGCTCCGGCGGATAGGCGATAAGCCGGGCCATGCATTGCATGGCATCCTCCAGCCCGATGAATCCGCGAATCTGCTCTCCGGCTCCGTACATCGACAGGGGAAAGCCGATCACGGCCTGGGCGGCGAATCGGTTTATCACCGTCCCGAAGGCCTCGTCGATATCCAGCCGGGTTCGAAGCTTGGGATCCTGAGCAACCTGTGGGGTGTGGACCCCGTAGATCACGCCCTGCATCACGTCATATGAGCGCAGCCACCAGTACTTGCAGGCCTCGTAGACATTGTATGTATCCTGCACCTTGCTTACATGGTAAAACGATACCGGGTCTCTTGGGGTGATCTCCCCGCCAAGGCTCCATTCCCGGTCATCCCAGTTAAGGACCGCATCGGGGGGGAACATGCCCTCGAAAATGGGCCGACCGGTAAGGGGCGTGCCATATTCCCCCATGGTTCCCAGCTTTATGATTGAAGCCTCCGGGCAGATATCCCGCATCATGAACAGGACACCCAGCGTCCCCATGACATTGTTTTCCTGAACAAAGGTGGCATGGTCCAGGTCTATCATGCTGTAGGGAGCGCTGGGACATTCGCCGTAGTGGACGATAGACTCGGGCTTTACTTCGTCTATGAATTCCCTTAGCTTATCACGCTCTTTATAAATGTCTATTTCGCGGAAGTTAATATTTATTCCCAGAATTTCCTTTGCGGCGTGTAGCCTGTCCGTCATTCTTGCGATTGGGACGATGGTATGAGCGCCCCTTTCCTTGAGCCAGTCGCGGCGGGAGAAGTTATCCACCCCGCTGACCTCACAACCGAGGCTGCCCAGCCAGAGGGCAAGGGTCCAGCCAAGGTAACCATCTATGCCCAGGATCAGCACTTTCATTCCCTTCAGCAGCTTTCCGTAAGGGGTGGGCTGCCATTGGGGGCATTCGTCGAAGGTGATCGTCATGGGATCGAAAAGTCCCAGTTCGGGCCTGCGTTTGCACTCGGCCACCACATACGCATCGCTGTCCTCGTCCAGGTCCTGTGTGAACACCTCCCGGGACTGCCCGCAGGCCCGGAAATCCACCCTTCCCGTCAGGTCTATCGCCGGACAATTCCAGCATGTGCATTCAGCATTGTGATCGGCCATTCAATCCTCCTCAACTAAAACGTCAATCAGTGTTTTATTGTCTCAGGCTGTCCATTATACCAACGACATCATCCACGCAAGGCTTCTCTGGCATTATATCCTCAACGGACTTGTTTATCAACAGAAAGGCATCTTTCTGGCTGTGCTTGCCCGTGAAAACCCCCTTGCCGGTAAGCTTGCCTGCCTTGATATTTCCTTTCAAGTTGAACCCTTTATGGGGAAGAAGCGCCAGCTCGGGAGCCTGATCGATATAGGGGCCTGTGTAAATTTCCTCTTTTCGACAAATCCGCTCTATCACCTTCTTGCCATTAACTTCCAGGGAATTGAAGCAGCTTTCCAGTTCATCGAGCAAAGCCGCCTTTTCTTCAGATTTGACGCTCCCGCGCGGGTATTTGCCTTCCGAGTTGATGTATATCCTGGCCGGGTCGAGGGCGAAGGCCATGGTACCGTAATCTATATCGGCCAGACTTTTTGGTGTATCGTTCTTAAACTTAAGGAAACCTTCCTGGCGCAGCAGGTAATTTACGTTGACATCCACCTCGCTGAGTTCGAAGCCGTGATCAGAGAGCATGAGAAGGGTGTCATTCCCGCCCATCCTGCCGGCAATTTCCCCGATCGCCTCATCGATCTGGTGCAGATGATCAAGAAAGGCGGCATGGTACTTGTGGGATTCATCCTCGTAGGCATCCCACAGGAAATGGGACAGCCGGTCGGTCCCAGTGAAAACGAGCATGAATGTCTCCCAGTCCTCCTTATCCCAGAGATGACGGTAAACTTGCACGCGTGATTTCAGGGTCCTGTCCAGATCTTCCAGAAAGATATCCATTGAATGCTGAGCCTTGCTGGCATCGACGTCTATCTGGTAACTCATATCGTTCAGTTCAGGCAGGAGTGAAGGCGGATATGTTGCCTTTTCCAGGTCCAGTGCCACAAAGCCGGCGATGAGCACTCCATTCAATGGTGCGGCGGGGTAGGTCGAAGGCACGTTGATGATGGCTGACGGGCCGCTCCCGTTTCGATTCCAGAAAGGCGTTGCCTTGAGATTGTTGAAGTTGGGGAAACTCAACCGGTAAGTTCCCTCGGGGATATCGGTGAAACCGAAGATACCGTGGCCTGCCGGATTGGTGCCGGTAATCACCGAACTCCAGGCCACCGACGAAATTTCAGGGATTGAGGATTCCATCTGCCGGAAGGTACCGTTCCGGATAATTTCCCTGGTGTTGGGCATAGTACCGTTTTCCGCCAGGTTCTTCATCAATCCGAAGGGCATGCCGTCGAGGCCGATTATTACCGTGCGCATGGTGGCTGATGATTGAGGATTTTCACTCATTAACTGGTTTCTTATTATAATACATTTTGAGATTTTTGTAACGGGTTCTTATTTTTACTGACCATTTTACTAATTCCGAGAAAGCAATGCGTCCTTCTTGTGGTACAGTTTTTACCCCACAGTTTTCAGGATTATACCCCATTTGGCTCTTCATGACCACAAAAGTCTCGCTTTTTTAAATGACGTATTTGATTGGCTGATGAATCTTGACTGGAAGTGACTCTGGTGATAACATAATAATGGACATATGTCCATAAAGGGAATTTGAGCTATGCCCAGACCGATAAAGTGGCGAAGGGTGGGATTCGTCCCGGAGGCGACTTTCTTCAAGCCGGTGGGGATACCGTTACGGGCTTTTGAGGAGGTTTCCCTTTCCGTCGAGGAACTGGAGGCCATTCGCCTGAAGGATCAGGAAGGCCTGCAGCAGGAGGAGTGCGCCCGGCGGATGGACGTCTCCCGCCCCACTTTTCACCGGGTACTGGCCTCGGCACGGGGCAAAATAGCCGAAGCCTTAACCTGCGGTAAGGCGATTCGAATAGAGGGAGGCAACTTTGAGATGGTGCGGAGGCGTTTGCGCTGCGGCCATGACGGACATGAGTGGGAAGTGCCATTTAGCGAAGTGATAGATGAGAGCGTTCGGGTATGCCCTGTGTGTAATACCCCGAACGCCCGGCTGCTTCCCCTGCGGGGGAAGGGCAGATTCGGGGGTCATGGGCGGGGTCATGGCCTACGAGGACAGAGATAATAATCGGGAATTGCACCACTTAAGGAGTAAACCATAAAGGGGGTGATAAATATGCCGTTTGGAAGAGGTAGAGGCTGGTTTGGCTGGGGCCGGGGATTCGGTCGGGGAAGAGGATTTGGCATGGGACGCGGCCCGGGCTTCGGCTGGGGCCGGGGTTCAGTAAGGACGTATGGCTTTTATCCCCGCAGGCCTCGCTGGGGATGGGGCTTTGGCACCGGCTATTACCCGGTGGCCCCACGAACGCCTTATTATGGCTCATATTGGTGGTAATCAAATAGATCACAAGGAAAAAACAAAGGAGGTATATCATGCCAGGATTTGATGGGACAGGACCTGCGGGCATGGGCCCGATGACAGGAGGGGGAAGAGGTTTCTGCAATCCTGCGGGTGCAGGGGGAGGCTGGTTTGGCCGTGGATTGGGAAGAGGCTGGGGGAGAGGATTCGGGTTTGGTCGCGGGTTTGGCCGTGGATTCGGCTGGCGTGCCCGGGGACCGGCTTACTACGATGCGCCCTATGCGGGGGCACCGGCAGCGTGGAACCCTTACGCCCCCCCGATGAACCGGGAACAGGAAGTCGATTTCTTACAGAACCAGGCCCAGGCTATCAAAGCTGAGCTGGAGGGCATCGAAGCCAGGATAAACGACCTGCAGCAGAAAGAAGATTAGATAAGGAACTTTACTTAAGAGTAATAAGAGAAGGGGGATGCCTCGCTTGAAATTGTATTTCAAGCGAGGCATCCCTCAAGGTAAAGCAGCAGTTATTTAATCCGAGGGGTTAACCCAGGGAGGCCATGACGTTGTAAATCCTGCCGCGCACCTAAGTGAATTGAAAGGGGAGCCATACTCTTGTTGCTTCCTTGGTAATATGGGTTTATAGTAAAATTGTTGAGTAAATTTCGATAACAAAGGACGGTTTGATGAAAATTGTAGTTTCAGCAATGGGGGCAACGCTCGATTCAGAGGTGGACCCGCGTTTTGGCAGATGCCGGTATCTGATTTACATCGATCCCGATACCATGGACTTCGAGGCCCATGATAATGCCGCCAGCGGTGCGGGCGGAGGAGCCGGGATCGCCACCGGTCAAGCGGTACTCGACAAAGGCGTGGAGGCGGTCCTTACCGGCAATCTTGGCCCCAATGCTCACATGGTCCTTTCCCAGGCAGGCATCCGGGTTATAACCGGCGTTTCCGGGACGGTTCGGGAAGCGGTCGAAATGTTTAAACAGGGTGGTATGGCGGAAACATCGAGCCCGACGGTCAAGGCCCATGCCGGCATGGGCGGCGGAATGACCGGGAGGCGTTCATCTCGTTCGTCTGCGGGAACGAGTGCAAATCCGCCGGTGAGCGGAACGGCGGGCGATCTTTCGGGCGAGCTGGAAACCCTGAAAGGTCGGGCCAATACCCTCAAACAGCAACTGGATAATCTGATGCTCCGCCTGGAAGAACTGGAGAATAAATCAAAATAATTTAGGAATGCCGGATGCGAGATGTTGCTGAATCCAACGTTGGGATTTCAATTTTGTAAGAATGAGCTCCTGCCCGGGAATGGAATTTGGCAATTGGCGGGCATTTATTGTCAAGGAGGTAGTTATGCCTAGAGGAGATGGAACAGGACCGTTCGGGCAGGGCCCCAGAACGGGCAGAGGTGGGGGTGGAGGCGGCCGGGGAATGGGTGGCGGCGGTGGCGGCGGGGGCGGACAGCGCCCGGGAGCAGGCCCCGGAGGGGGTTGTGTGTGCCCCAATTGCGGGCAAAGAGCACCCCATCAGGCGGGAATTCCATGTACCGAGATGAAGTGCCCGAATTGCGGCACAGCCATGTTGCGGGGATAGTATGTTAATTTCGATAGCCAGTGGGAAAGGGGGCACGGGTAAAACTCTGGTAGCAACCAGCCTGGCGCTTGCACTGGGCGAAAAACATAAGGTCCAGATACTGGACTGCGACGTCGAGGAACCGAACGATCATGTTTTCATGAAACCGGTTCTGGATACCAGGGAGATTTCTTCGATACCCGTCCCCATAATTGACGAACAAAAATGTACTCATTGCGGTAAATGTGCCGAGGTATGCGCTTATAATGCCCTGGCCGTGCTCAAAGACAGGGTACTTAGCTTTCCCGAGCTGTGCCATGGATGTGGCGCCTGTTCTTACCTCTGCCCGGAACAGGCTATCCGGGAGGAGCCCAGAGAGGTCGGGGCGATTGAAATCGGACATACCAATGGCATTAATTTCGTTCAGGGCATATTGAATGTTGGGGAAGCCATGGCTCCCCCGATTATCAGGCAGGTTAAGAAGCATATCAACGGAGACGGAATAGCCATCGTCGATGCCTCGCCAGGGACGTCATGCCCTGTAGTAGAAGCGATCAAAGGCAGCGATTTCTGCCTGCTGGTCACCGATCCCACCCCTTTCGGTCTGCACGATTTGAAGCTTGCCGTGGAGGTGGTGAAAACCCTGGGTATACCCCGTGGAGTGGTCATAAATCGCAGCGGCGAGAACGATGAGGATACGGAAGAATACTGCCGTCAGGAGGGACTGCCTGTGCTCATGAAGATCCCGCTCGATGTGGAGATTGCCAGATCGTATTCAAGAGGAACTCCTCTGGTAGAGGGATTCGGGGAATGGAAAGAGCGATTTGTCGGACTTATGGATGAGATTGAGAGAGTGGTGAAATGATGAGCGAGACGATCACACCCGAAGAGAGGATGAGGCGTGAAGAGGCCGTTCAGGAAAAGACCGACGAACAGGGTAACCAGTGGCGAAAGGTCTATTTCGGGGGTGGTTATCACATGAAAAACTGGCTGGAACAGGTAAAAGAGGTCTTCGGGGAAGAGAATGTGGAGGTCGAAGAGGCGGACTCAACCGGATTCAAGTGTTATGAAGAGAGCGGCGAGAAAATGTATCGAATATGGGCGAGGCAGAGAGAATGAAAGAATTAGTTGTCTTGAGCGGTAAAGGCGGAACCGGCAAAACCACCATAGTGGGCTCCTTTGCGGTCCTGGCCGAAAGCAAGGTACTTTGCGATTGCGATGTCGACGCTGCCGATCTGCATCTGCTGCTTCACCCCGAGGTGCGAGAGGAAAATGAGTTCAGAAGCGGGCAGACCGCTCATATAGATGAGCAGAAATGTACTCAGTGCGGGCTGTGCCAGGATGTGTGCCGCTTCGACGCCATCCACAATTTTACCGTTGACGAGGCCTTCTGTGAAGGCTGTGGCTTCTGTTCCCATGTATGTCCGGAGGAAGCGATTACCATGGAGGAGAATCTTTCCGGGCACTGGTTTGTCTCAGATACCAGCCACGGTCCCATGGTACACGCGCGCCTGGGAATCGCCGAGGAGAATTCCGGCAAGCTGGTGGAAATTGTGCGCAGCCAGGCTAAGAAACTGGCCGACGAACAGGGTCTTAAAACAGCTATAACAGATGGTCCGCCGGGAATCGGCTGCCCGGTCATATCCTCAATCACCGGAGCCGACCTGGTACTGATAATCACCGAACCAACGCTCTCGGGGATGCACGACCTGGAAAGGGTGGAGGGGGTTTGTGAGCATTTTCAGATTCCGGCTCTGGTCTGCATCAACAAATATGATATCAACGAAGAGAATGCCCGGCAAATCGAGTCGATGAGTAATGAACTGGGAATGGAAGTAATATCCAGAATCCCTTTCGATAATATTATCACTGGGGCTCTGATTCATGGGAAACCTGTGGTAGAATATTCCGATGGAGAGACTGCACAGCAGATTGGTAGCATGTGGCAGACAGTCTCTAAAAAACTGGCAGCATGAGGTGATACAGAGATGCCAATGTACGAATATGAGTGCAACGAATGCGGTGAGAAATTCGAGATGAGGCGCGGGTTCAGCGATTCCGATGAGGACATAACCTGTCCCAAGTGCGGGGTTCAAAACGTCAAGCGGGCTATGTCGCTTTTTGCCAGCGGTGGCGGCGGGGGTGGCGGTGCAGCATGCACACCGGCGCCTTCGGGAATCGGGTGAGCCATTTGATGACAAGGCAAGTTTTGCCTTAAAGCATCATCCAGAAAAGAGCAATTACAGGAGGAATCGATGAGATATGGAATACCGGTAAGTGGAGGAGTACTTGATCCACACTTCGGTCATTGCCATGAGTTTGCCTTCGTCGACGTAAACGAGGAGAGGAAGGAGATTCTGAATGTGGAAGTCCTTTCCTCGCCGGGGCACCAGCCCGGAGTCCTGCCTGCCTGGATGGCGGAGCAGGGGGCTACCGCCATCATAGCGGGGGGTATGGGGCCCATGGCGCAGGACCTCTTCAGGCAGAATCGCATCGAGGTTATCCTGGGAGCCCCTTCGGAGCCTCCGGAGAAGATAGTTCTTGATTACATTAACGGTATCCTGGCGACAGGCGATAATACCTGCGATCACTAGTGTCGCCTCACATTTGCGATGTCATTCTGAACGAAGTGAAGAATCCCTAAGGCAAACAGGGGGATTCTTCGGCCATCTTTACGGAGTTCCTCAGAATGACAGGATGTTAAATCATAGTTGATATGACACGAGGTTTGGGGAGAAAATGACGGAGGAAATTGACCTGCTCCAGGCCGAGCTTCAGGAGGCTGTTCTGGCCGAAGCTCGGAAAATCTATTCCGAAACGGTCATAGATTACGCTATGAATCCCCGGAACGTCGGGGAAATCCCGGAAGCCGATGGCCATGGCAGTGTGCTGGGTTCGTGCGGCGATACTATGAAAATCTGGCTGCGCGTGAGGAACGGGAATATCACCGAGGCCAGATTCTGGACCGACGGCTGCTCCACCAGCATAGCCTCGGGGGGCATGGTAACCGATATAGCCAGGGGCAAGCCGATCGCTCAGGCAAGGGAGATCAGCCAGCATGATGTGCTCAAAGCCCTGGACGGCCTTCCCCCGGATAGTGAGCATTGCGCCAAACTGGCCGCGGATACTTTAAAGGAAGCTATCAGTGATTACCTCAAGCTTCAACGCGAGCCCTGGAAAAAGGCTTATCGCAAATAACAGTAACTTCTGAGGGCCGCAAATATAAAAATCGAAAAGGAGAAACTATCAATGGCTGTACCGGAAAATCTGCTGATCATCGTCAACACAGGGAAGGAAAATCCCTACAATCAATACGCTTCTTATGTGGTCGCTTTCCTGTCCAAGAAGCTGGCTAATGTCAAGAATGTGACAATCTATTACGGACCTAACGGCGTCGGCATGGCCAGAAAGGGAACGCTGGCGGGGATTGCTATCCCGGATACAGTGAAAAACTTGATTGCCGATCAAATTGACGGCCTCTCCGCTTCGGACCTGCCGGATAACCTGGAGCAGCTTGCCCGCTTCGAAAAGGATCAGTTAGGAGTCAATATCGTATCTTGTGCCACCTTCAATGTTATCGCTGAGCTTGCTTCGTCACTGGACGATACGGCCAATCTGGAAGATTTCATCGTGCCGGTTAAGCTCCCTCAGGCTGCTGAAGCTTTGATGGCCGCTGACAAGATACTCTACTTTTAAAAACTCAAAGCTAATAAACACAGCGCGCCTGCCTTTCATTGTAAGAGCGGGGGTAATTTAATTATGCTGTTAGCGCAAGATTGGCAATAAAAATAAATGCTTGAGACCAGATACAAATCACCCGAAGAACTGATGTTCTCCATCGGCGAGAACAAAAAAGTAGCCATAATCTCCTGTGGTGCATGCGCCAATCTTTGCGATACCGGTGGCATACGGGGAATGAATCTCCTTAAAGGGCTGGTCGAGGATTGGGGAAACCGGGTGGTAGCCGCCAGGACAGCCATTGCCTGTTGCCCCGAACCGATAATGAGAGAAGTGCTTGAGACAACCGTGAGGGGCTCGGGAGCCGAAGTGCTAGTTGTTATAAGCTGCTCTGCGGGGGTAAAAACAACGGTGTTGTGTAATCCGGGAATCCCGGTTGTGGCGGCTTGCGATACCCTGGGACCTTCGAGCTTGATACATCAGGATGGGGCGGTGGACACGTGGGTAGCCGATTCGCTTTGCCAGGCCTGCGGGCACTGTGTCATATCCCATACCGCAGGGATATGTCCGGTGGTAGCCTGCCCCTCGAAAAGTAAATACGGCCCCTGCAAACAAGCTCCTCAGGATAGTGATCAATGCGCGGTGGATCCCGCTCGCAAGTGCGTCTGGAGGGAAATCGAGCGCCGGGGAGCCGACCTGGGGGCTTTGCAGGAGTTGAAACGCATACATGAGAACCCTGATATTGCAAGAATCCCTCGGCTGGAAGCAAAATCTTCAGGCCCGCTTGCCAGATGGTGGGTGGGCGTTTTTTCCAGATTAACTCCGAGCAGGCTTCTGGAGATAGTTCACTGGGCAAGATGAGATGTCGTTTTATGAGGAAAACATTTTGATTGCTGCAGAAAGTCATGACAACAGTCATTTGATCCGGAATGATAATCCCTTCAATTCCTTCGCTCAGGACTATGATGCCTGGTTCGAGGACGAGGGCAGGCTGATTTTCTCCATAGAAGCTTATTCCTTACGGGAACTGGCCACCCCCTCACCTTCACCGAAGCTGGAAATAGGGGTGGGCACCGGTCGTTTCGCCGAAGCTATCGGGATAGACTGTGGAATCGACCCCTCGGCTAAGGCCCTTGCTATTGGGAAGAAGGAGGGCATAAACCTGATTCAGGCAATGGGAGAAAAGGCTCCTTTTATCAACAGGGCTTTCGGGACGGCGGTGCTGATTACCACTCTTTGTTTTGTGGGTTCCGGCAGGCAAGTGCTGGAAGAGGCCGGGAGGGTTTTGAGAGACGAGGGTAAAATTCTCCTTGGATTGATACTTAAAGACAGCCCGTGGGGAAAACTCTATGAGAACAAAAAGGCCCAGGGGCACCCTGTTTATCAGAATGCCTTTTTTCGCAGCTACGACGAGGTGGCCGAACTGCTGGGAAATGCAGGGTTCAGAATCGACCGGGTTATGTCAACGCTGTTTCAACCCCCGGGCGAGGTAAAGGAGTTCGAGTACCCCAGAGAAGGATATCAGGCTGGTGCTGGATTCCTGGGGATTCTGGCAGGCAAAGCGGAGGGTAATTGAGGATTTAAAACGATGAAGGACTATTACCAGGTTCTTGAGATAAACAGGGGGGCCAGCCAGGAAGAGATCAAGAAGGCGTTCCGGACACTGGCCATGCAGTATCACCCCGACCGCAATCCGCAAAACCCCGTTGAAGCGGAGCTGAAATTCAAGGAAATAAACGGGGCTTACGAAGTCCTCGGTAATGAGAGTAAGCGGCAAATGTACGACCTGACCGGCTCCACCCGGAATGTAGTCATGTTCCGTCGCGGAGGGGGATGTGGCCGCAGCAAAGGCAGGGGCAGAGGAGGAAGATGCCGCCGCTGGCAATCGGTTTAGAAGCAGCTATAGATTTAATCGAGGAGGAAAAGAATGCCAAAAGTAGCTATTATCAGATGCGAGGAAAATGAGGACGAATGTCCGATGACAGCCTGTTTTGCCTCGCTGAAAAGCAGAAAGGCGGCATTTGAGATCTATGAAGAAGAATGCGACCTGATGGGCGTTTATACCTGTCACTGCCCCGGAGATTGTGCCGTCGATCTTGCCAGTGATCTCAAATCCCGAGGTGCACAGGTAATCCATTTCTGTACCTGTACTTTCGCAACGCAGGTGGAAGGACGTGGCTGGGTGATGGAAAACGGGGGCCTCTGCAACCACGATATCGATCAAATTATCGAGCGGGTCCATAACGCCACAGGCCTCCCCTGCGTGAAGGGTACGGCACATCTTCCCAAAAATTACACTATTCAGAAATGGGAATAGCTCCTGGATTTCCTTCTCTGTTAATGAAGTTTGCAAATGAATACAATCGTCTACGGCCCCGTTCCCTCGTGGCGGCTGGGAAGATCGCTCGGCATTGACGTCGTCTCAACCGAAGGCAAAACCTGTTCTTTCGATTGTGTCTATTGCCAGCTGGGCAGAACCGTTCACCACTCCAGAAAGCGAGAGGAGTTCGTCTCACTTGAACAGCTGGCTGCCGAACTGGAGCAAGCGAAGGGAATCGAAGCAGATTACATTACCTTTTCCGGGATGGCCGAACCTACTCTCGGTGCCAATCTGGGCAAGGCAATCGAGATTGCCCATTCCATTCGTGACCTGCCGGTAGCGGTGTTAACCAACTCCTCGACGATGCTCATGGATGAGGTCCGTCGTGACCTGGCAGGCGCCAACGTGGTGGTGGCCAAACTGGATGCAGCCGACGAGGCCACCTTCCGCGCCGTCAACCGGCCGGTGGCGGATATTACATTTGAGCAGATAGTGGACGGGATCAAAAGATTGCGCCGGGAGTTCACCGGCACGCTGGCCCTGCAGATGATGTTCGTGGGAGCAAACAGGGAGCAGGCTCCGGCGATGGCGGCCCTGGCCGGGGAAATCGAGCCGGATGAGCTGCAATTAAACACCCCCCTGCGTCCCTGCGGGGTGAAGCCGCTTGAGCCCGAGGAGATGGTTGAAATAAAAGCCGCCTTCTCCGGATTCGGGGATCGAGCCGTGATGGTGTATGACGCGCCCAGGCCAATAGTGACCCCCATGAACATGGAAGAAACCCTGAGGCGAAGGCCGCAGCTTTGAGCGAGGATGATGGAGATATCAAAAGTCGCTGTCCGCAATTTTGCCAATACTTATCTCATTCAGGATGAGGAGGGAGCCATTCTGGTCGATGCCGGCTTGCCGGGGGGCGAAAAAGCCATCCTCCAGACCTGCAGGGAACAGAATGCTATGCCGGGACTGATCATTATCACCCACGGCCATTTCGACCACATGGGCTCGGCAGCGGCACTGAAGGAGCAGACCGGGGCAAAGGTGGCCATCCACACCGAGGATGCCGAGGCGCTTCGCACCGGGGTTTCCAAGATGGATAAACCCGTCGGGGTTATCTCCCGTATTATGCCGCTTTTCATGGGAAGAAGCAGAACACGTCCCGTTGAGCCAGATATACTCATCAGCGAGGAAATCGGCCTAGAAGAATATGGAATCAGCGGAAAAATTCTTCTGACTCCCGGGCATACCAGCGGCTCCATCTCCGTCATGCTCAACTCGGGGGAAGTGTTCGTCAGCGACCTGATTATGGGGGGATTCTTCGGCAAAATCCGCTCCCGCCATCCCAACCTGCCCCCTTTTGAGATTGGCCGCTCTGATATCAAAAACAGCGTCAGATATGTGCTGGACCAGAACCCGACTATCATCTATCCGGGGCATGGCGGCCCGTTCACCCCTGAAGCTGTAGCAAAGTGGCATAAAAGTCTTTGAAGAGGATAAGAAGGAATTTTGACAGGATAACAGGATGAACAAATTTCTTTTATCATGCAAATCCTGTTGATCATGTCTAGAAACTTCAGTTCGGCTTGTAAAAGTCAGGTCATTTAGGAAAGGAAATCTTTATATGAAAGAGACGATTGACTGGGCCAGGGCCTGCACCAACTGCGGAGAGTGCATGGATGTGTGCCCTACCTACAGGGTGACGCAGAATCCTCTCTTCTCGCCGCCGGAACGGCTGAAGACGGCCGTCACCATATTCGAGGGCGGCCAGGTCGATGACCTGCAAATCGAGAGTATTTATAATTGCCCCAAGTGCATGGAGTGCGAAGCTGTCTGCCCGGAAAAAATCCCTTTCACCCGGGTGCTTCATGAGTCACGCAAAGAGCTGGTTCGGCGCGGGCTGGGGCCGACGGAAAAACACAACAAGGTAATCGAAGGCATTCTCGAAAAGGGTAACTCGGTAAACGGCGACCCGGGCAAAAGGCTCGACTGGCTGCCGGAAGAGTTCCCCAAACACGAATCCGACACTCTCCTGTACCTCGGCTGCCTGCCCTCCTATCTGGTCAAGGACTCCGCCTCCTCTTCCTATCTGGTCCTCAAAAAATTAGGGGTTGATTTCATGATCCTGGAAGATGAGGGATGTTGCGCAACTTATGTCTACGAATCGGGTCGAACCGATCTGGCCGGGGAACTATTTGAGAAGAATGTTGAGCGGTTCAAGGCATTGGGAATTCGGGAGATGATCGTACCCTGCAACGGGTGCCTGAAGTGCTTCAAGTATTTCTATCCCGACCTGCTGGGAGAGACGGGGTTCAGGGTTCGTCACATAGTGGAAGTCCTCTACGATATCCTGAAGGAGAACCCCGCAATTCCGGGGAAAGTTGAGCAAACAGCGACTTACCAGGACCAGTGCCGGCTGGCCAGGGGGGAGGGCATAACCGAAGAACCCCGCCGAATTCTTGAGTGGTGCGGGACGGAACTGAAAGACGCCGAACACAATCGCCGGCAGGCGATATGCTGCGGGGCCGGGGCGGGTATCCGCTCCGTTTACCGTGACCTGTCGATGGAGATTGCAGCCGGCATGCTGGGCGAAACGCCGACGGATCTCATAGTCAGCGCCTGTCCCTTCTGCACCTTCAACTTGAATTACACTTCGAAAAAGAAAGACCTGAACAAAACAACAACCTATTTTACTAATCTGGTACTTCGGGCACTGGAGTAAAAGGGAATCGGAAAGGAGACCAAATGCCATCGGAGACTAAAAAAAGCCCTTTCGTCATTACTTACCAGGCGCTCTCAAAATTATCTCTGGGTTGCTACCAGAGATTCGGCGAGGATGCCATTCCGGCGATTCGAGATGCCTGGTATGAAATGGGCCTGGAACTGGGTGAAAGGCTAAAATCAAAACGGGAGATCGGGGATTTCAAATCCGCCGCCGAGGCGATTAACGACCTCTCTTTCAAGCTGGATGAGCTTGGGGGAACCCTGCTGGAGCTGTCGGACAAAGCCTATCATTTCCGGACAAAGTCCGCCCAACCCTGCGCGGTAGGGCTGGGAGATGCCGGACGCCCGATTTGCGAGGCGGTTATGAGCGTAAATCAGGGACAGTTCAAATCGACTTGCGGGGTAGACGTCGATATGAATATAATTCAATCCCGGGCAACCGGCGCCGATTGCTGTGAGGTTGTTTTTTCGCCCAAAGGGAAATAAGCCCGAGAAACCTTGAACCTTTAACTTTAGAAATCAGGAGGTTGATTTGTCTCAACCTGAAGTAAAAGCAGCATATTTCTCGCCCACCGGGGCAACCAGAACCGTGATCGAGAACATATCCGCCGGACTGGGGCAGAGCGATCCGGAAAGGATAAATCTATCGGATGTAAGCGAGCGGGATAATTTCTTCCGCAGCCCCGATAATTTCATAAATAGCGCGGATTTCTTCATCGTAGGTTTACCGGTCTACTTTGGCAAAATCCCCAGATTCCTCCAGGCGCAGTTGAAAAACATAAACGGGAACGGGAAGCCGGCAGTAGCCGTGGTCGTTTATGGTAACAGGGGATTCGGTATTGCGCTGAAGCAATTAGTTTCCCTGCTCAACCAAAGCAATTTCAAAGTCATCGCCGCCGGCGCATTCATAGGGGAACACTCCCTGTCTTCAAAATTTCCCATAGCCCTGGGACGGCCCGATGACTATGACATATCCATGGCGGTTAAATTCGGGGAGGAAATCTATAATAAGCGGGAAGCTCTTAAAGAAATAGAAGCCAATGATGTTCCCGGCAAACGGGATATGCTCCTGCGGATGACGCCCGAGATATCGCCCAGGCCAAAAGTCGATCTGGGCAAATGCAACGATTGCGGAATCTGTGTCGAAACCTGTCCCATGGGAGTAATAGATGCCCAAACGAAACTGTATAAGAACAAAGATGCGGAAAAACTCTGTCAGGGATGTATGAGTTGTGTCAAAAAGTGCCCTCAGGGGGCCAGGACGGTGGATTTGTCACCGCCGCTTGCCTACCTGACGCGCACGATGTTCCTGAATGGAGCTCTCAAAAGCAGGAAAAAGCCATTCACCATGCTCAAATAATTCGAATTGTGTAGGCCAACTATGTTTAAAGTGAGAAGCGAACTTTGCGTTGCCTGCGGCCGGTGTGCCATGGCATGCCCCAGAGAGGCTATTTCCTTACCCCTGGGGTATGCCCAGATCGATCAGTCCAAATGTAATGAGTGCGGCAGGTGCGTGGACGCCTGCTCGCAGGGTGCTATCGTCGAATATGCATATACCCCAATGTCAAAAGAAGAACTCAACCAGACTGTTTCGAATTTGAAATCGCGCACCGATGAGCTGATGAAAAGGCTCGAGGCGATGAAAGGCTGATTGAAAAAGATTTATGGAGATGTCCGAGGCGATCAGAACGAGGAGGAGCATTCGGGGATTCAAACCCGAGCCGGTGCCCGTAGAGTTGATTGAGGGAATGCTCGAGCTGGCACATCTGGCACCCTCCGCCACCAACTGCCAGCCCTGGGAATTTATCGTTCTGGCCGGCGAGCCGCTCGATAAGGCAAAGAGGGTCAACATCGAGCAGGCAGACCTGGGTGCCCCCATACAGCCGGATTTCAAAGCACTTCCCCCCAACATGCTGCCCGGTTCTTACGAGCAAAGGCAGGCATCCCTGGCGGAAGGTTTGTTCGCAACTGTGGGAATCGAGCGGAACGATAAGGCGGAAAGGAAGAAATGGCAGCTTAGAGGGAAGCGGTTTTTCGATGCTCCGGCAGCCATCCTGATTTGCCTCGATGAAGGGATATTCAATGAGCGTCATAATATCTCGCTGGTGGATGTGGGCATCATTACCCAGACCATCGCCCTGGCAGCACTGGAATTCGGACTGGGCACCTGCATCCAGCAGGATACGATTTTCTACCCGGATGCGATTAGGGCGGCCCTCGATATACCGGCATCCAAAAAGTTCATCGTCTCCGTTGCCATCGGGTATCCGGACCGGGAACTGCCGGCCAACTCGTTCCGCAGTGAACGCGAACCCGTGAGTTCATTAGTGACATGGAAGATATAGGGATATAATAGAGATGGAGTATGCTGGAACAGGAATGCCGATTTATGGATTACGATAACCGAATAGTAGAAGACGACGAACTTGCAAACTGCATGGAATGCAAGGTGCCTGCTCAGGAGGATGCGCTTGATCCCGAAACCAAACGTATGATTGCGCAGCATCCCTGTTTCAATGAGCAGGCTTCTCACCTGTTCGGGCGGGTTCACCTGGCCGTAGCGCCGGAGTGCAACGTGCAGTGTAATTTCTGCCTGAGGAATTACGATTGCGTCAATGAGAGCCGGCCCGGGGTTACCAGCAAGGTGCTGACCCCTGCCGAAGCCCTGGAACGCGTCGAGCAGGTGATGGCTACTTTCGATCATATCCATACGGCAGGCATCGCCGGGCCCGGAGAGCCGCTTTATAACGAAGAGACTTTTGAAGCTTTCCGACTGGTAAGGGATGAGTTTCCCAATCTTCACTTCTGCCTCAGTTCCAACGGGTTGCTGCTGCCCGATAAAGTCGATATCCTCCATGAACTTGGCGTACAGACGGTCACCGTAACCGTCAGCGCGGTAGACCCTCACATCGGCAGGCAGATATATTCCTGGATTAACTACGATGGGGTTTACTATCGCGACCTGCAGGGGGCTGAAATAATGCTTTCCAGGCAACTGGAGGGTATTAAGATGGCAGTGGAGCGGGGCATGCTGGTCAAGGTTAACTCAGTTATGATTCCCGGCGTCAACGATTATCACCTGGTCAAAATAGCCGAAAAGGCGGCGGAGCTGGGGGCATTCATGCAGAATATCATGCCGCTCATTCCTCAGTATAAGTTTGCTCACCTGAAACCGCCATCGGAGCGGGAACGGGACCTGGCTCGCGATAAATGCAGCCGGTACATAAGGCAGATGCGTCACTGCCGCCAGTGCCGGTCCGATGCTATCGGATTGCTCGGCGAGGACCTCAGCCAGAACATGTTCGATCCCAACAAGCTGGAAGGCATCCGGGTCGAAGCTCCCTTCAGGGTAGCAGTCACCTCCTCCGCCACGGACGGGATGGTTGATTTGCATTTCGGGAATTGCCCGCGCTTCCTTATCTACGAAGTTAAGGAAGATGTTTTCCAGCTCATTGAAGGGCGCAAAATGGAACTGGCAGCAGGTATGGTGGATATTTCAAAAGCAGTCGAATCACTTTCCGACTGTAAATACGTCATCACCAGAAAGGCCGGCCCCCATGCCGTTCACAAACTCGAGGCAGCAGGAATTGAGCTGGTCGAGGATTATGACACTATTGAGACAGCCATACGCAAACTTGTTGAGAAAGTTGCCAATGGAGCCAGGGTATGAAAACATATCTTGAGTGCCTGCCCTGCTTTTTACGGCAGGCACTGGGCGCGGCGAGAGCAGCCACCGACGATCCTTTTATCCACCGCAAAGTGATGGATGAGGTGGCGGGAATGATCCCCGGCTTCCCCCTCGATATCACCCCTCCGGAGATTGCTCAGCATGTTTACCGGGCAGTCTATCGTATTACAGAGAACGATGATCCCTATCGACAGACGAAAAAACAGTCCAATGAGAGAGCTCTTTCCCTTTACCCAAAGATGAAAGAGATCGTAGAAGGATCCGATGACCCCTTACTTACCGCCTGCAAACTGGCTATAGCCGGCAATTCCATCGACCTCGGTCCGCCGACCATGGAGAATGTCGACTTTGACTCCCTCCTCGAATCCGCCGTAAGTTCCCCGCTGGCTTACGATAATTACACTCAATTATGTCACCAGTTTGAGAAATCCTCGCACATCCTGTATCTGGCGGACAATGCCGGGGAGATCGTTTTCGACAAACTCCTTATCGAAGAAATCTGCCGGCGGTGTGAACTTGAAATAACGGTAGCCGTGCGGGATAAGCCCACCATCAACGATGCCACCATGGAAGATGCCGTGATGGCCGGGCTGGACGAGGTGGCAGAAGTTGTCTCGAACGGGTCGGATGCGCCGGCCACTATACTTGCGCAGTGTTCTCCTCAAATCCAGGCCCTTTTCAATTCCGTCGATGTGATAATTGCCAAGGGCCAGGGGAACTACGAATCCCTGAGCGATGCGGATTTCAATATTTTCTTTTTCCTGCGGGCCAAGTGCCCGGTAGTAGCCGTGCCATTGAACGTACAGGTTGGCGATGCTATCCTGAAAGGGAGGAATCATGGCAGTTGTTGAAGTAGTTGTGGTGCCGCTGGGAACCGGGTCGCCCTCGGTCAGCAAGAATGTAGCCCGGGCTGTAAGGGTGCTGGAGAAGGAGAAGGACCTCAGGTACCAGTCAACGGCAATGGGGACCATCATTGAGGGGGACCTGGACAAAATACTCGTAGCCATCAGGAAGATGCATGAGACTATGTTCAGCGATGAGGTGATGAGGGTGGAAACCTCGATCAGGATCGATGACCGGAGGGATAAACCCTTAAGCGCCGAGGGGAAACTGGAAGCCCTGCTCAATGAACTGGGGGAATCCGATGAGTATTTCGGGGGCGAGCCGTGGTGGTAAATCAAAAACAAAAAACAGGAGAAAAGTTGTGTTACGTACGAATCTGAAGCATCTTGACAACCCGGAAGAGGTGAAGAGCATCCTGGGTAATAACGGGAATGCCATGGTATCGTGTGGCAGAATGGGCCCGATGTGTATTCCTGTGTACGCTGTCATGGAGCAGCTTGAAGGCGAGTACTCTCATGTGAGCTTCTACGATCAGGATTTCGACGGGCCGGCGGCCGGATTCATCAAACGGCTTCCTGAATGTGCTTCTTTTATGGGACTGCCGTTCACTGTTTATTTCAAGAGCGGGAAGGTGGTGGCAGCCACTACCAGTATCCAGTCAAGAGAGCAGATAACCGAGATACTCGATAAAGAATTCGGCAAACCTGCATAAGTTCCCCATTATATGGGGAAAACTGAGGTGAATGCCGTAGCTGATAATATAGTTTACTTTTGGGGTGCCCAATGGCTCAAGATGATAAGTCGGAAGAGGAGGAAGCGAGAGGAAATTTAAGGGGCCTCTACTCTGAAACGGTCATTGATCATTTCCTGAACCCCAGGAATCTGGGGAGAATGGATAATTACGATGGCTATGCTTATGTGAAAAGCTCGTGTGGCGACTCAATGTGGCTATGGTTGAAGGTAAGATATAATTCGGGAAGCAATGATAACGTACTCCAGGATGTCAAGTTCCTTTGCGATGTTTGCGTAGGAGCTGTTTCGGCTGGCAGCATGCTGACCGAACTGATCAAGGGAAAGACGATAAGAGAAGCCCTGACCATTGGCCAGGACGATATTTTAAGGAATCTCGGGGGATTGCCGGATGAATTTATTCATTGCGCCGGCCTGGCTGAGGATACTTTCAAAGCAGCGATTAAGGACTATGCGGTTTATAAGGATGCTCCCTGGAAGAGAATGTATGAGCAAAAACGCTAGTAAATATACTCAGGAACTGAATATATCTGTAATAGCGAAATACGCAAAACTCATCAAGATTGCAGGCTGTTACCGTTATTCTCTGGCAGATTTGTTAGGGGGTAACAAATTTACACAAGAAAAATTGGCCAGCGAATTTTGCCCTCAGTTATAGAAAACGAAGTTTGATTATAAGAGGCACGAAATATTGGACACCGATAAGCGAGTTTCGGATGAGATTATCCCCGGCGTATACCGGCTAAGGCTGCCACTGCCTTTTACACCGCTCGGCGAGGCGCCGATAGGCCAGGCAGTAGGCGAAGTAAATATTTATCTGATAAACGGTGATAACGGCTGGCTCCAAATCGACGCCGGCTGGAATGATCCTCAGACTCTCGAAGCGTATATGAAAGGTCTGGGGGAAATAGGGATTTATCCTGAGAACGTCTCATACATAGTCGTAACCCATGTCCATTTGGATCATTTTGGGCTGGCAGGAAAACTGAAGGAAATCTCAGGTGCAAACCTGTTTCTTCACCAGGCAGATCGATACTTCCTGGACCCCGGGGGCAAGGATTCCAGTGAAGTAGTCAGGGAAGTAAGAGAGTGGCTCTATACCAACGGAACGCCGGACAGCGAGATCCCAAGCATTCCTGAGGAAAACGGCAGTAGAATGAAGTTCATTTCCCCTGTTCTGCCGGACCTCGTTTTTTTCACTGGAGAACTGGGGGCTCCGGACATTTTCCTCTCCGGCGGCGAAACTTTTAGTGTCGGGGAATTTGAGCTTGAAGTCCTGTGGATGCCCGGGCACTCGCCCGGGCATGTTTGCCTGTACGAGAAGACCAGAAAGCTGTTTTTTTCAGGTGACCATATTCTGGAGAATATTACTCCGGAGATCGGATTCAATCCGGCTTCCAGCAGCAATGATCCTCTGGGTAACTATCTCAACTCATTGAGGAAAACGCAGCAACTTGACGTGAATCTTGTTCTGCCTGCGCATGGTGATGAGTTTACTGGCCTGCATACGAGAATCGATGAGCTTTTCGCCCACCATGAGGAGAGAAAAGAGGCAATTTGCCAAATTGTAGCTCGAGAGGCCCAGACGGCTTACAGCGTGGCCACCGGCGTTAACTGGATACCTCAGAATGGCGGCGTGGGCTGGGATCAGCTAGACCGTTTGAACCGCCGCATGGCGCTGATGGAAACGCTGGCTCACCTCAGGGTGCTCGAAATTGATAACAGGGTAAAGAGTATGCCAGCCGAGGGCCGGGACCTCTATTCTGCTATGTGAAGGAGAAGCCTGCAATGCCATATAAACTGCTGATCTTTAATTGCTACGGAGGATGCGCTACCGGGGTTGCCGCCTCCAGGGCGTGTATCAGGTTGTGGGAGGAAAATGTGGGCGATGTGAAGATAGGATGCCTTCCCGCCGTCCCCGTGCCCTGGAAACTCAAGGAGATCATGGAATCGGAAAAACGGATATTGATCGATGCCTGTGGCGTAAAGTGCGGGCAGAAGATAGTCGAGAAGGAAGGTATGCCGGTGGATAAATATATCGAACTTACCTCGCACATGCACCTGAAAAAAAAGAAGGAGTTGCCCTCGAGAGAACTGGAGGAACAGGTGTACAACATTATCAAAAAAGAAGTCGATGAGCTCCTGGGCAAGTCCTGAAACAGGCATTCACGGTATTAAGATTGAGGGTCGAGTCGATGGAACGGCTGGCACGGGCGATGGGCACTTTCCTGGGTTTCGGGGAGTTAACGGATAAGCTGGCTCGGGTGCTTGCGAGCCTGAGTGAATCGGGAACAATCTCCTACGATGATGTTGAACAGATTGCCGGCCCGGACAGCGAAGATGTGTTGCTGCTCGGCTGGGAATGGAAATTGTTGCTCCCGGTTCGAACTTCCCGTTGTGGCGAGTGGGATGACCGGCTGGTGATGGCTGAACCCGGAGAAATGTATGAAATGCCGAATGTATCGAGGTTACTGGTGGAGGATGCCCGGCAGAGTGGTGAGTGGAATTCTCAGAAAGCCATTGAGAGTTTCTTCAAGACGAGCGGGGAGCCGGAGTGGGAGATGATTCCCCAATTGGTTCGACGAATGCAGGAAATATCTTCGGACAATATTATTACCGCTGCTCAGGTAGCTCAAGCCTGCCGCCGGATGGGGCTCGGCGAGAGGGTGGATACCATGATAGCCATACTCAAGGGAGCCGGAGTGATGAGCCCCAGACTGGGATCTCTGCAAGAGGTTGTCCGGGCCGGTGTCCCTCTTTATGAATTGAATCCGTGTTTGTTTGCGGAGTTGAGCCCGAAAGTAAGAAATGGGAATAGCGTCGCTTCACAAAATGGGGGTGTTTCTGTGTAAATTGAGTGATAAGCAACTGATTCAGAGGGTAACATGGCAAATGAAGAGAGAATTAAAGAACTTGAGGAAAAGATAAGGGTAATGAGGGAACGAATACCTCCTCACTCCATTCCACCCGCCATGCTTGAGGAACTGGAAGATCTGGAGGAGGAGCTGGAGAGATTGAAGAAGAATGAGTAATGAAAACGGACACGGTTTAGAGAAATTGACAAAGGCACTGGCCAACTATTTCCCCCATGAGGATGCCGGGAACCTGGCCATATTGTTATCGACCGGCTGCCGGAGGGACAGCCTGCGGTATGAAGAAATTGATCTGGAGGATGACCTCAAGCCGGATGTAATCCTGCTGGCATACAGGGAAAGATTGCTGGTTCCTTTGAAATCCTTGAGCGGGTCTGCCTGGCAGGATAAGGTATTCAGCTTTGCAGATGGCGAATTCTACTGCCTTCCGAGGTTGGTAAAATCCCTGGTGATTGAAGCTGAGAAAACCGGCCTGTGGGATCGGGATACCGCTCTCCGAGAGGTTCTCGAAGAGGCAGGCGATCGTGACGTGGAACGCACTTTAGAGTTCCTGGAATATATTATTGGCCTGGCTGCAAATTATCGGACCCAAATAAAGGAAATGCAGGCAGTCAATTCTGAATTTGATTTCCGTCTGGATATACATGATATGCTGGATCATTTCATAAGATGCGGGATAATGAGTCCCCTGACCCGGGTTTCCCTTCTCGACGGTTCGCCCACCTATGAAATCAACCCATCTCTTCGCTGGGATATCGACAATGGATAAGATGGAATTGGTAACCAGGATAGTTGAGCTGGAACTCGACATGTTCGAACGGGTCAGGACCGCCGAGCCTTCACTGTGCCAGGAAAAGCCCCGGACTTTCAAATCGATGCGTGCCATGACCCATTCCGCCCTCTCCTCCGAGACTCTACAATCGTATCTGGACGATCTTCAGCAGGCCAATATGGACGGCAAGAACCTCCTCACTCTCAAGTACGCCCGCATGGAGGATAAGATGCCTCCGCTCAAGAACAATACTCTGATCGGCGATATCGTAAAGATCGAGGAACGCTGGATGCAGGAACTGGCCCTCAGGTATCCCCGGGTCATTAAAGGGGAAGCCGGTTTTGGCAACTACCTTGCCAGTGAGCTGGAGACCTATTCCGATAAGACCCTCGAACTTTACTTTCGTGATGTCTCGGAAGCTCAAAACCAGGGGCGGAATCTGGCCGAGGAGCGCTATAACTGGCTTTTCGAGAGGATCGGTTACGGCTCTTTAGCCGAGGCCTCGGCCAGAGCCAGGGAATCAAAGGAGGAATAGCCATGAGCATTAAGACTACCACACTTACGGAGAACATTGCCAATCCGGGAGTGCTGGCCGAATGGGGATTGAGCGTACTGATTGAGTCGGAGGGGAAGCGTGTGCTGCTCGATACGGGGCAGGGCATTTCCGCAGCCTATAACGCCAGATTGCTGGGCGTCGACCTGGGGGGAATCGATAAGATGGCCCTCAGCCACGGGCATTACGACCACACCGGCGGATTGAAGGATATCCTGGCCCTCACCGGGCCGGTGGATATCGTTGCCCACCCCGATATGTGGGATGCCAAATATGCCGTCTACGGAGATTTTGAGCGATATATCGGGATCCCTTTCAATCGCGAGGAGCTGGAAGCGCTGGGGGCCCGCTTCCAGTTGACGAAGGAGCCGACCTGGCTTACCGATAACATCGTCACCACCGGTGAGATACCGATGACAAACGATTACGAGCAAATCGACGCAGGTATGTTTGTCAAAACAGGGGATTCATTCGTTCCTGACCAGATAATGGATGACCTGGCTCTGGGTATAAAGACTGAAGCAGGACTCGTGGTCATACTGGGATGTGGTCACCGGGGGATGATCAATACGGTCCGCCACTTGATAAATGTCACCGGCGAACAGCGGATTTATTGTATCATGGGGGGAACGCATCTTATCGCCGCTACTGAGGAAAGACTGATTAAGACCGTGGCGGATTTGAGGGAAATCGGGATACAGAGGCTGGGGGTTTCCCATTGCACTGGTTTCCATGCTTCCTGCTGGCTGGCCAATGAATTTCCGGACGAATTTTTTATGAACAATTCGGGCACGGTTACCAATTTGCCATGACCCAGATCGAATTTGAGCCTACTCTCGAACATTGCATTCAAACCCTGGCCAGGCAGGAATATGACCGAATCATGCGCCGGCTCCTTGAGACCGGGGAAAAAGACGAGGTTCTCGGAGAAAGACTCCTCATGTTAAAGGATTTTCTGGAATCGGCTGATTTTAATCGCCTGCGCAGCTCCTACGAACCATATCTGACCGAGGGTAAGAAGGCTATTTTCAGGCTAAGTCCAGGGGAAAACGGAACAGAATATCAGTTGGAGATAAAGTGATTACGGTGGGTTTGACAGGTGGGGTCGCTTCGGGGAAAAGCACCGTCTCCGGGATGTTCGCCGAACTCGGTGCTTATATTATCGACTATGATATCCTGGCTCGAGAAGTGGTAGAGCCCGGCCAGGAAGCATGGGAGGCAATCATAGCCGAATTCGGCCCCGATGTCCTGAACGACGATTCCACCCTGAACCGGGAGATACTCGGGCGCATCGTTTTCGATGACCCCCAAAAGCTGGAAAAACTCAATCGGATCACTCACCCGGCAGTGTTCGCCGAAGCAGAAAAAAGGGTCCAGGAAATAGTGAAAGCTGACTCAAAAGCTGTTATCATCAAAGACGTGCCTCTTCTCATCGAAACAGGTATTCACAAGACTGTTGATAAGGTGGTGGTGGTTTCCGTTCTCCACGAGACGCAGATGCAAAGGCTCAAAGAACGGGGGTTTACCGAGGAAGAGGCAGCCAGGCGAATCTCCTCCCAGATGCCGATAAGTGAAAAGGAAACTTATGCGGACTTTGTAATCTCCAATGACGGGACTTTTGCCCAAACCCGGGAACAGGTGGAGAGAATTTACCATATGTTACAAAATAATTAGTTTATATTTCAGGAGGAATCATGACCAGTAAAGAGCAAGTGGAACAAAAACTCGATGAGGTACTGGTGCCCGCAATAACACGGAGCATCATACAGATGAACCTGCTTCGCGGCGTGGACATCAAGGACGATCACATGAAAGTGTCCCTTTCCGATGCCGCCCTCGACCCCGAGGTTCAGGGCTGGCTTAAGAACGAGATCCAGGAAAAGCTGCGGGGGATGGAGGGGGTTGGCGCGGTGGATGTTGAATTCGAGGAGTCCAAGCCACAGGACCTCAACCAGGTGGATAAGGTCGTCGGGGTGATGAGTGGAAAGGGCGGGGTGGGCAAATCCCTGGTAAGCGGTTTGCTGGGGGTGGTCATGAGAAGGCAGGGGAAATCGGTGGGCATTCTGGATGCCGATATCACCGGGCCCAGCATACCCAAGATGTTCGGTATTAAGGGGCGACCCAGCGGCGGCTCGAACGGTATACTGCCGCTGCCCTCCCGCTCGGGGATAGAGATCATTTCCATCAATTTCCTGCTGCCGAACGAGGAGGACGCCGTCATCTGGCGGGGTCCGCTTATCTCCAAATCGATTCAGCAATTCTGGGGTGACGTCCTCTGGGGAAAACTTGATTATATGTTCGTGGATATGCCACCGGGAACCGCCGATGTACCCCTTACGGTGATGCAGTCGTTGCCGCTGTCCGGAGTAATCATCGCTTTCACCCCGCAGGACCTTACGGCCATGGTGGTACGCAAGGCGGTGAACATGGCCAAGCAGATGAACATTCCGGTACTGGGGCTGGTGGAGAACATGAGCTACTTCGTGGTGCCGGAAACCGGCAACAGAATCGAGATTTTCGGCAAAAGCCAGGTCAGCACTATGACTTCTGCTACCGGTTCTCCCAGCCTGGGGCAGATTCCTCTGGACCCGGAACTGGCCACACTGTGCGACAAGGGCGAAATCGAAAAATACGACTCCGATGCCTTCAAGGAGTTCGAGGCAGCAGCCCTGAGGATACTGGGGTAAGAGACATAATTACTTTTCAAGGTATTCCCGCCCCGTTCCAGTTGGCTTCGTCAATCACCTTGACGGCCACGAGGGTGCCCCCGATTTCGGCCCACCATTCGGTAATGGTGTCCCCTGAACCGGCCTAGGGGGTATAATCAACCTCCCCCCTCGAGCAGATGGGATACGGTCCATTGGGACAGGATGTATTCGATTGCCTGCGAATAAAGGGGTTCGGGGATCTCCTCTTTCATTTCCTCCATTACCCCCGCTACGGTAAGCTCCCTGCTTGACATCCCTATCCTGGCCTTTTCCAGATCGGCATCGAAAAGGATGCACTTTGGCTCTCCGGGGACATTGCTCCACGGCTTCCACTCCGGTATGTTGGATCCGGGATCGTTGGGGTTGCCGGTGCGGACAAAGCGGGCTACATAGCCCATCATGGCATTGGTGAGGGCTTCCCGGCCCGGTTGGTTTTCGGCGGAGAACACCCAGTTGGTCATGAAGACGTTGAAGCTGGGGTTGCCCAGGAAGAAGGGGTTATCCAGGGAATGGGCCGCCCCGATTTTCAAATCATAGGGAGCCGGGATGGGGCTGCTCCCGTCCGGCTGATAGGCCCCCCAGTTGAACTGGTAGGCATAGACATCGGGCTGGTCGGCAGCAGCAGTCAGCTTGCGGGCCACATCGTCCACGCCGTTGATTTTCCATAGTTTGCTCCCGTAGGAAGTGACCGTCTGGTAAAGCTCCTCCTGCGCCACAAGCTCCTCATCTAAGAACAGGAACATTTTAAGCTCTTCCTTATTGCTCCCCAGGATGAGAGGAACCTTATTCGGATAAGTTCCCTTATTAAATGAATCAACCCCCTCACTCACTATGACCTCGCCATCCTGGAATATATTGGGAAAGGTGATTAAGCCGAATCCCTTCTGCTCATAACAGGCAAAGAGCTCTTGGGGGGTCTTGGAATACAAATACGAGCGGATCTCAGCGTCCGTCATGGCCTCCAGGCAGGTTTCGGCTTCCGCTTCGGTGGCGGCGGTCCCGTCGTTCTGGAGGAGATTTAGCATTACCTCCTCAGCACTAGCTTCCCCCTCTTCCATCGGCACGGAGGTGGTCATGCCGCTCTGGGCCATGGCCCTGCTGAAGAGGCCCTTGGCCGCCGGTGACATCATGAGAGCAAAAACGTTTACTGCGCCCGCCGATTCCCCCGTAATAATGACCTTGTCAGGATTGCCCCCAAAGGCCCGGATGTTCTCCTGAATCCACTGGAGCGCCTTGATGGTATCCAGCGTGCCGTAGTTGCCGGAATCATCCAGTTCATCGCCCTCCCCCAGCGCCGGATGGGTGAACCAGCCTAACGGACCCAGCCGGTAGTTCATGGAAACGAAAATCATGTTCGATTTGCGGGCCAGAGAAGCCCCCATGTATGTGGGCGTTTGATTGGCCGAGCCGATGGAGTTACCTCCGCCATGTATCCAGACATACACCGGAAGATCGGTTTCATCGGATTGCGGCCGCCAGATATTCAAGTAAAGACAATCCTCATCCCCCCAGATATCCTCACCCAACAGTGGATCGTATTGCGGGCACATCTGGCAGAAGCTATCAGCTTCCATAACGGCATTCCACGGGGCTGGGTCGATTGGTGCGCGCCACCGCAAGCCTTTGACCGGCGGCATGGCATAAGGAATCGCCTTCCAGACCCAGGTTTCGTGTTCATCCTCGAATCCCCTGACGGCTCCGTATTTAGTGGAGACGGTGGGGCTCCCTGTCCAGGCAGGCAATGCCTCGGGGGCCGGTGCCTGAGTTACCGAGGGTGAAGGGCTGGCTTCCGGCAAGGCGGTTGTCTTTTCGTCTGAAGAGCATGCCGCTGCCAGCGATAAGAGCAGCAGCCCTGCCAGCAGGGTAATGACAGGTTTATGGAATCTCATTGGTACACCACCTGGTTAGATTCAACTCCCTACACTGGGGAATTGAGCGGGACTTATGGTGGAGCCGGGAATCTCTCCGGCAGGCCCGGGTTCCAGGGTGATATCCACATCGGTGTAGGTGCTGGAAGTGGTCGTGAAGCTGGGAAGATACCAGAAACGCTTGTATTCTGCCTGCTCGTTGAATTCTTTGGCTTTATCACCCCATTCGATGCCGGTGGTGAAATAGAAATCGTAGTCCCCATCCTCGATCCTGTATTCATCTATGGAATCCCCGCTTCGGATATAAGCGGCCATTTGCTCGCTGCTTCTGGAATCCTTGAGAACAATCAGCACATCCGTCTCGAGATTATTGACTACCGAGAATTTACCGCTTCCTCCTTCCTGAATATCCGATTCAATAATCTTGGTGAACTGGCGGAAGGTCCCGGAGGGAATGTTCTCACATTGACCAACCGGAGTTAAATACCGGATAAGTGCATTCTGGCTGAGAATCCAGCCGGTTTTTTCATCCGTGGTGCTCACTTTCAGCCAGCTGCAATTATTGAACTGGCCCAGCAGGTACAGGTCGTCCTGAGAATCAAATTGCCCGATCACTTCGTGCCGGGTGCTTGGGCCTTCCCTGTAGCTCAGGGCACTGGAGAGTGCCTGGGCAAATGGGCTCCCCGATATTACGGGAGTCGGCGTGGGCTCCGGCGAAGGCGAAGGAGAAGGAGATGGTGAGGGTGTAACCGTTGCTTGGGGAGTCGGTGTCGGAGAAGGTGTGGGCTCAATGGAAGGTGAAGGGGATGGTGAGGGGGCTGGAGAAGGCTCCGCCGTTGGTTTTATCGCCTGCTCCAGCTTCCATTCCAGCGATGATATCGTTTTTCCCAGATTCTCTATTTCGGCTTCATAATTGTGTTTTTCTGCTTCGATTGTCTCTTCCAGTTCGGCGATTTTTGCCTTCATCTCCGCCTCTATTTCCGAGGCGTCCGGGCAGGCCTCCTCATCCTCCGCAGCACAAGATATTATCAGAAGCGAGAATACAAAAATGACAGCAACCAGCCTCTTCATTTTGTCACCTCCCAGAATTTCGAATTATACTTGAGCTTTAAACTGCATTATATAACCCATTACCTTACTTTGCAATTCCTGCCGAGGGATACCAGCCGAAGAAAGGTTGACCTGCCTCTTATGGTAATATAGGCTTAAAAGAAATGGTAAACCGGGCCGCAAACCATATGAAGGAGCAGGTATCCAGCCGGGTAGTCGCCTCAATTCAAAAGGACAGGGCATGGGAATTGTTGCGAGATCTTTCTCTGGCCCACAACTACGTTCCGGGGATAATCGATACTCGAATCACGACGGCACAGAATGAAGGGATCGGTGCCAGCCGGGAGGTGTATCAGGGCCGAACAAAATCCCTGAACGAAACGGTCGAGGATTGGAATGAGGGATACGGATTCTTAATCCGGCTGCATTGCGGTGAAGAAGGGCCTCCCTTCCCATTCAAAGAGGCCTGGTTTCGCTACGCCATAGAAGATAACGGGGATGGCTCCACCGTCTTAATTGTCTCCCTGATTTACGTTATGCGCTGGGGAATATTGGGGCGCCTGTTAAACAGAATCTTGCTTAAGCGGTTCATCGGGAACAGGATTCGCGACGTTGCGCTGAGCATGAAGCTATTCTACGAAACAGGGAAACCGGTCACCCCCGAGATGCTGAAACAAGCCACATCTGACATTAGGTAATTACTCCAAAAGGCAAAATAAGGGGCGCTTCTTAAAGAAGCGCCCCTTATTTACATTTCAGTATAGTAATTCAACCGGATATTCAAGGGCAGGTGACATTTTTGTGGTTCGAATCCCAGCAATGCCACTCGTCATAACCAAAGTGTTTTGTGTCTTTGATGCGGCCTTCTTCGGTATTCTTATTCCACTCAATATAAGTGTGATTATCCTTTCCCTTAATGTATATATCCCAGTAGGCGTTATATGGCGTGTTTTGGGTGGCTCTGGTAAGAATATACCCGCCATTTTCTGCTCCTCCCGGTTTGATATTGGTGTATTTTATCTCATTTGTGCCCTCAGCCGGTGCGCCTCTCCCTGCAAAGTGTTCGAAGCCAGCACCGCGCCCTGAGCTACTTCGTTCGAAGATGGTACCGCGTCGGGCAGAGAACCGAAGGCATCCGCATCAAGTCCAAATGGATGCTGGTAGCCGGCATTTGAAATTTTACTTTGGCGGACTGAACCGAACAACCACTATATCCCCATCCTGTACCTGGTAAGTTTTGCCCTCCAGCCGCTGTTTGCCGGCTTTGGCCACGGCAGCCTCGCTTCCCAGTTCAATAAGATCCTCGAAGCTCATCACTTCCATCCGAATGAACCCCTTTTCCATATCGGTGTGAATCTTGCCTGCGGCAACGGGAGCAGTATCACCCTTTCGGCAGGTCCAGGCATGGACCTCATCCTCTCCCTTGGTGAAGAAATTTACCAGTCCGAGAAGCTGGTAAGCCTCCCGAATGAGGCGTTGCATTGAGGATTCTTCCAGACCCAGTTCCTTGAGGAATTCCTGTTGTTCCTCCGGCTCAAGCTGGCTTATATCCGCCTCGTCCCGACCGCAGACGGCAACCATCCGGGAATCTTCGCTTTGGGCAATCGCCTGCAGGGCCTTGACATATTTGCCCTCGATTTCTTCAGACGACTTGATATTGGCAATATACAGCACCGGTTTAAGTGAAAGCAAATTACATTCGCGGATGCTGGCCAGTTCCTTTTCATTTAATCCCTGCTTGCGTGCCGGGATGCCATCATCAAGACCGGCCTTTACCTTTTCACAATCTTCCTTTTCCTTGATTAGTTCCGGGTCATGTGACTTGGCCTGTTTTACCAGGCGATCGATCTTGTTTTGGACGGTCTGACTGTCGGCAACCATCATCTCAAGATCGATGGTTTCCACATCCCGGACGGGGTCGATAGTATCATATTCGAACGGGACGGAATCATCCTCGAAGCATCGCACTACGTGGAGAATTGCATCTACGTCCTTAATGTGCCCGAGCAGCTTGTTGCCCCGCCCTTTCCCGGCGGTAGAGCCTGCTTTCAATCCGGGTATGTCCACCAGTTCCAACGTAGCGTAAACCGTTTTGCGGGGCTTGTACATCTCGACCAGGGGCGGGATGCGGGAATCGGGGACATTGATGATTGCCCGGTTCATCTCCGCACCGTCGAAGCTTCCCGCTCCAGCGGCAGTGATGGCATTAAAGATGGTAGTCTTCCCGCATTCAGGCAGGCCGACAAGGCCGCAGCTCAGTGACATGAATTACCTCTTGTGTTTACCAGACTATTGTAGACCATTCTTCCGCCGGGATTCAATGAAAAGACATCCGTCACTTGGCAGGTTCTGCCGGGCAAACATGGGGGTGAATTTGAAGCGGCTTGGTTTTTGTGAGCGTCAAGAATTAAAATGGATGGGTTTCCTCCAGAGACCGGTACATTTGCTCGGCAGTGGTATTTTCTGTGATTTGGAGTTGTTTTACCGGGATACCCCTGGAGCGATAATAATCAAGCAGGGGGAGGGTTTGTTTCTGAAATATGGCCAGCTTCTCCCCCAGATCCTCGAGCGAATCGTCGGATCTGCCGTGCCTGTCACCACCGGCATTAAGTTGTATCCTTTTCTGTGCCACTTCGGGCGTACATTGCAGATACAGGATTGTTTCAATATCAAGAAATGTATCGATGTACCGGGCCTGTCCTGAATGCCGGGGGAAACCGTTGAGTATCAGGATATCGTCCTGGTCGGTTTCCCTCTCAGCGACGAATGACTGCAGGATGTTACGAGCGATGTGCAGGTTATCGTCTCCCAGTAGTGACCCGCTTTGCAGGGAGTTGTGAATGGTATGCATATCCACTTCGCTCAGGAAGGAAGGCTTCATATCCAGTTCTGTAATTCGGCGCAGGCTCTCCCCGAAATCGAAGTGGATGCATTTGCTCTCTCCCAGGCCTTTCTGTTCGCACAGATTACCAAGGGGGGTTTTACCGGAGCCGGTGGGCCCGATCAATAATATAGCCTTGTATTCCGGCATGTGATTTTTGTTCCTGGGGGACCTTATATTATCCGCTTTAATGAAGCTCAGAGAGAATGCTTATCACAATTTCTCCGATTTATTCGATGTGTACGTTTCTCTTCACATTCAGCAATGTAGTAGGGGTATCAGCCGTGATATCATATGTCCCCGGGTTTACCGGTCCGACTTCAACCATTATTTTAGTGCCGCTTTCCGTCATTAAACAGTTTGCAGTGCCGCTGAAATAGAACAGGGATGAAGCCGGCTCGGCGAGGATGGCAGGGTCACTGTTGGGGGGATAGAAACCGATATTGACGGGGAACTGGCATTTTTGTGCTTGAGTGCCTGATTTCTGCTGGTCGAGGTAAATGCTCACCATAACGCTGCCCGGCATTAGTTGCGGAGGTTGAGTGATAACGGGCGTTTCGGCAGGCGACGGTTCCGCTTCTGGTGTGGGTGATGTTGAGGGAGTGGCAGTGGGTGATGCTGCTGGCTGGAACTGGAATACCAGATAAGCAGGATCTACCACACCATATCCTATTATCAGTAAGTCCCCGTCTTCGTTTAAATCGATACTGTGGGCGGTTCTGAGGGCTGACAGATAATTGTTTTCCTGGCTCATGATGCCCTCTGCCGGGCAGGCCCTTTCAGTGTAAGTAAGGTCATCAACAAAAAAGGCATTCTCATCGATACCAAAAGTGCCCCTGTAAGTGTTACATCCCGAATAACCACTGACAAGATGCTGATTATTTTTGACGGAGAGTTGCAGATTGATTTCGATTTCTTCACTTAGTCCCCATTCATCTTCATTGCCTTGCACTTCGACCAGAACCCATGTTTTGTTTGTCAGATCGCTGATTTGAGGTACATCGGGTTGAGGGGTATCGGATTTTTCTGGTCGTTCGGGTGAGGGGGTTGGGCCTGTTTCAATGTTATCGTCTCCGCCGCATCCTGATCCGGCAATCAGAAGAATAAATATGGTTATCAGTATAATGAGGATTCTCATGACACACCTTTTATTTGATTGCTATTGGGCGGGAGTAACACAATATAAAGTCCAAAAAGGGCAAACCACCCCTTTTCGGGCAGCTCGCCCTCACTAAAATCCTGCTTATAGATGGATACCGGTTTGCTTTTAGCCGATTCTGAAGACCGTGGTATTACACTTCGGGCACACGCCTTTGGTGGCCGGCCGCTTGTTCTTCATGGTGACTTTCTTGGGATTCTTGATCTCCACTTTCTTGCGGCACTTCATGCAGTATGCGGTCATAACTGCACCTCCTTTTGAGAGGAAGGATACACGGTTGAAGCCAGAATGTCAATAGCTTAACACTGGCGTACTTTGTCAGCCGAGGTTTGTAAAATCGCTTAGAAGGCCCCCGTTTTTCTATGAGGGTAAGTTTTATAGAGAGGATTACTTTGGCTTCCTCTCGTATTTGCGCTGCAGCGTTTTAGCCAGCCAGACATGCTTACCGGTGGGTGAAAAGCCGGTCGCTGTAAAGAAATTGATGGCATCTATGTTGTCGTCGTCCGTTTCGACAAGCATCATTCTGATCCCGTTTTTGCGCCATCTTTTTTCCAGTTCGCGATAGAAACGACGGCCGACGTGCTGCCTCTGGTAGGGTTCGTCAATAGCTATCCAGGTTAAGAAACCGTATTTATTCCAGGCGGTGCCTTTCTTTTCCACCGTCGTGGCCAGGACAAAACCGACAATCTCGTCTTCGAGCTCGGCTACCAGGCAATAGGTGGGATCGGAGGAGAAATGTTCGGTAACCTCATAGGCATCCCAGGTGCGATAAAGAGTGGGAAACTCGCTGCTGGTAAAGAGCTTTTCCCCCAGCCAGTAGACGGCGGGGATGTCATCTATTTCCATCTGGCGGATGTAAGGTTTCTTCTCGGGAGCCAAAAGACCTCCTCCAGCTACGAAATGATTACCTTTTTGTTCCCTTTTTCAACCGAGCCGATTACCTTTGCCTCCGGCAGTTGGGAGAGTAACTTTTCCTCTTCAGCCGGTGAGCAGAAGATTGCCATACCTATTCCCATATTGAACACCCGGTACATTTCCTGCTCATCGATATTTCCCAGTTTCTGAATCAATCCAAATATGGGAGGGCTGCTCCAGCTGCCCTGGATGATGCGGGCAGCAAGGTCGGATTGGAATAGTCGGGGAATATTGTCCAGAAGTCCGCCACCGGTAATATGGGCCAGCCCTTTTATATGGGGCAGAAGGGGATGTAATTCGTGAAAGTAGCAACGATGCGGGCGAAGCAATTCCTCGCCCAGCGTGCATTCGAGCTCAGGATAGAAGACCTGGAGCGATGAAGGGGTAATGTTCAATATTTTTCTCACCAGTGAGTAACCGTTGGTATGAAGTCCGTTTGATGGCAGTCCCAGGATTACATCACCAGACTCGATTAGCTGACCGGCCATAATCTTTTCCTTCTCCACTACGCCGACGATGAAACCGACCAGGTCGTAGTCACCTTCCGAATAAAGCCCGGGCATTTCCGCGGTTTCCCCGCCGATGAGGGCGCAACCAGCCTCCCGGCACGCTTGCGCCAGGCCTTTTACAATATCGCCGGCTTGTTCGGGGAACAGTTTACCAACGCCCAGGTAATCCAGAAAGAAGAGGGGTTCGGCTCCGCAGGTGAGGATATCGTTTATGCAGTGATTTACCAGGTCGATACCTACCGTATCGTGGATTCCCATAGTAGAGGCGATTTTCAGTTTGGTACCCACCCCGTCGGCGCTGGAGACAAGGACGGGATCCAGGTAGCCTTTGAGTTCGAAAAGCCCCCCGAAAAAACCGACATTGCTCAGGACTTCAGGACGAAGTGTAGGGCGCACATGACTCTTTATTAGTTCCAGGGCTTCATCTGCGGCATCAATATTAACGCCCGCCCCGGCATAGGTTTGTTTGTCCTGTTCTTCAGGCATTTTGCCCCCTTACAGTTAAATAGACTTCAGGCAGTTTCAAGGGCGAGCTTGTCCAGTTCGAGCTGAGTAGGCACAGGATATTCGCCGGTGAAACAGGCCAAACAGAACATCTCCTTGGGTAATCCAACGGATTTAATAAGGCCGTCGATGCTCAGATAACCCAGCGAGTCGGCGCCAATCCATTCGCGAATCTGGGAGACCGATTTGAGGGCAGCAATCAGCTCGCGGCGAGTGGCCATATCTATGCCAAACACGCATGGATATCGAATGGGTGGGGCGCAGATTCGGAAGTGGACTTCTTTAGCGCCTGCCCGACGTAATAACTCCACGATTCGGGGAGTAGTGGTTCCCCTGACGATGCTGTCATCGACCACTACAACACGTTTTCCTTCGAGCGCTTCCGGAAGCGGGCTGAACTTCAGCCTGACTCCCATATCTCTCAGCCGCTGATCGGGTTGAATAAAGGTGCGCCCGACGTATCTGCTCTTGAGTAAACCCTCGCCGAAAGGAATTCCGCTTTCCTGTGAGTATCCTACGCTGGCGGCGGTAGCTGAATCAGGTACGCCTATAATGATATCAGCATCTACCGGGTATTCTCGGGCCAGTGCGGCTCCCATAGCCTGCCGAGCTGGATAAAGGCGCCGCCCGCTTATGGTGCTGTCGGGACGGGCAAAGTAGATATACTCGAAAATACACAAGGCGCTTTCTTCTTGAGGGCTGTCATCCGGGAAACTGTGAAATCCCGATTCATCAACCATAATGATTTCTCCAGGCTGTACAGCACGAAGGTAATCAATACCTAACTGGTCAAGAGCACAACTTTCGGAGGATATGGCCCAGCCGGTGCTGTTGATAGTTCCAAGGCACAACGGACGAACCCCCAGGGAATCCCGGACCCCGATGAGTTTGTCCTTGGTCATGATTACAAGGCTGTAAGCGCCCTGAAGCCGGCGCATGGTATGCCTAATCTTATCGATTATGCTCTCCCCCGGTGAGGAAGATATAAGGTAGGCGATTACCTCCGAATCCGTTGAGGTGTTGAAAACATATCCCAGGCCTTCCAGTTCCGAGCGCAGATAAGCTGCGTTGGTGAGGTTCCCATTGTGCCCCAGTGCAATTTCGCCGAGGGGGGTTGATATTACTATCGGCTGGGCGTTAGCAAAGCGGCTCGAACCGGTGGTGGAATAGCGGTTGTGCCCGATAGCCAGGGTGCCTTTAAGTTTGGACAGTATCTCCTCGTCGAATACCTGGGATACCAGTCCCATGTCGGCGTACAGCGAAACCGAGCGGTTGTTGCCAGTGGCGATTCCGGCACTTTCCTGACCTCGGTGCTGTAGGGCGAAGAGGGCGAAGTAAGTAAGCCTGGCTACGTCTTCACCCGGAGCATAAATCCCGAAAACGCCGCAAGACTCATGTAAAGACATCGCAAACCCGTACGGGCAAACTGATTGAATTATAGCTCTTTGGAGGATGTGAGGTCAACTTTTGTTCACAGATACTCTTTCAGCCTTTCTGCCAGCGATCCGGTCATCCCCGGGACGGAGGCAAGTTCCTCTATTGATGCAGCTTTTATGCCTTTCAGTGATCCGAATTTTCTAATCAGGGCTCGCTTGCGTTTGGGCCCAATACCGGGCACCTCATCAAGATATGAGGTGAGAGCTGTTTTTTTACGTACCTTCGTGTGATAGCTAATAGCGAATCTGTGCGCTTCATCACGAACCCGCTGCAGGAGGTACAGCGCCTGGGAAGAGTGGGGCAGGATGATTGGCGTGGTTTTCCCGGGTATGAAGACCTCTTCGTTCTCTTTGGCAATGCTGGCCAGCGGAACAGAATCGATTCCCTTCTCTCTCATCAACTGGAGAACTGCATTCAGGTGTCCGCGTCCCCCGTCAATGAGAATGAGGTCAGGAGTCGAACTCCAGCTGTCCTCTTTTGATTGAGCCCCTCGTCCGAACCTGCGCCGCAGTACTTCTCTCATCATCGCATAGTCGTCGATTCCCCTTACTGACTTTATTTTAAATCTGCGATAATGTGATGACCTGGGCTGGCCGTCTTCGAAGACGGCCATGCTCCCCACTGCAGCCGTTCCATGAATATTAGATATATCGTAGCATTCGATCCGCCTGGGAATTCCGGGCAACTGCAGTTCGGTTTTCATCTCTTCCAGGGCGGCGCCCGTTTTGCCGGAATCGACCAGCCATTTAATCTGGAGTTGTTCCAGCATTTCGGAAGCGTTCCCGGCCACCATGTCGACCAGTTGTTTTTTCTTCCCCCGGCGCGGAACGATGAGCTGCACCCGGCGTCCCGATTTGCTCTGAAGCCAGTCTTCGAGCAGTCTTTTGTCCTCCGGCTCATTTTGCAGGAGCAGGCGCGGGGGGATATCCGCGCCCTTGCTGTAAAATTGTTCTACAAATGTGGCGATTATTTTACCCGCTTTCTCATCCTGGGCACCTTCGAGTATAAAATAATCCTTGCCTACCAGCTTTCCCTCTCGAATGAAGAAAACCTGGGCACAGGCGATGTTTGTTTCCCGGCCAATGGCGATAACATCCTCATTCACTTTGTTTGAATAGATAACTTTCTGCTCTTCGATGAGCTTTTCGAGCGATTGGATTTGATCTCGCAATGAGGCCGCCCTCTCGAATTCCAGGTTGACTGATGCTTGGGCCATTTTCTTTTTGAGTCGGCGGATTACCTGTTCCTGCTTGCCTCCCAGAAAGAGGATTGCCTGATCGATTATGTCCCGGTATTCTTCCCTGCTCACCGCTCCGATGCAGGGGCCGGCGCATCGGTTGATGTGATATTTGAGGCAGGGACGCAAGTCCGTGCCGGTAATGGGCTTCTTGCAGGTCCGATAGGGGAAGATTTTGTTAAGCCAGTTCATGGTCTGGCGGGTGGAGCCGGCGTTGGCAAACGGCCCGAAATACTTACTGCCATCCTCTTTAAGTCGGCGGGTCAGTATCAGGCGCGGCCATTCCTCAGCGAGGGTGACCTTGATATATGGATAGCTTTTGTCATCCTTGAGCCTGACGTTATAGGGAGGACGGTGCTTTTTGATGAGGGTACTTTCAAGGATAAGGGCTTCCCTTTCCGAATCGGTGACGAAGAAATCTATATCTGCAATTTGGGGGATCATTTTCAGCAGTTTTGGAGTGCCGGGTTGAGCGGCGAAGTAAGACCTGACGCGGTTGTGCAAGTTGGCAGCTTTACCTGCATAGATTACTTTGCCGGAATGGTCTCGGAACAGGTAGACTCCAGCTTTATGTGGGAGTGACCGGGATTGATCTGCCGGTGTTTTCATTCTGGTTACAGTGTATCAGGTTTTAGGATGGGAGGTTCCTCGTTTTCGCCCCTTTTTTTTCGGAACAGCCCGGCTGGCACTGATAACCCCTCGCAGGTTTTCAATATTGGCAAGAAGCCGGCTCAAGTGCTCGATACCGGGAATTTCAATGGTGAGAAACAGCGAAGTAGTTTCATCGCTGTGTTCTGTAGTTGAGATGTCAGAGATATTGACTTTGGCTTCGGAAATGACGGTGGTTATATCTTTGAGCAGACCGACCCGGTCGTTAGCGCTGATAACGATTGAAACCGGATAAGACCCCTGCTGTGCTCCCCAGCTTACATCGATAAGCCGTTCCGGTTCCTCCAGGCTGGCGATATTGGGACAGTCCTGACGATGTATGGTCACCCCTTTGGTACGAGTTACAAATCCTACAATTTTATCCCCGGGAACAGGATTGCAACATGGGGCTATATGGGTTAGCAGGTCACCCACCCCCATGACTCGTACTCCAGTGGTTACCTGCGGTTTTTTCGTGGTTACGGGGATGGTAGGAGTTTCCGCTTCTTCCTCAGGGGCCAGTTTCGAGCCGATATGCTGAACATTGATATCGCCACAGCCAATGTCAATCAGGAATTCGTTCGGGTCGTCGTAATTAAATAAACCGGCAATCTCTTCGGCGGTGGTGCTGATCCCCAGGCGCTTTCGCTCCCTCTCAAATAGCGTTTTCCCCTGTTCCAGATTCTCGGTTCGTTCCCTTCTGCGGAACCATTGCCTGATTTTCTCCCGGGCGTGACTGCTTTTGACATAACCTAACTCCTGATTGAGCCAGTCCAGGCTGGGCCCTCGTTCCGCTTTAGTGCTTAAAATACTTACTACATCACCATTTTGCAGCTGATAGGTCAAGGGAACGATTCTGTCATTTACCTTGGCGCCCGTGCACCGGTGTCCCAGGTCTGTGTGAATGCGATAAGCGAAATCCAAAGGGGTAGATCCCATAGGAAGTTCTTTGATTTCGCCCATAGGGGTAAAAACATAAACCTGATCCTTGAAGATATCGGTCTTGAGCGTCTCGAAGAAATCGGCGCCACTGAGGTCCTGCTGCCATTCCATAAGCTGCCTCAGCCATGCCATTTTCTCCTCGAAACGCATATCTTTCTTACCGCCTTCCTTGTAAATCCAGTGGGAGGCCATTCCATATTCATTAGTGCGATGCATTTCATAGGTTCTGATTTGTATTTCGATTGCTTTCCCCTGCAGGGCCATCACTGTCGTGTGGAGCGATTGATACATGTTTCCCCTGGGGTTGGCGATGTAATCATCGAATTGCCCCGGTAGTGGATGCCAGAGACTGTGAATTATGCCCAGGGCGTTGTAACAATCGGGGATTTCATTTACCAGCACCCGAATTGCCATCAGGTCGTGGATGTCTGTAATCTCTTTACCCTGGTCGGCATATTTGCCCATCTTGCGGTAAATGCTGTGGACACTCTTTGGCCTGCCTTCGATTTCTGCGGTGAGCCCGGCTTTATTGAACTCATCGTGTAAAATTCGGATGGCATGGGCAATGGCCCTTTCCCACTCGGTTTTTTTGACATCCAGCAGATCGGTGATTTCCTTGTATTCCTGCGGGTAAAGATGATAAAAGGCCAGGTCTTCAAGTTCTCCCTTTATCTTCCAGATGCCCAGCCGGTGTGCCAGCGGCACATAAATATCCAGGGTTTCTTCGCAGATTTCCCTCTTCTTCTCAGGGCCAAACCCTTTTAAATTACGCATAAGTTGTAACCTGTTGGCCAGGTTAATTATAATTACCCTGATATCCTCGGCCATAGCCAGGAACATTTTATGCACATTTTCGGATTGAGTGTCATAAGAGGCGAGCAGGGGAATCCTGTCGATGTTGTTGACATTATTAACCAGTTTATGGACGCCGGGCGGGAATTTATTTTCTCCTTTTGATGGTATCTGGACGTTCTCGGGCAGGCCTTGAAGCAGGGAAACCGCCAGCGATTCAGAGCCTATCTGGAGCTGGGTCAGGATGAAAGCTACTTCCAGTGCATCCTCCAGGTCCGGTTTCTCTGCCTCAAGAGCGAATCGGTAAGCTTGTTCTATCAGACTGAGTTCTTCAGAGGGAAGGTACTCAGCGGCGGCATTGATAATTTCTTTGATTTCCATAAAAGCATCTTGAGTATAGCGCGTGATTGGCGGCTATGCAACGAGCAACGCAGGTTACCTATGGTAAAATCAGGAGTGAACCGGTAGAATTAGAAAAATGAACCGGATAGTTTTCATGGGAACGACCGATTTCAGCATTCCCGCTTTAAAGCAACTGATAGCCAGTGAACACGATGTGGTAGCGGCCTATACTCAGCCGGATAAACCGGCCGGTCGGGGACGTGCGCCTCTCATGCCGCCGGTAAAGGTGCTGGCTCAGGAATTGGGCATCCCTGTATTCCAGCCGGATACGCTGAAGGAGCATTCCGAGATCGATCGCCTGGCTGAGCTGGGCCCCGATGCTGTGGCGGTGAGCGCCTTCGGCCAGATCTTGCCTCAGGAAGTTCTGGATTTACCCGTTTTCGGATGCCTGAACATTCATCCATCCCTTTTACCACGTTATCGGGGACCATCTCCGGTGGCTTCGGCCATCCTGGCCGGTGAGGCGGAAACAGGCGTTACCATCATACTGATGGATGCAGGGATGGATACCGGCCCCATTCTGGCCCAGCGAAGGGTCCCCATATCGGCTGAAGATACTACAGGGTCGCTTGAACTTAGACTGGCAGAAGAGGGGGCCGATCTCCTTATGGCAACACTTCCGCCGTGGTTTGAGCATAAACTGGCTCCACAACGTCAAATAAATAGAGAGGCAAGTTATACAACTCGGATTTCAAAGAAAGACGGCGAGTTGAACTGGCAGCTTTCGGCAGAAGAGCTGAACCGGCGGGTTCGTGCTTTTAATCCCCGGCCGGGATGTTATACTCGCTGGCAGGGGAAGATACTTAAGGTGTTGAAAACGAGGGTGATACCTTCGACAAGCCAGGTTGAGCCGGGGTTGGTCGTGGAGATCCCTGATACAGCCGGGGTTCCTGCGGGAGTAGGGACCGGCAACGGAATCCTCGGGCTGATGGAGGTTCAGCTTGAGGGCAAGAATGCTATGCCGGTTGCGGATTTTTTACGTGGGCAGAAAAATTTCATCGGGCGGAAACTGGGACAGGGTACTTCGAGGAGAGACACAAATAAAAATTGACCCGTAGTGGGAGGGGTGGAACGGCGGCATGTGAGCAAGCGGGAGGTGAGTATGAGAAAACGCGTATCGTGGATTATGACTATTACCTATGCCGTGGTAGCAATCGGAGCCGGGATATTTATAGGATATGCTATAGAGAGCGGCCATGCCAGTGACCTGGATTCCGAAATAGAGGCAAAAGACTCACAGATCGCTATTCTCGATGCCCGGGCAGGTGAACTCGATGCTGAAGTGAAACAATTGCAATCCGATTTGGAGGCAAAACAGGCAGAATGCGATACGGTTCAGCAGGAACTGGAGAGCACGGAGGCCGAGCTCAGTCTATTCAAGAAGAATTATAATGACCTGACAACCTATTACCAGAGCTGTAAAAACGAGTACGAATTTCTACAGCATCAGTATGAGAACCTTCAGAGCGCCTGCCAGGGATCCACAGTGGACGAAATAATGGAGCTGCAGCATCAGATTGAGTCCCTGCGTAGCAAAAACTCATATTTGACAGCGGAGGTAAGCCGACTCGAGAATCAGTTGACCCCTTCGCCTGCCCATGCGCTCGATCAGAGTGAAGTCTGGGATAATCCCAAGTTTGAAAGCACTGCCTGGAAGGGGAGGGATTATCAACTGCGAGAGAAGCTGGAGTCGATCGGGGATTACTATGGTGCAACACATACCTATATTGAGGGAGAGACCGATTGCAATGATATGGCGGTAGATTTATGGAATATGTTATTAACAGAGAATATAAAATCTGTCATAGTGGTGGGCAATAAGGAGATGGTTAAGGAGACTTTCGATGAGTGTGACCATGCCTGGCTTTATGTTTTTGATGGAGATGGGAGAGTGATTTATTTGGAGCCTACCACGGGTGAAGTTATCTACGGGCGTCTGCCGGACGGTTCCTCCAATCCTGAAGCTGAGCAGTATCGGGAAAAAGGTTTCATATATGAGAAACCATCCGATCTCTGGGATGACCTGTGCCCGTCCAACCATAACTGGTGAGTAATAATCGATGATGAGGCAAAACTGGCTGCCGGGCCGGGACTCGAACCCGGACGGACGGCTCCAAAGGCCGTTGTGCTGCCATTACACTACCCGGCATCGAAGTTGTCAGTTGTCGGTTGCCAGTTGTCAGTTCTCCCGATCTTCACTTCCCCGCCCCCTGATCCCAGTTCTCAGTTCTCCCCTTCTCCGTTTCTCTCATTCCCCGCTTCCCTGACCCCCGATCCCCGATCCTGAATTCTGACTACTTGTACAAGGTCTCTTTAAACTGGTGCCGGAGGTCGGAGTCGAACCGACACGGGATTGTCTCCCAACGGTTTTTGAGACCGTCGTGTCTACCATTCCACCACTCCGGCTACAGCTACGGATTATACAATATTTGACTCCTTAAAGTCCATGTGTGTTGTTCGGTTTTTCTCATTGCTCCTTTGCGCTGTCAGGTTCTATATTTGTAATCGAATTTTGCTATAATAGAGGCAGACTGGCGAGGTGATAAACATGACGAGAAAAACCATTAATTTCAATCCGGGGCCGGCGGCCGTTCCCCTGAAGGCACTCAAAACCGTTCAGGAAGAATTGCTCGATTATCGGGGCACAGGAATTTCTATACTGGAAAGCTCCCACCGATCCGCAGAGTTCGATGAGATAAACGAGCGGACAATGGCCCTGGTGCGCGAGCTGTTCGGGCTCGGTGACGATTACCATGTGCTTTTCATGACGGGCGGCGCCTCCACTCAGTTTGCGCTGGTACCCATGAATTTCCTCAAACCGGGCCAGGTCGGCTCGTATGTCGATACGGGTACCTGGTCGACCAAGGCGCTCAAGGAGTGCCAGATTCAGGGGGACTGGCATGTGGCGTTTTCCTCCAAAGACGAGGATTACCGGCGGGTGCCCCGGATGGATGAGATAAATTGCCCGGATAACGCCGCCTATCTGCACGTAACCTCCAATAACACGATCAAGGGAACACAGTCGCACCAGTTCCCCGATACCGGCAATGTGCCCCTGATATGCGATATGTCCTCGGATATCGCCTCGCGGCAGCTGGATTTCACCAGATTCTCCCTCATCTATGCCGGGGCTCAGAAGAACCTGGGCCCATCAGGACTGACCCTGGCGATAATCCGTGATGACCTGCTTTCCAGGTGCAATGAAGGGCTGCCCACCATGTTTACCTATCAGACCTACGCCAGAGAGAAATCGCTTTACAATACGCCGCCGGTCTTCGGGGTGTACTTTCTGAAGCTCGTGCTTGAGTGGCTCAAGGATCAGGGAGGGCTTGCCGGCATGGAAAAGATCAATGCAACCAAAAAGGACCTCCTTTACAACCTTATGGATGAGCACCCCGATTTCTACAAGGGCACTGCCCAAAAGGATAGCCGAAGCTGGATGAACGTCACCCTGCGCCTGCCCGACGAGGAGCTGGAAAAGAAATTCATTGCCGAAGCTAAGGACAATGGCATAATAGGCGTCAAAGGGCATCGTTCGGTAGGGGGCATACGTTTTTCACTTTACAATGCGGTAACGGTTGAGGACGTGGAAAAGACAGTCGAGGTTATGGAAAAATTCCGCAAGTCCGCTTAAAGTTTATTGAAGAGGTCGTCTCATGAAAGTACTTGTGGCTGACCCCATAGATCAGGGAGGCATCGATTACCTGGCCGAGCATCAGGTTGAGGTGGATGTCAAGACGGGCTTACCCCCTGAAGAACTGATTCGAATAATACCGGATTACGAAGCCCTCATCGTTCGCAGCGAGACCAGGGTGACGGCCGACGTCATCGCGGCCGGGGATAAGCTGCAGGTTATCGGCCGGGCCGGCGTGGGGATCGACAACATCGATGTCAAAGCTGCCACTCAGCGCGGCATCATCGTGGTCAACGCCCCCGAGAGCAATACCCTCTCCGCTGCCGAACATACCATCGGCATGATGCTGGCGCTGGCCCGCAACATCCCCCAGGCACACGGTCAGCTGAAAGCCGGCAAGTGGGAGCGCAAGACCTTCACCGGGGTTGAGGTGAGAAACAAGACGATGGGCATCATCGGGCTGGGGAAGGTTGGAGTTGAGGTAGCCAGGCGTTGCCAGGGACTGGAAATGAATGTTATCGGCTACGACCCCGTAATTTCGGTTGAGCGCGCCGAGAAGCTGGGCGTGCAATTGAAACCACTCGATGAGCTGCTTCAGCTGTCTGATTTTATCACCGTCCATGTACCGCTCACGGACAAGACACGAGGGCTTATCGATGAGAATGCCCTGGGGAAAGTCAAACCGTCCGTGCGTTTCCTGAATGTCGCCCGGGGAGGGGTCATTAATGAAGAGGCTTTGTTACATGCGGTTGAGGAAGGCCGGGTGGCCGGTGCGGCCATCGATGTTTTTACCAAGGAGCCGGCTACGGAGAATATTCTTCTGAAGAGCGATAAGATTGTGGTCACTCCACATCTCGGCGCTTCCACTATAGAAGCCCAGACAGGGGTGGCCCGCGATGTGGCCGAACAGATTGTCGACGTAATGGAGGGCAAACCGGCCAAATATGCCGTGAATATGCCCCTGATTTCACCCGATCTTATGCCCTTGCTGGCACCCTTCATGTCGCTGGGCACTACTCTGGGATTGCTGGGTGCGCAGCTTGTCGAAGGTAATTTGCGGATTATAACGATTAAATATGAAGGGGAGATAGCTTCTCAGAAAACGGAGGTCGTCAAGGCCTCAATACTGGGGGGGCTGCTCGAGTCCACCAGTGACGAGCGGGTCAATATGATAAACGCCGACCTCATTGCTATGGAGAGGGGCCTGAAGGTTGTCGAGCAGGAAAGTCCCACCTCCGAACTGTTCGGAAGCCTCATTACCCTGGATATCGAGACGGATAAAGGCAACACTATGATGGCGGGGACCATCCTGCGTGGTGAGCCTCGTATAGTACAGATAAATGGTTACTGGGTGGATATCGTTCCGTCAGGGGCTTACTGGCTTTTCAGCAATCACCGGGATCGGCCTGGTCTGATCGCCTCCGTGGCCACGGTCACTGGCGAGGCGAATATCAATATCAGCAGCATGCATGTTGCCCGCCAGCAAATCCACGGCGAAGCTCTGATGGCCCTTTGCCTTGATGAGCCGTTAAATGAAGACCACATCCGGAAAATACTGGCTATCCCGGATATTTACACCGCCAAAGTGGTGAAGCTCTAGCAGGTTCTCAAATCGACAACTGAATATGATGTGTCATTTAAGGCCAGGGCTTGTCCTCGACCTGATCGGGGAAGCCGGAATCTGTTTCTCTTCATGTCATTCCGGCCTCCGAGCCGGAATCCAGGGGGTGGGTGAGGGGGCCAACCCATCCTCCCTCCCTCGAGGGGAGGGATTAGAGGGAGGGTGAAGTGCATGTCAGTGACGAGTTCTCAGTTGTTTGTCTTCAGTCTTCAGCTGTCAGTCGTAAGTTTCCCCTGACCCCTGACCCCTGATCCCCGACCCCTGAGCCACGACCCCCGATCTCAGTTTTCAGTCGTCAGTTTTCAGCTATCCGTTTCTCCCTTTGGCAAAGGGAGACTAAGAGGGATTTCCCGGCTGGTTCCTACTGTCCCCAGTGGGAACGAATCTCCCCATTCTCCCCTTCTCCGTTTCTCCCGATCCCTGACCCCTGACCCCTGACCCCTGACTCCTGACTCCCGACCCCCGATCCCAGTTTTCAGTCGTCAGTTTTCAGCTATCCGTTTCTCCCTTTGGCAAAGGGAGACTAAGAGGGATTTCCCGGCTGGTTCCTACTGTCCCCAGTGGGAACGAATCTCCCCTTCTCCCTTTCTC
>JAWOBB010000012.1:0-17284 GCA_046498265.1 Dehalococcoidia bacterium | reverse complement strand
CTTATCCGAATGGCATGGCACAGCGCGGGCACCTACCGCATGGGCGACGGCCGCGGGGGCGCCGGGTCGGGCACCCAGCGCCTGGCACCGCTGAACAGCTGGCCGGACAATGTGAACCTCGACAAGGCCCGTCGGCTGCTCTGGCCGATCAAGCAGAAATATGGCAGCAAGATCTCCTGGGCCGATCTCATGGTCCTGGCCGGCAATTGCGCCATCGAGTCGATGGGCTTGAAGACTTTCGGTTTCGGTGGCGGGCGCGAGGACGTCTGGGAGCCGGAAGAGGACATTTACTGGGGAACAGAGAGCGAGTGGCTTGGAGATGAGCGCTACTCCGGTGACCGGGACCTCGAGAACCCGCTCGCCGCCGTGCAGATGGGCCTGATCTACGTCAACCCGGAGGGACCGAACGGTAACCCGGACCCGGTCACCTCAGCCAAGGACGTTCGCGATACCTTCTCGCGCATGGCGATGAACGATGAAGAGACCGTCGCGCTCGTGGCGGGCGGGCACACGTTCGGCAAGTGTCATGGTGCGGGCGATGCGGCGCATGTCGGCCCGGAACCTGAGGCTGCCCCCATCGAAGAGCAGGGCCTCGGCTGGAAGAGCAGCTTCGGCAGCGGCAGGGGAAATGACACCATCTCCAGTGGCCTGGAAGGTGCCTGGACCCCGAACCCGATCCGGTGGGATATGGGGTATTTCGATATGCTGTTCGGTTACGAGTACGAATTAACCAAGAGCCCAGCCGGTGCGCATCAGTGGACACCGAAGGATGTGGCCGACAAGGATCTCGCGCCGTCCGCCCACGATCCGTCGAAACGGGTTCCGACCATGATGACCACGGCGGACCTTGCCCTGAAGTTCGACCCGGTCTATGAAAAAATCGCGCGGCGCTTCCAGCAGAACCCCGAGGAATTCGCGGATGCCTTCGCCCGAGCATGGTTCAAGCTGACCCACCGCGACATGGGCCCCCGCTCGCGCTATCTCGGCCCGGAGGTCCCGGCAGAGGAATTGATCTGGCAGGACCCGGTGTCGGCAGCCGATCACAAGCTGATTGATGCGCAGGATATCGCCGACCTCAAGGGGAAGATCCTTGCTTCGGGACTGACTGTCTCCCAACTGGTCTCGACAGCATGGGCATCGGCATCTACATTCCGTGGGTCCGACAAGCGCGGTGGTGCTAACGGGGCGCGCATTCGTCTGGCACCGCAGAAGGAGTGGGAAGTAAACCAGCCGGACAAGCTGAAGAAAGTGCTCGAGACCCTCGAGGGAATCCAGAAGGAGTTCAACGGAGCGCAGACCGACGGAAAAAAGGTATCGCTTGCCGACCTGATTGTACTGGGCGGATGTGCAGCGGTCGAGCAGGCTGCCAGGAATGCCGGTCACGATGTGAAAGTTCCCTTCTCGCCAGGACGCACGGATGCCTCTCAAGAGCAAACCGACGTGGCGTCATTCGCCGTACTCGAACCGGCAGCAGACGGGTTCCGTAACTATCAGAAAGCCAAATACGCCGTATCGGCAGAGGAAATGCTGGTTGATAGGGCACAGCTGCTGACGCTGACTGCTCCTGAGATGACGGTCCTCGTCGGAGGTATGCGCGTCCTGAATGCCAATTTCGGAGGGTCCCAGCACGGTGTATTCACGAAGCGGCCCGAGACGCTCACCAATGACTTCTTCTTGAATCTGCTCGACATGAGCACGGAGTGGAAGGCAACCTCGGAAGACGAAGACATGTTCGAGGGTCATGATCGCACGACAGGCGAACTGAAGTGGACCGGCACCAGAGTCGACCTCATCTTCGGTTCGAATTCGCAGCTCCGTGCCCTGGCGGAAGTCTATGGAAGTGAGGACTCCCGTGAGAAGTTCGTAAATGATTTTGTAGCGGCGTGGAATAAGGTAATGAACCTTGATCGCTTCGACCTTTCCTGAATCACTGCATGAACGTCTTCGATGACTTCTACAGAACAGGCAAACGCAACAGCAACATAATGAGTCAAAAATATTAAAGGAGGTGAAACATGCCCGATTTTGGATCGCCGTTTGCCGGTCTGGCCAACGGCCGCAAACTGACCGAGGAGGAACTGGTCCGTGCCATTCGATTCATGGTGGCTGCCGAATACGAGGCGGTGCAGCTTTACATGCAGCTGGCGGAATCCACGGACAACAAGCTGGCAGTCGAGGTATTAAAAGATATCGCCGATGAAGAACGGGTACACGCGGGCGAGTTCCTGCGGCTGTTGAAGGAACTGGCACCGGACGAGGAGAAGTTCTACAGCGAGGGCAGCGAAGAGGTGGAGGAGATGATTGACAAGCTGAAGAAAGGCTGAAAGGAGGAAACTTAAAATGACCCATGAGCACAAACACACCATGGTCTGCGATATTTGCGGCAGCGAGGCGGATATCATCATCAAGGAGGATGAGGACAGCCTTGCCGAACACGAACATCACAAGCCCGCCAGGAAAGTCCTGGTATGCCGCAACTGCGGCAACGAGGCTGATATGATACTTGAGGAAGTCGATGCCGATGATTAGGCAAGAGCGCGCGTAAGGACGTTCGATATGAGATAATCGAATCATGAAGCACAATTTACGCTGGCTGATTCTCCTGGGCATCTCGCTGCTGACAGCATCAGTCATAGTCTATTACATCCACTACCTGATTTTCGATGATCCTCACCATATCTTCATCTACATGGTGGGCGATGTAGCCTTTGTGTTCATCGAAGTGCTCCTGGTTACCCTTATTATTCACCGTGTTCTCAGCGTAAGGGAAAAACGGCAGAGGATGGAAAAGCTGAACATGGTGATCGGGACTTTTTTCAGCGAAGTCGGAACCAAGCTGTTAACGTATTTCTCCGATTTCGATCCCAAACTGGAAAATATCAGGGGTGACCTGATCGTCAATGATGACTGGACCGATGAGGAGTTTGCCCGGGTCAGCGAAAAGCTCTCCAGGTACGATTACCAGGTAGAGGCCGAAAGCATAGAGCTCAACCAGTTGGGCTCTTTCCTGGTGGGCAAAAGGGGCTTCCTGCTGACCTTGATGGAAAACCCTAATCTGCTCGAACACGAATCATTTACCAGCCTGTTGCAGGCGGTTTTCCACTTGACCGAGGAGCTGGCCGCACGTGGCGATGTCACCCACGTTCCCGAGTCTGACCGCGAGCACCTTATAAACGACGTCAAACGTGTCTACTCGCAGCTTGTTATCCAGTGGCTCGATTACATGAAGCACCTCAAAGCAAATTATCCCTTCTTCTTCAATTATGCCCTGAGAACCAATCCATTTGACCAGACAGCCTCACCATTCGTCAAATAATGTATATAAACCATAATTTCCCCCTGCAGAAAGCGGGGTGGACAACGTTAAGAAACTTTGGTTTAAGAAACTAACGAAGCATTCAAAAAAGCTGAGTAAGAGAACTGACTGATGCTCTGACCAGTTGAAAGGATGAAGGATGACCACAGCACACATGGGCGAATCACAACCTGATAAGACAAGCATGTTCTCCTTACATGTCCTGCCACAGGATATCTGGTTGCATGTGCCGAAGGGAATAACTGTTTATCAGGCACTGGAAGAAAACGGGATTGATACGGGCGGTGAATGCGGAGGACTGGGGAAATGCGGCAAATGCCGGATGAAGGTCCTGACCACCCTCGGGCCTCCTACCCGGGCTGAGAGAGAACTCTTAACTGAAGAACTATTAAAAGAGGGGGTTCGGCTTGCCTGCCGCACCGAGGTGCATAAGGACCTGACCATCTCCCTTGAGGAAAGCGAAGTTGATACCGGCAATTACCAGATACTGGCTGTCGGGCATCGGCCCGTTTTCAAGCTTGACCCGCTGGTACATAAAAGGCTTATCACCATGAATCCGGTTAAGCAGGACGAGTGGGTTTCCCAAACGGACCGGGTCAAAATGCTGCTGGGAGCTGAATACGAAAATCTCAAACCTACCTTTCACTGCCTTCAGGCCATCCCCAAGAAGCTGGAGAAGACCAGGTACAGCGGTGCAGCCGTAATCCACGAAGATTATCTGCTGGACTGGCAGGGATGGAAGCGTGGCCATAGCAACTACGGCATGGCCTTCGATATCGGAACAACCACTGTCGTGGGCAAACTTATAAACCTGGACGACGGGACCGAACTCTCCGTTGCTTCCTGCCAGAACAGCCAGAGCAGGCACGGGACCAACCTGATAAGCCGGTTCCAATACATCACCGAAAACAGACATGGACTCAGAAACCTGCAAAACCTGATGATCAGCGATATGAACGAAATCATAGCCCGTCTCCTGAAGCCCGTCGGGCTTACCTCGAATGACATCTATGTGGCCGTAGCCGCCGGTAATACCACCATGCAACATATCGCACTCGGGGTGGACCCTTCAAGAATTGCAGAGTCGCCCTTCCTGCCTGTCTACACCGAGGGACTCGTTATAAAGGCGGCAGATGCGGGCTTTGATTTGCACCCCGAAGCCCTCTTCTACATGATGCCGATGAAATCGGGCTATATTGGCGGGGATCTGTTGAGCGTGATTCTTGCCTCCGGCGCCGCCGAACAGGAAGATGAGATGGTGCTGGGGATAGACCTGGGCACCAATGCCGAGATATTCCTGGGTAATCGCCAGGGATTCATGGCCTGCTCGGCTGCTGCCGGCCCGGCACTGGAGGGTGCCCGGATTTCCAGCGGTATGATTGCCTCAAGGGGAGCTATTGAAGCGGTTCGTTTTGAAGACGGGGAAATTGTTTACGATGTCATCGGCAACGTCAAGCCCAAAGGACTTTGTGGCAGCGGGCTGGTAGACCTCATTGCTGTTCTGCTCCAAATCAAAATTATCGACAACGAGGGGCTGGTATGCTCACCTCCTGGGGAACTGGGAGACAAAATCTGTTCAAGGATAGTCGAGGAATCGGGTGTTAAGCATTTCCTGATAGCTTCAGCAGAGGAAAGCGGCACCGGCAAACCGCTCTACTTGACTCAAAAGGATGTTCGCGAGCTCCAACTGGCAAAAGGGGCCATTGCCGCCGGTACCAATACACTGAGGGTCGAAATGGGGCTGGATTCCAGCGGTATTGACCGGCTGTATCTGGCAGGCGCCCTCGGGAATTATGTGAATCCTGCCAGCGCCATGCGAATAGGACTGATACCTTCGCTGGAGCCCAGAGTGGTCTCATCACTGGGCAACGCCGCCAGTACCGGGGCTTCAATGGCCCTTCTCTCCAAAAGCCATTGGCACAAGATTAATCTCCTCTCTGACTCGATTAAGCATATTGAGCTCTCCTCGCGCGCCGACTTCAATGACAGTTTCATTGACTTTATGGATTTCCCTGATGTGAACTCAAGGAATGCACGGTAAGCATCAGGTTTCTCCCTGAAAACCCCCGGACGTGCTAGGGGAAGACCCCCATGAATTCCCTGATATAATCATCTGAAGCTAAATCAAGTTGAGGCACGGCTTCGGTGGAGACCCGGGCCAGCTCGCCGAAGAACTCGGTTTCTATGGCTTTCCTGGCCTTTTCATCCCTCCCCTCGACCCGGCAGATGATATTGGGCTGGGTGTTGGATTTTCGCACCAGTGCCTGTCCCAGCCACCGGCCGCTGTCATCGAGCCACTCGATGAGTCCGCCGTCGGTGGTATCTATGGCATACCCTTTCTGCCGGAATCGGTTTATCGTCACTTCTACCACCTCTTCCTTTTCCGCCAGGATGTTGGTGTTCAGGCGGATGTTCAGCTCAGGCGTGGCCGGATAACGGGGCACGGCCTCATCGATAGCGATGAATGTCTTGCCTTCCTTCATCCCATTGGCGGTCACCGTCAAGACATTTATGGCTGCCAGAAGAGCATCATCGAAAATCCAGTTCTCCTCATGTCCTGACATCTGGTGCCCGGAAAGCTCGGAGGCGAGGACCACTGGCTCCCTGTTTTCCCTCAGGTCAAGCCTTTTGCCGAACAGAATCACCTCATCATCCCCTGCCTGCAATGCCCGATACAATGCCTTGGTACCATCCTTAATGAAGGCAAAGCCGGTGGGACTCATGATGTACTCTCCCCCGTTGGCCCTGACGTACTCTTCGGCTATGCGGGAAAATTTCACCTCTCCCATGAAACGGGGCCTGCCGGGTCGGCCTTTACGATGATGCTCATCGAGGATGGCTTTGGCCTGGATGGCCAGAGACCTGTCTCCCTCCACGACCCTGCCGTCCCGGCGGACATAGATGGCCCGGTCGGCATCCTCATCGTTGCCGATGCCGATGACCTCTTTTTCGCATCCTTCCGCTTCCTTCAGAACCGCTTCCTCCAGTTGCCGACGGTATCTGGCCTTAATGGGGTCGGGGATGTGAGCGGGGAAAGCCCCGTCGGGATCGGAGTTGATGGCCACCACCCCGGCACCCAGATCGGAATAGACCGACTCGGTCCGCCATCCCGAGCCGTTGCCGAAATCGATGACCACCTTTATACCCGCCAGGGGATGCCGGACGGCGGTGGCGGGCTGCTCGAGATTGGACGGCAGTCCAAGGGCGCTGGTAATTTCACCCCAGTTGCTGCTGTCAGGGATTTCGGGGAAATCGAGTTGTGAGGTAACATCGAGCAGCGCTTTCAAGCCCCCATCCTTCCACTTCTTAAGCAGGTCAATCCAGATTTGCCGGCCCAGCCGGCAGTTGGCCTTAACCAGCTCGTTGTGATATCTCACCACCTCGCCTTCATCGAGCTTCTTGAAATCGCCTTTGCCGTAGAGGAAGTCGGCTTCGAGAATCGTCCGCTTGATCTCCAGCATCTGAGCGGCGTTGATACTGGTTATGAATTCCCCTTCTCGTACCACCTGCTTGAGCCCGTTGTACTCGGCCTCGTTGTGGCTGGCCGTCAGGTTGACTCCGCCGTCGGCGTTCAAATAGGGAATAGAAAAATATAGTTCGGGGGTCGATGTAGTCCCCACATCACATACGTTTACGCCGGTCGAGGTGACTCCCTTTGCTACCTGCCGGCGGATCCTGTCAGTAGAGAGCCTGACGCCGCCGCCGATGGTGACGGTGGGAGTTTTACCCTCATTCATCCGACGAACAAAGCTTCCGTATCCCTTGCCCAGATAATAGGAGACCCGGTCGGACAGGTATTTATCGGCCACGGCCCTCACATCATAGGTCTGGAAGATCACCGGATCTATCTGCTGTGGAGTCATCACGTATGATTTCAAGATTATGGATTCTTCGTATGCTGCGAATTCATATTTCCCCAGCGAAGCGGGGACCAGCAGCGACTCACCCTGAGAGAGAGTCTCCTCACTTTGCCCGGTCGACAATTTCACCTTTCCCTGAATGCAGGTCAGTATCTCGAATGCTTGCGCCATATCGGCCGAGAGAACATCTCCCCTGGCCAGATTTATGCGCTCGAGGGAGAAATAGAAATTATCGATCAGCCGCGTCCGTTTGCCATCGATTACCCGGGGATTAAGCCTGAAATCAGCATCCGTGGTCGGCCTGAAATCGAACGACTTCATCGCCTGGGGGATATGCAGTTCCCGTCCGGGTTCCCGGTTCCAGTCCCAGACGCGGTAGGTTACCCCGGATGATTGCTGGATCTCCACGAGGAATACCCCCTTGCCGATAGCATGCGGGGTACCGGTGGGGTTGATTATCACCTCCCCCGCCCTGGCGGGTATGGCATTGAGATACTTTTCGGCGATGTTTACCTCAGGGGAGGAAAGGTCTTTTTCGAACTGGGACCTATTAACTTCATCCTTGAAACCGAGGTAGAGAACCGCGCCCGGCTCGGCATGCAGTATCAACCAGGCCTCGGTTTTGCCCGTATCGATTTCCCCCAGCTCGGCGGCCTTCTCATCCGAGGGGTGCACCTGCACGGAAAGGTCCTCACGTGCATCCAGGAATTTCACCAGTATTGGCAAGTGACCTTCGAACTCGCGGGCCAGGCAGGGCCCCAGGATATCCTCTCCAATGGTTTCGATGATTTCACCGAGATCAACAAGGGTTCCGTCATCGAGTTTAACCTTCGACGGGTGTCTGGGGTGGACGGAGCATTCCCAGGATTCCCCGATCGGTCTGCCGGAAGGAGCCAGCCCTTTGAGTTTCTTGATCATCTCGCCTCCCCAGACAACCTCAACCAGGTTATCCGGCTCGGGTTTGACAAATCTATATTTGAATTGTTCCAGGTTTTCCCTGTTGGACATCGAATGTTCCTTTCAAGTCAGGCTGTCTGCGACCACTTCAGCCAGTTTAGCATATGAATAGGGATTACCGGAAAGGGTTTCTTCCCAGTCCTCCTTGCCATCTCGACTGAGATTGGTTTTCATCCTGATCGGATTGAGATTGGGAACCCGGATATCAGCAATCACGGCTCCGCTCTCCGGGCCCAGCGTGGACGGCTCATTGCAGTTATAAACCAGTAGATTCTCTCCCTTAAGCTCACCGACCGATGAGTTGATGACCACCGAATCGGATATATCCGCTTTCCCGATATCACTCGAGATGAGGATGCTGTTTTTGACAGGGCCCCTGACCTGCGACTCAATGAGGAACGTATTTTCTGTTCGGTATTTCTCCAGGTCGAAGAATAGCCGCATGCACTCGCCCTCGAAGGAATCCTCCAAAGCCTTGAGGAAATTGCGGTGGTAAAGCTGGACCTGGCCGTAGTCCCACCACAGAGTTTGTGCCCCCAGATCCATGTCGCCGAACATCAGAAGCCGGTTTTCATCTTCGGACTGGAATTGCTCGCTGAATCTGGCAACCCGTTTCCAGTTGGCAACATCGCCGCCGCCGGCAACGAACTCCTCCCGGGAGGAGGTCAGGGGCATCCACAGGTGCGGGTCGGTATCGAGTTTCAGTTGTTTTTGATTCAGTTCCTCTTCCGATTCATCCAGCAGGGCACGCAGCAACTTATTGGAGAGAGAAAAACAACCCAGGCTTTTGCCCAGGACGGCACCGCCGGAAGGGTCCGCCTGGACGGTGCCGCTGGAAATCAGGTTCTGCAGTTCATCCCATGTCTGTTTCTCCCGTTGCAGGGCGCCGCCTTCAGGGGTAGGGATAATCAGGCCGTAGCTCTGCCACTCTCGCTCCCAGGTTTGGGGATCCGAGGGAATGCGGTCGCGGATATCTAAAATCTCAGCGTGGCACCTGCCTTCATAGTCGACCGCTTTCGAAGGAATAAAGACCTGGTCTCCCCAGAAGACACAGAGCCTGCCCTGGCGGGAGGTGGCGAAGATACCGGTCTGGAAAATTACCGCTTCCAGCACAGTGAGAATCCTTTTCCCGTCATCATTTTCTATGATACGCGGGAGCTTGATGGCCGACTTGTTGTTGGCTTCCGAGGCCGGCAGCGGAGCCATGCGGGTGCCCTTACCGGCCGTGTGATACATGGCAATGGTGCCGTTTTGTTCAAGTGTTGCCTGCAGATCGTGGTGCGTGCGTGCTTTTTCCCAGGCATACAGGGTGCCGAGCAGTTGCCCCGCCCCGCCGGGCCAGTCCTCTTCGACGGAGATAACCTGAGTGTTTTTGCCGATAACTGCTCCGCGAGATGAGGAAAGCCGCTGCTGCCAGAAATCGGCCTGGGCACTGTCGGAGGAGACGATGATAACTACGTCGAAGCCACGGCCGGTTTCGACGGCGCTGTACATGTCCAGGATGTTCTGCCGGTGCATGGTGCGATTATTTTAGCGCACCCGGGTGCTTGAGGCAATCGGAAGAATCCTGCCGGCCCGAACGCAGCTGATTTTCAGAGTGCAGGCAATCCTGATCTTGAGCCAATCTAACAGCGATTGGTCACTCGTTCGGGGCCTGCTGCTGTATATTTCTGCCGCAATTGAGGCAGAACTGGGCATTCGGCGGATTATAGGATTCGCAATATGGGCAGCGTATTTCGGGCATCGAACTGGCCGTTGTACCCCCGAAAAGGGAGGGCAAGGCTAAACCTCCCCGGAATACAAAGTAAACCAGCCCCAGAGCAAAGCCGAGATGAACGAATATATTGACCCACTCAAGGCTGGAGGATTCCCAGGGATCGTGCTCCAGAAGCAACAGGCTGTCAACCACCATGAGAGTCAGCGGCCAGCCGGCAGCAATAGCGATAATGCCACCCATGCTGTCAGCCAGATTGTTTACTTTGGGGGCCAGTTTGGCGCGTTCGGGGGAGGAACTTATCTTCATTGCCCGCCGTATAATGTACTGGAACAGGCCTGCCAGCGTCGGCCTGAACGCCAGCAGCAGGGAGATAACGATCAGCGATAAAGAAATGGCATCAATCAGGTCAGCCCCGTAGAAGGAACCCGTGAAATAATGATCATGATAGGGGATTTCCTCGGAAAGGCTGCTGATAATGCCGAGAAAGATCATGACGATCGAGAGGGCAATCAGCCGCTTCCAGTTGGAGTGGAACATTTTTTGCTCTTTTGATTCCTCTTGCATATCTCTCCTTTCAATCACCTAGAATTTTCCTGACGATTGGCGGCTTATCCCGTCTTAAGGAGCCGCCGTCCCCGAACTGCTTCAGACCCCGGGATGCCTGAAGTTAAAAGTTGTAAACAATATACCACCATTAAACGGGTTTGTCCATAACTTTGCTGGCTGGCATTTGACCGGGCATGTGTTCCGGTTGACCGTATGTCACCGCGTAGCGGATAATAGAAATAAAGTGGCAAATATGGATTCCATATTCAATCCGAAGACAGCGAACTATACTCGGCCTCCGGTAGTTGCCCTCCCGGCAGCGACGGTCATCCCGATTCGAGAGAGACCGACTGGATTCGAGGTGCTGCTCATTTACCGAAATCCCCAGCTTAAGTTCCAGGGAGGGTTGTGGGCTTTCCCGGGCGGACGTATTGAGGCTGCAGACTACCTGCCTGATTCAAATGATATCCTTACGGCAGCACGCCGTGCGGCGGTTCGCGAGGCCGCGGAAGAAGCTGGCTTTTTTATCGATGCCGATACCCTCATTCATCTTTCCCGCTGGACAACTCCCAGAATTCAGCCTAAACGCTACAAGACCTGGTTCTTTGTTGCCATCGTAGCCGACCAGTCGGTTCGGGTGGATGGAGAAGAAACTCTGGACTACATGTGGGCCAGGCCCGCCCGGGCGCTCGAGGCACAGCGGAGCGGGGAAATTTCCATGATGCCGCCGACGTTCGTTTCACTTGAAAAGCTTTCCAGCTACGAATCAACTCGCCAAATGTCATCAGCACTCGAGGAAGAGGTTCCCGAGAAGTTTCTACCCACTTTCCGAATGGTTCCGGGCGGCTTTTGCAGCCTGTATCATGGCGATGTTGCTTACGATGGGGGAGATATCGATCAGCCCGGCAGACGCCATCGTTTCTGGGGTCTTGAGAGCGGCTGGTGGTACGAGAGAAGGGATTGATTCTCAATCACAGCGATGGCGGCGGCCCTGTCATGATGGAGGTCTCGACCCCCTTGTAGCTGAGCGAATCTTCGATTTTAATCGGAGCAATTGACTTGCTGTCCCGGTACCAGTATTCGGTCATTGTTGCTCCGACCCCCTCCCCTGATGGTGTATTATTTGTTGTTTCGACCAGGGTATGAACAACCTTGAAGCATGGGTATTCGATGCCGTTGATCTCAATCGGTACATCGTCGGCAACTACCTCGGCCTGGTATGTATCCGTCCATCTGGAAATAAAGGAAACGTCAACATCGTAGGATGCCTCATAGGTCCAATTGTCATTGATATGGTATGGCCATCCCGGATAATTGGTGTAGTTCGAATAGGTGATTTCGGTGATGCAGGTATTAACGAGAGGCAGGCCCATCTCCATGAGTTTCTTGAATACCATTCTTAAATCCCTTTCACTTCGCCAGATTTCCTTTTCTCCGGCTTGAATGTTCGTCGAACTGACTATCGGGGCATTTACCTTTCTCTTAGGATGGGTATCAAAGACGGTTACTGCATGAAAACAGATTTCGGAGTTTTTAATGACCCCGGTCTCGGTTACTTTGAGAACAAGTTGAGTTTGATCAACAGAGCCATCCCCGCTGTCATAGGTGACCTTGTACACCATTTCCGCAATTGGGGGCAAGTGGGTATAGGTTTGTGGATCTCGATCCCTTGAGTAATAGATATACAGAGGTGCAGCCACAAAAACAATAAGAAGGATAGTAATTATGGCTATTACCACCCACCATTTCCATCCCAGTTTCCTGAACCACAATAGCATTCTTTTTGCTCTTTCCATCTTCTGCCAGCTTCCTACATATTAGAACGACTTGCCCGGGTAAGAAGTTCCAGTACTCATAAAATCTGCCGGCTGAGGAAGTGCCTTGACAGTGTATTCTGAGTTCATTAACAGCTCATTTGAGGATTTGATTTAAAATTCCCGAATTATCTGGAAGGCTCTATTCCTCTAAATTTGCTGCTTTCTTGTGCCGAGAAGCGGATTTCTGCCGGGTAAAGACAAAAGAGAGGGCGGCCTCTTCGGTCACCCTCTCTTCATTTTATCTTGCTGAGCCCGGCTCCTCCTCCAGGGTTTTTTCCTTTTCCCTGAAGTAACCTTCCGAAACTCGATTTCGGATTAGTCCGCCTGAAATTTGCTTATTACCTCAGGCCTGGGCTCAATGTGCCAATGGTCTTTACGGGCCTGGCTCAGTTTCCTCCGTGCCCTGCCTCATCGGCAGGGCTCCTTGAGTAACGATCCACACTCCATATAACTCATGCAGCCTCATCGTTCACCTCCCGTATTCCCATCCGCCTCATCCCACTTCACCTCTAACATAGCATCATGAATGATAATGGCCATCCGTGCATTTGCTGAAATTTGGTCGCGGAAAATACTTAATTTACCAATTGCAGTTTGGCGGCATATGCTGGTTTGACAGGGAAGGTCAAAGTTTCAGGAGACTGGAGGAAGAAACAATCGAAAGGGAATCCTTAAAGTAAGCCTTGCCAGGTTAAAGGGATTGACTGCTATGTTATACATGGGTAATATAAAAGCCTGAGCCGGAATCACCTTGATTACAGGGTGCTGTAGCCTGAAACCTTTAGTGAAGGAGGTTTAAATTGGATTTTAAACAAGCAGCCAAAATTGCTCTAAACGTCATTATCTTGGTACTTATCCTTTTTGTGATGGTAATACCGACCGCCAATCATACCGTTACACCCCGGGCCTCTGCTCAAAGTTCCTGCCCGTCAGGTTGTGATTGTTTGCCTGACGAAACAGCAGAAAAAGAGGGATTGAGTTTATGTAATGGCCAGTTGATAGAGTGTCTGCTGTCTTCCGGGTTGACTACGGCTCCACAATATGGGCACTGTTATGAAACAGAGGAATGCCCGGCGGGCTGTACCTGCATGACACGAGCCGAAGGTGTGAACCACGAGTTATGTAATGGTACGGTGATTGAGTGTAACACGGATGCCGGTGATGCAGGACTTTGTTATGAAGCTGAAGAAGTAACTGAGTGCCCTGTTAATTGCGATTGTTTGACTGACGAAGAAGCTGAAGAGCAAGGGCTGGATTTATGTAATGACCAGTTGATGCTGTGTCAGTTGTCAGCAGAACCAGGGGCCGCTCCCCAATATGGGCACTGCTATGAAAAGCCCGAGTGTCCCGAGGGCTGTACCTGTATGACGCAAGATGAAGGTGCAGCTTATAACCTATGTAATAATAAACTAAGCGAGTGCATCACGGCTGCCGGGGCAACGGGCCTCTGCTATGAACCTTATGAAGTAAGCGAGTGCCCTGTTGATTGCGGGTGTTTGTCTGACGAAACAGCAGCAGAAGAAGGATTGGAGTTATGTGGCGACCTGTGGATAAGATGTCCCCTGTCTTCGGGCCAAACCACCGCTCCCCAATACGGTCATTGCTATGAAATTCAGGAATGCCCGGCGAATTGTACCTGTATTACAGAAGATGAGGGTGCGAATCACGATTTATGCAATGGCATATTGAGCCATTGTATTACGGCCGCCGGAGCATTAGGGTTCTGCTATGAACCTTATGAACCAACTGAATGCCCTGATGGTTGTACCTGTATGACGGAAGCCGAAGGGGCAAATCATCAGCTATGTAATAGCACGTCGATTGAGTGTATAACCGTTGCTGGAGCCACAGGGTTGTGTTACGAATCTGAAGAAATGATCGAGTGTCCCGCTGATTGCGGGTGTTTAACTGATGAAAAAGCAGAAGAAGAGGGATTGGAATTATGTAATGATCAATGGATACGATGTCAGCTCCCGGCAGAACCAAGTGTTGCTCCTCAATACGGCCACTGCTACGAAAAGCCCGAGGCAACAGGAGTTTGCGGGATTGGAGACATCGATTTAAGGCAAGTGTATTTGAGAAACGGGGAAATCAGGTTCATATCGGATACGGATTGTAAAGTGAACAGGACTGAATTGCTGGTGGGGGGAGAAAAGGTGAAAGAATGTGCCGGCAGTTATTGTGAGTATCTTGGGGGGCCGTTTGAGGAAACCCCTGCTTTTTCAGTCAATCTCTATGATGACTCCGGTAATGAGATGGCGAGTCCCGAGTATGTGGCCCGGCAGATAGCCGTGGGGCTGGTAGATATTCCACAACTGGGAGAGTATGAACCTTGTCCGTTCTGCCCCGAACCCGAAGAGGGGTGGGGGGAATGTATCAGCCAGGAATGCGAAGGTATCAATTTCCCGCAAGTCTACGACGGATGGAGCCATGTTCAACTGACTGCCTGCAATTATGAAAATCACTCCTTAACCGGGGGGCAGGTTATAAACCTCGGAGAAGGTATGACGGCGACTATGCAGATTGCAGACCCTGTCTTTGATTACTGTGTAGATAATAACGACATCGCATTGCACTGGTGCCAGAATGGTGCGAGGATAGTCGAGTATACGTATACGTGTCCTTATGGTTGTGATAATGACAGGTGTATATGCTCAGATACGGATGGGGGTATGAACTACTTCCAGTATGGCGGGGTGCGTGACGGGGAAACGGGATTGGTTGCCGGTGCTGCAGACTATTGCCTCAATGAGAACATATTGCGGGAATACTATACTGAAATTGATTATGAGGATAATACATGCATAATAAAGTCGGCGGATTTTGAATGTCCGGGTGTATGCAGGGACGGGGCGTGTCATGGTACCTGCAATGACGGAATTCAAAACGAGGGTGAAGCGGGAATAGATTGTGGCAGCCCCTGCTTGGCCGCCTGTGAGTACGATATCGGCTGGTACCCACAGAACTATGGCTTCAGCTTTTCCAATCCTGCCGGCCAGGATTTATCTTATGGTGATTGCTGGAGCACGGCCGGGAGCTGTGGTAAGGGTTACGGGCATTATAAAGACACATTCGGGAATTGCGAGGTCTGTATATGCCATTGCTTCGGTTGCTGCTGCGGCTGGCATGTCCATGCAGGATTGTATTACGTTATATATAAGTATTTGGGTGCATCAGAGGGACAGTGTACCGGCATGAGTTTATCCAGCTTGAAGTTTTATTACGGGAATCAGGATGTGCAGGACTACGATTCCCTGGCCAGTGAGGTAAGAGACCTGGATCGCACAGGGTCATTGAAGGAGCATATTGCGGCGCGACAGGGCAAAGTCCTTTCCGGCGAAAATATTGACCACTATTTGTTTCACTCCAATTACTGGGGGGCTAATGATGTTTTAGGAAAGGTGGAAGATGCCCTGGACAATGATCCTCCCGATTATGGAATGATATTTGTTATTGAAGACAATGGTTGGGGAGGCTGGAGGGACACGGTGCGGCAGACCCCTTCAGCTCACACGGTAGTTGCTACCAATGTTGAGCATATTAACAATACAACAGCAAAGATATACCTGTATGACTCAAACATACCGGTTGAGAAGAATCCGACAGCGGTCAGCCCTTACTTTAGTATCAGCAATTCACCCTATATAGAGATAAACAAACAATCGAATACATATACCTATGTCGATGAGCCCAATAGCCCCCCCACGGATAACGAGGGTGAGCCATGGAGCAATTCAAATGATGAGCTTTTCGACAGGATAGGATATATCCCTTATTCGAAATTGAGCAGTGACGTCGATATACCCTGGGAATGGGATTTGTTGATTATCGGAATCGTTGGTGCTATCGGTTCAGCAGATGCTCAAGTTGAAGACAGCAATGGAGGGATTCTGGGATTCAGTGAAGATGGCCCAAATACTCCCGCCATAGAAAACGGAATGATTCTACCGGTATTTGGAGAGCCGGGCCCGGAGACCCCTCCCGTGTTTAATGTGCCCATGGGTGATTATAAAGTTCATCTCAGGGGTGTTAATAACGGGACTTACAGTGCTTATATTATAGGCGACTCACCTGATGCTTTCGCGGTCCAGGATGTGCCGAAGCACACCGCTGGTACGGATCGCTTCTGTGCACTATGGGACGGTTCGATGAGGCAATAACCGAAGTAACTATTGCTCGGGATCTCGACCCTCTTTCTTTGATAAACATATTAAACGTAGCAATGCGCCTATACTACGCGCGAGCCTACGATGCGGCGATCGATCAAGCCGAAATCGCTTGCGAGATGGAAAGCGGCTTCTACATGAGCCACATGGTCCTCGGCTACGCATTAGCGGCCGCCGGATTATTTGATGAATCCATCAATGCATTAGAGACATCTGCAAACCTTGCAGGAGACGCCGCCATGGAACCGCTGGCTGTACTTTCCTATGTCTACAACAAAGCCGGACGTCCTGCTGAAGCCGAGGGTGCCGGTCGAAAATTAGATTTCCTAGAAGCGAAAGGCTTGTCTCTCTCACCACTACTCCGAGCGTACGTTCCCCTCGGAAGTGGTGACTATGACAGCGCAATGGATCTCTTAGAGCAAGCTTATGTTGAACGTGATCTTAATCTGGCGTGGAACTTCCAAGACCCCTTCTTTGACCCGTTGCGTTCCTTACCCCGATTCCGGCAATTAAAACAACAAATGAATTTGTAGAGCCTTCGGCAGATGGAACGTTCAGTCATTCCTATCCCAAACAGAGTATACAATTTAATACGATAATGATTCAGCAGTTAGTTCTTAATGCTAGCTTGTTTCTATACTGCCTATAGCCCTACTTCTCAAATATCATATTTTCATCGCCTTATTAACCACCAATTCTACACTGGTATAAACCTGTGTATCATCAACCTACTCACCGGTAAGAAGCTGACCAGCCAGGAGATAGCCGAACGATTACCGGAGGTGCCCCAGGCAACCCTTTACCGGCACATAAAGCAGTTGGAAAAAGGAGGGATCATCCGGATCACCGAAACCCATCAGATAAGGGGTACCGTGGAGAAGGTCTACACCGCAGGAGCCGAGGAT
>JAWOBB010000072.1:0-27313 GCA_046498265.1 Dehalococcoidia bacterium | reverse complement strand
ACAGAAACACCAAGGAGTGGCTGGTCTACGACATAGCGGAAGGCGCTCCCGACGGGTTTGATACCCTTGCAACCGGTCAGGGCTACTGGATAGAAGTTACCGAGGACTGCACCCTGACGTATGGTGCTTATACATATGACCTGGTCGAAGGCTGGAACCTTATCGGCTGGCAGGGCTAGACTTTAAGGATGCCTTAATGGGAATGGGCCCCGCCCCTAATCGAGCGGGGCCATCCCCGAAAAGAAAGAGATTAATCAAGGAAGGAGGATTGAATGCCGAAATTTAGAATCGTAATTACCCTGCTGGTAGTTGCCCTGCTCCTCCTCCCCGCTGTTGCCCTGGCTCAGGAGCCAGAAGAAGGGTCGGAAGGCCCTCCAACGTGCGGGTTCTACGGTAAAGTTACCTTGAACGGCGAAAGCGTCGAGGACGGCACGGTAGTAAAGGCAATAGTAGGCGGAGCTGTAGTAGCGGAAGAAAACACGGGCAACGATGTGCAGCTGGCGGCAGATGAATACATGATTGATGTGCCCGGCCAGTTCACAGGCGAGACTGTCAGCTTTACGGTGGGCGATGAAGATGCGCCGGCCCAGGAAACTGTGGCATGGACGGCTGGCGGGAACACCAGCCTGGATTTGAATGCCTATCCCGACACAAACCTATCGCTCGAAGTTAGTCCATCCGAAGGTGTAGGCACCAATGTGTGCGGCACTGGGTTCACGCCCGGCCGTATGGTTACGGTCAGTGTTGATGGCGAGAAAGCCGCCACCACCCCGGTTGGCAGCGACGGTACGTTTTGTACCAGCGTAATCTCAACGCTGTCGGAAGATGGTGAGTGCACGATCGAGGCCAGCGACGGGATTAGGTCGGCTCAGACTACGTTCACTGCATCCACCGCCCAGGGAGCTCAAGGGCCCCAGGGTGAGCAAGGCCCTCAGGGTGAACGTGGGCCCGCAGGGCCTGCGGGCGAAGATGGCGACGATGCTTCTGGCAGCAGTTCCATTCTGGCCATAGTGGCTCTCATCATTGCAGTAATAGCTGTGATTCTGGCCATCGTGTTCGGAATCCGGGGCAGACAACAGACAGCCGCTTCTGCCTGATTTGGCTGGCTTAAAAGCCCTGAAAACCCCCCTGCTTGAAAGCAGGGGGGTTTTTTTGATCACACAACCCCGTTTTCTAGCCCATTTGCCGAAAGAGTAATGCCTTGCACCTGATTGTAGGCTAATCACGTATCTCTCTGTATAATCATTTATTGAGACTTATCAATAAGTAGTGACTAATGCTGAAAATTATGCCATAATCTATGCGGATTTTTTGCAAGGGGGGAAATCTGTGAAAAAACGACTTGCTGCGCTGATGGGGATTTTTCTAATTGTTGCCGTAACGGGAAGTTTCTGGTTCCGGACCTACTCTTATTCGGTCGATTATGTCCGCCCCGACCTCTACAATGGTGAAGCAAGCCGGAACCCGGTCAGCTTCGGAGCTCAACCCGAACCAAGCCCGCTCATCCTTTCTGCACGATTGGGAGTGGGAGGAAGCATCGATAAGATAAGCGTCGATCTGGCTAAACTGTCAGGTGCCAGATATTACGATCCGGGCTCGGATTGCATGAAGAGTGTCAGCGGTAATACTCCTATGTGGAGGGTCTATGAAATCGACGGCGAGGAAGCTTATCTTCTGGAAACAGATGATGAATACAAGGATTACAAATACAGAACAGCCATAACTCATAAAGTAATTGAGGGGAGCGCTGCCGGCACAAATAAATGGCAGCTGGAATTGCCCAACACCGGCTATTCGTTCGGGGACCATAATTTGAGGGTTACCGTGGTCAATGAGTTCAGTCACAGCAGTACCATTAAGATACCTCTCAGTGTTGTCTACGATTGGAAGGCCCCCCGAATCATGCCAACGGTGAATTATTTTTCCGGCGGTCACGCAGCCTGTGCCGGCGAGCGGGTTACCATTGAGGCAAAGGTGAACGATGACTTAAGCGGGACATTTGCGGTGAGGCTCTCTGAAAATGAGGCGGGAGCATTATTCGGTGAAAGACCCAAATTGACGATGGGCAGGCAGATAAACACCAGTAACTGGTCAGTAGAAAATGTGATACCTGCCGGCGTTGCACCCGGCACTTACGACGTTCACGTTACAGCCGTGGATCTAGCCGGCAACAAGAGTTCCGAAACTGTATCCATCAAAGTAGTCGAGGAAAAACCCTCTTTTCAGATTAAACTTGATGAGGGATGGAACCTGATATCGGTGCCGAAAGCGCTGAAAAATCCCTCAATAAGAGACGTCTTCGGGGGAACCCCTGTGGTAAGTGTGCAAACGCTAATCGAAGGCCGGCGCCTGGAGCCGGCTGAAATTGAGCCGGGACGGGGATATCTGGTCAAATCCCTGGAAAAGAAAACGGTCGAGGTCGACTTTGCCAGCCACGACCCATCGGCAATCCCCTTAATGCTCGATTTGAAACCGGGCTGGAACCTGATTGGGTATGTCTCCCAAAACCTGGAACCGGTGATGCCGCTTACATTCTACCTGGGAGCAGATATGAAAGGCAAGTGGATGATCGTATATACGGAGGAGGGATCTCAGGCAAGGCCAAAATCCACCTCACCTTATGTATGGGCCACCGATTCATTCCCCACCATTACCGGAAAGCCTTATTCAGAGGACGATGATAACCTGCCAGCCGTGGAACTGGGCAAAGGGTACTGGATTTATCTTACCGGTGAGGCGGTGCTGATCCCCTGATGGCGTCGGCAATATTATTCTTGTGAACGGCTTAATCGAAGGCGGCGCAGCTTCCCGATTTGCGGGTAGAAGATTATTCCCAGCGGCACCATAAATGAAATGAGGATAATCAGTATTCCGCCAGCCCCCATTTTGACCAGTCTTACGATAATCATATCCTCTCGTTCTCCCGGGTCGAACATGTAGGGAATGAAAGCCAGGAGAAGGTCCTGTTCGGCTTCGAGGGTTTTTTCGTACGATCCCTGGCTTGGTGCAATAGCCGAGATACGCACCATGGTAACTACATCCGAAGCGGATCCAAGCGTACCGTGTTTCACATAAAAATAAAGTACCAGACGACGTTCATTTTTTTTGGTAACCAGCATCTTTTTGAGCCTTACTGTGGTTTCCTCCTTGCTGAACCTGGGATACAGGGGTTTTTCAATCCAGTCAGCATCCTCGCCGGGGATATCCACAAATCCCTCTTCTACTATCTCCCACCCCATTGCCGGATAGCAGGATTCAGGGGGATGGAAACTGGAGCGACTTTTACTCTGCATGGCCAGGAACCAGATCTCCCGCGTCCCTGGTTTCGTATAGCCCCGCATTATGGCTACCTCAGCCCCGAGTTGACTTTTCCAGGGCTCTACATCGTATTCTTTTCTCAGGGTCCAGTTCCCGATTTCCTGAGGGAATTGCCGCAGGTGTTCTTCGTCTCCGAAGTCCACGTTTGTTCTCACATAAGTCCTGTTGCCGGCCGGATTGGACAGATTGGAGTATATGAAAGAGGTTTGCTTGCCGAAAAAGATCTCGGGCGTGCCAAGCATCACGGTAGTGATAACGGCAAGTAAAAGGATTCCCAGAACCCAGTAGAATTGCCTGAAGAAAGCCATATGATGTTACAATCCTACTCTAAATAACGAGGAGATGTCAATCTGGGGGTTCGCATTTTTACCCTCTCCGGCAGGCTTCAGATTTTTCAGGGGATATCAACCTCTCGTTTGACGTTGAGGAGGGTGGTGGCGCTGTCGGCGGTGATGTCGTAGCTGCCCGGGTCGACGGGGGCGGCCAGGTAGAAAGCCCGCGTGCCTGTCTCTCCGGCAGGGGCAACGTAGGTGGTGGTGCCGCTGAAATAGAATATCGCCGAACCGGGATTCAGCAGGACGGTGGTGCCGCTGTTGGCGGGGTAGAAACCGACATTGATGGGCACCTCCCATCCGGATACCGGCCGCTTTTCCCCTTGCAGGATTACGTAAATCTCGACCTGCCGGGTGCTGGCGGCCTCGTCCACGCCCATGTCCACAGTCGCTGTTCCGTCGTAGTCGCCGTCGATAATCCGGGCATCGCCTTCGAAATCCCCTGTAATCCCGGCAACCGCCGAGTTGGTTCCTGCATCAAGACACGGGGAATTCGCCTTCAGGTGAAAATCCCCGCTGCCGGGATTGACCCACTCCGGATCTGTGCTGATGTTGCCGGTTCCGGTATAAGTGCCTGATCCTGTGGGATCAAAATCCGAATAATTCACCATGATAATTGAGTTGTCATTGTTGTATATTTCATCAACACCGTCCCACAGGATGCAATTGGATATGGCTACCACGCTTGGACTGCCGGATTCGTTGCAGGCAACAGCCATTCCATTCAAAGCCGAATTCCCCGAGAAGATACAATTAGTCATTGATGGCGACGAATTGACATTGCATATTCCGCCGCCGTCCCGATCTGCCGTATTTCCTATAAAAGTACAATTAACCACCGTAGGAAAAGCATCGATACTGTAAATGCCACCACCATCCTGATCCGCCGAATTTTGTGAAAAGATACAGTTAGTCACCGTCGGGGAAGCATTGTTGATATACATCCCACCACCGTTCCCGCTTAAACCACTGGTTATAATGAAACCCTCGATTTCGGGGGCCATTCCCTCAGTAATCTCAACAGCGGAAACCACGGGGCCATTGCTTCCCCCATCTATAACATAGTCATAGGGGCATTCACCTTCATTAACATCTGCCCCCTGGATTATCAATCCTTTCTTCATCTCGATGTTTTCGTAATAAGTCCCCGGCGCTACATTCACTGTGAACAGTCCCATAAAAGGGTCAATGGCGTCCTGAATTCTGGCAAATGCATCACATCCCATAATGTGGTCATTGCCGTCCGGGTCCCAGACCGTGGTGCCACTTGAACACCCTGCCCAGTCATCATCCACCCACGGGTCGAAATCGGTATCGCATGGATCGGTCTCTCCGAAATCGACATCGCCATCACGGTTGGTATCCTCATTGCCATCTATGATGCAATCACCATCGGTATCGTCATCAGCAGGGTCTGTGCATGATCCAACCTCGATACCATCAATGATATAATCGGAGTCCGTATCATCATTACAGGGATTTATCCCATAGTTATACTCCTGGATGTTGGTAACCCCATCCTCATCCGGATCACCGTTGGCATCGTTAACCAGTGGATTCATACATGCCTGGTATTGCACTTCCCATCCATCTGGCATGCCATCATTATCAGTATCTTCATCGCACGGATCAGTCTCTGTCGGGTCTACTATTCCATCGCCATCGGCATCCTCTTCACCGTCCAGAAGACCATCATCATCAACATCAGGGTTGGTGGGATCAAGGCATTCAACCGATACCTCTACGCTATCAGCGATTCCATCCTCGTCGAAATCCGAGATATTATTGTATAGTACGACAGGATGATAATCGTAAAAGGTCTGACTGAGGCTTGTGATGTTGTTGGTTCCTGTCACAGACAACCGCAGTGTATAAGTACCTGGGGTGATCGCCGATATATCCCATAATCCCAGCGACATGTTCTTTGTTCCACCCGTTCCTGTTAGGCCGGTAGACTGCCACCCAAGCGCCGGGGTGCCAGCGTTATCAATTACAAAGAAATCCTCGCCGGGGCCATATTCGACCGAGTATTTTGTATCAACTTTGGCCGGGTCATTTCCATTGACCGTATCCCCAAATAGCTCTACTGATGGACCGGGTCCAATGAAATCATACTCATTCTGGCTGTAATGCAAATGCACAGCTACAGGGGAGTACAGTGGATCCCCGTACAACACACCGCTGTTGTAGCTATCTGCAAACCAGACCGCATCGCCAAGTGGCAGCCCCCGGAAAAAGTAAATTAAGGTCTCCATGCAGTGGTTGGAAAACGAATATCCGCCCGACTGATGATGGCTCAGGCTTCCCCAAAAAGCGGTACCATTCAACCTGCTTAAGAAATTGACCGCCCAGTCACCGCTACTGGTCTGCTTATGCCCCCCATCGAAGGAATTGTTCGGCGCCAGCTGAGTACCTCCGTTGTAAATATCCTCAATCGAGAAGACATCAAACCCGATTTCTCCATCGATCGTTTTGTTCGATTCCAATCGAAAACTAATTCTGTCATATTTCCAATTCCAGCCCTCGGAATGCTGATCCGGGTTTATGGTAAAAACGATACTTCCTGAAAAGGTCCAGGCAGAATCTCCTGTTGAAATGGAAGCTGTCTCCTGATAAGGGTAATCCACCCAGCCGTCACCTTTTTCATGAACCCGAAAGTGTACCTTTATGGAGGTATCTGCCGTTTTCACATTTTCGCCCCTGTACCAGAAACTTACCCGGTACTTTTGCGGAGTCCCGGAATCATATACCTCATCGAGACCATCAATTATCGGAACGATTTCAATCAACCTCTCGTCAAAACATGTTGCGGTGGGAGTTCCGCCGATTTCCCCGCTATCGGTGTAGCATGTGGGCGTACCTGCCTGATCCAGATTTCGGAACCACATGCTGTAATTATCATCGTAACCTTCGTCAGTTCGTATCTCGGGGAAAGCCATATAGGTTGTCTCATTTGAAAACGGCCTCCAGCCTGTCGGCCAAGCTGTCAAATAAGAAACAGGGTATGATTGAAAGTTATACCCGATGAAACCGTCCGCCACGCCAACGCATTCGGTGTTAATCTCCTTAAAAGGATCTGTTGAAGTTGCCCGGCAGGCATCGGGATCCACTGTGTTCTCACAAAGCGCCTCGCAACCACAATCAGGCATTTCGCAATTGTCTATACTGCTACGATGCCAATTAAGCAAATCATCGAAATTGCCTGATGTTGGATGCCCGTCCAAGTACCCAAAATATATAAGGGCACTGTCAGGGATCGGTTGACGGGACGCAACTGCCCCCGGGTGTAGTTCGTCTGTCCCGATTGGACTTGTCAGTTTCACGACACATTCTTGTGGCGATGTACCACCAGCGGCATTTTCGCCTTTTTCAATGTGGGTAAGGCATTCTTCACAGGAAGTATATCTTATCCCCGTGACCGTCCCTCCATTAACAAGTTTGCCAAATATCCCATGCTGGTAGCGCCAGGCTGTCTGGCTGCCGCCATAAACATTGGTAGAGGGTGATCCGTAGTCATACCATTGCATTGGAGAATAATCAGGAATAAGAAAATGGTAATCCTGTTGTGTGCTGTAGAGTTTCCCGAATATCCCGTTATTTTCAGCATCGATTGCTCGATCCACTGAAGCCTTAGCAGAATTTAAATCGATGCCGTCTATTCGTCCGATAATCAGTTCATTGTCAACGGCCGGATTAACCTCGCGCATTCCACGGCCATCTTCGAATGCAATATGTCGATCGGATATACCATCAAAGTCAACATCCTCTTCAAAATAGTTGATCAGCCAGTAGCGAAGGTAATTGTCTACGGAGGTTGGAAAGTTTTTCTTGGAAAACCACAGGGATGAATTATCCACAGTTGTCCGTGTAGGTACTCCAAGTGTAGTCACAATATAGCGTATTTTGGTATGTTCACGGAGTTGTTCCATGGATTCCTGGCAATAGTAAGGAGAGGTGCCACTACATACAACAGGAGTTCCCGAATAATCAAGAGTATTCTCCTGCATGTATTTGATAATCTGATCACGCATAATTTCAAACTCGTCCCATGAAATGAAATACCCGGGACGAGTTTTTACATGGCAGATATTCTTCCAGCCAAGCGCTCTTTCTTTTGCATAATGTACTCCCACCTCGCACGAGTCGACAGAGTTATCATTGACGATGATTAATACATCCTCCCTGCCGCTCGAGCCTATTTCGGGGAGTCCATAGTCGCAGTCGCCAGGTGTCGGCGGGGCATTCATGAGCATAGCTTCCAGCCCAAAACCTCCATCGACTAAAGTGGGCGAACCTGTCTCCAAGGGTTCGTCAGCCTTACCGGTTGATGACCCGCTCAACCCGATCAAGCAGACCGCACACAACAGGATGGAAAACCAGAGTATCCTTCTCACTACCCCTTCCTCCAGAGATGAGAAAAGCACCTCGATTTCCCGGGTGCTTTCTTTCCATTATTATACCACAATGAGAAAATTCAGCTTTGATCACACTTCACGCAGCGACCGAAAATAGCCAGGTGGCGAATATCAGGGACGAAGCCATATTTCTGAACGAGGATTTTTTCGATAGGATCGAATACTTCCTCATCGATTTCCATCGTCTTCCCGCATTTCTGGCAGATAAGATGATGGTGATGGCCGTGCTCGGCATGATGATAGAATAATTTATTGCCGCCGAGGTCGGTCTCGTCCACCAGATTCAATTTCTTCAGAAGTTCCAGGGTTCGGTAGACCGTAGACTTGTTCACTTCAGGGTACCGGGTGATTACCTGCTTGTGAATTTCCTCAGGAGTGATGTGCTTTTCAGCCCGGTGCAGCACATCGATAATCATCGACCGCTGAGGGGTAACACGGTACCCTTTTGCCTTGAGAGTTTCCTGACAACTCAATTCGTCTTCTCCACTTGTCCCTAAACATCAGGCTCAATAATAATTCTGGAATTCTGAAAATCGACTTCCCTTACCTTTCCTTCAATATCCTTGTGTTCGCCGAACAAGTTGGCCAGATGCAGATTGTTCCCTTCTATGCTCAGCCGGACTACGTCCTCAAGGATGAAATCATCCTTATCGGCTTCGTCAAGATATGCTTTAGCCAGACACATAAGTTACCTCCTCTAGGAACTCTTCATTTTCGCTGAGGCCTGTCCCAGGATCTCGTTGGACCTCTCAATCTGGTTGGCAGCCTCCAGCAGCTGGTCGGAGATATCCGCTTCGCCGAGATCCTTAGCTTTAACAGCCCATTCCCGGAACTCGGCGGCATGTTCTTCGTTGTGTTCTATCCAGTGCTCCAGTAACTGCTTCAGTTTTTCTCTTTCATCCATGGTTCCCTCTCTTTAATTGCGACTAGTTGCAATTGCAATTATTATACTTTTACAGTCGTTTGTCAAGTTCGGGCCTCAATCTGATATAATGCGGTGTGTAAACCATGCCGGAACTGCCCGAAGTCGAGACCATCAGGAAGGCGCTCATACCCCTCATAACCGGGACTCGTGTCAAAAGTGTCGAGCTACTCTGGCCGAAGGCGGTCCGCCAACCATCGCCGGAGGAGTTCTGCCAGCAAATCGCCGGGCAGAGGATAGAGGGGATTCGCCGCCGGGGGAAGTATTTCCTGTTCGATCTATCAGGCGGTGAAATCCTGGGACTGCATCTCAAAATGACCGGGGTATTGTTACTGGAGCCTGCTTCAAAAGAGGTGCCAAAACATACCGTGGCCATATTTCGCCTTGATGGCGATTCAGACCTGCATTTCGTCGACCAGCGCAAATTCGGATCGATCTGGCTGGCCGGGGACGAAAAAGAAATCATCGGCAAACTGGGGCCTGAACCCCTGGATAAGGCTTTCACTCAGGCATACTTAAGCAAGTTAACCAGGAGACACAGTATACCAATAAAAGCATTGCTTCATGACCAGAACGCCATAGCCGGCATCGGCAACATGTATGCCGACGAGGCCCTGTTTGCCGCCAAAATCCACCCCCTCAAGAAAGCAAGCTCGCTCTCCGGCAGGGAGATCAAAAAACTGCACACCGCCATAATCGAAGTGCTGGAACGGGGAATACGGCACAACGGAGCCAGTACCCGCAACTACCGTCTTCCCGACGGCAGTGAAGGCCTGGCTCATACCCAGTTCCGGGTGGCGCATCGCGGGGGTAAGCCGTGCCCGGTTTGCGGGACCGCAATTTCCCGCATCAGTATCAGGGGCAGGGGGTCTTATTTCTGCCCGAAATGCCAGCCGAAAAGCCGAAGGAACGAATGAACAAAGAGGAAATCAGGCAATTGCTCGGCCAGGCCGGGGAAATCTTCGAGCAGGAGAAGAACCTGGTGGAGATTGACTCCGGGCAGGTTGTTTTTGCAGGCGATACCCACGGCGATATCGAGGCCACGGAGAATGTCCTGGACAGGTATCTGAATCCGGAGAATAAAATCGTTTTCCTGGGAGATTACGTGGACCGGGGGCCCGCCTCGGAGGAAAACCTGAGCCTGCTCTTGAAAACCAAGCTGGAGCATCCTGACAAAATTTTTTTGCTGATGGGAAACCATGAAGGCCGCTCTTTTATGAAATTTTATCCGGCCGATTTCTGGGAAAGTCTCTCACCCTCACTCAACGAACAATATGCCGCCACACTCTCCAGACTTCCGCTGGCAGTATCGACCCCCAACGGGATCATTGCCCTGCATGGCGCGCTCCCGCAGGTCGAAAAGCTGGAGGATATCAACCTTATTGCGCCGGGAGGCGAGAGGTGGAAGCAGATAACCTGGGGCGACTGGCAGGATGAAAAAGGATTCTGCCTGGACAGCGGATTTGTCATATCGAGGCCGCAATTCGGCCGCGACTGGTTCGAAGCGATCATGTCCAGGCTTGAGAAGAATGTGCTCATCAGGTCGCATCAGCCGGGAGCCAGGCCGGTGATGTTCGACGGCAGGTGCCTGACCATATTCACCTCTTCTGCCTATAAATCGGTAGTTTCGGAAAGGACCGTCGCCATTGCCGATTTATCAAAGGAAGTCAAAACGGTTGACGACCTGACACTGGAGACGGTCTGATGTACAAGCTGATCGATACCCACGCCCACCTCGACCAGGTGGAAAACCTCGATGCCGCCATCGAAAAGGCCCGGGATTGCGGCCTGATTGCCATAATCGCAGTGGGAGTGGATAGCGAATCCAATAGAAGAGTGCTGGAGATAGCCGAAAAATATGAATCGTTCATCTTTCCCGCTCTTGGCTGCCATCCCGACACCCTGGGAAAAACCGGCTCGGAAATCGAAGCCGAGCTCAAGTTCATCGAAGATAATATCTCAGAAGCAGTAGCCGTAGGGGAGATCGGGCTCGATTACCTCAAGAGAGTCAGGCAGCAGGCCTCCAAAGACGTCCAGCAGCAGGTGCTCAAGGATGTTCTCCAGATAGCCGGGCGTTTCGACAAACCGGTTTCGGTCCATTCCCGATATTCCTGGAAAGACTGCTTCGAGATAGTCAGGGATTCCGGGGTCAGCCGGGCGGTCTTTCACTGGTACAGCGGGCCTCTAAGCGTTCTGAGCCAGATCCACAGCGAGGGTTTCTTCACCTCCGCCACGCCGGCGGTTGAGTACGGGGCGGAGCACGCCAGGGCCATCCGGGAAACACCGTTTGAACAGCTGATGCTGGAAACCGACACGCCGGTGGTTTATCATAGGAACACGGCCCTGGCCCGTCCATCAGAACCGGCGGATGTGGCCCTCAGGGTCCTGGGAAAGGTAGCCGAGTTGAAAGGCATCGAACCGCAAGCTGCAGCCCGGAAAACGACCGAAAATGCCATCGGATTCTTCGGCCTTTCCAACCAGGAAATAGAATGATTGAAAAAACAGCGCCCAGAATCCTGTGGTTTATGGCCGTGCTCATCCCTTTCCTGGCCCTGGTGGGTTACACCATCAGTGTCTATTCGGAGTTGCCGGATGAAATCGGAGCCGGGCTGCCGAAAGGGATGATCTTTCTCCCGGTGCTGATTTCCGCCATTCTCCCTGTAACTTACGGGGTACTGATTTTTTCCTTTGCTCAATATCTGACGAAGGCTAACTACCTGGCCGTGGCCGCCGCCATGGACCTGGGTTTATTCGGTCTCATAGCGGCGGTTTACCTGGTCAAGGATTCGGCTTAGGAAAGCATGCCAACTGGAGGAAACTGAAATGATTAAAAAAGGCGGCCGAAGCATCGGCAGAAAAGTGATCACCTCGTCTCGATGGATGAATGTGCTGCCCTGGGGCGGGGTGGGTATTGCGGCAATCGGGCTCGCGGTGCTGGTACTGGGCATTCTGACCGCCGTTATCTCCGGGCTCGTCCTGGCAGGGGCTTCCATCGCCGTCGGGGGATTCGGTATCCTGCTTTGCGGGGTGGTGCTGTTCTTCGCCATGTGCATCGTGCAGGACATCACCGGGATGTTTTAATTTAAAAGGGCGGGCATGAAACCCGCCCCTACAAGATTCTAAATTCTGTCTTCTCACCTCTCGCTACCGGATACCCACCATTCATTTTTTAAATCACGAGGTCCTCTTTTTCAGATTCCCCGCCAGGAGCGAAGTGATGGCACTCAGCCCCGCCAGCCCCGCTCCCGTGATATAGGCCCACTTCAATCCGTCCAGGAAATCCTCCATCTCCCCCGGCCCGAACACCGCGCCCTTAGCCGAAGCGGCCGCCGGGGCGATGACGGCAATGACGGCGGTGGCAATCGCCACCCCGAAGACCATCCCCACATTACGCATGGCAGCCAGCACACCCGAGGCAATACCCAGATACTTCGGCTGCACGGAGCCCATCACCGCACTGTTGTTGGGACTCTGGAACATCCCCATGCCGATACCCATAACAGCCAGCGGCCAGGCCACGTCGAGGGCACCCGAGGACAAATCCAGCCTGCTCAATAAGTATAAACCCACGGTACAGATAATCATTCCGCTCGCCGTTAGAGGCCGGGAGCCGATGCGGTCGGACAGGACCCCGCTCGCCGGTGCCACGAATAAAGTGGCCGCCGGGCTGGCCGCCATTACCAGTCCGATCTTGATGTAATCATCCCCGTAACCGATCACCCGGGCCAGATAGAACGGGGTGAGGAACACCATAGCATACAAGGCCATAAAATTGAGCAAAGCGCTCAGATTGGCCAGGCTGAATACGCGGTTGCGGAACAAATCCAGATTCAGCATGGGCTGGCTTTCGGCCCTTTCCACCCGGAAGAAGAGGGTACCGGAAACCACAGCAACGATCAACAGGATGGCCGATTCTCCCGACAGCCACCCCCATTCATTACCTCGATCGGCATACAGCAGCAGGCAGAAAACAAAGGCCAGTGCCAGGATTGCCCCAAAGTAGTCGAGCCGTTGATCTGCTTTATGCTCTTCAAGAGGTACCACCCGCCAGTTCCAGATAACCGCGGTGATGCCAATGGGGACATTGACGTAGAAAACCCATCGCCAGCTCGCGTATTCCGCGATGACACCCCCCAGTACCGGCCCCAGCATCAGGGCGACAGCGATACTGATGGCATAGGTCCCCATGGCTTTACCCCGTTCCTGCGGAGGGAAATTGGAGGTGACGATGGCAAAGCCCACCGCCATGGTCATGCTGGCCGCCAGCCCCTGCAGCGCCCTGCAGACGATGAGCATCCAGATATTTACCGAAGCCCCGCACAATGCCGAGGTGACAGTGAACGCCGCCAGCCCGATGATAAACACCCGCTTGTAGCTGATCACATCGCCCAGCCGACCCCAGAAAAGGATGAGGCAGCTGATGGTCAGCAGATAGATGGTGACCACCCACTGAACCAGGGAAATCTCGATCTCGAAGTACTCGGCGATGGCCGGATTGACCACGTTGACGATGCTGCCGTCCAGCGGACCCATGAAAGTGCCGATCATCACGGCGATCAGGATTTGCCACTTCCGGGGGTAACCGGTAGCAGGAAATGCATCTGTCTGCTGCATGATGTGTTATTTTACAAATCAGGGGCAGGTTTGAAACCTGCCCCTGCAAGAAATTTAAGCCGGATAAAAACGCTGCTAAATGGCTCCCGCTTTGCGCATCTTCAGCGTCTCGGCAAAGGTTTCCGTCCGCGTCCTCAACATCTCCATGGGGGTATCGCGGGTGTCCATCTGGTCGGTCTCCACCGTGAGCACCGGCACGCCGGTCTGCTCCTCAATCTCCTTCTTCACGATGTGAGGGAACCCACCCGTGGGACGGCAGGCGTACATCCCGTTCCAGATAATCCCCTCCAGATTAAAGTATTTTATGACCTCGACTGTTCTGTAAATCAACCCCGAGGTGCTGTGCGTCATTCCCATTCTCATGAATGCCTGGGCGGTTTTCTCGAACCCGTGGTAGTCCGTCTTGGTCATGTCCTTGGGATGAACCCAGAAGAAGGGGGCCACCACCGGCGCCAGGCCGGCCTCTTCCACCATGGCGTTGATAGAGGGATCGGTGAACCAGGGCATGGTCCAGGCGATTCGGGGCGCACCCTTCGGCGTGACGCCCTCTCCTTTTTCCACAAGCTTTTCCCCATCCTCAGCCAGCAGATTGATGGCATCCATCCCTTCGGCCATGGTCCTGCGCTCCGGATTGGTAATCATCATGTAGAACAGCAGGAGATTGTTATTGGCAATCGGCATGGGATCGGCCTTCTGGCATTCCAGCACCCTCTGGAAACCGAGGTACAGCTTGCCGATTTCCATGCGCGAGGCGTTAATATGGTCCGGCTTTACGTGGATATCGTGCTTCTCATCGAGCTCCCTGATCACATTCTCAAGCTCGGCGCCGAAGTACTTGACCTTGTGGTCCTCGATAGCAGGATAGTTTCTGGGATAGGCATCCCAGGGTGAATCCAGGCAGTTATCGATAATGACCCTGGGAACTCCGGGGAAATGATACTCGATAAGCTCGTCGGTCTTCGATTCGTTATCGCAGAAGAAGCTGGATACCAGGAACACGTCCGGCATGGGGTTGAGCCCCGTCAGGAAGCCTCCCAGCCTCATCTTATTGGCCCCGCAGTGCCCCGCCCCCGGCGTCATGCCGTTGGCTTCGGCCAGGTCAAAATATGGCTCGGCGATATCGAACAGCAGCCCCAGGATGAACAAATTGACGAATTCGGGGGTGGCGGCATAGTAGTTTCCCGCCAGGTTGATAGAGGTGCCCAGCCTCGGCTCCAGGGGGTAAGTGTAAAATATCACCTTCTCATATTCTTCCTTGCACAGAACCAGGTCGACGAACTGCTTCATCCAGATGCCCCATTCCTTGCGCACCCCCTCCGATTCCATCCAGAAATACTTGTGCAGCCGGTCGATTCCCTTCTTCACCTCCTCGGGCCCGATCTCCGCCTTCTTGAAGGCTTTCTCAATCCGCTCCTTGTCTTTTTCTATCTCTTCATCGGTGTAATTGCAGAGTTTGAACAGTTCTTTATAATACATGCTTTCTCTCCTTAAGAGTGCAGTTCATAAATTGCGCCTAAGAGGTTATTATCGAATCCACAAAGGTCTCCAGCTTGGTGCTGAACTGCCCCCTTTCGACCGAATCGTAGTCGGAGACCAGCTTGAGCATGGGGACTCCCGCGCCCTCCTTAAGGACCTTCGGGAACCAGTAAGATTCGAAATCGTCGGTTTCGCGGGGCAACAGCTGATACCACACAACCCCGTTCACTTTGAAATCATTTGCCAGCCTGACGGCAAATTCCTTTCGCTCCGTCCCGGGTCGGAACCAGGCCGGCGGCACCCGCCGCGTAAAGTATCTATCGGCCAGCGCCTTCATCAGGTCGCCTTCCGGCTTGACGGTTTCCCAGTAATGCCTGATTCCCTCGCCGAATTCCTCGATTACCACGGTACCCCCGGCGGCATTGATGAAGTCCAGAATGCGATGGTCGCCGTACGCCAGCGTAGTGCCCATGAGCATCAGGCGGGGACCTTGCAGCTCAGGCCCTTCGGTTCCCCTCAGACTGGCCGCGACCTCTTCCAGTTTCTCTATTACCGTTTTCTTATCCAGGAGCAGCGAGGCGTGATTGAGGGTAACGAAATCCCTGGTGGTGATGGGAGGACGGTCGGCCCGGCGCATCAGGCTGATCTCTTTCAGAAGCTCCCTTTCCCTGTTGCAAAGGTCGATCGTCTCCCGCAGTTTCTCATCCGTGATTTTGTTGCCGGTTATCTCCTCCAGCCTGTCCTTGAGCATGTTGAAACCGGTGACGACGTAATCGGCGGACCAGTCGTGCTTGGTATGCGGGATGCCGTACCTGAAAGTGGTCATCTCGGTGAACGAATCCCAGGTGTCCGCTACGATTCTCACGTGGTTGTCCGTCACCGGCACCACATATTCGTCTATGATGTTGTAGACCGGCTCGGTCCCCAGTATGCGGTAGCCGATATTGGCCCTGGCAAAGGTATAAATCCAGCGGCTCATGTAGGCTCCGGCCACCTCTACCGGCTCGTGGTCGCCACCGCGATTGAGAGCAACGGGGACTGCATCGGCGGCCAGTACCAGCTCCTCCGGGAAGTATCCCCCGGGGAAATAGCCCACTATCTTCTTTCCCTCTTTCTTGAGCTCCCTCAGTTCCGCTCCGCGGGTTTTCATCTGTCTGGTGAGTTCTTCAACGGCTTGCATAGGCTTTCTCCTGTTGTGGTTTGATTGGCAGGGCAGCAGCTCCTCGACACCTTTCTCATTCCGAAGCGAAGAGGCTTATGCCGGATTCATTGTAGGTTAAATCCCCCTTTATTGTCAAAGGAAACCAGTTCGAGTAAAGTCCGGCCGGCTCGACGACAATGGCAGGGGTGCTCTATAATGATTACGCTTTTGGATATGAAGGAAAAAGAACAGAAGCAATTAGCAGCCGACTTCATCAAGTCATTCAGCTGTTCCTATGCCATGGCAAAGACCATGGGGCGGGTCCTGGATGTTCAGGAGGATGAGCTTCTACTGCGTTCGGTTATCGGTTTCGGCTCCGGCGTGGGCACCATGGGAGACACCTGCGGTGCCGTCAACGGAGGGGTCATAGCCCTCGGCCGGCGGTTCCCCAATTTGCCCTCCCCTCAATTCTATTCCCTCTGCGCCGAGTATTTTCGCAGATTAAACGAAAAGACAGGCACCCTGAACTGCGGGGAGGTCCACGGGGGCAGAGAACTGGTCCCCAATCTGCGCCGGACAATCCTGAGGGGCAAAACACGCCAATGCACTCGCATTCTCAAGGAAGGCTCTCAAATCCTGGCAGAAATGGTCGAAGAATTCGAAAAGGGCAATTTTCAACCCGAAGCTAATCCTCCCATCGAAAGAATGAGCGATTATTTCGATGGAAATTCCTTCCACTGTGCTCAAAGCACCATCAGCAGGATAGGTGCCGAATCCGGTCTGCCGGTGGAGCATATCCTCGCTCCCTCCCGCGGCTTTTGCGGCGGCATCGGCTGCAACGGGACAATGTGCGGGGCAATTGCCGGCGGGGTCCTCTGCCTCGGTTTGCAGGAAGGAGTCGATCTCAGCCAATCAGGGTACCGCGATACCATGCGCATCATGCTTTATGGAATCCTGAAGGGTGAAGGCATTTTTCGCGACGGGAAAAGATTTCTGCCGGCAAGGCTGTTTGCCCGTTGCCGCAAGCTGTATCGAGCCGTGGAAGAGGAGTTCGGAGGGGCCCATTGCCGGGATATCCTCGGGCTGAGGCTGGATAGTGAAGAGGGAAGCCGGGAATATATTGCGGAGAACAAAATCGAGTTATGCCGGGGCGTGGTTGACACGGTCGCCCGGAGGGTAAAGGCGAGGTAAGATTTGATTTCCATGGGTTGCGACCTGGGCATGTACTCGGCAAAGGCGGTCATCGTCGAGGATGGGAACATCCTGGCTGCCGATTCACTGCCCTACCGAAGTAATCCCCGACAGGCTGCGGTAGAGGTGATAAACAGGGCCCTGCAACAGGCGGGAATATCCAGGAGCCAGGTCGAGCGCTGCGTGGGTACGGGATTCGGGGGCAAGGCGGTCCCCGGAATTAATGGCTATGCCGGCGAGGAGGAATGCCTCATCCGGGCGATAAGACATATAAATCCTCAGGTGAGAACGGTCATCGATGTGGGTTCCCACACCCTGCACGCCTTCACCCTTGATTCCGAGGGAAAACTGTGGAACTCGGCCGTCACCGACGACTGCTCGGCAGGTATGGGAAGGTTTATAGAACTTATGTCAAGCTCCCTGGAGATACCCGTCGACGATTTGAGCCGTGACTTTCTGGCCTCAACTCATCCGGTGCTGCTGACCAACGTTTGCGTGGTGCTGGCCGAAAGCGATGTTATATCCCATGTCAACGAAGGTTATAATCGAACGGATCTGTTTGCCGGCGTCCTGATGGGAGTGGCCGCCCGCATAGCCGGGGTGGCAAGGCGAGCCGGACTGAACGGGAAGGTAGCCATGGTGGGAGGCGTCGCCAGAAATCCGGTGGTGGTAAGGGAACTGGAGAGAAAACTGGAACTGGAGCTTGCCGACCCTGGCCAGGTCGATCCACAGGTGATGGCGGCCCTGGGAGCGGCGCTGCTGGCTGCGGAGATGAAAGGATGATTGCTGCCGGTTGCGATATCGGGGCGCTGACTGCCAAGGCAGCCATTATGCGGGACGGTGAACTGGTGGGAACTGAAATAATCCCCGTAAAGCCCGATGCGGTCCGTTCCGCCACCGAAGTGATGGGTCGCCTGCTGGGCAGGCTCGGGCTCTCCTTCGACGATATCGATTACTGCGTCAGCACGGGATACGGACGGCGCATAATCCCTTTTGCAGATACCAACATCAGCGAGATATCATGCCACGCCCGCGGTGCCTGGTGGCTTGTCCCTTCTATTAGAACCGTTCTTGATGCCGGCGGGCAGGACTGCAAGGCTATCAGGGTGGGAGATAAAGGGGAATTGAAGGATTTCCGGATGAATATGAAATGCGCCGCCGGCACCGGCAAATCGCTGGAGATTATGGCCGAAGCCCTCGGGGTGGGAATCACCGAACTGGGAGAACTGGCCCTGCAGGCCTCCGAGCCCGTGTCTTTGAAAAATCAGTGCTGCATCCTCACTGAGATAACCATAAGGCGTCTCATCCTGGAGGGAAGAACAGAAGCGGATGTAGCCGCCGGCATCTGCAATCACACAGCGAAATACATAGCAGCCCTGGTGCAGGACATGGGTGCCAGGAATGACATCGGCTTTACCGGCGGTATTGCCAAGAATGCAGGCGTGGTCACCTCTCTTGAACATATTCTGAAAACTGAACTGGTTGAATTCCCCGTGGACCCTCAACTCATCGGGGCTATCGGCGCGGCGCTCTTTGCCGCCGAAATGGGCAAAGCATGAAGACCTCCGATTTCGAATACTATCTGTCCCCCGAGATGATCGCTCAGACCCCCGTCGAGCCGCGGGATCATTCGCGCCTGCTGGTTCTCAATCGAGATGATGGTTCCATAGAACATCGCCTCTTCTTTGAGATCGTCGACTACCTTGAATCCGGCGATGTGCTGGTGTTGAACCAGAGCCGGGTCATTCCCGCCAGGCTGTTCGGTCATAAGGTAAGCGGGGGTGGGAGGGTGGAATTTCTACTTCTGAATCGAGTGGGAGACGGGATCTGGGAATCCCTGGTCCGGCCGGGGAGGCGAATCAGGCCGGGGACGGTGGTCCAAATCGGCTCCGATGATCTGCCGGGCAGTATGACGGCTGAGGTGCAATCCAAAACCGGGCACGGCACGGTTATGGTACACCTGCAGAACGAAGAGCTGCTGGATGAGCTTGGCGATGTGCCCCTGCCCCCGTATATCCACAAACCGGTCGAGGACCCCGAGCGTTACCAGACGATCTATTCCCGCACTAAAGGGAGCGTGGCCGCCCCCACCGCCGGGCTGCACTTTACTCCCGAATTGCTGAATCGCATCTCTGCGATGGGAATCGAGCCGGTTTACATAACCCTCCATGTCGGGCTCGGCTCCTTCCGGCCGGTCAAGTCAGAGGACCCCGCGGAGCATTCGCTTCACCGGGAATATTTTGAGATAGATGCCCCCACGACCGAAAAGCTGAATATGGCCAAAAGAGAAGGTCGCCGCATTGTGGCGGTGGGGACCACGGCAGTCAGAGCGCTGGAAAAGGCAGCTCAACCTGACGGGGAAATTAGCCCAATTACCGGCTGGAACGACCTGTATATTCTGCCCGGTTATGATTTCCGCGTGGTGGATACGCTGATTACCAATTTCCATCTGCCGCGCTCGACCCTGCTGATGCTGGTGGCCGCCTTCGCCGGCAGGGAGCGGATTCTGGCCGCCTACGAAGAAGCCATCCGGCAAGATTATCGCTTTTATAGCTTCGGGGATGCCATGCTGATAATTTAAGAACAACCTACCCATTCTTTAGATTTGTTCAAAGCTTTTTAGTGTAATAAAAATACAAAAATAAAGCCAGGTTATTCACCATAATAGCGAATGACCCTCTCTCTATCCTCGTTTTCCTGATCTGCTTTGCAGTATATCTCAATGAACTCAATTCTATCCTTGTCCTCATGATAGGCGTAGATAACCCTTATCCCGGAACGAACCCCCTTTCCTTTGAGTGATCGGCAGGCAAATTTTTTCGCCTTGTATATCCTAGGATGAGCTATTCCCAGATCAGATATCTCAAAAACACCACCATTATCAATATTCAGATGGTGATAGAGGTTTAGCTGTGTTCTAATGAAGGTAGCAAAGTCTTCATCAAGTGTTTTGAATCTTTTAGCAAGTTTTTTAAAGTCTTTCTCGAATTCGGGGAGACGAATCAAATCATTAAACATCTTCCCCATAGTCCCTTACAGAATACGGCAGGGTCCTGTAAAAAGCTGATTCATATTCAATGGGTTTCCCTTCCTCCGAAGAGAGCCACGGGACATCATTGTGTGAATAATGACTTATTTGGGCGGCATTCATATCGGATAGTTTATTAAGGACATCGCATATGACTTCAATCTCACTTGCTTTAAATCCTGACATATCTGCCTTCCTGAGAGGCAAATACTTTGTCTGTGGATAATCAAAGTATCTGCTGTCAACTTTGGTTATCTCTTCATCGTTAATCATCTTATCAACAATCTTTTTAAACTCAACAGGAGTTGGACCATGAACATTCTTAATGTAAGTAGCTCCAATCAACTGCTCTTCATACTTTTCATAAAAATTGAAGTCAATAAAATAAAGCAACTTATATATAACCGTTTCGCCAATATTCGCCTTTGAGCCGACTTCGTTTAAAATATAAAGCAGGGTTTCCTTGAATTTCTCCATCTTTCCTTGTGGCACATTGACTCTAATTTGGTGACGATCATGTCTTTGAGTTCCTGTTTCCTCGAGAATAACCTCCGCATCCTTCTGAAAATCCAGAAGATTCTCAATCGACATATTGAACACTTCCGAAAGTTTTACCAGTTCATCGCCGGAAACCTTCCGTTCAGCATGTTCCAATTGAACAACTGCGGAGCGCGAAATTCCCAACAAATCACCAAGCTTTTGCTGGGTAATTCCTGAGCGTTCCCTTAACTGCCTGATCCTTTTACCCATTTTTATTCTATCCATCATGCCCTCAGCTAGAGTTTTATTTTAATTATAGTTCATGTTCTATTTTCTGTCAAGCGCAGGTTAGAATTTAGCACATATATCGATACTCATTCCGCCATACTCTCAAAGAATCCTCTTTCCCTACCCCTTTGTTCTCTGCAATGACCTGATGCTCAAGGCCAGAAAAATCACGGCAAATCCCAGCAAAGCAACGATCTGGGGCCAGATTTCGGCCAGCCCCCAGCCGCGGACCATCACCGAGCGCATCGCTTCCACCCCGTAAGTCGGCGGTATTATGTAAGAAGCCGGGCGCAGCCAGTGGGGGATGGCTTCCACCGGCCAGAATATGCCGGCCAGCAGGAAGGTGGGAAGCACGATCAGGGGCAAAAACTGGATTGCTTGGGCTTCCCTTCTGGCCGCCGCCGAAAGCAGTATCCCCAGGTTCACGCTCACCAGGGCCAGCAGGGCAACTATGAGATAGGCCAGAAAGGCATTCCCCACGATGGTGATCTTGAAGCCGACGGTGGCCACGATCAGGAGCAGCGAGGCCTGAATCATCCCGATTACCCCGAAGGCAATCACATATCCCAGAACCACCTCCGCGTCCTTCATCGGGGAGGCTTTGAGCCGTTCCAGGGTGCCGCTGGTGCGCTCGCCGACGAAGGCAAGCAAAGTCAGCAAAGTGGTGAGCAGGAAAATGGCGAAGGCCATAATGCCGGGAACGAAGAAATCAATAAATTCGGCATTCTCCCCGTAAACCGGCGATTCGTCAACCGTAACCGGCATCCGCCCGCCCGCCTCCGAGAGGCTTTGTGTCATGGCATCCTTCAGGGCCGTCCCTATGGCACCGGCCACGTTGACGTTGCTTTTATCGGCTTTCAAATGGATGACCGCTTCGCTTTCGGCGATGCTGCGGGAGAAATTCTCGGGAAAGATGATGGCAGCCCAGGCTTCGCCGTCTTCCACCATTTGCACCGCTTCGGCTTCGCTCTCGATGAGTTTGACATCGACGGTCTGTCTGTCCAGATTCTCGATGATCTTCTGCGCGGCCGGGCCTTCGTCCATATTTACTATGGCTACTCCTACGTCCTCGACCTCCCCGCTGAAGGCGATCCCGAACAGTGTCATCGCCAGAATCGGCGCCAGCAGGATAAGGGCCACGGTGCGCCGGTCATGACGCAATCCCCGCAAAATTCGTTTGGTGATGGCAAATGCCCGGCTAAGGCGCATCATGTCCTCCTTTCCTGGCCAGGGCAAGGAAGGCATCTTCCAGCGAGGCGCAACCGGTCGACCGGACTATCTCCTGCGGCGGGCCTTCGGCTATGAGCCCGCCCTCCCGCATCAGCCCGATCCGGCCGCAGTGGTGGGCCTCGTCCATGTAATGGGTAGTAATCACCACCGTTATTCCCTGCCTGCCAAGATTGTCGAAGAAGTCCCAGAACGAGGCCCTCAGTTCCGGGTCGACCCCCACGGTCGGCTCGTCAAGAAACAGCAACCGGGGGCTGTGAATCAGGCTGCAGACCAGGGAGGTACGATGCCTCATGCCGCCGCTCAGGTTGGCCACCGGTTCATTGCGCCAGCCGGTTAAACCGACGAACTGGAGCAGCTTTTTCTCCTCCCGGTCGATCTCTTCCCGACTCATGCCGTAAATCTCGCCGAAGAGGCAGATATTATCGTGAACGCTCAGGTCGATATATAGAGCCGTTTCCTGGGGCATGTACCCGATTCGGGGAGGAATCGACTTATCCCCCACCTTCTTACCCAGCAAACAGGCCTCGCCGCTGGTAGGCTCCAGCAGGTCGCACAGCATCTTGATGGTGGTGGTCTTCCCGGAACCGTTCGGGCCCAGCAGCCCGTAGGTCTGGCCGTACTCGATTTTCAGGTCCAGCCGGTCGACGGCGGTGAACTTCCCGAACTTCTTGACCAGTTGCCTCGTTTCCACCGCATAGCCGTTTGACTTCATCGCTCCTCCTTTTGAATGCCCCCCGCCACCATTTCCGCCAGGGCCCGGGCTAACCGCCCGGCTTCGGCATCACGTATCGGGCTTTTCTCTTTTTCGATACTGTAAAGCAGCATGAAGCCGATACCCATGCCGGCAAGGGCTCTCGATATCGTTTCCGGGTCGAGCGGCTTGAACCTGCCCTCCTCCACCCCCGCCTCGAGATACGACTTCAACCTTTCCAGCGTGGGATGGACGATCTGCTCCACCCACTGTTCGCGTACCTCCGAATTCCGCTGAACTTCGCTGAACAAAAACACGAAGTTATCCGCGTTCTCGCGACCGAAATTTATTCGATTCTCCAGAAATGCCCTGAGGAAGCCGGCGCTGTCGGCATGGTCCGCCGAATCCATTATCTGAAGAAGAGGTTCAGTGAAGAACTTCTCCCTCATCAGGGAGATGAGCAAATCCCGCTTGCTTTGGAAGTAATTGTAGATGGTGCCCACCGCCACCCCCGCTTCACGAGCGATATCCGGCACCGTCGATTCCCCGTAGCCTTTCCGGGAAAACACCCCGAGTGCCGCATCCATGATACGGCCCTTTTTGAGTTCCGCTGTCTGCGGGGAATCGAATTTCCTGGCCGACATCTCTTTAACCCCCAATAATTGAATGAATGTTCATTCAATTTAATGATAACATTCTGTCCGGGGGTGTGTCAAGGGAATCTCTGGTTGGCATGGCAGCTGAATATAATATCCAGCGGCGATTTCGCTGGTACGGGGTTGCCTGGAAATGAGGAAACGGAGTAATTATATTGATTTTTGCAAGCAGGTACTGGTGGTCAGGGCTGAGTGGTGAAGGTGAGGGCGCTTTGCTCGAAGACGGGCAGCCGTTCCTCGAACTCCGCTGCCCCGGTGGCAAAGGTGAGAACCCACATGGTGCTGCCGTCCTTGAGGGCATAGACGACCTCTTTGCCGGCCACCCCGTAGTTTGCAAATTCCAGGACCAGCCGCCCTGCTTTAGAGCCACCGAGTGTTACCATATCCCGCTCCAGCACCTTGAAATAAAGATGGAGAGGGAGATGGTTCAGGACATCATCCAGATAGGCATCTATCGTAGATGCAGATACGGTCTCCTGCGTAACGGCCGCGTTGGTCAGAAAACCGGTGCCGCCCGCCTCTGAGTCGAATGCCCAGATAACATACATCGAGGGGTTCTGCTCGATCACCTGAGCCATTTGCTCGAAGTCCGGGCTGAGCCCTCTCAAGCTTTCCGCAATCGCCGCTGCATCTTTGCCCGGATCGCCGCCCTCATAGCTTTGGGGCAGCCATAGTTGTGCGCCCTCACCCTCAAATTTCTCCCAGCCCGGCATCGGTGTGATGGCAGTTTGTGATGTTCCACAGGCGACCAGTAACAGTAATCCCAATGCCAGGCCGGCCAGCGGCAATAACAATCTCTTGTGATTCATTGCTTTTTTCCGACAGAATTATTTATATCGGGAATGATTGAAGTTCTCTCTAATCGGTCCTGTTTTTGCCGGGTTCATTTCCGTGCGACAATTATAGCCGTTGTCCAGGTAAAAACCAGTTCCCCGTCCCTGAACTCGGGATTCAATCCCGCCTTGTCGCCATCCATCGAGTCGATCATCATCTCCCGCAATCTTTCGGCGGTCTCCTCGTCGGCCTGCCCCAGCCCGATCCACTCATCGAATGCCATCACATGCGGCCACAACTCGAGCTTCTCCACGCTCAATCCCGCCCCACCAAGCATTTGTTCCAGCTCCGAGGGCCGCCATTGCCGGACCTCGGAAGGATCTCGCATTTTACCCATTTTGTTGTGGAGCTCGCTCCTGGCCTCGTCCTCTGATGAGGTGACATCCATAATCAGAACCCGTCCCCCCGGCCGGCAGACACGGGCCATTTCATCGAAAGCGGTCCGGGGATGGGTGAAATGATGCACCGAAACCCGGCAGGTGACCACGTCGAAGCTGTCCGGGGGGAAGGGCAGGCAGTCGGCATCGGCCAGCGCTAAGGTGGTGTTGCTCTTTTCACCCAAAAATTCCCCGGCCTTTTCCAGCATGGCCGGGGTGAAATCGGTGGCGAGCACCTCGGCCCCGGTATCGGCGGCAGCTATGGCCATAAATCCCGTCCCTGTCGCCACATCCAGCACCCTTATTCCCTCTTTTATTCCTGCCATCTCGAGAACGAATTGCAGGTTCCGCTCATCCTTGAGCAGGCTGCTGGTGCTGTAGTCTTCGGATTTGTTTCCGAACAGCTGCTTTGTCTTCGATTGCGGTGATTGGTGTTCCTGTTTCATGATGCCATCTGCCCCCTTGCCTGCTCAAATTCCTGCTTCAAATTCTCCGCCTCAAGGGAAAGGTTCTCCCATTCACCTGTCAGCGAGGCGATGGTTTCCTTCAATCGGCGGTGCCGCTCGATGGTCTCCAACACCCGCTCGCCGCCTTCATAATGGGAGGGATCGGCCAGGGCTTTCTCCACTTCCGCAAGCTGCGCTTGCAGCCCGGAAAGCTCGGATTCGATCTCCTCGATTCTCCTGCGCGCCGACGAGCTCTTCCGGTAGTATTCGTTTCGCAACTCGCCCTCCGCCTGCTTGCGACGGCGGTCACGTTCACGAGCCGAACTCTTTCCCTTAGTCTCAGTTCCCTGGACAGGAGGTGGCTCCGGCACCTTTCCTCCCGCCGACTCCTTCCAGTACAGGAAACTGTCGTAATCGCCGGGATAGACCTGAACCCTGCCCCCGCGGATATCGATGATCTTGGTGGCAATCTGCCGGATCAGGGTGCGGTCATGGGTAATAAAGCAAAGCGTCCCTTTGTAAGCTCCCAAAGCATCGGTGAGCACCTCGCGTGAGGGGATATCGAGATGGTTGGTCGGCTCGTCCATCAACAGGAAATTGGCCGGACGGATGAGCATCCTGGCAATGGCCAGGCGCGCCTTCTCACCGCCCGAGAGCACAGATACCTTTTTGTGTACCTCATCCTCGCCGAACAGGAAGGTCCCCAGGATTCCCCTCAGCACCTGATCGGATTCGTCCCCGGCCACCCGCCGCAATTCGCCCAGCACCGTATTTTCCGGATCGAGGAGTTCCAGCTGGTACTGGGCATAATAGGCGATCTCAACGTTGTGTCCCAGCTTCAGTTTCCCTTTATCGAACGGCAGCACCCCGGCCAGAATCCGCAGCAGGGTGGTCTTGCCCGCCCCGTTCGGGCCCGTCAGGGCCACCCGGTCCCCCCGGTTCAGCACCAGGTTGAGGTTATGATACACCTCATTCGAGCCGTAGGACTTAGAGACATCTTTCAGGGTGATGACATCCTCGCCGCTCCTGGCCGGTTCCGGAAATGTGATGCGCACCCTTCGGGTCGACCTTGGGATTTCGATTCGCTCCATCTTCTCCAGCCGCTTGATGCGGCTCTGTACCTGGGAGGCGCGGCGCTTATCGGCCCGGAAACTGTCGATGAACTGTTGTTCTTTTTTGATCTTCAGTTGCTGGCGCCTGGCGGCTGCTTCCCGAACCTCGAGTTCCTTCGCTCGGGCTGAGGCGAAGCTGGAATAGTTGCCCCGGTGAAAGGCAACCTCGTTATGATCGAAAGCCAGCACCCTTCCCACCACGCGGTCCAGGAACGCCCGGTCGTGGGAGGTGACCATCACCGCGCCCTGATAGCCTTTGAGGTATTCCTCGAACCAGATGCACGATTCCAGGTCGAGATGGTTGGTGGGCTCGTCCAGCAGGAGCAGGTCGGGATTCTGCAGCAGCAGCCTGGCCAGCTCGGCCCGCATCAGCCAGCCGCCGCTGAACTCATCGAGCGAGCGATTGAAATCGGAGGTGGCAAACCCGAGCCCGGAGAGGATTTTCTCGGCCTCGAATGCGGCGTCGTATCCGCCGGCCGCCTCGAACTCGTGCTGCAACTCCCCCAGCTCTCGCAACAGCTCATCCGAGCTCTCCTCGGCAAGTTCTTCCTGCAAAAGCTGTATCCGGTGTTCCAGCCCCCTCAAGCGACTGGACGAGCCGGCAACGTCTTCCAGCAGCGGCTTCGGTGAAGAAGCCCTGATATCCTGCCTGAGGTAGCCGACGGTGGTTCCCCTGCGCATGGTCACCTCGCCGGAATCCGGGGTTTCATTCCCGGCAATCAGCTCGAACAGGGTCGTTTTCCCCGAACCGTTGGGCCCGAT
>JAWOBB010000062.1:0-25495 GCA_046498265.1 Dehalococcoidia bacterium | reverse complement strand
TCGGCCTGGATGCGCGGCTCGATGCCCAGCCCGCAGGGGAATCCCACCGGGGTCCGCGAGCCGTCGCGATCCAGGTAATCATTTAGGCCGCTGTCCTTATCGACAATCAACGGCACCTGAACCATCTGGAGATTGAGCTCCCGCGAGAGGTTCTCCTCGATATATTTTTTCACCTCATAGATGGCCTTCATCCTTTCCAGGGGAGGAAGAATCGCCTCATAATTATCTGGAAGAACCTTTGCTACTTCCTCATAGGTGCTGATTCCGGGGCCGGCCAGGTCCGCTGTTTTATCTGCCATAGACACACTCTCATGCAAAAAATTTCTTTCATTATTATGCCTTAATCGTGGGATAATCACAACTTTCTTCGGTTGACTTGGGAACTGGTGCTGCGGTAACCTTTGGATATGAAAAGCAGGCTCATTTTATTGATCTTTCTTTTCCTGGGCGCTACTGTGCCAGGATGTTATGGCACTGGTGGAGAAGAGAGTCCTGCGTTATCTTCCCCCGGCGATGAATCGGTCGAAGGAGACGATTTCTTCATTGCCGTGCATTGTGAACCAGGTAAGGTTCCGCTCTCGAATGCCTATGCAGCCGGCAACTGGCCGGCCTTAACCGAACTGGTGCAATCGGCCGATGCTTACCATATGAAACTGACCCTGCTTTTCAGCCCGCAGTGGATAATGTATATCCTTGAAGATGATGGCCGGCTGGAACTTGTTCATCGGTGGGAAGCCCGTGGCCATGAAATTGGTTTGTGCCATCATGGGCCCCATATCGATACCTGGGATGGTTATACCGATCAGGCAAATTACTTCAGCTCACGCAAATACGTGGGGCGGACCGAGGCGATGATGGTTCTGGTGAAGCAGATTCCTGCCTCCGGGCAAGTCGCAACTGCCTTCGTGAATTCGGCGGATCGGGAGTTCGATTTCCCGCGAGGGATCTCTTATGAAATCAGTAGCGGATCAGGGAAACTCGAGGATTTATCAGGTAACCCCACGGAAGTTACTATTAACGGACAGCAGGTTTTGAGACTTACCTGCGCCGGTTATGCTGCCCAGAAAAACAGGAACAAATTCAACCTGGAAGAGATATCTCAATTACTGAATGAGAATGAAGGCGATGAAATCATGGGAGTTGCATTCCATACATTTGAGTACGCCGAGAAGCCGGAGCCTTTTGACGGCCTCTTCGAGCTCCTCGATGGAAGGGGGATTCACACCAGCTCCGTCTCTTCCATTATGGAATTCCATCGATAAAGCTTTCCCCCTTTCCTTTTGACACCTACAGCCAAAACCTGTTAATCTTTGACTTGATGCTGCCAATTCGAGGGAGGATTTAACCATTGACTAAAGCAACCCCCCAACCGGTAACCATGGAGAAACTCGTCTCGCTGAGCAAGCGGCGGGGATTCATTTTTCAGTCCAGTGAAATCTACGGCGGACTTTCATCCTGCTGGGACTATGGCCCGCTTGGGGTCGAACTCAAAAATAATGTTAAATCCGCCTGGTGGCAGTCCGTCGTGAGAGAGCGTGATGATATGGTGGGACTGGACTCGGCCATCCTGATGCATCCCGAAATCTGGGTGGCCAGCGGCCACGCGAGCACCTTTGCCGATCCGCTGGTCGATTGCAAAGGCTGTGGCTTGCGCTTCCGGGCGGATGACCTCGAAGGCGATGTATGTCCCGAATGCGGCGGCGAGCTCACCGAGGCTCGTATGTTCAACCTGATGTTTCGTACTCATATGGGGCCGGTTGAGGATGCGGGAACCATGGTTTATATTCGCCCGGAGACGGCCCAGGGGATATTCGTCAACTTCACGAATGTGCTTAACTCCACCCGCAAGAAACTCCCCTTCGGGATTGCCCAGATCGGCAAGGCTTTCCGTAACGAGATTACGCCGGGCAACTTTACCTTCCGGACCCGGGAGTTCGAGCAGATGGAGATCGAGTATTTCGTCAAACCCGGCAACGATGAGGAATGGTTCGAGCACTGGGTTAAGCAGCGTTTCGACTGGTATCTGGGCCTGGGAATCAGGGAGGAAAACCTGCGGCTGCGGCCTCACGACCCCGATGAGCTGGCCCACTATGCCCGGGGCTGTACCGACGTGGAATACCTTTTCCCGTTCGGCTGGTCGGAGCTGGAGGGGGTTGCCAACCGCACCGATTTCGACCTCTCCCAGCATGCCGAGCACAGCGGCCAGAGCCTAAGCTACTTCGATGACCAGTCTCAGGAACACTATATCCCCTATGTAATCGAGCCCTCGGCGGGGGCGGACCGGGCCACCCTGGCTTTCCTGGCCGATGCCTACGCCGAGGAACTGGATGAAAAGGAGGATATCCGGGTGGTGCTGCATTTCCATCCCGCGATAGCCCCCATAAAAGTGGCCGTGCTGCCCTTGAGTAAAAAGGAAACGCTCATTCCGCTGGCCAAGGAAACCATCTATGCCGACTTGAGAAGGGAGTTCATGGTTCAGTACGACGAGGTGCAGAGCATCGGCCGGCGTTACCGCCGCCAGGATGAGATCGGCACGCCGTTCTGTGTGACGGTGGATTTCGATTCGCTGGAGGACAACTGCGTGACCATTCGGGAGCGGGATACCCAGCGACAGATTCGGGTGCCCGTCCCGGAAGTCAAAAACTGCCTTAAGGCCAAGCTGGCCGGTGAGCCTTTTGAGGTTCTGCCCCCCGGCGGACGCTATCAACTGGGATTCGACGAGTAAGAAAAATGCCCAAAATTCCCATCACCGAACTCAAAGCCAAAGACCTCAGGGATGTCCTTGCCGACTGGGGTGAGCCCCAATATCGTGCCAAACAGGTTATCGACTGGGTTTATCGCAAGCCGGTAACGGATTTCTCCTCCATGAGCAATCTCCCTCCGGTGCTTCGAGAACGGCTGGATAAAGAATTTGTTCTTCAGTCACTCGAGCCGGTAGGAGAAGCAAAATCTTCAGACCGCAAAACCATCAAGGTGCTTTTCCGGCTTATCGACGGGAAGACCATCGAATCGGTGCTGATGATTTACCGCAAAAGGCGAACCGTCTGTATCTCCTCCCAGGTGGGTTGTGCCTTCGGATGCCCATTGTGCGCCACGGGGGCAAGCGGATTCGAGCGCAATCTCACCCCGGCGGAGATCATCGACCAGGTTCTCTTCTTTCCCCGAAATCTCAAAGCAAGGGATCAGGCGGTCACTAACGTGGTTTTCATGGGTATGGGAGAGCCGCTGGTCAACTTCGAAGCGGTCTGGCGGGCGGTTGAAAGCCTCGCCGATCCCGAACTGCTGGGCCTTGGAGCCCGGCATATCACCATCTCCACCAGCGGGATTGCCCCCGGGATTAAAAAGCTGGCCAAAAAGAAGCTGCAGGTGGGGCTGGCAGTTTCACTCCACGCCCCCAACGATAAGATGCGCGATGAGATAGTGCCGCCGAACAGGATGTATCCCCTGGAAATACTCATCCCCGCCTGCCATGATTACGTGAAAGCAACGGGACGGCGCATCAGTTTTGAGTATGCGCTTATCAGGGACCTCAACGATTTCCCCCAGCTTGCTGCCGAACTGGGCGAGCTGCTGCGCGGTCTGAATTGCTTTGTCAACATTATTCCGGTCAATCCCTCCGAGCACACCGACTTTCGTCCTCCCCCAAAAGCGAAAATCCAGTACTTCAGCGAGATGCTGACGCGCCACCACGTGCCCAACACCGTGAGGATGCGCCGGGGCTCTGAAATCGAAGCTGGTTGCGGCCAGTTGCGCTCACGGCTTCAGCATGTGCTTTGAATCCATTATGTTGAGGTTGGTGTGTTTTTGCCTTGGGATCCTTCATGGCTTACTCAAAGGGGGTTGTAGTTAACCTGAAAATTTGACAGTTGTGTCGGATAGAATCGGGGTAATGCCGGTGGGAGGCAAAACCGTTCGTAAAAGTACGCTAATTTATATAATTTATAGTTGACTAATGGAGACTTTTGTGCTATGTTGAAGGTGGACTCAGCATCGACGCTTTAAGGAGGTAGATGATGAGAATATATATAGTTTTAGGGGTGCTGCAAGTTGATGTATGATGCCCTGCCGAGCGGCAGGGCGATAACGGAGACTGAACCGGACCCGCGAGAGTGAGAACGGGGGAATAAAGGTTCAGGATTGAACTCCCCTTGCCGGAGTAAAGTTCGGAAAAGGGTCAGGTTCAGAAAGTAAAGAGTTGAAAGAGGGTCACCGAAAAGGGGCCCTCTTTTGTGTCGGGTAGTTATTCCGTTATTAATTATCTGTAATGGAAGGGAACTATCTTAACTTAATGATTAATGGGAAGAACAACGACCATTTGAAGTTGATGGGGCCATTGTATGTGGTGGGGGCCCTGTTTTTTGTTCTGTTTTAAGCTTCTGATTCAGGGGTTTCGGTGGATTCGCTTTTCTCCTCTTCTGATCCCAGAATTCGATTAGCGACTTCCACTATTTGCTTCGGCCCAAAAGGTTTGGTCAGATAATCATATGCTCCTAGATTAAGTGCCTCGTTCTTTGTTGCTGCATCATTCAGGGCCGATATAATTACAATTGGCATCTCGGGCCTTGCTGCCTGCATCAGTGCCATAACGTCCAGCCCACTGAATCCTGGCATCATTATATCCAGGAACATCAGGTCGAACTTTCTCCTTGCAGTCATTTCAAGTGCATTTCTGCCATCCGTCGCCGCATATACCTCAAATCCCTCATTTTTCAATATACGTATCATTGCTTTTACAATGTTGTCATCATCGTCGACGACGAATACAGTGCCTTTCTTTTCCTCTGTCATCGCCCTTCCTTTACAGTGGTAGCATAAACATTACCTGAGGAAAACCATCAACGGTTAATTATAGTACAACATTCGTGCCAATGCGTCAATTTGAGGGGGTTAAACCCAGTTTCAGGTTATTAATTGAGTTGTTTTTTTTTTGCGAAACGGGGGCGGAACCGGGTATTTAGATTTAATTACCCAAGCAGGTTTACTTTAATGGTTTTTCTTTTCGGGTTCTGGAATCGGTTTGTCCTGATCTCTTCATTCCCCTATAATAGAGCCGATGAAACAGGACTTTGCCGCGGTGTTTTTTTGTAATGAGCCCATGCCTGGTGTTCATTTACTCCGAATCGAAGCCCCTGAAATCGCTGATGAATCCTATCCGGGGCAGTTCGTCACGATTCGTTGCGGCGAGGATGTTTTGCTCCGACGCCCGTTCAGTATTCATAAAGTTGCGCGCCGAGAGATAGAGATTCTATTTACGAAAGTGGGGCCGGGCACTGAATGGCTGGCCGGCCGAACAGAGGGGGAATTTCTGGACATTCTCGGCCCGCTGGGGAATGGGTTTGAGGTCCATCCGGATTTGCGAAATATTCTTCTGGTTGCCGGTGGAATCGGTGTCGCTCCGCTGGTATATCTGGCCGAAAGTTGTGCCGCCGATGGCTTTTCGGTGAAGATGCTCCTTGGGGCTACCACTGTTTCTCAATTGTATTCCGATTCCATGGAAGGAGTGGAAGTTACCCGGATTACCGAGGATGGGTCGGAGGGTGAGGAAGGGATGGTTACGGATTTTCTCACTCCGCTGGCAAAATGGGCCGATCAGATTTTTGCCTGTGGCCCCGTTCCCATGTATCTTACCATGGGGTATATGCTGGAGAAGTTTGAAGATAAGCCGGTTCAGGTTCTGCTGGAGCAGGTGATGGGATGTGGTGTGGGTGCCTGCCGCGGCTGCGCTGTGCCCACCATCGGGGGTATTAAAATGGTCTGCCGGGATGGGCCTGCCTTTGATTTGCGCCAGCTCAAGTGGGAACAAATGCGTGAGTTAGCGGGGTTTAGAGGATCGGATTAATAATTATTGACTGGCTGCGATTGGCCCCGACGGAAACCAGGTCAACGGGACAACCGACAATTTCCTCTATTCTCTTCACATAATTCTGAGCTGCTGCGGGGAGATCGACGAAGCTCCTTATCTGGCTGGTGTCGGCCTGCCAGCCGGTCATTTCCTCATAAACGGGGGTGCATTTCTCCAGCGTATCGATATTGCCCGGCGGGTTATCGAGAGTTGTGTCATCGATTTCATAACCGGTGCATATTTTGACAGTTTCACAGGTATCGAGAATGTCGAATTTAGTGATGACCAGGCCGGTAAATCCATTTAATCGGGCACTGAAGCGGGCGGCCACGCTATCGAACCAGCCACAGCGGCGGGGGCGGCCGGTAGTGGTACCGTATTCGTTACCGCGTTTTCTGAGCTCTTCGCCTGTTTCGTCTTTTAACTCAGAGGGAAACGGGCCTCCACCCACTCGAGTGTTATACGCCTTGAATACCCCGATGATATTATCGATTCTTTTGGGACTTAGTCCCGTTCCCAGGCAGGCTCCCCATGCAGTTGGCGGAGATGAAGTCACGTACGGATAAGTACCGAAATCGATATCCAGCATGGTTCCCTGAGCCCCTTCTAAAAGGACGGCCCCGTTTTTTTGCAGAGTTTCGTGTATTAAGAGGCTGGTTTCTCGTACAAAAGGCCTCATCCGATCCGCATACCCGCAGTATTCCTCGTAGATATCATCGAAGGAAAGGGGTTCGGCCTCGAAAATCCTGGTTATAACCCGGTTCTTGAATTCCAGAAATCCCCTCAGGCGCTTCCTGAACAGTTCTCTGTCAATCAGTTCCCCGACGCGCAGGCCTCTCCGGGCTGCTTTATCCATGTAGGCAGGGCCGATTCCCTGCTTGGTGGTCCCGATGGCGCTGGTGCCGCGGGCGACCTCTTCCAGTTCATCGAGCAGGGTGTGGTAAGGCATTATCAGATGAGCCCGATCGCTGATGTGAAGTCGGCTGACATCGATTCCCTGTCCCTGGAGCGTATCTATTTCATCGATGAGGGATTTGGGGTTGATAACCACTCCATTGCCAATTAAACAGTTGGTATTGGGGTGGAAGATACCTGAAGGTACCAGGTGGAGCTTGAATTCTCCTTGAGAGTTGACTACTGTATGTCCGGCGTTAGTTCCGCCCGAATAACGGGCCACTATGTCCGCTTTCTCGGCCAGCAGATCGACGATTTTACCTTTCCCCTCGTCACCCCATTGCCCGCCTATGATGGCTGTTACTGGCATACTGCCCCCCTTTTTCTATGGGCTGTTTTGTAAGATTTCAAGCAGCCGGGACTACGGAGAGGGTGGGATTCGAACCCACGGTACCCAAAGGGTACACGCGCTCTCCAGGCGCGCCTGATCGACCACTCCAGCACCTCTCCATGATTATGCCGTTTCGTTCCGCAAGCGGAGGAGGTGGGATTCGAACCCACGGTAGCCGCAAGGCTACACCGCTTTTCGAGAGCGGCACCTTAAGCCACTCGGTCACCCCTCCCAAGCGCTCGATTATACCATTCATAGCCCCTATTGACAACACAGACAAACCTGCCGTATACTGCTAATTGAAAAAAATTTTCAATTAAATACCTGCCGGGATGATCTCCCCCAGGGATTTTTGCAAGGTTGAGCTTGACATAATGCGTCCCACCGAAGAACATTTGACCGAAATACTGAGTTCGAACGGTTACAAAATTACTCCCCAGCGGAGGGCGGTGCTCAAGGCCATTGCCGGCAGCCGTGAACATCTTACGCCTGCTGCGGTATATAAACGGGCAGCCGGGGAGGATCCAAAGGTGGGGCTGGTCACGGTTTACCGGACTCTTGAGATGCTCTCCGAACTGGGCCTGATTTGCCGGGTGCATCGGGGAGGCCGTTCGCGCAGTTATACGCTGGCGCCGATCGGCCATCACCATCACCTGATTTGTACTGAATGCGGTGCTGTGACCGATTTCACCGATTGCGATCTGGGCGAGTTGGAGAGACGACTGTCATCTGCGACCGGATTTAAAATAGAAGGCCATTTGCTGGAATTTTTTGGAATCTGTGGGAGCTGTCAAAAAAAGTATGAGGGGAATAGCTAAGTGGTAAAAAATATATTAAGCGAACTTAGGGGCCATGCGCCCTTTACGGCTTTCGGGGCGAGCACGGGCATTATCATAATGGTGCTTATTCTTGTTTTCGATATCTCATCTGGTATCTCCGAAAGCCTTTTTGAGGCCTTTCATCCCATCCATGTCCTGCTGAGTGCAATAGCGACCACGGCTATGTACAAACTGCATGCCAGTGGTAAGTTGTGGAAGGCTGCGCTGATCGGTTATACCGGCTCGATTGGTATAGCCACGCTGAGCGACTGCATAATTCCCTATGTCGGGGAACTGATGATTGGCCTTCCCGATCCGCACCCTCATATCGGTTTTATAGAGAAATGGTGGATTGTGAACCCACTGGCCTTGGCCGGTATCGCGATTGGCTACCTCCGGCCGGTGACCAGATTCCCTCATGCCGGCCATGTGCTGATCAGTGCCTGGGCATCTTTGTTCCATATAACGATGGCGCTGGAGGAATCGCTTGACTGGATATTGGTTATACCCATTTTCATATTCCTCATTCTGGCAGTGCTGGTGCCCTGCTGTACCAGCGACATTGTATATCCTTTACTATTTTCCAGCGAGCATGAGCATGGCCATGCCCATTAACCCGTTTTGTTGCCTGGACTATGGTAAATCGGAAGCATTCCTTAATGGCAATGTTCTCCCTGTCCCGATAGCTCCGAAGCCGTATTTGGCGCGGATCTGATCGATGGTCCTGTCCAGGTAAGCCATCCGTTGAGCCGAAGTATCCAGAATGTCGAGTTGCCGCTGCGCTCCTCCCAGACTCGAAACCCCTATGCCAATCAATCTGATTGATTGCTTTCGCCGGACGAGCGACTTCTCCATCAATTCTACCCCTACCTCAAATATCACCTGGTCTATATCGGTGGACGTTTTTCTTGTGTGACTGCGGGTGATAGTTTCGAAATCGGCATACCTCAGCTTGAGGGTGATGCACCGTGCCTGTTTCTCCTGGCGGCGCAGGTCGGCTCCCACTTTTTCTGCCAGATAACGTAAAGTTGCCTTCAGCAGTTTCTCGTCCAAAGTATCCTCTCTCAGGGTCATCTCCCGGCTGATCGATTTGGGAGGGCCGGGAGGGTTTACGGTTCGTTCATCGATCCCGGTGGCATGCCTGCGGATCATCTCGCCGTAGTTTCCGAAGTTCTCTTTCATGAAGGAAGGCGGGAGAGCGGCGACCTGGCCGACGGTGGTGACCCCGAATCCTTTGAGTTTTTGCTGCATCTTCCTGCCGATTCCGGGCAAATCCTTTAGCGGCAGTGGTGCCAGAAATGTTTTTTCCTCACCGGGGAGCACCTCCATCAGCCCATCAGGCTTGTGGAAATCGGAGGCGACTTTGGCTACCACTTTGCAGGTGGCGATGCCGACGGAGGCAGTGATGCCCAGTTCACCTTTGATTCGATCCTTAATTCTGATCGCGGTTTCATGAACCGGCCCGTAAAGCGGCTCGAATCCGGTTAAATCCAGGAATGCCTCATCCAGCCCGCCGGGTTCAAGGTCCGGGCTGAAGCGGGCCAGAACTTCCATAAATCGAGAGGAGTAATCTCGGTAGGTGCTGAAATTGCCGGGCAGGAAGATCGCCTGCGGACACAGCCTGCGCGCGGTGGCGAGGGGCATACCGGCATGCAGGCCGAATTTGCGGGCTTCATACGACGCGCAAGAGACAACGCCCCGGCTTTCGATGCGCCCGCCTACAGCTGCAGGTTTCCCTTCCAGTTCGGGGTTGAGCACCTTTTCCACTGAAATGAAGAAGGCATCCAGGTCGATGTGCAGTATTTGACGACTCACGTTTATATTTTACGGGAACCGGCTATCCCCTTCGTTTCCCCTTTTAAAGGATAGTACCGTTCCTCACCTCGAATTTGTGAACTTGCGAGAGAAAATCGGAGGGGAAGCGATCGAGGTCGGTAGTGGTAATCAGCACCTGCCGATATCCTGAGATGGCTTCCAGCAAGTGCTCACGTCTTTTTTTGTCCAGTTCAGAGAGAACGTCATCAAGGAGCAGGACCGGCGTTTCCCCGGTCCGCTGCAGCATGAATTGTGCCTCGGCCAGCTTCAGGGAAAGGGCCACGGTGCGCTGCTGGCCACGCGAGCCGAAATGTCCGATATCGATATCATTGATAAGGAACTGAAGGTCATCGCGGTGCGGGCCTGTCAAAGATTGACCCCGGAGAATTTCTTTTTCCCGGATTGCCCGGAGCGCTTCGGTAAAAACCTCTTCGATATCTGCTTCCGGCCCCTGTTCGTTTCCTCTTTCGAGGCTGCCGATATATTTGAGGTCCAGTTTTTCTTCGCCACCGCTGAGTTGAGAGTGAATGGGGAAGGCCAGCTTGCTGATAGAGGCAACGGTCTCCTGCCTTTCGGTGACGAGGTAAGCACCCGAGTGGACCAGTTCCTCATCCCAGAAATCGAGCTCATCCGGGCGGCTGTGGCCGGCGGCGATTTGCCGCAGGAGATGGTTCCTCTGCGAGATTACTTTGTTGTAACGCTGGAGCGATCTCAGATACCTGGGATTTACCTGCGAATTGGTGATGTCAAGGTAACGTCTGCGCAAAGCAGGCTCATCGGTGATAAGTTCGATATCTCTGGGGCTGAACATGACCATGTTCAATTGGCCCATCAGATCGACAGACCTCCTGCCAACGCCGTTGATTTTGATGTGCTTGCCAATGGCGGTGCTGCCCCCCGCTTCGCGCTCGGTCAATGAGCGGGGCCGCAAGATGATTTCCAGTTCGGTATTCCGGGTTTCCTTTGCAATCTCGGCCCGAGTGCTTAAAAAAGGGATTTTTTCTGTCAGCGCGCCCCGGTTGATTATCTCCCTGTCCGCAACGCTTCGGGAAAACCGGGTAGTAGCCAGAAAGCAGATCGATTCCAGCAGGTTGGTCTTTCCCTGGGCATTGGCTCCCTGGAATATGGAAATGCTGTCTGGGAGGTCGAACTCCAGATTGAGGTAGTTGCGAAAATTGACCAGGCTGAGATGGGTGATATGCAAGGGATATCCTCCGAAACTACTGCTAGGATACTGTAATTCAGGTTATCGGTGCAAGGCTCAATAGTGCGGGCTGGATATTTACCAGGGCAAGTTAATAATGTCACGTAAATAGCCTCCCGTGAAGGGGAATTGGGGGTGGCGATCAGAGGTCCCTTATTTCCTTTGATGAAAGAGGGCGAAAAATCGATCCTGATAATGTTCAAATAGACCATAGCTTTGCAACTTGGAACCAAGCTCATCTACGCTAACCTGACCCTGTTCGGCGCTGCGGAATAAATCGTCGATTTCCTCCCTGACGAATTTGGGGATGCCCTGGACCCTGTTGAAAAGTCCTCTGCTGCTCAGTTCGGAGACGTTTTTGTGCAGGGATGAGCGGGTCATATCCATGATGAACTTCATAAGAGAGATTTGCCATGCATCATCGGGGGCCTTGAGAATGGCTCCCATAGGGTCGTTTTCATCGTCTATCTTGGAGGCAATTTTGATAATGACATCACTGATGTTCTCGGAGAGTAACCAGCTGTTACCGAGATCGTTGCGGTACTTATATTCCATGATATCGGGGTCAAACTCAAACCGGGAGAGCATTGTCCGAGCCTGGGCGGCGGCGTCCTCTCCGAATCCTTCAAAGGCGTTCAGCAGGTAATCGGAGGTTACAATTTTGGGCCGCTCGGCGGTAACTTTACCCTCACGGACCCTGGTTTCATTCACACTATCCATTGGTTCTGTGAGGATATAATAGTGCACGTTGGTGTTACCAAAGGTATTCAGCCTTTGTGTCGGTGGCCTCACCAGTTCGGTGTGACTCAGGGCATATTCAATATTGGCCTCGTATTCCGGCTCCATTTTTCGGGTCCTGATTCAATTATAACAGCGCATTTTTCAGTTCGCTAAGTTTGTGAATAACATTATTGCCTGAGGATTCATTCGTTCGATCCAGATAGATGGCCTGTAATCCGGCTTCTCTCGGAGCTACGAAATCGAATTGCCAGTTATCTCCGATGTGGATTATCTCCTCCGGTTTTTTATTAATCGATTGACATAATTTCAGATAGAATTCCGGTGTTTTTTTAACCTCCCCGAAATCGGAGACGCAGGAAATGATTCTGGTGAAGTATTTGCTGATGGAAGCGGTTTCAACGTCGAGGAACTCCCGGCAGGCATTACTCACCATGATGAGTTCGTATTTTGTGGCAAGGCGAGCCAGTACGGGTTCCGCCTGGGGGTCAAATCTGATATTGTAGCTTAATTCCTCTAAGAAGGGATACCAACCATCGCCCAGATCGAATCTTTTGAACCAGTATGTGATATCATACCAGTCCGGCTCCTGGTCCCCGACCTCGTCGTAGCATTTTATCAGGTATCCCTTTGCCTCTTCGATTTCAATCCCATGCTTGCTGGAGTAAAGGTGGGGCAGGCCCTCGAAATAGATGGAGTCGCAGAAGCTGAAGGTGGCCAGGGTTCCGGTCAAATCAAACGACAGAATGGGGCTGCTCACGATGAAGTCTCCGTAAGAGATACTACCGGAACAGATTGTAGATTGCAATTTCCGTTCGGCAATCGGCTTAATTTATGATTCATGCCGGTCTGTGCTAGAATATCCGGTAGTAAACTGAAAAGAGCAAAACACTGTTTTTTGCTTGACTCTGCTTCGAAGTTTTAGGTAGTATGGGAGTAATTCAGTAAATTGGGATACTTAACAGGAAGGATAGGATGATCAAAACTTGTGCTTTCGTGCTTGTAGCCCTGATTTTAATCTTTGTGCCTTGTGGATGTGGAGGCAATGACGGAACAAAAGGGCCGGGTGCTCCACTGGCCGACAGCCCCAATCCCATGTTCCGCCATGACTTGGGGCATACCGGGAGGAGCAATTTCAGCGGGCCAGAGTCTCCGGAACTGGAGTGGAAGCATGGGACCGGGGACGCGGTTTTTTCATCCCCGGCGGTTGGGTCGGACGGGACCGTTTACGCTGGCTCATTTGATCATTACCTGTACGCTATAAACCCGGATGGCTCACTGAAATGGCGCTACGAAACCGGTGAACGAGTTCGTTCTTCCCCGGCGATTGCAGCGGATGGGACCGTCTACTTTGGCTCGGACGATCATTACCTGTATGCACTCAATCCGGATGGCAAGCGCCGATGGCGTTACAAAACAGAGCATGCCATTCAATCTTCCCCCGCCATCGGGCCGGATGGTACGGTCTATTTTACTTCTTATGATGGTTATCTGTATGCCCTGAGCGCCGAGGGCAAATTGAGATGGCGCTGCGCGATTGGTGGTAGCAGCTGGTCTTCCCCGGCAATTGGCGACGACGGCACCATCTACGTGGGCTCTTATAAAACAAAGATAGTGGCCGTTACTCCGGGCGGCAATTTGAAGTGGGAATATCTGACCGGGAAATATGTCGTTTCCTCACCGACGATAGGGGATGACGGCACCGTATACGCCGGTTGTGTGGATGGATTTTTATATGCCATCGATCCCGATGGCTCCCCCGGCTGGCGTTATGAGTGTACTGCTGGCGGTACCATAAATTACATCTGGTCCTCGCCGGCAACAGGAGCGGATGGCACCGTTTACGTGGGTTCTTTTGATAATCATCTCTATGCCCTCAATCCGGATGGGACGCTGAAATGGCGATATGAGACAGGAAGGGAAATCCTTTCCTCCCCCGTAATTGGAGCTGACGGCACAATTTATATTGGCTCTTATGATAATTATCTTTATGCTCTCAATCCTGATGGCACGCTTAAATGGCGCTATGAGACGGAGAATGGTATTTTTTCCTCGCCTGCTATCGGAGCCGACGGCACCCTTTATTTTGGCTCTTATGATAAATATCTTTATGCCCTCGGGGAATGAGCATAGATTCCCTTTGGCAGTTTACTAATCGAGTGTAATTATGGCAGAAAAGCAAGTTCCGTTTACAAGGGATTGGCTTGAAAAGATAGCAGAAAGACACCACACGCCGTTTCATATCTACGATGAAAAGGCGATACGCGAAAATGCCCGTTTACTTAAGCAGGTATTCTCATGGAACGAGGGATTTAAGGAGTTTTTTGCCGTTAAAGCAACCCCCAACCCTTACCTGATGAAAATCCTCAAGTCTGAAGGGTTCGGGGTCGATTGCAGCTCACTGCCCGAACTTCTGCTGGCGGGAAAAACGGGCATTGCCGGCGAAGAGATCATGTTCAGTTCCAACGATACTCCGGCCCAGGAATTCATCAGGGCAAAAGAACTGGGCGCTGTAATCAACCTCGACGATATCACCCACCTGCCTTTCCTCGAGGAGCATGCCGGCCTGCCGGAACTCATCTGCATGCGTTACAATCCGGGGCCCCTCAAAGAGGGGAATTTCATCATCGGTAAGCCTGAAGAGGCCAAATATGGATTCACCCGCCAGCAGCTTTTCGAGGGCTATCGAATGGCTCGCGATAAAGGGGTTAAGCGTTTCGGGCTTCATACCATGGTAGCCTCCAATGAGCTGGATGCCGGCTATTTCGTTGATACTGCCGAGCTTCTGTTCAATCTCATAGTGGAGATTTCAAGGGAACTGGGAATTCGCTTCGAATTCGTTAATATTGGCGGGGGGGTGGGGATTCCCTATCGTCCCGAGCAGGAGCCGGTAGATTTGAACGAGCTGAGCGAAGGGGTGAAGAATAGCTATGAGAGGATCATCGAGGCCAATGGTTTTTCACCGCTGAAGCTCTTTATGGAATGCGGCCGGATGATTACCGGCCCTTACGGCTACCTGGTGTCGCGAGTTCGTCACATAAAGCAAACTTACAAGAACTTTGCCGGCCTCGATGCCACCATGGCCGACCTGATGCGCCCGGCCATTTATGGCGCCTATCACCACGTCACCGTTATGGGCAGGGAAAATGCCCCCCATGATGCCATCTATGATGTCACCGGCTCGCTGTGCGAGAACATCGATAAATTCGCCGTCGATCGTGCACTGCCGGAACTGGAGCCGGGCGATTTGCTGGTAATCCACGATGCCGGGGCCCACGGCCATGCCATGGGATTTAATTACAACGGCAAACTGCGTTCAGCCGAGCTGTTGCTGCGGGAAAACGGCGAAGTGGTGCAAATTCGGCGGCCGGAAACAGTTGAAGACTATTTTGCCACCCTCGATTTCGAGGGGCTGGCCGGTTTCATAGTTTGAAAAGGGAGGGTAACTATGGCTGAAGAGATGTACGATGTAGTCGCCAAGGTCATTTCCCAGGAAGGTGAATGCTCCGCCGGTCACCGGGTGGGTGATGAATTCCTTATCGGCCAGACCACCCCGATAGGCATGTGTTCATGGGCGTTCTGTGCCCTTTTCCCCTTCGCTGTCGCCTTGCAGGCGGGGGGCTCCTTCCCCTGGGAGGAATCGGAAGACATCACCACCGTCGCCTGCCCCGACCCGCAGAATCCGCTTGTATTTGAGTTGAAAAGGCAGAGCTGATGTTGGGGGGATGTGAGCGGAATCGCGACACTTTTAGAATTTAGTTCTGAGATGGTATTGGTGCCTTTACAAAAAAGGGGCGGACACTCTGATGGCCAATCGTCTTGACTATTCCATTCTCGACGACCCGAGGTTGCTCCAGTTCGTCTTTTCCCCGCGCCCGGACTGGACTCATCCCCCTGCCGTAGCCAGCGACCACTACGTTCCTGTAGAGCCGGATATCTCCGTCTTTTGCCGGTTCTATTCGCGGGGAAAGTCTGCAAAGACGATACTCTATTTTCACGGCAACGGCGAGGTGGTCTGCGATTATGACGGGATCGCCCCCTTTTACAATGAAATCGGCCTGAACCTGTTCGTGGCCGATTACCGGGGATACGGGCCCAGCGGCGGCCGCCCGACTTTCGCCGGCGTTGCCTCCGATGCCCATCGCATCTTCCAGTACTTCGAGAACATGCTTCAATCCGAAGGATACACCGCACCGCTTTATGTGATGGGCCGCTCGCTGGGAAGCCAGTCGGCCATGGAACTGGCTGCCAGCTACCCCGGCAGAATCAAAGGTCTGATCCTGGAAAGCGGCTTCCTCCAGAACAGCCGATTGCTGCGTAACCTGGGGGTATCCATATCCATCCCCAATCTGGAGGAGTTCGAGCAGGACAGTATCGAGTTCATCAAGGGGATTACCATGCCCGTTCTCATCATTCACGGCGAACGTGATATCCTGATCCCTCATATCGAGGCCCAGACAATTTTCGATCATATTGGCTCGCGGGAGAAGAAGCTGGTGACCATCGATGGTGCCGGCCATAACGATATACTCATTTGCGGCATAGACCGTTATTTTAACGAGATAAGAGACTTCATTTTCCTGGGGGGGTGACATAATCATGAATAATAATGAGCTTGAGCAGAGGATTAAAGAATCGCTTGTCAACGGGAAATTGCCGTGTGCCAATGCCTTGGGGATAGCCGATGAACTCGGGGTGCCCCCCATGCTGGTGAGGGAGACCGCCGACGAGATGGGGATTAAGATCTCCAGCTGTCAGCTTGGCTGTTTCCCTTAAGCAGGCAAATCGCGTCTGCAAAACTGTTCGGCTAGCGCGGAAAAGGAGGGCGTATGTTTAAGCAAATCCATATTTTCCGGGTGAAACCTGATGAGGAACTGGCCGGGGCGATAGCCGGCTATTGCCGCCAGCATACCATTACCTCCGGTGTCTTAATCGGGCTGATAGGCTCCGTCCGCAACGCTGAACTAAGCTATCTTAAGGAGCTGCCCGGCAAGTATGAAACCGAATCTTATGAGGGGCCGCTGGAGATCGTATGCGCTCAAGGTTCCCTTGCCCTCAAGGGCGACGACCTTATCGTGCATATCCATATTCAGCTGGGAAGCCAGAAGGGATGCTTTGGCGGGCACCTGGCACAGGCAACCGTTTTCTCCACCGCCGAGGTAATTATCGGCGAGCTCGATTTCCAGCTTCAGCGCTATGCGGATGACTATACCGGTCTGAACGAATTGATTTCCTGAGTTTTGGTAGTATGCAATCCATGGTCGAACAGAGATTTTCCGAATGGACAGCGGGCAGGAATCCGCAGCAGGCCCGGATCAGTGTCTATGAGAAGATCCGTGATATCCCTTATGCCATCATCCCGGAGCTAAATGATCCTGCCAGTTATCCCCAGATACTGAATACAGGAAGAGGGTCCTGTACCCCCAAACACCTTCTGCTGGCCGATATGTTCGGCAGGCTGGGCATAACGGTGCTGCTGGTCGTCTACCCTTTCAGATGGGAGGATGTGGGTGCTGATTTCCCGACTGAGGTCAAATCATTCATAGAGGCTCACCCCCGCGATTATCATATGGCCTGCATGGCCGAGATAGAAGGGGAGCTGGTGCGGGTCGATGCCACCATCGATGTGCCTCTGGAGAAGATTGGTTTGCCGGTCAATCGGGACTGGGACGGGTTCAGCGATACCCTTCCCGCCGTCGAGCCCGCGGGGGAAGAGGAGCTTTTTCATCCCTCCGAGGCGAGTTTTATTAGCAGTACCACGACCGATGAAGCTCATCTGGAATTCTTTGCCGTGCTCAATTCCTGGCTGGATGAAGTAAGAGGTGAGTGATTGTAGCTAGCCCTTAATTACCCCGACGGGCCGCGCTTTCAAAACCTTCCGTGATATCCCTGCGCCATCGGCAACCTCGATTACGTCGGAGACGTCCTTATAAGCCTGCGATGCTTCCTCAACCAGGCCCGACCTGCTGGTCACCTTGAACTCCACCCCTTTTCTCTCCAGTTCCCTGGCAATTTCGTCCGAAGACAGCTCTCTCCTGGCTGCTGAGCGGCTCTTTACCCTGCCGGCACCATGACAGGTGGAACCGAAGGTTTCCTGCATTGCCTTCTGGGTTCCCACCGCCACGTAAGAGTATCGTCCCATATCTCCGGGGATGAGCACCGGCTGCCCCACCTGGCGGTATCTGGCGGGCACATCGGCGTGCCCTGCGGGGAAAGCCCGGGTAGCTCCCTTGCGATGAACGCATACCGTTAGTTTTTTACCTTCCACCTGGTGCTCTTCTATCTTGGCGATGTTGTGGGCCACGTCGTAGACCATTCTTATATCGTGAGGGCTCCGACCGAAGATTTCCGCCAGTGTCTGCCGGGTCCAGTGAGTGATGCATTGCCGGTTCGCCCAGGCATAGTTGGCCGCGCAGGCCATGGCCCCCAGATATGATTCCCCCTCCGGCGATTTCACCGGGGCACAGGCAAGCTGCCGGTCGGGCAGTTCGATGCCGTATTTTCTGACCGCCTGCCCCATCTTTTTGAGGTGATCCTCGCAGACCTGATGGCCGAACCCCCGCGAACCCGTATGAATCAATATCAGTACCTGGCCTTTTTCTTCAATCCCGAATACTTTCGCCGTTGCCGCATCGTAAATCTCATCGACTACCTGAATCTCCAGGAAATGGTTCCCTGCCCCGAGTGTTCCCAGTTGGGGGGTGCCCCGTTTTCTGGCCTTCTCGCTCACCTGGTCGGGATCAGCTCCCCCGATGCAGCCGCCGTTTTCCGCCAGATCCAGGTCCCCCCTTTCCCCATATCCTTGCTCAATTGCCCATCTGGCGCCTTTAAGTAGAATCTCGTCGAGGTGGTTTCCCTTGAGCTTTATGCGCCCTTCAGAGCCGACTCCGGAGGGAATACTGGTAAAAAGGCGGGCAAGTAACTGTTCGATTCGAGGCTTTACCTCCGCTTCGGTGAGGCTGGTCCTCAGCAGGCGCACGCCGCAGTTGATATCGAAACCGACCCCGCCGGGGGAAATCACCCCATCACTGATCCTGGTGGCGGCCACCCCGCCGATAGGGAAGCCGTAACCCCAGTGGATGTCGGGCATGGCCAGGGATTTGCCTACAATCCCGGGCAGGAAAGCTACGTTGGCCACCTGCTCCGGTGTTTGCTCATCGCCGATCTGCTCCAGCATTCGTTCACTGGTATAAATCATGCCTGGTACCCGCATGCCGGGCTTGTAATCGGGGGCCAGTTCCCAGCGGTAATCGTCTATTTTCCTGAGGATGTCTTTCCAGTGAGGGGCCATTTGGGAGATTTCCTTCAGATGTCGAAGATTATCCGGGCGCTGAAGCCTTCTTCTTCCGAGTTTAATTTGATCTGGTGATATGTGGCGGCCTTGACCTGAGTTTTGATTTCGTGGCGGGCCAGGTCGATTTTTTCACCTTGGACAATGGCGCTCAAACTATCGTGATTCAAGCTGGTGATCTCGAACCGGCTGAAGATCAGATTTTCCGCATCGAATAAATACAGTAGTTCGTTAAGCCAGACAACCAGCAAATCCTCGTAATCATCGGCATCGAGGGCAATTTCCCTCTGGCATACCGGATTCACCTTTTCGGGATCGGTTATCAGGCTGACCATGCCGGCGGCTGCGTTGATGAAAACCTCTTTCCTGGTAGATCCGTAAGCGAGAAGTCCTACATCGGCGGTGTGGTCGATTATCTCAAATTCCGGCATGGCAGGTATTATAACAGATTCGTTGGGAAATGAAAGGGATTCGTGATATCATGGGGAACTGTGAAGCCGGGATTTGTTGCAGATGTCAATGTGGGCAGGCTGGCCAGAAGGCTCCGGATGCTGGGTTACGACACGCTATTTATCAACGGGGCCGATGATGACGAGCTTATTCGTATTGCGCTTCGTGAGGGCCGCATTCTGCTGACCAGGGATACCGGTATCACTACCAGGCGGGTGGTTACCACCGGAAAGATAAAGGCCTTACTGGTCGAGTCGGATGACGTCACCGATCAGCTTTGGCAGGTGGTGAAAGCTTTGAATCTGGGCCCGGAATCCGAGCCGTTTTCCATTTGCATTGAGTGCAATGTGCCGCTGATTCCGAAGGAAAAGGACGAGGTGCGCGACCTGGTTCCCCCTCACGTTTTCAAAACTCATAGTCAGTTCGTGCAATGTCCTCAGTGCAAACGCGTTTTCTGGCGGGGGACGCACTGGGAAAAGATGATGAGGGAGATGGAGGCACTGAAGGGTTAATTAAGATATCGGTTTATGTTAGAATTTGAGAGACAGAGTAATGAGAAAAACCGGCATTCTGTTTAACGCCAGTATCCCTGCTGCAGAGGAGTTTGCCCACGTCCTGGAGGCAACCCTCAAAGAGCAGAAGGTCTCAGCCTGGCTCTGTGCCGCCTCAGATGAAGAGGCGGTACAACAGAATCTCGCTGGTAGCGAGGCCATCATCAGTCTAGGCGGGGATGGTACCATGTTCCGGGTGGCTCGTTTAGTTGCCCCTGACCCGGTCCCAATTCTGGGAATAAATCTGGGGAGCCTGGGCTTCACCACTGAACTGACTAGCTCCGAAGCTCTGGAGAAGCTTCCCGAACTTGTAGCTCGCAGCGGATGGATCGACGAGCGTGCCATGCTGGAGGTCGAGTTACCGTTGCACGCGGATTTCCCCGTAACTCATGCCTTGAATGATGCCGTGGTGGGACGAGGGTCAGTAGTTCGGATTATCAAGGTCAGGGCCTCGGTCGATGATCAGCCGATAACAACGTACCGAGCGGATGGAATCATCGTGGCTACGGCCACCGGCAGTACCGGCTATTCCCTGGCGGCTGGAGGTCCAATACTGTTTCCCAATTCCAAACAATTCCTGCTTACCCCTATACTGCCTCATCTGGGGCCTTCGGCGGCGCTGGTTCTTTCCTCCAGCGCGGAGGTGGAGATGGAAGTTCAAACGGACCATGAGGCCAGGGTGAGCATCGACGGACAGGTCGAGTTCCCCCTGCGAAATGTGGATACCATCCGCATCCGCAGGAGCCCGTATGTCACTCGCCTGCTGAGGATCCAGCCACGGCCGTTTTTTTATCAGACGCTGCTGGAGAGATTGGGAGGCAAGGGGAGATGATCCATTTATGAAGGCTGAGAAAGCAAGACTGGAGGATGTGCCCCAGATTCACAAGCTGGTCAACAGTTTTGGGTCTCAGGGTATGATGTTGCCGCGTCCTTTGAGTGAAATATATGAGAACCTGAGAGACTTTTTCGTGATTCGGGAAGGCGAGAAGATAATCGGGTGCGGGGCGCTCCACATTCTTTGGGGAGATCTAATTGAAATCAAATCCGTGGCCGTGGCCGAAGGCTACCAGGGAAAGGGTATCGGGGCCGCCGTAGTCCAGGCATGCCTGGAGGAGGCCAAAGAACTCGATGTTCCGGTGGTGTTTGTCTTAACTTATCAGACGGAATTTTTCTCAAGATTCGGCTTTGACCAGGTGGACATGATGGAACTCCCCCGCAAGGTCTGGGGCGAATGCCAGAGGTGTCCCAAATACCCGGATTGTGATGAAATTGCCATGGTTTTGAAGTTTAAACCTCAGGCAGAGGTAAAGTGGTAATGGAAACGGAAAAAGTCATCGACAGCCGAACCGTCTATGAGGGCCGGATTCTAACCGTTAGTGTTGAGGATATCGAGTTTCCTTCCGGGAAACGCACTGCCCGGGAAATAATCGGCCATCACGGCGCGGTGGTAATCGTGGCTGTCGATGCCGAGGAAAACACCTACCTGGTGCGTCAATATCGCAGCGCTTTGAAGCGGCCGTTACTAGAAGTTCCCGCGGGGAAAATAGACTCCGGTGAAAAACCTGAGGAGACAGCTCATCGTGAGTTGATCGAGGAGATAGGGTATTCTGCCGGCAGGCTGGAGGCTTTAGGCGGATTCTATGCCAGTCCTGGTTACTCCACGGAGTACCTTTATCTTTTCTATGCTACTGACATGGAACCTACGGGAGATGTCCCTGATGCGGACGAAATTGCCGAAGTGCTGCGGGTGCCGCTGGCCCAGATACCGGGGATGATCTCAAGCGGAGAGATTTGCGATGGCAAAAGTGTGGCCGCGCTTTTGAGGGTTATTCATGAAATTTAGGAACCTCTGATCAACCCCCTCTATCCCCCAATCTTGAGGTAAGTTTGAGGCTGGGGGACACCCCCGGACCCCGGAGTCACTACTTATTCAGAGGTTCCTTAGGTATCTTTGTAAATATTTCATTCCGTATCAGGTACGGAATCGATTCGCTTAACTGTATTCCCGCCCTCGAAGCTAGCCATAATGTCATCCTGAGCCACAGGCGAAGGATCTGGAAACTACAGGCAGAAGGATTCTTCACTTCGTTCAGAATGACACTGCAGATGGTGATACTTTAGATTGGGACAAAGCCTCTGTCCGCGGGAATAACAATATCAGAAGAAATTTGTGTTCCTTGTAATTGGCGGATTAATAATTAAGTGACTTCAACCCGGTATTTGGCCTTGCCCTCCTCGTAGAGATCACCGCCATGCACATCGTTTATTACTGTGGCGGGGAAATCCTCAACCTCCAGCTTGCGCAATGCTTCGGCACCGAGGTCCTCATAGGCTACGATTTCGGCACTCTTGATGCGCTTGGAAATCAGCGCTCCGGCGCCCCCGATGGCCGCCAGGTAAACGGCCTTGTATTTCTGCATGGCCTCTTTCACCTGCGGGGCTCGAAGACCTTTGCCGATCATTCCCCGCAGCCCCACTTCCATCAATCGAGGGGCGTAGGCATCCATGCGTCCGCTGGTGGTCGGCCCGGCTGCCCCGATAACCTCTCCGGGTTTGGCCGGGGAAGGGCCCATGTAATAGATGGTCTGGCCTTCGATATCGAAGGGGAGCTTTTCCCCCTTGTCGAGGGCTTCAACCATTCTTTTGTGGGCCGAATCCCGTCCGACGTAAATGGTGCCACTTATAAGCACCTGATCGCCGGCTTTTAGACTCTCCACCACTTCGGCGCTCATAGGCGAGGTTACTTTTTGCATAGATATCCTCCTGACAGTAGCTGAAGCCCTCAAGCTTGGCCTGTCGATTTCAATCGCTCGTAAGCCATCCCTATCTTGAAGGCCATCTCAAAAGGGTTGGACCTGTCACCAAGCAGGCTTTTGGGTGAGCTTATCTGAGCTCCGGTCTGTGCTTCCACTAAATCCGAGTCCATCGCCTCGGTTGATTTTTGCATCATGTCCAGAACCTTGCGCATCATAAACATGTCTTCGCTGTCGGGAGAGCAGTTTTGAGCCTCATTTATAAGGACCTCCAGCTTCTTTGCTTCATCCCGGTCAAGCGGTCGATGGAGCTCTCTCATTGCCATATCGAATATTTCGATGGACCTCAATATTTCCTGGCCCAGAGTTTTCTGGCTTTTGGGCCGTTTTTTAGAAGGTTTTACCTGGGCTTTTTGCTCGATGATGTAGTCATCGAGTGGGAATTCCTTCATCGTTTACCTCTTTTTATAATCAGTATCAATACTAATATATGAAAACTGATAGCAACCGTTGGTGATCTAACTGTACTCCATTTTATTTAACGGTGATTTCCGGAACCTCGATCTTCGGTTTACTTTCCCTGGGAGGCTGAACCGCCGGTGCGGATTTCGGCTGCTTTCGAATCCCGAGACTTTCCGCCGCCATCATCCTCTTGAACAGCTGAATGGCGAAAGCGGGGTCGAGCCCCTTGGGGCAGGCCTCCGAGCAGGCTCCGGCCATGTGGCAGAGCCAGATACCGTGAGGGGAATCGACTATATTGAACCGCTCTTGGTCGGCATCGTCCCTGGTATCGGCACAATACCGGTAGCCCTGGGCCAGCGGCTGGGGACCAAGGAAGAGTGAGTCAGTTGCCACGGTGGGGCAGGCCGACATGCACAAGCCGCACTTGATGCAGTAGGAGAACTGCATGAAAGAGTCCAGTTCCTCTACCGATTGATAAAGCCCGGTATCCGGCCTCTCGATATTCTCGCTGTCTTCCCTGATCATGTATGGCTTGACGGATTTGTGCTTCTCAAAAAGGAGTTCCAGTTGAGGCACGAGGTCCTTGATAATCGGGTAGTTGGGAAGGGATTTCACTTCGATTTTATCCGTTTCCAGTTCCTCTACCGGCGTGTGGCAGGCAAGTCTGGGTATCTTATTGATAAGCATGCCACAGGAACCGCAGATCCCCATCCGGCATGAACTGCGGAAAGCCAGCGTGTTATCCAGGTGTTCCTTTATATACAAAAGCCCGTCGAGGACGCTCATCCCCTTGGTGAAAGGGACCGTAAATTCCTGCATGTGAGTGGAGGAATCCTTGTCCGGATCGTAGCGTTGTACTTTAAAACTTAAGTTTTGCATCAGATTCTCCTTGGTGTCTAGAGGGCATCCACCGGGATGTAGATTCCGTAGCCCAGAATTGCCAGCCCTATTATGAAAAGCACGTAATCGAGTACCTGGACGGAAGAATCGGAAATGGAGAAGTATTCCAGGATAATCGTTCGCAAACCGTGGATTCCGTGATACAGGCCGAATATCAGCAGGAGCACGTAGAAAGCGAACCACCAGTTATCCGCCGCCCTGTCGGCGACCGACTCCCAGGTTGTTACCTCGTCTTCGACGAAGTGAGAAAACAGAATGTGCCATCCGGCCAGAATGAAAATGGCTATGCCGCTTACATATTGTAGTACCTTTAATCGACTTTCTTTCATCTTACCTCTCCTATATCACGAACAGGACCAGCGCGCAGATGGCCAGCACCACGATGATGAAAAGCACCGTCCACATGAGTAACCTGTGTTGTCGCATAGCGTCAACATACGGATATATGGGTGCCCTGGGTTTGCCCAGTGTGTAGGCCAGGTGCTGCAGGATTAGCCTTCCCCCGTTGAGGGCATGAAAGATAAAGGCGGCGACGACCAGGTATTCCCCTACCTTGAAGGGCGAAGTTTCGAAGATGTCCATAGCGTCGGCCCAGCTCGAGGCGCCCCAGATGCGAGTGCCGTTGATGCCCAGGTGTATCGTTATGAACAGAAGCAGGCCGAGGCCGGTGATGCGGTGAAGTGTGTACAGATATCTTTCCCAGGTATAACGTCCTGCCCATACCCATCCCTTTATCCCCAGATTATTTGGCAGATTACGGTTTTTAGTGTTGAGCGCTTGCATCAGTACTTCCTCTCTACCGGTAGCCACTTGCTGATGTCCACCGGAATGTAATCTAAAGAAGGCTCCCGATCCTCGTGGTAGGAGGTCAGGGAGTGCATACCCCAGTTTTCATCATCTCGAGTTTTGTAATCGGTTCGGGAATGGGCACCCCTCGATTCGGTGCGGTTGAGGGCGGCCATGGAAACCGCCTCGGCAAGATCGAGCAGGTTCCTTACCTCCAGGATATTAAGTAGATTGGTGTTGTATATCCGGCTGGTGTCAATCACCTTCACATCGTTAACCCGCTCTTTAAGTTCGCGCACCTTCTTGACCGCTTTTTCCAGCTCAGCGGCATTGCGGAAAACGCCCACGTTGTGGTCCATGGTTTCCTGCAGTTCGCCCCAGAGAGCGAAAACGTCTTCCTTTCCGGAGCCGTGCCCCACCTGTTCGAAGACCCTCTTTTCCTCTTCCTCGGCCTTTTTCATGGGGCTGTCCGGCATCGACTTCTGACCGCCGACGTATTTTGCCGCCTCTTCCCCGGTGATCTTGCCCCAGACAAGACATTCGGCGGTGGAATTGGAGCCCAGCCGGTTGGCCCCGTGCATGGAAACGCAGGCCGCTTCC
>JAWOBB010000036.1:0-84732 GCA_046498265.1 Dehalococcoidia bacterium | reverse complement strand
AATCCAGGAGTATAGAGGAAAGCGAATCTGGAAATATAGCTGCTCAGAGCTCAATTAGTTATAGTTCCATTTCCAGCGCTACCTATACCGATTATACCCCGGATGCTCAAGATACTGTAAACGGCAGCCCTAAAAGTGAAGACGGATTTTGGACGGCCGAGTCTTTATCGAAAAGGTCGAGGTGAGACGCGATCCTCTGGCCCATCGCCGTTTTGACAGGTCAATCCCACCGGAACTCACTTCGGCCCAGAAAACTGCCTGGGAGCAAATAAGGGACGGATTGAATGCCGGCCGGAAGACTTTCCTGCTGCATGGTATTACCGGCAGCGGCAAGACCGAGATATACCTGAGGTCACTGGAGGAGACGATTGCTCAGGGTAAGAAGGGAATTGTACTGGTTCCTGAGATCTCGCTCACCCCGCAGACGATTGAGCGTTTTGCTTCCAGATTCCCGAATCGGGTGGCGGTCCTGCACAGTCGGCTCTCCCCGGGCGAGCAGTTCGATGAGTGGTATCGGATTCGGGAGGGCAGATTCGATGTGGTCATCGGTTCACGCGGTGCCGTTTTTGCCCCTCAGCCTGATCTTGGGCTCATCGTCATCGATGAGGAGCACGAGTGGACCTACAAGCAGCATGATAAAATCCCGCTCTACCACGCACGTGACGTAGCCCTGAAGCTGGCCGAGCTGACCGGCGCGGTGGTTGTTCTGGGGAGTGCAACCCCCGGGATGGAAAGCTATCACCGGGCCCGGCGAGGCGATTATCATTTGCTGGAATTGCCGGAACGGGTGGGTGGGATTGATGGGGGATTCACCCCTTCCCTTCCGTGGGTCGAGGTCGTTGATTTACGACGGGAACTCAAGAGTGGAAACCGGAGCATCTTCAGCCGACCGCTGGCGGCAGCCATTGAAAAGGCGCTGGATGCAGGAGAACAGGCGATCCTGTTTTTGAATCGCCGGGGGGCTGCTTCGCTGGTGCAGTGCCGGGATTGCGGATATGTAGTTACCTGTCGAAACTGTGATGTGCCGATGAGCTATCATCCTCGCGAGGAATATTTAATTTGTCATCTGTGTAATTATCGGATCCCCCCGCCGGTGGCCTGTCCCCAATGTGGGAGTGAGCGAATCAAATTCCTGGGCATCGGGACCCAGAAGGTCGAAGAGGAGACGGCTAAGGCATTTCCGCAGGCGAGAATTATTCGCTGGGACAGGGATGTTACCAGAGGCAAGCATTCCCACGAGGAGATACTGGAGACATTCCAGTCTCACAGGGCTGATATCCTTATCGGGACTCAGATGGTGGCCAAGGGGCTGGATATCCCGCTGGTGACGGTGGTGGGTGTCATCAATGCTGATGTGGGAATTTATCTCCCCGATTTTCGCGCCGGCGAGCGGACCTTTCAGCTTCTTTCCCAGGTGACAGGCAGGGCGGGACGGGGCTTGCTGGGCGGGGAGGCGTTTATTCAGACCTATCGGCCGGATCATTATGCTATCGAGGCGGCGGCCGGCGGGGATTTCCCGGAGTTTTACGAGAAGGAGATTTCTCTCCGCCAGCGATATGGTTATCCGCCTTTTACCCGGATGGTGAGCATGATTTATACTCACACCAATGAAATGAAATGTGAGGACGAGGCCAGAAGGATGGCCCGGCTTCTTTCGGAGGAGCGTGATGCCCAGGGTCTGGCCGACATTAATGTGACTGGCCCTACTCCTGCCTTCACCCCCCGGATTCGGGGCCGGTACCGGTGGCAGGTGTTTATTCGCGGAAGGGAGCCGATATCGATTATTTCCAGAATTGCCATTCCACAGGGCTGGACGGTGGATGTTGACCCGGTGGGGCTTACCTGAAGCAGGTTTGACATTCGCAGGAGAGGCTGACTATAATCGAATCAGGAATAGATATGACCCTGCTGAGGATTCGACAATTTGGCGACCCGATTCTTCGTCAGAAATGCAAGCGAGTTCCCGCTATAGGTGAATCGATTCAAACTCTTATTGATGACATGATTGAGACGATGGGCGAAAACTACGGTGCTGGACTGGCTGCACCGCAGGTGGGGAAGGCGCTGAGGCTTATCGTTTTGCAAACGCCGGAGATCGAGCCTTTTGCCTTAATTAATCCTCAAATCGTCAAAAGGTCGGGGGTGATGGAGGTTGGGGAAGGGTGCCTGAGTTACCCGGGTTACATGGGGGAAATCGAGCGTCCGGAAAAGATTGTTGTTAAAGGGCTCGACCGGGAAGGGAAGGAAGTCAGGATTAAAGGCTCCGAGTTCATGGCTCAGGCCCTGGAACACGAAATAGATCATCTGAACGGGGTACTCTATATCGACCATCTCGAGAGCGAAGATAAGCTGTACCGGGTCGGCCCTCATGACCTGGCCGAGTTGTAGGCCGAGGTCGATTTAAGTCTTCTGTATATGGTATGTGGCGCATTCGTCTAGGGGTCTAGGACACCGCCCTCTCAAGGCGGAGATCGGGGGTTCGAATCCCCCATGCGCTACCAAAGCCTCTAACATTTTGTTCAGTTTCAAGCCAAATATGCTTTCTTGACCGCGCTAAGTGAGAGATATTGAGTTGCGGTTATATTAAAGGCAGGGGATTTGCCGATGGTTCCTGAGTAACCATTCACGGTCGAGACAAATAGAAAAAGCATTGACAATTGATGGTATTGGTGCTTATACTGCTCATACATAAAAGTTTTAAATTGAGAAAAAGCCTGTGCATTTTCAAGAGGTGGATTTCCCGTTACCTCGCCACAGGTTTTATGAAACTGGCCGGGTGGGTTACCAGTAAAAGCTGTATGACGGTGAGAACCCTGTAAATCAGGGAAGGAATGCAATTCGAGTATAGATCTGTCAGTACGGCAAAGGATCATAGGAATTCGAATGAACGAATTCGATGACAACCTGGAGTACCTCATGGCTGAACTGCGGCGGATTGACCTTCGACTCCGTTTGCAGGTGGCGCGCCAGCGGCGGCAAAATGATTCTACTTTCGATGACCAGTTTCGTGGTTTGTTTATTTCAGAGGAAGAAATAGATTTCCTCGTATCCGATAAAAATACTCTTCTGAATGGTGAATACCTCGAATTCAACGACTTGTCCGAAGCCACTGCTTATCGTGAACCGGAGAAGGAAGGCGTTCTCCGGAAGCAGGCAATCCTGCAAAACAATACGGAAATTCGCCTTCTCAATCTGGCTAATCTGTTCGGACTGAACCAGTTTGAAATAGATTCGCTCCTTGTTTGCCTTGCTCCCGAGATGGATACCAGGTATGAGAAGATATTCGGTTACCTCCACGACGATGTAACGCGCAGGCGCCCCAGTGTGAGTCTGGTACTCAATTGCCTGCTCGACGGGCTTGACGAGCGGGTATCTGCCCGGAGTTCTTTCCAGCCAACCGCCCCGCTCATTGCCAACCGCATTCTCCGAATAGAAGAGGAATCCTCGGCCAGAACGCCGTCATTGCTTTTGCGCAATCTAAAAGCTGACGACCGGGTTATTAACTACCTTTTAGGAATTGATGAGGTGGATGCTCTCTTGAAAGACCATATTCAAGCGATTAGCTCATCGATTCCCCTTGGTCATCTCGTTTTGCCAGAACAAATGAGGCAGTTTCTTGCAGAATATGCAGCTTCGCTGAATGATAAGTCGAATGCCTGCCTGTACATTCAGGGGCCCATTGGCATCGGCAAGCGTACTGCCGTTCAGGTAATATGCAACAACTGTGATTTACCCGTTATTATGGTTAATGTTCGTAGTCTGGTGACAGGCAGCATTAATCCCAATACTGCCGTCCCGCTAATTGTTAGAGAAGCCAAGTTGCAGAAGGCGGCGATTTGCTGGTATGGGTTTGATATTTTGTTCTCAGAGGACAACAACGTTCAAACGTGGTTACAGCAGATTAACCGGGCAATTGAAGATTTTGCCTTACCGGTCTTTGCCACAGGAGAGCTGGAACTGCGTCATGAATACGCACCGGGAAATAAAACAGTTTACCGGCTCAAAATGGAATATCCTCCTTACGATGTCAGGAGGCGTCTCTGGAATATGTATTTGAATGGTGACGGTTCCAGCATGGAAGAGCCCGAGATTGAGGAAATTGCTGATAAGTTTCTCTTTACACCCGGGCAAATCCGTAATGCTGCAATGACTGCGCGTAATCTCTCTCTTAATAATATGGGTGATGCATTATCTAAAAGCGATGTCTATGAAGCCTGCCGGAGCATGTCAAATCACCGGTTAAGCATTTTGGCCAGGAAGGTAGAGCCCCGGTACGAATGGAATGATATCGTCCTTCCCGATGATCAAAGACGTCAGCTTCGGGAAATCGCTGATTTCGTCAAATACAAACACATTGTCTATACCGACTGGCATTTTGAGGAAAAGATCGCTGTTAACAGCGGATTAAACGTGATTTTTGCCGGCCCTTCGGGAACTGGAAAAACGATGGCGGCCGAGATTATTTCAAATGAACTGGGGCTGGATCTCTATACAATCGACCTTTCCACTATTGTGAGTAAATATATCGGGGAAACGGAGAAAAACCTGGACCGGGTCTTCACTGAAGCGAAATATTCAAATGCCATCCTGTTTTTTGATGAAGCTGATGCTCTCTTTGGGAAGCGCTCTGAAGTAAGGGATTCGCATGACCGCTATGCCAATATCGAGGTGGCTTACCTCCTGCAGAAGATGGAGGAGTATGACGGCATCGTCATTCTGGCCACGAACTTGAAGCGGAACATCGATGAGGCTTTCGCCCGGCGGATGAATTACAGTGTCGAATTCCCTCAACCCGAAACCCCGGACAGGCTTTTAATCTGGCAGCGGATTTTCCCTCTCGAAGCGCCTCTGGCAGATGATGTAAACTTGGATTTCATGGCCCGGCAGTTTAAAATAACGGGCGGAAACATAAAGAATATCGCGCTGGCCGGGGCGTTCCTGGCTGCCAGCGACGGGCGCCGAATCGGGATGGAACATCTGATCCGGGCCACCAAACGTGAATATCAGAAGGTCGGGAAACTCTGGAACGAATCCGATTTCGGACCTTATTTCGAGATGATAAAGGGGTAAAGGGGGTATACATCATGGCGGAGCATGAGCGGGTTAACAAAACAGAGGCGGATGAACGAATCCCGAAAAGTAAGTTGCAGGAATCATCTGATAAGTTGCACTCGAAAGAGCGAGCCGCGAATGGTTCAGAGGGAATCAATCCAGGTTTTATCCATGACATTGATTCGCTGCGCTCAGCTGACCCGGTGCAGCGGGCCCGGATCATTCATGATCTCCAGCATACTCACGGGAATGCTTATGTTCAACGCCTGTTCAATTCCAGCGACGTTCAGGCGAAACTCTCTGTAAGCTCACCGGAAGACGAATATGAGCAGGAAGCTGATGCGGTTGGAGAGGCTCTGGCAAGAGCTACGGAAGAACAGGTGCAAAGGCAGGTAGACCCCGGGGAGGAAGAGGAAGAGGAGGTGCAAACAAAGATTCAGCGGCAGGAAGAAGATGGCCTGATGATGAGCACAGTTGATCCGGTCGCCCGGGAGGTCTCCGATGATATTGAAAGCCGTATCGATGCGGCCCGTGGCAGTGGGCAGAGTATGACCGAAGCCGTGCGGGATACCATTGAGCCGCAGATGGGATACGACTTCAGTGGCGTCAGGCTTCATGCAGATTCCGAGGCAAACCAGCTCTCGGAGCAGCTTGATGCCCGGGCCTTTACCGTTGGCAGCGACATCTTCTTCCGTACCGGCGAATATCAGCCTGAAACCACGGAAGGCCGCAAGCTCCTGGGCCATGAGCTGACTCATGTAGTCCAGCAGGGATCTGCCAGTGTTTACAGACAGCCCTTGGAGACCGTTGAAGATGGCTCGTCGGCCTCGCAAATGGAAGCCTGGGAAGCACTGGAGGAAGCCCGTAAAAATGCGTGGATTACTCCAACTCGGGAGAACATCAGGGTTCTGCTTTCCCATGCTGCGAGCTGCCTTGGTGCGGGGATGGAGGGAGATGTGCGGTCTGCCCTCGACTCAGTTGCGGGGAGGGCGGTGGAAATGGTTAAGGGGGAGAGTGGCATGCTCGATCTTCCGGCAAGTTCTCTGAACGTTGCCAATGATATTATCGATAAACTCAGGGAAATGCGATCAATCGATGAGGGTAACACGGAGTCGGCCGGACAAACGGTAGGCGAGATGCTGGGGGGATGGGCGGTGGGGCAAATGACCAGCACTGCGGCATTGCTCGGGGAGGGCGCTTCTGAGGAGGTTGCCAGCCGTGTTGTAGAGAAGACGGCGCTGGTCCTGATGCTGGGGCGGGATTACTCACCGGGGATTGAGGCAATTCAGAAATGGGCTGTAGAGAAAAGCAGGATCAACGAAGAGTCCGCCGAAGAAGACTAGGCCGTTTTTATAATATGTAGAAATACAGCTGTCCGGATTTATTGAGATGTCAGAAGCAGAATCGAAGGTAAGCGGAGACGACAAGGCGAGGGAAAGAAAGCCAGTTATCCAGCCTGAGACTGCAGTTGAATCTGAGCGGGATTCAGCAGCGGCCGAACCGGCACGATTTGATTGGCTGCTTGGCGCTTCCTCCAGCGAGCCTTCTCTTGAAAAACATGCTGCCCTGCTTGGGGATCCCCTCTTCTCACAACGGAGCAATGCTTTACAGAGGGCTCGGATACTCCAAGAGATCCAGCGACGCTATGGCAATGCATATGCACAAAGGGTCATCAATCGTTCTGCCAGCGATCAAAATCCTGATAATTCCCGGAAAGCAACCGGAGCCGGTTCCCGGTTTGAACGGAAAGAGTCTGAGACAACACAATTTTCAGAGCAGTCTGCGACAGTGATGAGGACTCCCGATGAGCAACTGCTCTCACGAGGAGTGCGTTACAACGTTCCTCTTATTCCTCAGCCCACCGGAGATTCCTGCTGGGCCGGTTCGATGGCAATGGTCGAAAGCTATCACCAGGGCAGCTACGTAAGCCCCCACGACATTGCTGAAAGTGCCGGCATTTCTCTCAATATGTCATATGGCTGGGGTCCTTTGTACGACGCCGCATTATATTTCGGATTCCATCGATTACCCTCCCAGTCCCTTCCCCCGGCATCCTGGGCACGTATTCTCAACGACTACGGCCCTTTATGGGTAGTCAGGACAGGTGATCCCTCACATGCTATAGTATTGACTGGAATCAGGGGTAACAATGTATATATCAACGATCCCTGGCCTCCCGGTAAGGGAACTGCTCGAGTAAGGACTTTTGCCGAATTTGCCGAAAGCTTCGGGGGTGCAGCTGAAGCAGTTGGAAACAACATGCAGATACTGTACGGAACGTAGAAAACTTGTATATCGGAAAATTGAGTACGGTTTTTTTCGGCTGATTTTGCACTCAACCAGGCTGACAGAAATCGAGACATAAATAATGCAATTGCGTTTTCGAAGGATTCGTTAAGATGACTGAACCTGAAAGAGAATCATTAAGACGTGAAAAGGTAGCGGAACTGCAAAAGCGCCCCGAGCCGGAGCGTCAGGCGGAGGCAACTGCCGATTATGAAATCGCATCTACTCTTTTTGAGGAATTGCTCGGTGCTGCTGCGGTTGATCCGCCGATAGACAGGCATTCCGCACTCCTGGGCGATCCCCGGCTTTCCCATCCGGCCAATGCAATTCAGCGAGCACGGATTGCGAGGGAGATTCAGAGCTCGTATGGTAACGGTTACTTTCAAAAGATGGTCGGCCCCAGCCGAATTAAACAGGATTCAATAACGACTTTCAGGGCACCGATAATTTCTACAGGAGGGATGCCGGCCATCCAGAGGGACCTCACGGAAGAGGATGCTGCTGACCTGGCAGAGGAACTTCATCGGTTGTTCCGGGCCAGACGCAGGGACTACACCCGGCTTGATGAGATACTGGTTAACCCGCCGGCGGCAGAGGTCCTTCAGGTCTATCAAAGATACGAAGCGTCTTACGGTCAAGGCAGCTTTATTCGAAGCCTGGATAGGTTCATTAGTGGTATATCTGCCCGGGAAGGCCAGAGCCCGGAGGAGGCGCAGGCAGAACGAGATTCCTACTGGGACAGATACGCTGCAAAACTGTACGACGCTGGCGTAGGCGAGATTCAAAGGGAGTTCCATGCAAACCGTCCGGTCCCGGTCACCGATGAAAACGAGCGGCGATGGCGTGCGCATTGGCAGGAATTTTTTGAGGATAGTGAAGCCTCTTACGCACCCCTGGCACGGTGGATTCTGGCACGATGGGATCATATCCATGATGTGGAGGAAATCGAACGCAGGGGATGGATGCCGTCTCGGAGATCGAGTGATTTTCGAGCCAGTTTCGGAGTTCTTTCCCAACATCCCGAAGTCGGACAAGAGGGAGAGCGAGCGGGGCTTGCCTACTGGGCGACTATTCGTGGAAGGTTCTTCTCGGACTTGGATCAGATTATCGGGATGATGAATAGCTATCACGAGAGTTATGTCGCAGCCCACTTCCCAGTGTGGAACACACTGGCACCTTGTCCGCCAGTCCGGAGCCAACTGGAGCAGGCTATTCGGGATTGGCACGCAATTAATAGCAATGACAGGTTACCCTATCCGGAGGTAGCCGGATGGGTCTCAAATTGGATGACGATTCTAAACCACTGGCAGGTCCGTGAATTTATACGTGATTGGGAATTACTGCGGGCGGGTATGTCCCAAAGTGTATCTGCGGGACCTTAGGGTTATTATGGGGAGATAGCTGTCTCACAAGGGTGATAATGATCAACGATCTTGACGAAACCATCAAACAACTGCTTCAGGAGAAGGGGAACCTGGATCCGGCGGAGATCGACATCGCCTTCGATATGCCGGACCGGGAGTGGTCCTCATCTATTTCGAAGCCTACCGTTAATATCTATCTTTATGATGTTCATGAGAACCTGGAGCACCGAAACAGTGAGTGGTCGGTAACTCACAGCAACGGCAAGGCGACCAAAACTAAGGCTCCCAAAAGGATTAACCTTTCCTACCTCGTCACGGTATGGACTAATGATACGGGGGATCAGCACCGATTGTTGAGTCATATTATGGCAACCCTGTTCCGCTACCCCGAGATTCCCGATGAGATATTGCAGGGCAACCTTGCCGGGATTCCCTATCCGGTCAAGGCGAAAGTCGCTCAGCAGGATGGCGTGTTCAGGAACTCGGCCGATTTCTGGAGCGCGCTGGATAATCAGCTTAAACCTTCGATCAGTTATATGGTTACTATACCCCTGGACCTTGACCTGGCGGTCACTGCGCCGGAGGTTCGAACCAAAGTGTTCAAGTTCATGGGAGACGCCGGGCAGGGTCCGGAAGAAAAGATAAGAATCTCCGGGACAATCCATCGGAAAGGAAAACCCGAGGAAGTGGTACCCGAGGTTACCCTGGTTGCCTCGGAAGTGAAAAAGACAGCAACAACCGATGACGAGGGTAAATACCAGTTCACTGATTTACGCGCTGGCTCTCACACAATCATCATTGCGGTGCCGGGAGAAGAAACGAAAGAAATGCTCATTAATGTGCCGGCTGAAAACTATGATATTGAGTTATAACGGGTCTTCTGCCAGCCGGGAGTTGGCATTAACTGGATATAACAAAATGAAAAAATGGGAAAGGGGGGATGAAATGTAAATTTGCTGGACCGGGGCTTCGTGGTGTATCTCATGCACGCCGGAGCATGGGAGGAAACTGAAGCTCCCTGTAAGAGGGACGATCCCGGCGGATATTATAAATAAAATAAGGAGGGAAGTATGTCACCACAATACCTTTCCCCGGGTGTGTACGTCGAAGAGGTAGACAAAGGATCAAAGCCCATAGAGGGCGTGGCAACGTCTATTGCCGGATTTGTTGGCTTTGCTGAAAAAGGGCCGGTTAATTATCCGACCTTTATTGCCAACTGGAACCAGTTCGTCCAAAACTTCGGGGAGTTCTTGCCGGGCGGCTTTCTGGCCCATGCGGTTTATGGCTATTTCAACAACGGCGGTGGCAGTTGTTATGTAACTCGCCTGCCCGGTGGCAACGGAGGAGGAGAGGAAGCGGCCAAAGCTCAGGCATCCCTGCCCAGCGCATCACAGGCTTCCATCGAAACCCTAACCGTTACTGCCCTTGCGGAAGGAGAAGCCAGCGTAGAGGTAAGTAAACCTGCTGGAGAGGATATCCCGGAAGACCAGTTCAATTTAAAGGTCAAGGTAGGGTCCAAAGAGGAAACTTTCGAGAATTTAACCTTCAGGAAGGGAAAGACTGTCCGCAATGTAGTTGATGTGGTTAACAAAGAATCGAAACTGGTCAAGGTGGCGGAGAAGGAGTCCACTTTGGGGGTCGCTGAAAAGATGCCCGCACCGGGGACCTATCCCCTGACTGCATCGGCTCCCACCACCACTGCCCTGACGACCGAATCGATTTCTCCCGATGTGATTGTTGGCGATGCGGCAGAACGTTCCGGGGTAAACGGACTTGAACTGGCCGATGATGTCACTATGGTGATGTGTCCGGATATCATGGCCCTGTACCAGGCTGGTAAAATCACCCGCGAAGGGGTCAAGATCATTCAGACGGCCATGATCGACCATTGTAACAACATGGGGGACCGGGTGGCCATTCTGGATTGCCTCCCTGAATTGAGCCCTCAGGAAGTCAAGGACTGGGTGGTGAATGAGGCGGGCTATGATTCATCTTATGCGGCTGTTTACTATCCGTGGATAAAGGTGGCCAACCCGCTGCCGGACAGTGAATCCATCTATGTTCCGCCGTCGGGTCATTTGGCGGGGATATATGCCCGTGTTGATGGAACTCGTGGTGTGCACAAGGCACCGGCCAATGAAATCGTCCAGGGCGCCATCGGGCTGGAAACGGCTATTACCAAGAGTGAGCAGGATCAACTCAATCCCAACAGCATAAATTGTATTCGCGCTTTTCCCGGCAGGGGTATCCGGGTGTGGGGAGGACGGACGCTTTCGAGCGATGCATCCTGGCGTTATATCAATGTTCGTCGATTGTTCAACTTCGTAGAGAAATCGATTGAGAACGGGACGCAGTGGGTGGTCTTCGAGCCGAACGATATGGCTTTGTGGGCCAAGATCAGGCGCGATGTCGGTGCTTTCCTTCGGAGGGTTTGGATGGAAGGGGCTCTCTTTGGAGCCACACCTGATGAAGCGTTTTTCGTCAAATGTGATGAGGAACTCAATCCCGTAGAAATTCGCGATGCCGGACAGGTGATCACTGAGATCGGTATTTGCCCGGTCAAGCCGGCGGAGTTTGTCATCTTCCGTATCAGCCAGTGGGCTGGCCCTGGCGCAGAATAATAGACTAAGGAGGTAAACAGTAATGGCAACATTCAGACCAGGTAAATTCAAAGATTCATTGCAGGCTTCCTCCTTCGGGCTCGAGATTGAAGGAGAATCGGTCGGTACCTTCCAGAAATGCACCGGTATCACAACTAAGAATGAGATTATAACTGAAAACAAGTCCAAGCATGGGAAAAGTATTGTCCAGAAACAGCCGGGATCGCTCTCGGTGGGCGATATCACGCTCGAACGCGGTTATACTGACAATATGGAACTTTATAACTGGCGCGAAGAGATCGTTAACGGTAATGTGGCCACGAATCGAAAGGATTGCAGCGTTGTGGTATATAACGTGAAAGATGAGGAGGTGGCCCGCTTCAATATATTCGACTGCTGGCCGGCTGAGCTCTCCGGACCGGAGCTGGATGCATCCAGTAACGATATCGCCATTGAAAAGGTGGTGCTTGCCTGTGAAAGAATCGAAAGGGATATGTAAATTTTTAAGGGAAACTGAACAGGAACTCAAGTTATGACATTGCAGACGGAGTTTGCTTTTACCCTGCCCAAGGGGTATGTGGATAAGAACGGCAACCTTCATAAAGAGGGAATCATGAGGCTGGCCACGGCAGCTGATGAGATCAAGCCCATGAAAGATACACGGGTGAGATCCAATCAGGCTTACCTGGTGATAGTTCTGCTTTCCAGGGTTATCACCAGGCTGGGGAACATTACGGAGGTGACCCCTAACATCATTGAGGAGTTGTTCTCAGCGGATTTGGCCTATTTGCAGGAGTTCTACCGCCAGATCAATGAGGAAGGCACCACCTCCCGTACCGTGACCTGTCCGGAATGCCAGCACAGCTTCGAGGTGGATATCAGCAACCCGGGGGGATAAAGGGCTACCCCCTCGAAGATCTGTTCGAGGAGGTAGCCTATGTTGCGTATTATCTTCACTGGAGTCTGGATGATATCCTCGAGATGGAGCACGATGATCGCCGGGAATGGGTCGAGAAAATTGCCGAGATCAATCAGCGGCTGAACGAAGAACAGTCTGGAAGCGGTAAATTCTGGTAATGGCAGGGAGAGTTGCATGAGGGATATTCGCATCCATAACAGTTCCCAGGCTGATGCGCTCAGGCGGCGGTTTGACCTGGGGTCAACGTCATTGGACCGGAAGCCTGTAGGGCTGCCGCTGGCTATGCCTCGGGGCAATCCCGCCGGCCAGGAAAGCCCGGTTGTCATGAGGGCTGAGACCTCCCCGTATCCGGAAGACTCAGCAGGGGTGCGGAATGTGGACCCGGAAGTAATAGCGGATATGGTATACCGCTTGATGAGGAAAGACCTGGTACTGGAACGGGAACGCCAATGTTAGGAAAGGTTCCCCTCTTTTCTGATACCAGACTGGAGCAGAATTATGACGAAGACAGGTAAACGTTTCGACGGACTTGCCACCGCCAAATTCGGCGTTGAAATCGGCAGCATCGTGACAGCCGAGTTTACCGAGGCCTCGGGATTGGAGATGGAACTGGATATATATGAGTATGAGGAAGGGGGCAATAACCTTTTCACCCATAAGCTGCCCGGCAGGATGAAGTTTCCCAACGTTGTCCTCAAGAGCGGGGTAACCGACAATAACGATCTCTGGGAATGGTTTGTGAAGGGGGCTTCCGGCAGGATAGAGCCTCAGAATATTTCAATAATCCTTTATGACCAGACAAACACCGAAGTAAGGCGGTGGAATTTGACGGAAGCTTACCCGATAAAGTGGACGGGCCCGTCATTTAAGGCCGGTGAAAACGCAATTGCTGTAGAGAAGATTGAATTTGCTCATAAGGGAGTAGTCCCGCAGTAGCACTATGACGGACAATAACGACAAAAATCAGAGACAGCTTGACGGGATTAGCGAGGCTGACAGCGAGCTTGCCTTACGAATAGCCACAAGGCATCTCGGCCTCGCGAAGAGTGTGGCAGGACGTATCACCATGCCCCTGCTGTCAACGCTTTCTTTCGTGCCAGCGGGCCTTCCTGTGCTGGCTCGAAGTCTTGCTGGCCGTATGCAGTGGACCGATACCATGATTGAACGGGCAGGCAGGCTCTCGGATAGAATTCAACATACCGTTCAAAAATCTTTGTTGCCGGCCAGTCCGATTGAAATGGCGTGGTTTCGAAAGAGTCGATTCAGGGAAGACGGAGCTCTCCTTGATGAGGGGGCGTTTGAGATTCCTGAAGCAGATACATCGAGTATTGAACCCGGAACGGAGGCTCTGGCAAGTCCTCAGCGTAAGCCCTATCCCGCCGGAGTCATGGCTTTTGTCTCAGCCCATTATGAGAGGGTGCAAAGAAATCCGGTTGTTGCTTTCTCGCCCTCAATAATGGAAAGCACCGGAATTTACCCGGACGTACCATCTGTTATGGGGGAGGGGATTCCGGGTCTGACCAGCGATATGCCGTCGTCTGTGAAGAAGGAAACCCAAAAGGCGGTAAGCCCGTTGCTGCCGCTCCGATCCGAACCTGAGTACAGGCAAACTGGAGGTCCACAGGAAAATGGTCAACCAATACAGAAATCGCCGGATCAAATATCGGCTCGAGCACCTGAATCTCTGCCTCGACTCCATGAAAAGGGACTGGCTGCTCTTCACTCACTGATCAGCCTAATTCCCTTTATTCCATCTCGTAAGGGAGTGCCCTCTTCAAGTACCGGTGCTCAACTCGATGTTACCTCACCCGGGCCTGAGGGAATGGAGGAGAGGGGGCAAATCGATCGCTATATCGAAACCGGTGCTGGAGAGATCTACCGCTCGCCTCGTGAAAATCGACTGTTGCCATTGAAACTGCCATTCAGAACGATAACAACCCGCCATCCCCTGAGGCTGAATTTGCTAAGCGGCCTTGTCCAGCGGCAGCCTGTCGGGTCGACGAATCTACCTCTGCGTGAATCAGTATTATCTGCTGCTGAAGAGGAGCAAGGCCGTAGAGTGCGTCCAGCTATGGTGCCGGAATATCTAATTGGCCGGGATGAGCAAAGAGAAGGGCTCCCGGCCGTTTCCGCTTTCGATTTGCCTGAAACGAGGCCTGTGCTGCCAAAAAGCCTGGCGGAAGAGATTGCTGGCAGGTATCAGGGGGAAGGACTCAACATCCCAGGGATGGCTGATAGTGAAGCTGCAAGAGAGCTGCCGGAACGACCGGAAGCCTTAACAGGGCAAGCATCAGGGATAATTGCGGAGGAGGAGCAAATTGGCGGCGAAGTACCGGAACGGAGCGGTGGAAAGCCGGAAGAGGAACGGTATAGTGGCATAGATGAAACGTTTGGCCCTGAGCTCATAAGTAAATACCTGGAGGGTGAAATTGCTTATCGACCGATTCCATTTGTTCAGCGCTCGATAAGTCCGGATTTAGCATCAGGTGAAACTGCCCTCACCCGCCTGGCCGATACTATCAGGGGAAAATATCTGCCCGCAGAGCAGGAGGGTGAATTATTCTCATACGAGACGCCTTTCGGGCAGGCTGGAGTTACTTCACATGGAGGAACTCGAACTCCTGAGACGGTTTTAAGTAGAGTGGGGGCCCAGTCGTATTCCATTAGAGAGCGGTTTCCGGTAACTGTCCAGAGAGAATTCGAGCGGCCGGAGATGGTACTGGCTCGAGGTCGGCCCATGCCTGTAGAGGATGAGGGCCCTGTTTTTCGGGAAGAGACCGAGCGGTTGTCTGATGAGGGTATCGAGACCGAACAGGTGATGGGAGGGGAAGGGAACGACACCGAAGCGCTCGCGCGGGAGGTGTACTCCATCATCAAGCGAAGGCTTAAGGTGGAGAAGGAAAGAGCGGGAGCCCGGCAGGCCATGCTGTAGGAGGAAACTATGGCAATAAAGGACAAGCTGAAGAAGGCGGTAATAAAGAACCTGGATACAGGTACGGAAGTTTCGTGTATGTTCAATCCTAAAGAATATACATTCAAGAAGACGAACAGCTGGACGGGGGACGTGAAAATAGGGAAAAACGTCCCTGACATCAAGTTCAGCGGTGGTCAGGCTATGACACTCACGATGGATCTTTTGTTTGATACATATGCACCTGTGAGCCCCGAAATCAAAGCCGGTGAAGACGTTCGAACCTACACTGATGAGATATGGAAGCTGATGAGGATCAACGAAAAAAATAAGGATAAAGGGCACAAAGGATGGCCCCCTCTTTGCCAGTTCACCTGGGGAGAAACCTGGTCCTTCACGGCAGCCATAACCCAGCTCAGCCAGAAGTTCACCTTGTTCCTCAGTGACGGAAGGCCGGTGAGATCTACTTTAACCGTGACTTTTCAGCAGATGAAGGATGAAGGGCAGTATCCTGGCCAGAATCCTACCACAGTCAGCAAGCCGGGGTTCAAGACACGACGGGTCCGGGAAGGGGAAACACTGGACTGGATTGCGTTTGATGAATACGGGGATCCAAATCACTGGCGGTTCCTGGCGGATGTCAATCACCTGGATAATCCCTCTGCCTTGCAGCCCGGACAAGTACTGGCGATTGCCCCTCTCCCTTAAGTAAGGATGAGGCATAATATGCCAACGGATGAGTTAACGCCAAGAATATACCTGAAGTTCAATGGCACCGAGGCCTCTGAAGAGGTTACTGATGCCATCATATCCGTCGAGGTGGATGACAGCCTGACTTTGCCGGACATGTTCGCTGTTCACCTGAGGGATTCTAATCTCCGATGGGTAGACGATGATACATTTTCGGTCGGGGCCAGCGTGGAGATATCCGGCAAGACCGCGGAGGGCACAGAGACCCTGATCCTGTCAGGTGAGATAACGGGGATTGAACCATGGTTGACTTCAGATCGTGGCCCTACGATAGTGCTGCGCGGCTATGACGAATCTCACCGTCTCAATAGAAACACAAAGACGCAGTCATTCATCCAGATGACCGATAGTGATATTGCCCAGAAGATAGCCAGAGATGCCGGATTGCAGAGCGAAGTCGATTCAACCAGCGAAGTCCATGACTACGTATTGCAGGACAACAAGACAGACTGGGAATTTCTGATAGCTCGTGCCCAGCGAGTGGGCTACCGCGTGCTGGTTAAAGAGGGGAAACTTCATTTTAAGCAGTTTGCCGGGGCAACTGAACAAACGCCGACTGTGGAGTGGGCGGAGGACCTGCTTGAGTTCAACGCGCGGCTTACCACGGCCAGGCAGGTTTCCGAAGTTATCGTCCAGGGCTGGGACCCTGACGAGCAGCAGCAGATCGTGGGGAGTGCTACCCGGCCAAATGATATGCCGGAGATAGGCCAGAGTGAAGAGGGAGGGCCGGCATCGGAGGTTTTCGGTGGTTCTGCCAGAGAAATCCTGGTCAATCGTCCGGTGAGTACTCAGGCGGAAGCCGATATACTGGCACAGTCAATCTGCGACGAAATCGGCCAGGGATTCATCGAAGGTGAATGCATCATTACCGGTAATCCCCGGGTGCAGGCGGGAGCGATCGTGGAAATCGTGGGAGTGGGTGACCGTTTCAGCGGCAACTACCGGGTTACCCATGCAGTCCATCGTTATGATGCTTCGGGTTATAAGACTGAGTTCAGTATTGGTGGTCGGCATGCTGCCACTATCGGGGAAATCCTTTCAAATATGAATGGCAGACAGAGTGGTCAGGGAGCTATGCTGGGCGTAGTCACAAACAACGAAGATCCTGATGACCAGGGCCGCGTAAAAGTAAAAATCCCCTCGCTCAAGGATAGTGAAGAGAGCGCCTGGGCCCGGCTGGTGACCCCGGATGCCGGCCCCGAGAGGGGATTCCAGTGGCTTCCTGAAGTCAATGATGAGGTACTGGTGCTGTTCGAGCATGATGATATTAACAGGCCTCTTGTCATTGGCGGCTTGTGGAGTAACAAGAACAAGCCCCCGACGCCGTCCGGGGAGTGCCTTGATTCCAGTAAGGTAAAAACGCGCCAGATAGTTACGCGCAGCGGCACTAAACTTGTATTGGAAGATGATGATAACATAATCACTATTTCTAATCCGGACGAGAAATTCTCGCTGAAAATCTCGGAAAAGGATTCCAAGATAGAGATAATCTCAGATGGGGACGTCATGGTCCAGGCGAAGCAGAATGCCTCGGTGAAAGCGGATAAGGATATTAATGCCGAAGCAGGTGGGAACGCTGCAATCAAGGTCACCGGTAACGCGGATGTCGAGGCGAACGGTAATGCGAAGGTGAAGGCGAGTGGCAATCTCGATGTGGAAGGGGCCCAGGTTACGGTCAAGGGCACCGCTAAGGCGGAGGTTAGCGCCCCCACTCTGTCGTTGAAGGGATCGGCTATGGTAGAGATCCAGGGCGGAGTGGTCAAGATAAACTAGAAAGGACAGGAGGGAAATTTATGCCCGGCCCGGCAGCCCGCATGGGCGATATGACTGCCCACGGAGGCTCGATTGTTATGGGTTGTTCTACCGTTTTGATCGGTGGTCAGCCGGCGGCTCGTGTTGGTGATATGCACACCTGCCCAATGGTCACTCCAGGCACTCCGCCTGTCCCGCATGTCGGTGGGCCCATAACAAACGGGAGTTCTACAGTTCTGATTTGCGGCCAGCCGGCGGCCCGGGTTGGGGACATGGCGACCTGCACCGGTCCGCCGGATGTGATCGTTCCGCCGGGTTGTCCCACCGTCCTGATTGGCGGTTGAGGAGCTATGCCGGTTCCACCGGGAGATTGCACAAAGCAGGCATAAGAAGAACAGAGTTATATCTGCTGAGAAGACAAAAAGGATTCAAGTTATGAAAAACGACGATATTGCCACCGATGTCCTGGGAGCAGGGTTCAAATTCCCCCTGGGAGTGGATGGGCGTGGCGGGATAGCGATGGTAAAGCATGAGGCCGATATCGAGGAATCAATCCGTACCATTCTGGGCACGGCACGGGGCGAGCGTCCGATGCGGCCCCAGTTTGGCTCTCGGGTTCACGAACTTATTTTCGCGCCGAATACGGCTACTACGTGGGGAATGATGCAGCAGTATGTCGAAGAGGCCCTGGGATGGTGGGAACCGCGGATCGAAGTGCTTAACGTCGATGTGACCGCCGACCCGGAGGACAGGTCCCGCATTATAGTGAACATCATTTACAAAGTTAAAGCTACCAGCGATAAACGAACGCTGGTATACCCGTTTTATTTATCCGGTTGAAGCGGCCGAGGAGGATGCCTATGGCACTACCAGCACCAAACTTAGATGATCGAAAGTTTCAGGACCTGGTCCGCGAAGCGAGGGCACGGATACCCCTTTATTGCCCGGAATGGACCGATCACAACCTGAGTGATCCCGGAATCACACTGATCGAACTTTTCGCCTGGATGGTGGATGTTCTGCTTTACCGCATAAACAAAGTGCCCGATAAGAACTACATCAAATTCATGGAGTTGATCGGAGTTCATCTGGAACCGCCTCAGCCGGCCAGAGCGGATGTGGCTTTTCGGCTTTCGGCTCCTCAGGTGGAGGCGATTACTATTCCGAGGGGTACCAGCACGGCGACGGTGCGTACCGAAACTAGGGATGCTATCACTTTCACCACCGAACGTGATTTGACCATCATTCCGCCCGTGCTGTCCCATGCCTTAACCTCTGCGGAGGAGGATATTTTTGAGGATTGTATGGCCGCGCTCAAAAACCCGGACCGTCGGGTCCCCATTTTTCAGGAGTCACCTGCTTACAATAACGCGCTTTACCTGGGATTCGAAGAGAACCTGAAAGCCCAGACGCTGGCGCTTGATATCGAGAGTAATATTGAAGGAATCGGGGTTGATCCCAATAATCCGCCGCTGGCATGGGAATACTGGGATGGGGAGAATGATAGATGGGCGGCGATGATGGTGGAAACCGATACCACCGGCGGCCTGAATAAAAACGGTCGGGTGGTTCTGCACGTTCCTTATACGTGTGCAATGAAAGAGGTGAACGGGCAGGATGCCTGCTGGATACGCTGCCGGGCAATCGAGCCGGAGACAGGGCAGAGAGGATACACCCAATCGCCGGAAGTGACCAGTGTCGATCCGAAATGCATCGGGGGATCTGTTCCGGTGACGCATGCCACCCGCATTAGTGGCGAAATATCTGGCAGAAGCGACGGAAGTTCGGGCCAGCGGTTTTACCTTCAAAATACGCCGGTGCTGCCGTTGACCGAAGAAGAACTGGTAGAGGTGGAAACGGATATTGCCGGCCAGTTCGAGGCCTGGCAGGAAGTCGTTGATTTCGCTGATTCCGGCCCGGAAGATAAGCATTTTACCTTCGATAGTGTCTCGGGGGAAATCCAGTTCGGGGTTTCGATCAGGGAACCGAACGGGCAGGAGCGTCAGTATGGTATGATTCCTCCCTCCGGCCGCCAGATTCGCGTCACGTCGTATCGCTTTGGCGGTGGGATTATTGGCAATGTCGGGCCGGGGACAATCACAGTGCTGAAATCATCCATCCCGTATGTAGCCTCCGTCACCAATTTCAAACCGGCTATGGGAGGCACGGAACCGGAAAGCATCAATCGCGCTAAATTGAGAGCACCCCAGGTGATACGGGCGTGCAACCGGGCGGTCACTGCCGAAGATTTCGAATACCTGGCGGTGCAGGCGTCTTCGGCGCTGGCGCGAGCCAGGTGCATAACTGCCGGGATGATGGGTGCCGGCCACACCTTGCCGACGGGTGTAGTTTTAGTTCTATTGATCCCCAAGGTTTCGAAATTCGATAGTCCTATCCCGGCGGAGGAGCTCGAATTAACCAGACAATTGCGGGATGAAGTTCAGGCATATCTCGATGAGCGCCGTTTGCTTGGTACCCGTATGGAAATCGGCATGCCGGAATATGTGCCGATATCGCTCGAACTCCGAATCAAGGGAAAACCGGGGACTGATTTCGATCAGGTAGCTGCCAAGATCGAAAAGGGATTGTATCGCTATGTACATCCGGTATCGGGTGGAAATGATGGGAACGGCTGGCCATTCGGGCGTGGAATCACCCTCCCGGAAGTTTATGCTCTCGTTCAGCAAATCGGCGATATAGATTTTATTCGGGAGGCGAAAATCTTCCAGGTGAACCCCCAGACCGGTGAACGGGAAGAGGTTACCTCCGAGATGAGTGTTGCTGCCAATGGAATAATTTGTTCGAGCACGCATAAGGTGGTCGTGGAAGAATGAGCATCGGCAACGGGGATAATCCCGAGCTTCGCTCCAGTTATCTCGACCATCTCCCCGGTATCTATCGGGACAGCGAGTTCATGGGGCGGTTCCTGCTGATTTTCGAAAGCATTCTGGGGCCGATACAGGATACCGTGGACAGCCTTGATTTCTACTTCGATCCCCTGACTACCTCGGATGCGGTGCTTCCCTGGCTGGCCTCGTGGATGGACCTGACCCTCGATCAGACATGGCCGGAAAGGCGGCGCCGGGAGCTTGTGAGATCGGCGGCCGAACTGTATCGATGGAGAGGGACCAAGAGGGGATTACGGGAATACTTAAGAATTTACACCGGCGTCACTCCCGAGATTACGGAACACATTCCGGGGATGCGTCTTGATAAGGAAACCCGGCTCGGGTTTAATACCCGGCTTGGAAGTTCCGGCGGCGGGTATCACTTTACAGTGACGCTTCATCTTGATGGGGATAGCGGGGTCGATATCCAAAAGGTCAGGGCGATTATTGAAGCTCAGAAGCCAGCTCATACTGTTTACACGCTTCAGATAAGAGGGCAAAACGCGGAAACGGAGGAAAACGATGGAGCTTAGTAAAGTCACCGAGTTTCAATTGAAACGGGAAAATCCGTTTGAAGGACTGGTCATCGATGCGGACACGTGGCGGGACGCGCTTAACTATCATCGTGATCATCAACGGCTTCATATTCTTACGTTTCACAATACCGGGATTGTAGGTGGACTGGAGGTAAATGCCAATGACACGCCGGACCTTTCGGTGATCATCCGGCCGGGGATCGGCATCGATCCCGAAGGCAATACCATCATCGTGCCCAAGGCTCAGAAATATAAAATCCAGACCAGCAAGAAGAGCATCGTTTACCTGGTTATACTCTTTCGGGAAATACCTGGCGAGCCCTATCAGCCTGCGGAAGGGGGTCAGCCGACGCGCATCATCGAGGGATATCGGCTCGAGGAAAGGGAGAGTCTGCCTGCAGAGCCGTATCTTGAACTTGCCCGGATTGATTTCGATCCTGCCACTAAAGTTATCAAAGACCCTAAAAGTCCGGCCAAACCGGGGAAAAATGAGATCGATTTTCGTTATCGGCAGGGAGCGGCCGCTCCCCCTTCTCTTCAAGCCGCCTCGCCGCCACCACCACCACAGCCTGCTGCTGAGCAAACACCACCCTCAGCTCCGGAAAAACCGGAACCGAACCCCGGACCATCTGTTCAGGCACGAGAGACGATTGCTGTAGGGCATGCCGTGCTGGGAGAGGCAGATAAGGATTTGCATGTTGAGGGGTTGCGGAATCTGGCAAGGGAGGTAAATTCACATTATCAGATAGAACTGGAATTGTCGGAGAATATTTCTCTTGCCAGAGGATTGACTAAATTGAATGTTTTGTATCTTGCTGGAATGGGGGAATTTGACCTGAGCGATGCTGAACAGGCAGCGCTGGGAAAGTTTCTTGAATCCGGTGGGATTATAATAGGTGAAGGGTGTTCGGAAGTGGAGGGGAAGGGGGCTAAAGAATTCGGGCTGGCCTTCAATAAACTTGCCACCCAGTTGAAATGCAAGCTGGAAAATGTCCAGCGGGGGCATGAGTTGCTCTCGTCCGCGAATATTTTTTCATCAGTACCGGAGGGCGCAGCAGCGGGTATGCTGCTGGCGGGGGGCCGGATGATTTATAGTGGCAGCGATTATGGATGTGCCTGGCAGGGGGGCTATTCGGAGGAACCGTTGTCGCGCGAGGTGATTCGAAGTTCTGTTGAGATTGGGTTTAATATGATTTCCTATCGTTAGGGGTGGAGTTCAGCGGATATTGCTTGTAGAATTAACTGTGGGAGTTAACTTATGCCGGAAACTATCGAGGTAACCACCGAACCAGCATCATTGACATTGCTGCCCGGGGAAAGCGGGGAGATAAAGGCCACTATTAAGAATTTGGGGCAAACTGTGGACCAGATGCTCCTCAGCGTTGAGGGGGTGGACCCCGCCTGGTATACGATTCCTGTTTCGAGTGTAGCCCTGTTCCCCAACGATCAGGATAATCTGAAGGTTACTGTTCATCCGCCGAAGTCGGCTGAAAGTCAGCAGGTTACGTTCAAGGTTGCTGTTACTTCTCAGGAGAACGCCGAAGCTGTCGCGACCAGCGATGTGACTGTCGAGATCAAAGCTTTGCTGGAGGTGGAACTGACGGTTACCCCGGAAAGCATTACAGGCCGGAAAGGTACGTTTCAGGTTGTACTCAATAACCCTGCCGACCACGCAACGTCGATTAACCTGTTCGCTCAAGACCGACAGAACAGGTTGCGATACAATTTCCAGCTAAGTCAATTGACCCTGGATCCGCAAGGAGAGGCCCAAACCACCCTGGAAGTTAAACCGGGCTGGCTGGCCTTTCTGGGGGGCGAGAAACCGTTTGAATTCAAGGTATCGGCGCTGCCTCCGGGAGAGATAACCGCTCCCGCTTTTTGTCCCTATTGCGGGAAACGGTTGAAACAGAAGCCGGGCGCAGTCCACATTTTCTGTCCCGGTTGCGAGCAGAAATTAAATGAAAAGGCGAAGTGGGCCCGGGCCGAATTTGTGCGCGAACCTCTGATTAAAGGCTTACCGCGGATACGATTTCCCTGGTTTTCCCGCAAACCCCTCATTCGGAAATTCCGTACCAGCACGGAAGACAAAAGAGAGTTTAAGCTGGAGTGGGAGACCAAACGGGCCCGGGAAGTCAGGCTGGGAGATGAGGTCGTTGAGAACGTTGGCGAGATGCTTGTCCATCCCACCGAACCTGCAAGATATACCCTTGTTGCCAGTAACCAGCGCAGCAGTATCAGCCAAACCATTGAGGTTCAACCTTTGCCCGTCCCCAAACATGCCTCTGAACGTATTAGAGCCACCCTTTCCCCACCAAGCGTTCAGGTTACGGCAGGCGTTGTTCCGGCAATGGCTTCGCTTCAGCTGCAGAATCTGGGAGAGATCGTGGACAAATTCATGGTTGAGATCGTTGGTCTCGATCATGACTGGTACAATCGGTCTGCTTCGAGCGTTGCCCTGATGCCGCAGGCCACCGATCAGGTACAGCTTACCTTCCAGCCACCGAAGAAAGAGGGGGTCAGGGAAGGCAAATATCCGTTTGCGGTGGTGGTGCGTTCGGAAAGTGTGCCGGATGACGTAATGTCCGTTCTTGGCGAACTTGAGGTAGTGCCGGCCCCGGAATTTAAACTTCAGGTCCGCCCGGTGCGGGTCACTTGCCGCAGAAAAGGCAGATTCCGGGTTGGGCTGGAAAATACCGGGGTCAGTGACATCGACATTGGTTTTGAGGTGACGGACCTGGAAGAGGGTTGTCGGTTCAAGTTTGAGAATGATGCGCTGACTTTGCCTGCATGGCGGAAACTCGAAATTCCGATGATTACTCGGCCCAAACGCGGCTGGTTTGTTGGCGAGATGAAACTGTATAATATTACGGTCACTGCCCTGGGGAGCGATATCACCAATATGGCTAACTGCGACCTGACACATAAGCCGCTTTTCAAGTCGTGGCGGAGCCTGTTCCGGTTGATCCGGGCGATAGCTGTAATTGCTGTTGTCATCGTGGCTGTATATCTGGCGATACACTGGGGAGGTGGATGGGATGCCCTGTTGGATGATCCGGGCCAATGGGCCGATGATCTGGTCAATGGAACTTATGCACCCTGGTAGCTATTGCAGGAGGTAGATTGATGAAAAAATTGAATGTGATGATTGCGGTGGCGCTGCTGCTGGCAATAGCGTCCGTCGGAATCAATGCGAACACGGTTCAGGCGCAAGCAGCGATGCCTTCCATTACCTTGAGTCCCACGTCCGGTTTTTCTGCCATAACCATTGAAGGGACAGGATTCTCTGCGTGGACTGGAATTACTGTTTACTGGGATGGAGACAGGATACCGGCTATAGTGGATACCGAGGGAGAGGTGAATTTTACGGCTATCATAAGCGTGCCGACCCAGACATCTCCCGGGTCTCACGAAATCACCGTAGTAGACGGGTATAAGGCGACAGCCGGCGCTGTCTTCCGAGTGGTTGATATGACCGGTCCTGTTGGTCCTGCCGGGACGTCGGTGACAGGCTTACCGGGTATTAATTGCTGGGACTTAAATGAAAACCGAGTTGCCGATGAGGAAGAGGATGTAAATGGCGATGGTGTGGTCGATGTGCTGGATTGTCGCGGGCCGCAAGGTGAGGAGGGACCGCCGGGAGATTCGACAGTCATTGAAGGGGCTGAGGGCCCCCGCGGGCCGGCCGGGCCGGCTGGAGAACCGGGAGAAGATGGCAAGGGTATTGTCTGGCGCGGCGAGTGGAGTGTCGATGAAGAATATATACCTTTGGATGCGGTCAGTTACGAAAAAAGTTCATACATATCAGTGGCTCCCTCATCGGGCGCTACACCCAGCGAGTCGGCGGACAAATGGGACTTGATGGCATCCGTTGGCGAGGCCGGAGAGGAGGGTGAGGCCGGTGAAGCTGGTGGCGGGGGAGGTGTGGGTACGACCGGCTTCTTTCTGGGTTTGATCGCGTTGCTCTTGATAGCGGGTGCGAAAATAAAGCAGTGGACTATCGGTTAGTGAAAATCCCACTGCATAGGGCCGTGAATCTCAATTAGAGGCAGGTAAATTATTAGTAAAGGGGCACAGTTTTGTGCCCCTTTCTTCATCAGAGTTATTCGTAACCCGCCAAGTGTAGTATCTTAAGCAGTTAAAACTTCCTCTGCCTTTTCTTCAGTGGAGTCAAGAGGATTTCCATAAATTAAACAGGTTTTACGGTTTGATGGGGATCAGTTTAATCTCGAATGTCCGGGGCCAGAGTTTGCCGGTTACAAACAGGCGGTCGTTTTTAGCATCATAGGCAATACCGTTGAGGACGTCGACTGGCTGAGTCTGCTCTTCTGGCGCCAGTAGTCCTCTCAGGTTGACCCATCCTGTTATCTGCCCCGTTTCGGCATCGATTATGGCAATGAGATCAGTCTGCCAGATATTGGCATAGATTTCACCCTGGACATACTCCAGCTCATTCAATCGTACCACGGGATTGTCGCCGTCCTTCACCTCAATCCGGGTGATTTCCCGGAAGCTTTCCGGCTCTCGGAAATAAATGGTTGCCGAACCGTCGCTCATAATGAGACGTTCGCCATCAGTCGTGAGGCCCCATCCCTCACAGTCATAGGAAAATTCATCCAGTAACTCGAAAGTGCTTTTGTCATAGACGAAACCGATACCTGATTGCCATGTCAACTGGATGAGGCTGTCTTTATAGATAGTAATGCCTTCGCCGAAGAATCGAGCCGGCAACTCATATATCTGGATGACTTCTCCGGTTTCCGGCAGCACTTTTCTGGTTGTGGATCTGCCATGAAGACCGGTTCCTTCGTATAAAAAGCCGTCTGCAAAGACCAGTCCCTGGGTGAAGGCGTTGCGGTCGTGAGGGTAAGTTTGAACTATCTCGTAGGTATAAGTGATGACCTCGTTAGAGGGGGAATTCCCTGAGGAATTGGAACAGGAGGGACTTAAAATTATTCCCGGCAAAATGACGAGTATAACTGTGACCAGTATGTTAATGAGGCCCTTAAAGATCATTTTTGCGTCGAGGGAAATGGCAATTGTCAGGAGGAACGGACCTCATCAAGGGTGAGGCCAAGGGCCTTAGCCAGCTTGCTCAGGACATCCGTGGTACCGGCCCGTTTACCAGTCTCGATCTGGGAAAGGTAAGCTTTGGTGATACCAACCTTATCGGAAAGCTCGCGCTGTGTCATGCCCCTGTATTTTCGCCATACTTTGATGGGCTTTTCTCCGTCGAGAATTGCGTAGGTCACGTTGCTGGGGATGAGTTCCTCTTCGCTCTGGAGTGACTTTTTGGCGATTTCATAATCGCGTATATCCTGGAGTGTCTCGGCGTCGTCGAGCAACTGCTGATACATCTCATAGGGAAGCACAGCCCATTCGGGTCTCCGATCCCTTTCTATAATTTGGACCGTCATTTCGATACACCTCCTCGCAGAGCGATGATTACAACAAAGAATTGATATGTTGCTGTTATTTACTTCATACAGGACATGCCACTCGTCAACGTAGAAGCGATGTCCTGCAAACCCCCGTGCTTTGGGACGAATCTTGGGAGAGTTATTGGATTTTGAGGCAAGTTCATCGACTTTATAACGGAACATTTCCACCATATCCGGTGGCATTCTGCGTACTGCCTGATGAACCTGTTTTGTTAACTGAACCTGATACATCGTAATAATTTTAGTTTTTTGTTAACCGAACAAACATTTATCTAACCACTTTTGATGGTGAATGTCAACACCCGGAGTTCATTCTTTTGCCTGATTATAGATGAACCTTGAATGAATTAACATTCTGTGAACTATTCCACAAGAGGCCAGAGCAGGAAGGAGCCGAGGGCAACTAAAAGGAGCGCGATGAGGAACATGGGGCTGAAGTTCAGTACCAGCAGCACCCCGCCGGCGATCACGCAGCCGCAACCTGCGAGGGCTCTATACAAGTTAGCACGTCGACTTTTCCTTTTTGCCATAGTTACCCCTTAGGATTGGTTAATCTCTAAGGAGGGATTGTCTTGACTTATTTTTTCCTGTCCTTCAGTCGAGATAAGCCGGGCAATCTGCTCTTCCAGAGAATGTACGTGGGCGAAAGCATCGACCATTTGCTTTTGAATTGGAGAGACGATGTGATCCCCTGCTTCACGAATATCCACTTGGCCGTCTTCTTTGATGAACTCAAAAATGGTGGTAACTGCCGTGTTGACAAGATTGTGGACGTCGTTTCTGCTGGATTCTTTTGCCCATCCGAAATCATCCATCAATGCCCTGGTTACGTCCGAAGCTGTGTTACGAATCAGAAGGTCGGCCTCCTTGTTGAGTTGCTCGGCGACTCCCCTGTTCCTCAATTCGAGATTGTCTACCTCAAGACTGACCCTTTTAATATTCAGATACTTTTTGTGAACCTCGAGCACCTCACAGGTTGCCTTGCCAATGGCTGAAGTTATATCATGGGGAACCGCTACGTCTACAACGAGAGGATTCTGTTCGATGTTTAGAATTATCGAATCTTCAGCCGGTTGCCTGGTAAGCCTGGAAAAAGCCGAGATGACCCGATCCCAGTTTTGCAACGATTCCTCTAGATTCTGAAGTGTGGGGGCGGAACCGTTTACCGGAAAGAGAATTTGCAAAGTAGTTGTATCGGGGGGATTTTCTGTCCCTTCTCCCAGGAGCGGCTTGAGTCCATTGTTTAGTGTGTGGATGTGCTCCACTAATTGGGAGGTTTGCTCAGCCAGTTCTTCCATTGCCTGGATTATTCCGTTGGGGTCGGCTTCATAGGTCTGGAAAATATGATCTATCCGGTCCCTTGCCTTCATGCCGATGAGCTCCGTTGCCCCCAGTTTCTCGTAGAGCTGCTGCCCTGAGCGGCCCCACTTATCTGGTTCGGCGGCATCATGGACAGCCCGGATTTTCTCCCTTTGCTGTATGATCTTGGCAGTGGTTTCCGAAGAAGGTTTTTTCCTGGCCTGATTGAGTGCGTTGACCAGCCTCTTGTATTGTGCAGGCAAATTATGCTTTCCAGAGAATTGGTCGATATGTTCGAGGACGCCGATTACTTCCTGCAATTGCATTCCTCTACCTCCAAAACGGTTTGGTTTTATCATTTATTTTATTTACTGGTAGCGAAATCATAGGCTGATATTTCACCAATGAATTGCGTAATATAAACCGTAAAGCGGGAGTTAGTTGAGATGCCGGGGATTGGATCGTTAACCAGTAGTGAGCCGGTTTGCCGGTCGACCGTAATGGTAAGGTTGTCTGTTGAAGCCGGGGTTTGAGCGGAGTACGGATTTGAAGGATGGGGAACCAGAACCGTCTTGTGCATATCTTCGGGGAAATCGAAAAAGTTCTGGCCGTCGGGAGATCCCTGGAGATTGAACTTGATGTAATATTCCTCACCTTTCCGTAGGTCTCCACTGGTCTGTATTCCGGTATATGGATTGTTGTCCAGATCGATGGATATCCATATCTGGTAGTCCGGATTCAGCGAGGCTGCCTGATGTGGATATCGTTCCGGTGGTAATTCATCAAGCATTATTTCAATCAGGCAATCCTGTCCATCTACCGACATGCTCACACCTGTTATATCACAGGTGGCGGGAAAATCAGCAGGATTGCCGGGTTCAGGGCTATATTGAACATCACCGACGGGGTCGGTGGATACGACCTCAGCGATGCGGATTGAATCCTCACCCGGCTGCCCTGCCCCCATTTCATCACGTGGGATAACGACTACTTTCCATAAATCTCCGGCTTTTGTTGAAGAAGGGGGAATACTGGTTCCTTTGAATGCTGGTTGAACATATCCATTTTTATACCATTCGTACTCATAGATAATTGTATCGCCTTCAGGGTCGATACTTTCTTCGATTATGTTTGCCGTGAGATAATCGTATGTCAATGGTTGCTGTGGCTGGATAGAGACAACAGGCTGAGTAGGCCGGCTGTTCCCCAGTGTGACCCGGGCATTGCCGGAGGGCCCCTCGGCCTCGCCGTCAGTTGGGGTTACTACAACTTGCCAGGTATCGCCAGTGCTGGTTTGTGAGGAATCAAGCAGTGGAGTGGTGATTGGATCCTGGCTGGATGACTCTTTGAACCATTCATATCTGTAAGTTACCTGATCTTCGTCAGGGTCGATACTGGGAGTCTCGAAATTTACCGAAAGATCGTCAACAAGCGAGGCTGAAACAGGGAAAATACTTATGACCGGAGCTGCTGGCGGAGTGTTCCTCACATAAACGCTCTCTTCAATAGAGGGACCGGGAGCTTTGTCCTTAACCGGGGTGACTTCGACTTGCCATGTCTGCCCTTTTGCTGTTTGTGTTGATGGTACTCTGTTTGTGTTTAATGAGGGCTGCGGCACACCATCCAGGTACCATTTGTATTCGTAGGTAATTGTCTCGTTTTCCCAATCCTCTGGGGTGACGATATTTACTACCAGATCGTCTGTTGTAGTGGGGGCATCGGGTGTTATGGATGCTTCGAAGCTGGAAAGTGGTTCCTCGGAATCGCTGCATCCGCCGACGAGAAAGATTGCGACAATGACAATTAGAGTTATGCTTAAGCGTTTCATTATCGGCACCTCCAGATTATCACTGATTTTGGTTGCAATTATAGCAGACAATCCAGGTAAATAACCAGCATGAATTTCGCCTTGGCTGTCGCTGTAAGGTTTTCTTTATGAAGACAGCCCCCGCTCAAATACGGGGGCTGCTCCTGTTCTGAATGTCGATTTTTAAAGTAAGTACTTTGATCAGACCAGTGCACTTGTACCAATAGTCCGGCCGCCGACTATCAGCTTTTGAATCTCCGGATTGCCCTCCGGCTGGAACATGGCCCGGGCATCCCTGAAATATCGCTCCACTTTGTACTCTTCAGCCAGACCCCAGGCGCCGTGAACTTCCATGGCGTTGGAAGCTGCCTTCAAACCCACCTCATTGGCTAGATACTTGCCGCCGCATGCCTCGATGGTTGCCTCCTTGCCTTTATCGAGAAGATCGAAGGCTTTGTAGCAGAGCAACCTGGCTGCTTCGGTTTCTACTACAGATTCGGCAATGAGTTCCTGGATCAACTGGAATTTGGCAATTTTCTTGCCGAACTGGATTCTTTCACGTGCATATTTGATCGAAGCCTCAATAGAGGCCTGGGCGATCCCGATGGAGAACGTGCCCACGGTGGCTCTGGTAAATCCCAGTTCAGCGGTGAGGGTGTTGAGTGCTCCCGTTCCGGCACCGGCGATGAGGTTTTCTTTAGGGACCTTGCAATCGGTGAAGGTCATCAGGGCGGAAGGGGCGCAGCGCAGGCCGATTTTAGGGATGGTCGTGGCTTCGAACGGGGATTCCCGCCTGTCGACCAGGAAGATGGCCAGACCGTCCATGCCCTTACTCCGGTCCTCGGAGGCAAAGAGGATGCAAATCTCGGCGATGTCACCGCCAGTCACCCAGGCTTTCTGGCCGTTAACTACATAGTAGTCCCCGTCCAGAACTGCGGTCGTCTCCACTCCCCGCAGGTCTGAACCCACATTGGGCTCGGTGAGGGCGAAGCTTGCCAGAATCTCCAGTGTTTGCAGGGGAGGCAGGTATTTCTTTTTCTGTTCCTCGGTTGCCAGTTTGCCGACCAGATAGCCGCCGCCGGCTCCCAGCGAAACAGCCAGGCTGGGCCACACCCTGCTCAACTCCTCCTGCAAAATACCATTTGAAACCAACGGTATCTCGGTGCCGCCGTCTTTCTTGGAGACAATGCCCAGGCAATAATCCCAGGGAAGCAGTTTTTTTATCAGGTCTACCAGTATGTCCCGGGGATAAGGTGCGTATTTTTGCTCATATTCATCGACAAGAGGAGCAATTTCCTTATCCAGGAATGCTCTTACATTTTTTCTGAGCATTGTTTGTTCTTCAGTGAGTTCAAAACTCATGGTTTGGAGGTCTCCTTTTCTTAAGTTCTCATTTAAGATTAACATAATCAGCCCCAGCCCGACCAGTATCCCGGTCTCAGGCTGGGGCTCTGCTTCTATATTTCAGCCCTCAAATTATTTCTATGCAGCCTGTGCGTTAACTAGGATTCCTTTTTGATGGTCTTGCCGCCGATTTTTGGCGGCGGGCCTTTGAGCATCTCACAGCATATGGCTGTGAACGGACATGGTTGCCTCAGATCCTTCCCTATATCAAGGACGTGGCTCATATCCTTAACACCTACGTAGTAGGTCGGTGGAGGCGGATCGGTCCACATGGACTTCAGCCATTGCCAGTTCTGGGCGGAGAAACTGTTGCCGGAACCTATCTTGATATGCTCGACCAGCATTTGCTCTTCAGCTCCATTGGCGATTCCCCAGTTGATGGCTTCGGCGAGGACCCAGGAGTTGATAGTGGCACACATGTTGTTGGCCAGTTTGACGATCTGTCCCATTCCCAGGGGCCCGCAGTAAGTGATGGTGCCCATGGTCTCGATCAGGGCACGGTACTTTTCAACCAGAGCCTCGTCCCCGCCGACGCTGATTCCCAGGGTTCCGGCCTCGGCGCCCATCCTGGCTCCCACCACCGGGGCATCCAGCACTTCGATCTTCTTGGAGGAGCCCTCTTCAGCGACTCTCCGGCAGAACTGGGGGGCGAAGGTTCCCATCAGGATAATACCGCCTCCGTCCTTCATTCCTTCCATCAGGCCATTCTCGCCGAAGATGACTTTATCCGCCTGGGTATCGTTTTGCACCATAATGATCACGGCATCGGCGTTCTGGCCCACTTCTTTGGGATTGGCACATTCTTTGGCTCCCAGGGAGATCATTTCATCGATTGGCTCCCTTCGGACATGCCCGGTTATGTACGTTTCAAATCCTTTCTTGACCACGTTTTTGGCCATGGGCAGGCCGATGTCTCCCATTCCAATAAATCCGGCTTTCATGGTTTAAATCTTCACCTCCCTTTTGTTTTTTGACTGTTATTCAGCTATCGAGACGACCTTCGCTGGCATTTCCCTCCATCAAGCGGGGACCTGACAACTGCCAGCTGATGACTGAAAACTAGCTTAAATGATTACTCCTTCTTCCTTCATTGCTGAGAGGTCATCCCAGGAATAGCCGTGCTCGAGGAGAATCTCCTCTGTGTTCTGGCCCAGCGCCGGAGCCAGGGTCCGGATGGTGGCCGGGGTATCACTGAAGGTTACCGGGGAATTGATCATCTTGAACTTGAAATTGCTGGCCTCTTCCGTTACCTCCTCGAAGAAGCCGTTGTCCCATGCCTGCTGGTCATTGGCAACATCCATGGGGGTCTGGACCCATCCCAGCACGATATCGTAGTCCCGAGCTATCTGGTCCCATTCATCAGCATTTTTGGTGGCGGCGATTTTGTCCATTTCCGGGATCAGATACATGTTTTGCTCCATTCTCTTCTGGTGAGAATCGAACCTCTCGTCGTTTTCCCATTCAGGTTTGCCTATAGCTTTGCAGAAACGATCCCAGAATAGATCTGTCTGCGGCATGACAAACATGATCCACTTTTCATCTTTCGTCTTGTAGACGTTCCACATGAAATTGGTGACCCTGGTTCGGTCCGTCTTGGGAATGTTGACCCCCACGTTGAGAGCGGCACCGATATCGAAGGCGGCCCCGAAGACAGCGTAGTGATAGAGATTTACTTCTATCTTTTGGCCCATGCCGGTTTTCTCTCTGGCATATAGAGCAGCGGCGATACCGCCTGCGATAGCCGGAGCTACCTGGTTGTCTCCCAGGCCGGCTCTTTGAGGCCGGGGGTCTACATCACTGGAGATCCTGTCCATCATACCGCTTCGGGCCCACCAGGCGGCGTAATCGAACCCGGGCTTGTATTTGTCCGGTCCCTTCGTCCCATACCCGGACCCCTGGCAGTAAATCAACTTGGGATTGATTTTCTTCAGGTTTTCATAATCCAGCCCCTGTTTTTCGACGGCCCCTACGTCGAAATTGGTGGCGAACACATCTGCTTGTTCGATAAGTTTGAAAAGGGCTTCGCGTCCCTTTGCGGACTTTGTGTCAATTCCGACACTCTTTTTGTTACGATTAAAATAATGGAACCACATGCTCTGTTTAAGTTCCGATGGCGGCATCACCCCTTCGATTGGGGTGGCAAAGCGAACCGCATCGCCGCCTCGTTTAAAGTTTTCGATTTTGATCACCTCCGCTCCCCAGTCAGCAAGCATGGCTGTAGCGGTGGGCACCAGCAGAAAATGCCCGAACTCGATTATCTTTACACCTTCAAGAGCTCCTTGCACCATTTGTTCAACCTCCTTGCGGGATTTAAAGATTGCTTTTCCTTCTGCGGGATTCTATCACCTGTCTAAAAAGACTGTCAAGGTACCATCAGGGCCGGAACCGGTGCCCTGATTTCTCAGCTAATTGTTTGAGATCAGCAAAGCAGATATCCACCATCGACTACGATTGTATCGCCGGTAATGTAATCGGAAGCTTTGCTGGCCAGGAAAAGTACCACTCTGGCTACCTCGTCCGGTTCTCCCATGCGCCCCAGCGGCATGCGGCCTCCCATTTCCGTGGCGAATTCCTCCAGCGTTTTGCCGGTAATCCTGGTCATTTCTTCCCCTGTTTGAATGGTACCGGCAGTAACAATACCTCCCGGAGCGATGGCGTTGACCAGTATATGATGCGGAGCCAGTTCCAGCGCCAGCGCCTTGGTCAGCATTATCAGGCCGCCTTTGGAGGAGTTGTAATGGGCCATGTAACCGGTTGGTCTGATGCCGTCGACGGAGGCCATGTTAATGATCTTACCCCCGTTGCCGGCCTCTATCATGGCCTGAGCTGCCGCCTGGGAGAATAGAAACGGGCCGCCGAGATTGAGATTCAGCACCTTATCCCAGAGGGCTTTTGTCGTTTCCATGAATGGCGAAGCCGGGTATACGCCGGCGTTGTTGACCAGGATGTCGATGTGACCGAACTCTTTTATGGTGTCCTGAACGGATTGGGTGGCATGAGCAGCCTGGGAGGCGTCGGCGTGGCAGGATTGAGCACTGCATTCATTTCTGTTGATTTCCTTGGCGGTTTCATTGGCTGCCTCGATATTGATATCGGCGACCATCACGCTGGCGCCCGCTTCGGCAAGACGCCTGGATATGGCCTGCCCGATTCCTGTAGCCCCGCCCGTAACCAGGGCCGCTTTGCCACTCAGGTCAAACAATTCGCTTATGGTTGGCATTTTCCTCTTTCTTCTCCTTATACTTCATTAGGAAAGCAGATATCCCCCGTCTACAAGCAGGATATCGCCGGTCATATAGTCGGCAGCGCCACTGGCCAGGAACAGGACCACCTTGGCGATGTCATCCGGTTTTCCGGAACGCTGGAGTGGAATTCTGCCCAGGAAGCTTTTCCCCAGGTCTTCCAGGCTGACGCCTTTGGCGATTGCCTCCTCGGCGGTCAGTTTTGTTCCCGGCGTCCGAATATTTCCCGGTGCTACGGCGTTTACCAGTATATTGTGAGGGGCCAGTTCGAGGGCCAGTGCCTTGGTGAGCATAACTACTCCACCTTTGGAAGCATTATAGGGTGTGGCATTGCCGTTGGGGTGGAATCCATCTACCGAGGCAAGGTTGATGATTTTTCCTCCCTTGCCGGCTTCTATCATCTGCGCTGCGGCCGTCTGCGCATATACGAATGATCCTTTCAGATTGACGCTTATTACCTTATCAAAAAGGTTCTCTTCAACCTGCATGACAGGGAGAAGAGGATAGATGCCGGCATTGTTGACCAGAATATCGAGGCTGCCAAACTCATCCACGGTTGCCTTAACTATTTTCCTGGCGTCGGCGGAACTGGAGGCATCTGCCTTAATGGACTGAGCCTTCCCGCCGCTCGATTTGATTTCTTCCACCGTCTGGCTGGCTGCATCCAGGTCCAGATCGACGATCATGACGCTGGCACCCGCTTCGGCAAGCCGCATGGATATGGCCTGACCGATGCCCATGCCACCGCCGGTCACGATGGCCCCTTTCCCGCTGAGATCGAATAATTCTACAATTGGTTGTGTCATCATTACCCCCACAAAATCATTAGTAAGGCACCCCCAGGCGCGCCAGCCGGTCTTTGGCGCGCAGCAGCATCGATTCATAATCGGGCCGGGGCTTGACCGTTTGCAGATCGTACATATCGGGGAAGGGTATCTGGAATTTCATTTCCTTGGGCTGGGTCTCATCCATTATGGCCAGCATCTTCTGGGCCAGGTCGTTTACCTTTTCCCGCTCCATACCGGCAGTCGCCTTCATAGCTTCGCCGATAAAGCGGGTATCCAGTCCGGACGGGCCCCCTATCCACAGATATGACATGCCGCTGGCGGTATTGATGAGAGCCGAGGCCGTGGCGTGAATCAGGGCCTCCTCCATAAGCCATATATCCATATTGGGGGCGGCCACCCCGCCTATACAAACCTTGATGTTCCTTTCGGAAGCGCGGGCGGCGGCGCTGTAAGCCCACTGACATGGCCGCGTTCCCCAGGTACCGTCCATGTGGTTGGTGAAGAAGCTGCACAGGGCTCCCTGGGCATAGGAAAGCTGCCCCAGCATGTTGGCCACCAAACCCACCGCCGTATCGGCAGCGTCCCGGCACAGCCCCCCGATCATAGACATCGAACTCTGCCAGGGCTGGATGCCCCGGTCCTGGCAGAATTGGGACAGGATAAATCTGGTCCAGTCGACCTTCTGCTCCGGGATTATATGCACCCCGATCTGGGTGTTGTGTGCTTCACGGAGTCCCGGCCCGATCATGGCCAGGGTCCCGCCGACGGTACTCACCGTAGAGAGCAGGCCGCAATGCATGTCAGGCCGACCCACCCGGCGGAGCACCTCTTTGATCTGCTCCTGTTCCCATTGAGCAACATAGATTTCGCTAAGTGTGCCTGCTTTGGGCTCCAGATCGCCGAGCTTGGCCAGCCCCGGGGCTATACCCATAGCCTCAATGGTTTCTTCCTGGGCGAATGACTGCACGAAAGGTATGAACCATTCTTCCTCGGCGACCGAGGCGGCGCCGGCATACAGTGTGGGAGGCCTTGAATCGGTGCTGGTTCGGTAACTGACGGTGCAGGTATCTTTCCCTTTGCCGAAGGTGTGGCTGGCGGGATTCTCACTGTATTGGCGGGCAATCCCTTCAATCTCTTCCCTGGTGAATTTGACCACCCGTTCCGTATCCATGTGGTACAAACCAATGTCCGCCAGCAGTTCCACGGCAGCCTTAAAGACCGCATCGGCCGTTTTGTCATCTGCGATGAGCATCTGGGGGTCGTATTTGATTTCATATTCGGCCACCAGTTCCCGGAGCCTCTTGGAGAAGGCCAGGTCGAATTCATCGGCCTTCATCACCGGGCCGGTCAGGGAACGTTTCTGGAACTCGATTATCGGTATCATTCTAAATCTCCCTTCCCACTTTACTTCCTTCGGCAATCGCCTCCAGGGCCTCGCGCGGTTCTCTGGCGTCGCCGATTACGTGAACTTCGGCTACCTTATCTTCAATCTCCCGGCTGATTTTGTCAACCGATTTGACACCCCGGGCCAGAATGATCATGTCCGCTCCTCGAATGGTTTCTTCCTGACCGTTCCTTTCAATGAGAACGCCGTCTTCGAGAATCTTTTTGACAATTGATGAATTCGAGATATTCACGCCCTTGTCCCGGAGTCTCTGCATCAAAAGTGTCCTGGTCTCCGGTACCATATCCAGCCCGATCTCTTCTTTGCTGGTTACTATAGTAACGGCCACACGTCCCATGATCGAGTTATCCCCTTTGGCGGCCAGGAAATCGGCGGTTTCACATCCCACCATGCCGCCGCCGAGGACCAGGATACTTGATTCGGGAATACCCGTTTTACCGGACATCAGGGGGCTTTCCAGGGGGATAGGCACTTGTCCTGAAAGAATATCATGAGCCGTGGCCACCTTCGCTTTTTCGATGCCGGGGAAATCGGGGATGAAGGCTTCGCTTCCAACTGCCACGATGGCAACATCCGGCCTGACTTCCTTGACCAGCTCGGGAGTGACTTCGGTATTCAGCCTGACCTCAACGCCGGCCTTTTCCACCTGGGTGTTAAGGTATCGCACCCACCTGGTAAGCTCCTGTTTCATCGGCGGGACTGCCGCCAGATTCAGCTGGCCGCCCGTTTTGGGACTTTTTTCGTAGAGGGTAACCCGGTGTCCCCTGAGAGCGGCCACACGAGCTGCCTCCAGCCCGCCCGGCCCCGCCCCGATAACCATTACCTTTCTGGATTTTTCTGTTGGGAGGATTTCCATTTTACTTTCCCTGCCTACGGTGGGGTTGATGACGCAGCTCATGGCCCGTCCCGATTCCCGGCCGGCGATGCATCCCCCGCCGCAACTGGTGCAGGGAGCGATATCCTCGAATCTGCCCTCGGAGGCCTTGTTGGCCCATTCCTGGTCGGCCAGGAGCGCCCGGCCCATGATTATGGCATCGGCCTCACCCCTTTGCAGGATGTCCTCGGCAAAACGAGGGTCGTTGACCCTGCCCACCGTCATAATCGGCACATCGACCACCTGTTTCAGGGCTGCTGAAAAGGCCGTGTTGATCCCCAGGGGTGTCCCGGAGGGAGGCAGTATGCGCCATGACATTTGAGGGAAAGCACCGGCGGAGACGTCGAAGGCATCTATCCCAGCTTCGGCCAGGGTGGGGGCAATATAGCAGGTCTCGTGTATATCCCGGCCGCCGCCGACCAGCTCATCGCCGGAGATCCGCATGATTATGGGAAAGTCCTTGCCGGCCCTGTCCCTGATGCGCTCGATTACTTCAAGCGGGAGTCGGAGTCTATTTTCGATGGAGCCGCCGTACTTATCCGTGCGCCGGTTGCGCAGGGCGGAGATAAATGACCCCAGCAGCATGTAACAGTGACCGCAGTGCAATTCTATCCCGTCGCAGCCGCCCTCCCTGGCCCGGCGGGCGGCCTGGCCGAACTGCTCGATTATCGGCTCGATCTCGTCAAGGGCCAGCTCTCGATACATCTGCTTGTTGCTGTGACACATTCCCACCGAAGGGCCTACCGGCTGGATATTGCCGAAGATGCCGGAAAGAGACTCCGGACCCGGATGTGATATCTGGGGGACGACCCTGGCTCCGTGGGAGTGGATGATATCGGTGAACTGGCGCATGGCCGCCATCTGGTTCTCGTCCGCCAGCCCGATGGTGCAGGGCACATAGGGGAAGGCGTTATCGACGGTGGTCACTTCCAGGATTATGAGCCCGACTCCCCCTTTGGCCCGGGCCTCGAAATAATCGGACAACCTTTCGGATATGGTTCCATCCTGATTGGCCCAGTTCGTGGCCATCGGTGCCATGGCGATTCGGTTGCGCATTTCCATCGAACCGATCTTGAGCGGGCTGAAGAGTTTTTCAAGCTTGGCCATTCTCACTATCCTTCCCGTAGTCACTCCGGATTTGACCCGAAAAAATTATGTATTCGGCTTTTGTTGTTAGTTGTTCGATATTCCGCTAACCCACAGGGAAATTCCGATTACCAGTTTCCAATCACCAGACAATAACCAATGCTCCAAGCACCAATGTCCCGACAAGAGATTTGGTTATGGGAATTTGAAATTTCGCTGGTTATTGGGATTTTTATCATTTTGGAGGAAGGATATATTATGATGCTAAATCTCCCTTCCTACCTGAGCGCCTTCCGCGATGGCCTCCAGGGCGCGGCGGGCCGCTTTGGCATCCCCTATAACATGAACTTCGTTGACTTTACCCTTGAGCTTGGCGCTCAGCACTTCGACCGGCCTTGCTCCCATGGCCAGCACAATCCGCTTCATTCCCGTGATGGTTTCCTTCTGGCCATTTCGGGAAACAACTACCCCGTCCTCGAGGAACTCCTCGACTTTAGTTGAAGTCAGAATTTGAGCCCCGCTTTCCCGCAGTTTTTGCATGCTCAGCACCCTGACCTCGGGGGACATATCTAGCCCCACCTCGCTCAGCATTTCGATGATGGTAACCTCGGTGCGGCCTATGATCGGGTTGTCACCCGGTGATGCCAGGTATTCGGCAGTTTCCAGCCCGACCAGTCCTCCCCCGATCACCAGCACCTTTCCTCTCGGCAAGGAGATTTCGCCTGCCAGGACCTGATGAGCCGTGACCACTCTTTTGCCGTCGATGCCGGGTATATTGAGAATGAGCGATTCGGCGCCGGTGGCGATGATGGCAACATCCGGTTTGACCTCCTCGACAAGTTCAGGTGTGACTTCGGTATTCAGCCGGACCTCAACCCCGGCCTTCTCAAGCTGGACCTCAAAGTACCGGATGAGCCTGGTCAGTTCCTGTTTCATGGGAGGGACCGCTGCCAGCCTGAACTGACCTCCGATTGAAGCTTCCTTCTCATAAAGAGTCACCTGGTGTCCGCGCAGAGCAGAGATGCGGGCCGCTTCCAGCCCACCTGGTCCGCCCCCGATGACCATCACTTTTTTCGGCTGGCTTGCCGGTTCCAGGGGAAGCATTTCATCCTCTTTTCCTACCGTTGGATTGACCACACAGGTGAGATCGGTGCCGACCTTGCGGCCGCTGCAGCCGTTGCCGCAGGCAAGGCATGGCGCGATATCTTCAAATCTTCGCTCTAACGCTTTATTGGGAAAGTCGGGGTCGGCTATCAGGGCGCGGCCCATCACCGTGATATCAGCTTCTCCCCTTTGAAGGATATCCTCGGCCACCAGCGGGTGGTTGATGCGGCCGACTGCCATCACCGGCACATCGACCACCTTCTTCAGGTCGGCCGCCAGCGGTACATTGATGCCCAGGGGTGTGCCGGTGGGCGGCATGATGCGCCAGGAGGTCTGGGGCATGGAGCCTGCGGAGACGTGAAAGGCGTTTACCCCGGCCTCAACCAGCCTGGGTGCGATGTACTGGGTTTCGCGGATATTCCGGCCCCCCGGGGCCAGTTCATCCCCGGAGATTCGGATTATGAGGGGGAAATCTTTGCCGGCTTTGCGGCGGATGTTCTCAATCACCTCGAGGGCGAAAGTTAGGCGTCCTTCGATGGAGCCGCCGTATCTGTCGGTGCGGCGGTTACGCAGTGAGGAAAGGAAAGACCCGATCAGCATGTAGGCGTGAGCGGCGTGCAGTTCCATGCCGTCGAATCCGGCTTCACGGGCGCGTCTGGCGGCATCGCCGTACTGTTCGATGGTTTTTTCGATATCTTCGGCCGTCATCTCCCGGCACATCTGTTTGGTGGTTTCGGCCATCAGCGGAGATGGGCCCATGGGCTGTATGCCGTAGAAAAACGGGGCCAGCGATTCGGGCCCCGGGTGGGATATCTGGGGGACGATCTTAGCATCGTAAGAATGAACTTCAGCGGCCAGCTCGCTGAGGCCGGTAATGAATTTATCGTCCCAGATGCCGATGGTGTTGGGCATGTATGGCGACTTGCCGTCTATGGTGGCTATCTCCATGGTGATTATCCCTGCCCCACCCTTTGCACGCGTAACGAGATAGGTCTTTAATCTGGGCGATATTGTGCCGTCGTTGTTGGCAAAATCGGTATGCATGGGAGACATGACGATTCGGTTCTTGAGTTCCATCGAACCGATATTTATAGGGCTGAACAGTTTGGGTAGATCTGTCATTAAAGTATCCCCTTGAGATTGCGAGATGCCGCCCGGTGAAAGAATATTCATTGGGGGCGGCCTGAAGGCCGCCCCCGGTTGCTGGATTTACTTTGAGGCTTGAATTTCTTCGATTCGAGCGACCATTTTGTTGGCAAAATCTTCAGCTATAGGTTTTAGCACAGGGCCCAGGACCGCATTGACCATCGGGCCGATCAGTCCGCCGGCCTTTATTTCGAGATAAAAATTGAGCCTGGTGGCGTTATCTCCTTCAGGTTCAAGCCTTAAAGCTCCCTTACCATTCATCGACTCACTGATACCTTTCATGGAAAAGGTTACCCGGTCCTCGTCGACCCACTCGTCGATGTGAACTTCGAACGAGACAGTTTTAGCCATGATTCCCACGTCCCCCTTGATCCACCATATCGAATCGGTATCACTCTTCTCTTCGTGTTTTTCATAACCCTTGAGATACTGGACCCAGTTGTTCATGTCCTTGCAGAACTCCCAGGTTGTAGAAATAGGGGCTTTTACCGTTTCAACATGTGTAACGTCAGGCATTTTTCGAAATCCTCCCCTTCATTATTTCTTCGGTTGCTTGGTTGCATGTCTGGCGGCAATATATCCCCAGGTCATGCCGGCGGCTATGGTGTTTCCGGCGCCGGCATATCCCGGCCCGCTGGTGCTGGCCATGGCATTTCCGGCCGCGTACAGGCCTTCGATCACTCCACCCATAATATGTTTCACCTGGCCGTTTACATTAGTGGCCGGGCCGCCTTTGCTCCCCAGGGCGCCACGCATGATCGGCACGGCATAAAAAGGCGGCTTTTCCACTGTCCCCAGGGCATCGTTTGGTTTGTGATTGGGGTCGCCCTGATATCTGTCGTAAGCGGTGCTGCCGCGGCCGAAATCCGGGTCCTCCCCTTTCTGTGCGAACTCATTGAAGCGCTCTAAGGTAGCCTTAAAGCCTTCCGGGTCGAACCCCGCTTTGGTGGCAAGCTCCTCTGCAGTATCTGCCTGGATTACCCATTCCTGAACCGGCTCTCCTGGCGGGGTGACGAAGAACAGGTATTTGTCCTTGAATTGCTGATCGAAAACCAGCCAGGCGGGAACATTGACATGTTCATAAGTTACCGGGTTAACATCGCAGAACACTTTAGCCACATCGCTGTAGTTGAAGGATTCGTCCACGAAACGCCTGCCCTGGCGGTTTACCATGATGGCGTGGGGCATTGTCCGTTCGCCCATGGTCATTCTGCCCAGGGGTTTGCCGTCGTACTCCTCGCCGGGAACCTGGCATGAGGGAACTCCCCATATCTGGTGCATGTTTCCCAGTTCCGCTCCGATGGCTATGGCCATCTTCAAGCCATCACCCTCGTTGCCGGGAGGACTGAGCGGCAAAAAGTCAGGGCTGGGCACGAACTTCTTTCTGAGTTCTTCATTCCATTCGAATCCGCCGGTAGCCAGTATGACCCCCTGGCTGGCTCGAACGTAAAAGTCCTTGCCCTCTTTTTCGGCGCGTACCCCGATTACCCGGCCGTCTTCATCCTGAATGAATTCCATGGCCCTCGCTTTCATGACCGGTTCGACACCTCGGTCGAGACAGCCTTTTAACAGGTGAGCAGCCGTCGACATTCCCATTCCTACGATGCCGGCCATCATGTTATTGGCAAGCTTGACATAATCCAATTGGCTGGGGTCGGCTTTGGCGTTGCTCTTTTCGTATTCTTCCCAGGAAGTGGGGAACATGACCACCGGGGCCTGGCGCAAACGATTCTTCCACTCACCCAGCTCATTCGAATCGAAGGAGTCCGGTCCCAGGCTGCGCCCTTTCACTTTTCCGCCAGGTTTGCCGTCGTGGTAGTCGGGCATCTCGGAGATAACGGTTTTCAGACCTACCTTTTCTTCTATATATTTCATCATTACCGGGGCGTTATCTACGAATGCCACTATGAGTTCGTCATCGACCTGACCGTCGGCAATGAATCTCATATAGGTGAGGGCATCTTCCCGGGAATCGGATATCCCTTCTTTGGGTTCCAGATGGTTGTTGGGAATCCAGGGGAATCCTCCGGATACCGCTGTTGCCCCTCCAATCTTGCTGGTTTTCTCCAGAAGGACGACGTCGGAACCTTCATCACGAGCGATGATGGCGGCTGTCAATCCGGCACCTCCTGAGCCCAGCACCAGGACATCGGTTTCCAGATCCCACTTCTGCGGTTTTGTGGCCATTATTTTAATCCCTCCTTAAGTATTACATTCATTAAATCTGAGAGAAGAAGGTGGCTACATTATTCTCTCATGGCAAGGCTTCAAAATCGAGCCCCCAAAGGGTTTGTGTAAGGCTATCTTTTCAGGGCATGTTTGGCAGCAACATAGGCCCACACCATTCCGCGGGTGCAGGCAAATCCGCTTTGATAGCCGGCTCCCGTATCCAGTGCGGCGGCGGTGTTCCCCACCGCGTACAGGCCGGGGATGGCATGTCCCCGCACGTGCATAACTTCGGCATTCTTGTTGGTTTTCATCCCGGCCGAGACGATCCCCACCGAGTTGATGGTAAGGCGTATTCCGTAAAAAGGAGGCTTTTCAAGGGGCCCGAGGTTTGGATTTGGCTTTCGGCGCAAATCGCCGGTCATGAAATTGGCCCAGGGATACTGCCCCCTGCCGAAGTCCTTATCGACGCCGTCTTGACAGAATTGGTTGAATCTAGCCACCTCGGTTTCCAGCCCGTCGGGGTTCACGCCGAGCATATCGGCCAGTTCCCTCAGGGTATCGGCTTTGTGAACCAGTTGTTCGGGCAGGTCGGTGCCGGGTGCCATCGGTCCTATCATATAGTTGTCGCGGTGATTCTGGTCGAAGACCATCCAGAGCGGGAAATTGGGGAATTCACGTTTGTTCCCGTCCCACCTGTGCGGTGTGGGGGAATATTGAGGGTAGAAAGACTCATCGCAGAAACGCCGCCCGTAGCGATTTATCAGTATGGCGTGCGGATACCCTCCCTCGGCAGATATTCTCCACAGCGGTTTACCCTCGGCCTCTTCGGAAGGGATATTGTAGGCAAACATGGTAGCGAGCGTTCCCGCCGGGATCACAGCAATCTGGGCTCCGATTTCGCAGCAGAATCTGAAATGGTCGCCTTCGATTTGTGGAGGACAGGCGGAATGAACCTCCGGCATTTGTTCGTAGTATCTGGTAAGTTCGTCGTTCCAGTCATATCCTCCCAGGCACAGCAGGATGCCTTTGTTCGCTTTTACCCAGAAATCTTTGCCCTCGCGTTCCGCTTTGGCCCCAATTACTGCGCCGTCTTCAACCACCAATTCCCGCACCGGTGTATCAACATAGGCGGGGATCTGGCGGTCCACCATGGCTGCTTTGATAAAGTACCCCATAAGGCCGGGGCCAAAGCCACGGTAACCCTCTGACATTCTTTGCCCGATGAGTGCCCAGTCCCAGCTGGCTACTGCCGCCATGCCGCCCCATCCGAAAATCTCCCCGGCGCTGACGCCGGGTGGCATGTGGGGAGTCAGCCGGGAAATCCCTTCCCATTCGCCCAGCTCGGAACCCTGGAATACCTCTGTCTCAAGATACCGACCTTCGGGTAAAGCTCCATCCACCTGAGGATAGTAATAATCGGCGAAATTGGGTATGGATTTCCACCGCACACCTGCTTTTTCCTCCATGTACCGGCAGACTGCTGGGGCCATATCCAAATAGATATCGGCCAGCTCGGGATCTGCGAAACCGCCGGCCAGGAACTCGAGATACTTTTTGGCTTCATCCCGCGAGTCCTTGAGGCCATTGCGCTCCATGACATGATTGTTGGGCACCCATATCTCACCACCGGAAAGGGCGGCTACGCCTCCGAGTTTAGGTGCTTTTTCGAGGACGACAGTGTTCAAGCCCTCGTCGTGAGCTGTGATGGCACCGGACAGCCCTCCAATTCCGGACCCCGCCACTATGAAGTCAACTTCCAGGTCCCATTTATCAGGTTTTCCTGCCATTCGTCCCTCCTGTTAACAAAGCATGAGGAGATCACCAGTTATATCATTTTTCCCCGAAGAGGCGGTTTTATTAGAAGAAGGGGACCTTTCGTGGTGTTTCTCCCTGTTAAGCAGCACTTTGAGTTGCTTTTCCAGACCTTCGTATCCTGTCCTGTAAAATTTTAATGGCAATCCCATGAAGTCGGCGATGGCCTGAGCTTCGGTTCGCAAGCGAGGGTTCTCGTTCTGGATCAGGTAAACGATTCGGGTGCAGTTATGGAAATAGTCCTGTTTGAGCTCCGGGTAACGATCAAGGCCCAGTCCTTCCATTACGGCGTGGCGGAAGGTTGCTGTCAGGAAATCGGTCAGGAAGAAGGTTCCCCTTTCCTCTTCGAGCATCTCATGGTAAAGTTCGCCCGCATACATTTCGTAGCAGTTTTGCGTATCGATACGCGAAAGGTTGTATCTGGCCAGCACCTCATCCAGTTTTCCTCTTGAGCCGCACTCGCCGAAGACCACTGCCATATGCTCATAGCGGCCGCGGAGCTTCACTATCCGCTCTTCCACGTCTGGAGCGATGCGCTCCGGGAACAAATGGTCGTCTGGTGAGACACTGTATATTTCTACGTCCCAACCATTTTGGCTGGCTATTTTCTTGACTTCGCGTCGCAGCGCGCCACAGACGATTAGCGCAGTTTTCATTAATTAACCAGCCTCCCGGCTCGATAAGCCTTGATATAGTCCATTGCCCACTCATCCTGCCCGATAAGGGCTTTTGCCGTTAACAGAGTGGCCATCAATTCCTTATCACGCACATTGATCAGGAAAGCATCCATCCCCAGTGCCGCCTGCATGCTCACGAAGGTGCGGTTGAGGAGCTTTCGCAAAGGCATCCCGTAGCTGACATTACTGGCACCGCAGAATGTCCGGACACTGGGGAGGCGCTCATGGACAAGCTGCAGCACGTTCAAGGAAGCGAGGCCGGCGGTGTAATCGGCGGCTATTGCCATTACCAGAGGATCGATATACAGTTTATCCGGGGCGAGGCCGGCGGAAGTGGCTCGCTCGAACAGTTTTACAGCGATAGAGCATCTTACCTCTGAGTTGGGTGAAATGCCTGCCTCGTCCATACACATACCGACCAGTCCGCAATCGTGGTCTACTGCCAGCTGGAGGAGTCCGACATGGCCCTCCGTCATCTCTCCTGTAATTGAATTAATGATAGGAGTTGATCCTGTATAAACGCCCAGAGCTGCTTCAATAGCCTCGGGATTTGAGCTATCCAGAACCAGAGGCAATGCTGTTGTTCGTTGCACCGTTTGAACCATCCATACCAGGTCCTCAATCTCGTTCTGACCGGCTACCGCCGCATTTACGTCAAGCATATCGGCGCCACACTCTTCCTGAATCTTTGCCAGCGAAGCGATTTTAGCTTCATCGTGGTCGATGACCGCCTCGTGGACCGATGGAATAGTGGCATTGAGCGATTCTCCAATTATGAGCATAGTTTCCCTGGCAACGTGGATATAAAAAGATGCTCCTAAACTTACTTAAAAGAACAAATTCCCCCGGGGCTTTCGGATTAGTAAGGGACGCCGCAGGCGGCCAATTCCTCCTTCGCTCTCTCCAGATAATCAACGTACCACTGGTGGGGCTGGACGGTTTCGATGTCGTATACCTCAGGGAATTTGCAGGTGTTGCCTTTTACTTCCGGTGCGTATTTAGCCTGCAGATCCATTATTTTATTAATCAACTCGTTAGCCTGTTCCCTTTCCATTCCGGCGACGGCGTTCATGGCTTCTCCGGTATAACGTGCCTCAATGCCGGTATTGCCGGCAGTCCACAAATATGCCAGGCCGCTGGCAGTGAACAGGGCTGCCATATTGACTGCCTGAATGAGGGTGAACGGCGATTTACACAGGACACCGGCAGAGGAGCCCCCGATACAAACCTTGATATTGCGTTCGGAAGCACGGGCGGCGGCACTGAAAGCCCAGTGTGTCGGCCGGGTTGCCGATCTCCCGTCCATGTGATTAGTAAAAAGGCTGCACAGTTGCCCCTGAGCGTAGGAGAGCTGGCCCAGCAGATTGGCTGTCAGTCCTACTGCAGCATCCTGGGCATTCCGGCACAAGCCCCCGATCATCGACATAGAGCTCTGCCAGGGCTGAATGCCCCGTACCCTGCAAAACTCCGCCAGCATAAACTGGCTCCAGCTGATTTTCATTTCCGGGATTATGTGCACTCCGATTTGGGTGTTGTGCTTGTCGCGGAAGCCGGCTCCAACAATGGTCATAATTCCTGGCGGGCTGCTCAAAGTAGCCAGCAGGCCCAGATGGAGACCCGGACGCCCTACTTCATCCAGGATTTCTTTTACTCTCTCGTTTTCCCACAGGCCTACGACAACCTCGCTTATCGTCCCCGCTTTTGCTTTCAGGTCTCCCAGTTTAGCCAGCCCGGCGGTGATTCCCATCGCCTTGATGGATTCTTCCTGAGCAAAGGACTTAACATAAGCTTTGTACCAGTCCTGTTGTGCCACACCCCATGACCCGGCGTACAGTGTGGGAGGTCGTTTGTCCGTGCTGGTTCGATATTTGACGGTGACTTTATCTTTTCCCTTGCCGAAAGTGTGCTTAGCTGGTTTTTCGCGATACTCCCTGGCAACCTGTTCGACCTCTTCCCTGGTGAACTTGATAACCCGTTCGGTGTCCATGTGATAGATCCCGACTTCAGCCAGCAGGTCAACCGCTGCCTGATAGACCGCATCGGCCGTGGCATCGTCAACAACCAGCTCATTTTCGTTGTATTCGATATTATATTTTTTGACCAGTTCGCGGATTTTCATGGAAAACTCCATGTCGAACTCGTCGGCTTTCATTACCGGACCGTTCAAGGATCGTTCCTGGAATTCAATAATTGGAATCACTATTCCCTCCTCATTAGTTATTGATGGTTTGTAGCGGATGGGGATGGTGTTGTAAAACTGTTGGCCGCAGGACGGGCTCAGGCTTAAACACCAATCAGTTTTTTACACAAAGTTACCGCCTCAACGGCGTTAGGGGCCCATCCGTCGGCCCCCATTTCATCGGCTTTCTCCTGGCTTGTTTCCGCGCCCCCGATGATGACCTTGTATTTGTCCTTGATTCCCATATCCTGAAGATAATTGATGACTTCGTTGCAATTGGGTATGGTAGTCACCAGGAAAGCAGATAAACCTATGATATCTGCATTGAGCTCCTTGGCTTTATCGATGAATGTCATGGCAGGTATATTCACTCCGATTTTGTGGACTTTGAAACCGTTCAGTTCAAGCTGAGTTGCTACCAGGCCATAACCGATATCATGGAGGTCTCCTTCAACGGCACCGAGTATGACGGTGCCCAGATTGGCGCCGCCGGTGTCAGGGAGATGTGGTTGCACCAGGTCGATGCATGACTGGCTGACTTTTCCTCCCATCATCAGTTCCGCCAGGAAATACTCTTCAGCTTCGAACCGCTTACCAACTCCCTGCAAGCCGGGCACTATGCCGGAGTTGATTATATCCGGCGGATATATTCCTTCGTCCAGAGCTTTCTGAACCAGCGATAACGCCTCTTCCTTTTCCAGCTCTTCAACGGCTTTAGAGATATCTTCAAGAAGACCCATCTTTCCCTCCCTTAGGCTTTAAGAAATTTGGCTACCCTGATTTCGTATTTACGACTCCGTCAATTATACATATTTTTTCCAAAAAAGACAACCCTGGAGCTTGTTTTTGGGACATTAGTGTTGTATAATTTGGCCTAATGATATCAATTGGTTCATAATTAGATAGAGTTTTGAATCATTGGCCCAAAAAAATTTCAAGTTAGATTAGAAAGGAGGTCAGGAGATGGGGGTGCAGGTTCAGAGTAAAGTTTTCACGCCGGGGAAAATTGCAGGACTTGAGCTGCGTAATCGCACTATCCGCTCCGGATGCTTTGAGGGTTTGTGCCAGGAAGGGCAGGTAACTGATGCCCTGATAGAGCATCACCGGAGGGTCGCCGAGGGGGGAATAGGCATGACCACGGTGGCTTACTGCTCGGTCAGTTTTGATGGACGGGCTTTTGGCCATGAAATGTGGATGCGGGATGAGATTCTCCCCGACCTTGCAAGGTTGACAAATGCAGTCCATGGGGAGGGGGCAGCTGCCTCTATTCAATTGGGGCATTGCGGTTTTTTTGCCAGCAGCAGCGAGATTGGGATGAGGCCGCTTGGCGCTTCGCGTAAGTTCTGTCTGTTCCGCTTATCGATTTCCCGTGAGATGAGCGAAGAGCAGATCGAAGAAAAAACTGGGGATTTTGTAAGTGCAGCAAAAAGGGCAAAGGAATCGGGGTTCGATGCGGTGGAAATTCATGCCGGGCATGGATACCTGCTTAGTCAATTCCTGTCCCCATGGACAAATCACCGCAAGGATCGCTATGGGGGCCCTCTGGAAAATCGTGTGCGCTTCCCTGCTGCCGTGATTAAACGAGTTCGAGATGCGGTTGGTGCGGATTTTCCCATCCTGGTTAAGATGAATCAGAGAGACGGCTTCAATGGGGGGCTCGAACTGGAGGAAGCGATTCAGGTTGCCAGGGTGTTTGAGGCTGAAGGGGCGAGTGCCATTATTCCCAGTTGTGGCTTTACTGCCCGTACACCATTATATATGATGCGAGGGAATGTGCCGACAATGGACATGGTCAGAAATCAGGCAAATCCGCTGTTGAAGCTGGGGTTGCTTTTGTTCGGGCGTTTCATGGTGCAGGCTTATCCTTTCGAGCCTATGTACCTGCTGGAAGGGGCGCGCAAATTCAGGGATGCTTTGAATATTCCCGTAGTCTATATTGGTGGAATCCTTTCTCTGGATGATATGGAAGAAGCTATGAATGAGGGATTTGAATTTTTAGAGATGGGCAGGGCTACCGTAAGGGACCCCGATTTTATCAAGCGCCTGCAGGCGGGCGAAATCCGCGAATCGGATTGTGATCATTGCAACAGGTGTATTGCGGCAATGGATGCGGGGGGCGTTCGCTGTATATCGGAGGAGAAGGGATTTTTGAGGAAGTAGTTTCCTTAATGATTTTTATTGGGAATGCTCACTGCTCAGGTAGGTGAATGAAGCCTTGATAATTTTCAAATTGATCATCGTTTCCACGCTTACCAGTCCTTCTATGTTTCCCAGTTCGGTTCGCAGGAAATCGGACAACTCTTCGGGTTCTTTGAACATCATCCATGCAATGATATCATAACGTCCCGTGCTGACAATCACGAAATGAACGTTATCGTAAGAGGCGAGTCTCTCTGCTACGTTATCGACATCACCGGGGCGGACGTTGATGCCCATCGTGGCTACCGTTTGATAGCCCAGTGCCGGGGGGTTGGCAACGGCCACAACCTTAATAATATCTTCATCCAGGAGTTTTTTCAGTTTTCGGCGAGCTGTAGCCTTACTGGTACCGATTTTCCTGGCCAGATCGGTGTTGGTTTGTCTCCCGTCGCTTTCCAGCTCTTTGATCAATACAAGATCAAGGTCATCAAGGTTTTCGCGCGGATTTTGCTTCATGGCATTTCTCCTTGTCTCTTTGCGTTATATTATCTGTCAGAAATTACGGGATATCGAAATTTTCTGGCAAAAAGTTTCAGATATGCTGTATTATATGAATCAAATGGAACTCTGTCAAGTTTATCAGGGCCGTATCTGTGCAAATGCTTCTGGGGTGGTTCCGGCCTGTCATGAAATCATATTCCTGAAAGATGCCTCAGTAGATGATTTAACATAAACAACTTTAAAATTTCCTTTTCATAACTTATAATCATTATTAATTATTGGCTCATAGAGATTGGTTTGACCGGATTGCAAATGGAAATAGCAAGTATTTTACATTTGTCTGCTTGACACTTAATTGCGGCAAGTGTTAGAATCGCACAGCCTTAGAGGGAGCCAATAACATGATATTTACAGCAGGAGGGTATTATGCTTATAAAGCGAATCGGTAAGTTTGCTTTACTGTTAGTATTGCTGTTATCGCTGGCTTTCCTGCCGGCTTGCGACGATGAAGAAACGGGAACTCCCGGTAATGGAACAAACGGGGATGAAAATGGCGAAGGCAGTGGCGAGAAGGTGACCATTACTATCGGCAATCTTACCGATCAGACAGGGGTTGCTGCTCAGACTCTAGCCATGATTGATGCTGCGCTTAAGGATATAGTCGAATATTATAATGACAACGAGCTTATCCCTGGTGTTAGATTTAGAATAGTCGAATATGATACCCAATATGACTCTGCCAAAGCTATTCCCGGTTATCAGAAGCTAAAGAGTGATGGTGCGGATTTTATATGGACACCGGTTACGCTGGCAGTACCGGTGCTGAAACCTCGCCTGGACAGGGATAAATTTGTGGCTTTTACAGCTACTGCCAATATGAAGAAAGAGGAATTAAACGGAGGTTATGTTTTCAGCCTGGGTATTACCCCCGAAAATGAAGCCTATACCCTGATGGAATGGATAGCTGAGAACGATGAGGATTTTCCTGCCGACAGGCCGGCAAAGATTGGAGGGGCTGCCTGGGATGATGGTTACAGCAATCTGGTGTTTAGTGCAGCTAAGGATTATGCTGATGCTCACCCCGAATTGTATGACTGGGACAAATCCTTCCTTACCGAATTTGGCTTTAACTGGACCGTGCAGGCGGAGGAGTTGAAGGATTGTGACTATGTATTTATACCGATACCTCCACATATTTTTATCCGGGATTATGTAGCTGCAGGTGGTAATGCGAAGTTCCTGGGTACGGATCCGGCTTTGGCTTTCACCAGGGAAATTGGAAAGACCGGCTTATGGGATGAGGTCGACGGTTCGCTGTTCCTCAGGTCATCGAGGTGGTATAACGAAACCGGTGAGATAATCGACCTGACAAACCAGCTTCTGGATGAAAAACACTCGGAGAGCGAGGCAAAAGCGTATCGCCAACAGGGATGCACCTATATTTCCATTAAGAACCTGTATATCATGCTTGATATAGTAAAAGAGACGGTGGAAAGATATGGTGCCGAGAATTTCAATTCCGAGACACTTTACGAGACTGCTACTTCCTGGCAATTTGAGTATGATGGCATTCCTGATTTCAACAATTTCACTGAAACCAAGCGGATAGCCCAGAATTATTATGCGGTATATGAGGCAAGCGCCGCTGTGGAGAACATTGTCAGGGCTCATGAAGACTGGATACCAGAAGTAGAGTCACCATAGTAATAGAAATCACCATAACATTATGATATTATCGTTTAGAAAGTAACTCAGGGGCTAAATGTTTCCTCTCCCTTGAGGGAGATAATTATACAAAATGAGCGCAAAAAAGGTCACCTCTTTACCTCAGAGGGAAATCGAAAATACGTTCCCGAAGCTTCTTATCCGCAACTATAACCAGTGGGGAGACAGGGTGGTAGCCCTGCGCAAAAAAGAGCGTGGTATCTGGAATGAATATACCTGGGGCGATTGCTATATAAAGGTGAGAGAGATCTTCCGAGGCTTGCTTGCTGAGGGCATGGCGGCTGGAGAAAGGGTTGTCATCCTTGGGGACAGCACCCCCGAGTGGTTCTGGTCAGAACTTGCCATACAATCAGGCCGGGGAACAGTAATAGCAATAAACCCTGCTACTTCACCGGAGAAAATAAAATATATAATAGACAACTCCAATCCTAAACTGGTGATGGTCCAGGACCAGGAACAGCTCGATAAACTTTATGATATTTATACAGAGTTCCCTTTTCAAAAGTTGATTTACTGGAGGGAAAAGGGACTTCGCCATTACGAAAGCCCGGAATTGATGAGTTTAAGAGAGCTGATAAATGAAGGGCTGCTTGAACGGGCAAGGGTAACGGAGAGTGAGCACCCGGCACACTTCGAGCAGACTTTAGCTCTGGGAAACGGTTCTGACCCGGCCATCATATTTTATGTGCAGAATAGCGACGGAGAAACTGAAGAGGCAATAGTTTCTCATGAATTCCTGATTTCATCCGCTGAGTCTATACTGAATGCGAATCTAGTTGGAACGGATGACGAGTACGTATCATTAATGAACCCAAGTTGGTTTTTTGAGCAGATACTGGGGTTCGGGGCAGGATTACTGGCGGGACAACGGCTCAATTTTGCCGAAGGCGTGGAAACCTCTCAAAAGGACTTTAGAGAGATATCTCCTAATATGCTGGCTTATCCCTCGCATTTGTGGAATCGACTTGCCAATACAATAATGAATAATCTCGCTGCCAGCAGCCGTCTTAAACGTGTGTTATTCAAAAAGCTTCTCCCTATTGGTTATGAGTTAGCCAATTGTGACCTAAATGAGGAGCAGGTAAGTCCGCCCAAAAAGCTGTTGTATTTTATAGCTGATATTACATGTTTTCGCCCCTTGAGGGATAAGCATGGCCTTGATCATGTGAAATATGCGTATTCGGCTGGCGGTGCTCCCCTTTCACGTGAAGACATTCTATTTTTCCGGGCGATAGGGGTAAAGTTAGAAGCGATATATTCCTCGATCAATAAAGGTATAGTGACCACCCCGCCGGAAGAGACCACATTGGACCGGCAGCTCATGTAGCGAGGGTAATCTATGGATGAACAAAAATATGTTGTCAGAAGATTAGCGGGCTTACCCGGCTCAGGGCTGCGTATTTTGTACGAGAAAGGGAAGGCTCACATAATAGTAAGCTCCGTAGTGCTTGCAATTCTCATAGCTGGGTTGGTGGTGATCTTTTCTGTCCTCTCAGTAGAGGAACGTGACAAGGCCGTAAAAGCCATAATTGGCGGACTGATGAATGGCGGGGTCCTGGCTCTTATCACCGTTGGTATGGTGGTGGTTTATAAGGCAACCCGGATTTTCAATATGGCCCATGGCGGCATGCTCCTTTTTCTGACTTATCTTACCTGGTGGCTGATAGCCGAGCAGAGTGTTCCATATCCGTTAGTACTGTTCCTGGTTGCCATAGCCGGCGTGCTGCTTGGCTGGGTCCTGGACAGAGGCCTTTTCAGAGGCATGATCGGGCATGGGGAGCTTTCCAGTTTCCTGATTACTATGATCCTTGGATTCTCGGTTCTCCATTATATAACCAAGCTTATCTTCGAAGGTAAAGACCGGGTAATGCCGGATGTAATTGGCTGGCTGCTGAAGGATATTTTCCAGGTCGATAGTGAAACAGTGCATGTTGTCGGCACATATAATCTACCCTGGGCGGAGCTGGGTTCGTTTATCGTCGCTACATTGATGTTCCTGATATTTGTTACTTACTTCCGATTTACAAGAAGCGGCCTGGCTATGAGATGTGTATCTGAAGATAATGTCATCAGTCAAAGCCTCGGAATCAGGGTTAAGCGCATTTACACTATAGCCTGGATAATCGGGTGTCTCTCGGCGGTAACAGGGGGCATACTTTTGGCCTCGGTGGTTGGCACGGTATATGCCTCAAGAGGGGGAATCGATGGCCTGGCTATTATGATGGCTCTACCTATAGTAGTACTGGGTGGGCTGGAGTCCATAGCCGGAGCTTATGTGGCTGCTCTCATTATAGGGTTGGTTGTGAGCCTTTCAGGGTTCTATGCAGATACTTACATACGAGGCATCGCCGATATCGTACCCTGGATACTGCTTATGGTCGTGATGATTATTCGGCCCTCCGGCCTGTTTGGAATGAAAGGAATTAAGAGGATTTAATCATGCTTCCGGGCGGTTTGTTTAGTACCAAGTATGCTTCTGAACTGGCTATTGTCAGGACCAAAACTCAATGGGTTATCCTGGTCATAGCGCTTGTTATCTTCATAGCGGTTATACCCCTTTCCTTAGATGATTACTGGCTTTCAGTGCTGGCTCGAATAGGAATAACCATGATTGTGGTTCTGGGATTGCATATTCTGAGTGGACTGGGGGGCCTTATATCTTTAGGACAGGGTGGATTTGTTCTGGTGGGGGCCTATATAGTGGCCATTCTGTCTCATCATTGGGGCTGGAATGGATGGGCCTGTTTACCCGTTTGTGTTATCGGAAGCGGGATTGCCGGGATTATCTTCGGATTGCCGTCGGTCCGGCTGAAGATGTTCTATCTGGCCCTGGCCACGCTTGCTGCCCATCAGATTATTTACTGGTGTTTCACTTATGAAGGCAATCAGGCCGTAGTGGGCCCTTCACATGGGTTAAGTCTGGCTGCGAATCCGCTTACCCTGGGCTCGATTGATTTTGGCACGGAACAGAATATGTATATTCTCACTGCTATTATGGTGGTTATCTGTACCTTCCTGGCCAAGAACATACAGCGCTCTAACACCGGCCGTAAGTTCGTAGCTATCAGGGACAACGAGCTGGCTGCCGAGGTAAGCGGTATCTGGGTATTTCGTAATAAACTGCTGGCGTTCTTTATTGCCTGTGCTTTCGCAGGATTGGCTGGCTGGTTGTGGGCTTATGCACAGATGCACGTCAGCCCCCGTGATTTCACTATCGATGATGGTATTTTCTTTATGGGAATGATACTCATTGGAGGTTGGGGAAGCACTGCCGGTGTCTTCCTTGGCGTGTTGTTTCTCGAGTTTCTGGGTATTCTTATGAGTGACCATCTGTCACCCTGGCTGGAAGGGATGGTCTCCGACCGGTGGGGTTCGCAGTTGAGGACCGTGCTTGGGCCGGTAGTTGGGGGGTTGGGTATCATCCTTTTCATGAAATATATGCCAAAGGGATTGATTAGCATTTGGGATCAATTGAAGCAGTTCTATCGTCTCCATCCTTATTCCTTCTGGGGTGGTTAGACACACCTTCACGTCTGATGTGTGTTTGCGTCATTTTGTGATTCAGTGAAGAACGTTACTTCGGGCGGATGCCTTCTCCTGCAGCAAATCTATGGAACAGTTGAGAGAACTTTTCTCACCCATAACAATAGGCCCCCTTGAAGTTAAAAACCGGGTTATGATGTCGGCGATGGGGGTGGGCTTCGGGACCGATGAGGATGGATGCCCTACCGAACAATTGATCGATTTCACGGCCGAAAGGGCCAGGAGCGAACCCGGCATGATTGTCACGGGGGCTGCCTACGTACATCCTTCCGGGACTACGCATCCCTCCTTCCCGATGCGGGAAATACACCTGTGGGACGATAAGGTAATCCCCGGACTGCGTGCCCTCACCGAGGCGGTTCATCGGTACGATGTCAAGTTCGGGGCTCAGCTCAATCACGGGGGAATGACATATCTGCCCGGGCCTGCGGTTTGCGCCTCAGCAATCCCCGAATTGACAAAACTCGGACTCGACATAACGCCAGCAACCCGGGAGCAACTGGCAGAATATGTCGAGTGCTTCGGGGCCGCCGCCCGGCGATGTATCGAGGCCGGTTTTGATTTCCTGGAAATCCATGGCGGCCACGGCTATCTTATCGAAACCTTCCTGACCCCTTTCTATAATCGCCGAACCGATGAGTACGGAGGCAGCTTCGAGAATCGGATTCGTTTCCTGATGGAGGTGGTCAGCGAAGTTAAGGCCGTAGCAGGTAGCCAAGTTCCCGTTGGAATCAGATTGAACGGGAACGATTTCCTTCCTGAAGGTTCCTGGGGAATAGAGGACCTGTGCAGACTGGCCCCCATCCTCGAGAGCGCTGGGATTGCATATTTGAACATATCCTGCGGCACCTCCACTTACGGTACCATCGCCCAGATGATTCCTTCAATGTACGTCGAGCAGGGAGCCAGAGCGGTTTTCACCGAGGAAGTCAAAAAGCATGTTTCCATTCCCGTCATAACTGTGGGGCGAATCAAAAGCGTGGTGACGGCCAACGAAATAATCAAGCAGAGGAAGGCCGACGTGGTGGCCATGGCCAGGGCTTTCCTGGCCGACCCGGAATTTTTGCAGAAGGCCCGCCGAGGTGAACTGGACGATATCCGTCCGTGTCTTGCCGACTGTCTGGGATGCATCGACAATATCCTTAAATATGCCGAAACCACCTGCATGGTCAATCCACGGGTGGGACGGGAGTACCTTATCCGGGAAGTCGAGGGAGAGAGGGAAGCGGAAGCTAAGAAGGTGCTGGTTGCCGGGGCCGGACCCGCCGGACTGGAAGCTGCCCGCCGGGCGGCCTTTGCCGGCCACCATGTTGTCCTTTGCGAAAGCAGGGGCTGGCCGGGGGGGCAGCTGCGTATGGCGGCCTCCATGCCGGATAGGGGCGAGATCGGCGATATCCTACCGTGGTATGAAAGACAGCTTGCCAAATATGGAGTGGATGTTCGACTGAATACTGAGGTGGACGAAAAACTGCTGGACGAAATTGCCCCCGATGTTCTGGTGGCAGCGACGGGTAGCCTGCCCCTGATAGCCGGGGGCGGATTCGTCGATGGTCTGGAGAACATAGAATCGATCGAGCCGATGATGGCCGACGATCTCCTGGAGGAAGAGAAACCGACCGGCGATGCCGTTCTCATCGTCGGGGGCTCGCAGATCGGCCTGCAACTTGCCGATTATTTTTTTCAGCAGGGAAAAACCGTGTATCTGGTCGAAAAGCAGCGCAAGTTTGCTACCAAAATGGCCCAGGCTGACAGGCATTATCTCATGGAGCGGATCAGGAACCAGGATAAAGTTAAGCTTTACAGGAATGTGGAAAAAATGGAGATCCTGCCGATGGACGATGTCTGGATCATTACGGAAAATGGAAGAGAAAGCCTGCCCGGCATTAAGACCCTGGTGTTTGCGGGCGAGCGGCGTCCGAATAGATTCCTGGCTGAGTTGGCGGAGAAGAAAGGCATCGAAACCCACCTGGTTGGCGATTCCTTTGGTGTGGCCGAAGAGGAGCAGGGTACCGTTCTGTCTGCCATCGCCACCGCATATGATGTGGCCCGGCAGATTTGAAATTGGAGGTTTCAGTTATGGGAAATATGGAAGGAAAAGTGGCGCTGGTTACCGGAGCGGGTGCGGGGATCGGGCGGGCGGCCGCGCTGGCATTCGCTCGGGAGGGAGCGAATGTTGTTGTCTCTGATGTAATAGTCGATGGTGGGGAGGAGACCGTCAAACAGGTGCAGGAATCGGGCGGAGAGGCAACTTTCGTTCGGACCGATGTATCCAGATCTGCTGACGTGGAAGCGATGGTCAAGAAAACCATTGATACCTATGGAAGGCTGGATTATGCGGCCAACAATGCCGGGATTAACGGCCCTATAACCGCTTTGGCTGATTGTACTGAAGAAGACTGGGATAAAGTTATGGGGGTAAATCTTAAGGGTGTGTGGCTCTGCATGAAATACGAGATTCCGTGGATGCTGGAAGCCGGTGGTGGGGCTATCGTCAATACGGCCTCGATGGCTGGCATCGTGGGCTTCCCGGCGCAGCCCCCTTATGTGACCAGCAAGCATGGGGTGATAGGGCTCACCAGGACGGCGGCGCTGGATTACGGAAGTCGGGGCATCCGGGTAAATGCCGTCTGTCCAGGGGTGATTCATACCACCATGGTGGAATCTCTTCTCGATACCATCCCGGATATCATCGATAGTTTGAACAAACAGGCTCCTGTCGGACGGATCGGGCAGCCGGGGGAAATCGCCGAGGCGATTGTCTGGCTCTGTTCGGATGCCGCTTCATTCGTGACCGGCCATGCGCTGGCGGTTGATGGCGGCTATGTAATCCAGTGATGTCAGGCATAGCCTTTGAGGAACTACTTGCCCCGTTGCACAATTGTACCCTCTGTCCCCGTGATTGCGGGGCAGACCGCTTCTCCGACAGGCTCGGCTACTGCCGCAGCGGTGCGGGATTTGGGATAAGCTCGATTTTCGCCCACCGCGGCGAGGAACCGGTAATCTCCGGGCCGCGGGGAATCTGCAACATTTTCTTTTCTCACTGCAACATGCAGTGTATCTATTGCCAGAACTATCAGATAAGCCGTAATGGCTGCCCGCATCCTGACATGCCGCTGGATGAGGTTATCGATCAGATCGAGCGTATCCTCGCCAGAGGCATCAAAATGGTGGGATTTGTTTCCCCTTCCCATTACCTGCCACAGATGCGGCTCATAATGAAAGCTCTCGCCGGCAGGGGCAGAAATCCCATATATGTTTTCAACACCAATGGTTATGATCGCAAAGAAACCATCGAGTCGCTTGAGGATTCGATGGGGGTTTATCTGCCGGACCTTAAATACATGGACGAAGCCCTGGCGAAGAACTATTCCGATGCTCCCGGTTATCCGAACATTGCCGCAGAAGCTATCACAGAGATGTTCCGCCAGAAAGGGCCGGATATCGTGCTCAATGACGAAGGGGTTATCGAATCCGGCTTGATAATCCGGCACCTGGTCCTGCCGGGACAGGTTCAAAACAGCAAGGAGTGCCTGCGCTTCATAGCTGAGGAGCTTTCGACCTCGGTTCACATCTCGCTGATGTCGCAGTATTACCCCACCCCGCCGGTCTCCGGGCACTCGGAGCTGGATCGTCATTTACGGGCTGAGGAATACGCAGAGGTTCTGGTCGAGTTCGAAAAACTGGGCTTCTGGCGGGGGTGGGTTCAGGATTTGGCCAGTCCCCACCACTACCTGCCTGATTTTACCCGGCCAAATGTGTTTGAGTGAATTATTTGGGTGGAAAAGAGAGTATTACAAATTCCCGTTGCGTCTCAGAACCTCCCGGGCAGCCACCACTCCTGAGGCGGAAGCCTGCACCAGGCCGCGGGTAACCCCGGCCCCGTCGCCAATAGTAAAGAGGTTTTCGATTTCCGTTTCCAGATTCTCCGTCAATTCCAGGCGTGAGGAATAGAATTTCACTTCGATTCCGTAGAGTAGAGTATCTGCAGAAGCTATGCCGGGTGCCAGCTTATCCATTGCCAGCAGCATCTCTTTGATGCCATGCATAAATCGATAGGGAAGCACCGAATTGATATCGCCGGGGGTAGCGCTCTTCAGCGTCGGCTGGATTGCCCAGTCCCGTATATCGGATGCCTGGGAACAATGCCCCATCTGCAAATCACCGTAGCGCTGCATGATGACTCCATCAGCCAGGAGATTACCCAGTTTGGCTATGGATCGTCCGTAAGTTATAGGGTCCTTGAATGGTTCGCCGAACATCGCGCTGCCGAGAAGGGCAAAGTTGGTTCTACTGGTTTTGCGGTTGGCGTAACTATGCCCGTTAACAGTAACTACCGGGTCTTCACCGCCGGTTGACTCCATGGTTACCTCACCCGAAGGGCAGACACAAAAAGTTCTGATGCGGTCGTTGAATACGGTTGATCGGTACTCCAGTTTGGGCTCGTAAAGGATATCAGTCAGATCTTGTAAAACTTCCTGGGCAACTTCCACCCGGAGTCCGAGGTCGACGGGATTATTGTATGTGGTAAGATTAAGAATATCAGCTTCTCTCATCAACCAGTCGGAGCCCTCTCTTCCCGGGGATACGATTACATAGCGTGCCTGGATTTCCTCCCCTTTGGCAGTGATAACACCGGTAATTTTTTCGGCCTTTGCCTGAATTGATTCCACCGTCACCTCGGTGCGCATCTCAACGCGGTCTGCCAAAAACTCATGCATTTCGCGTAGCACTTTATAACACCGTTCGGTGCCGAGGTGGCGGATCGGCATGGGGATGAGCCTCAGGCCGATGGCTTCGGCCTTTTGCTCGATGACCTTGACTTGGGACCCTGTACCGTAAATTTTGTCTGCCGCCCCGAAGTCAAGATAGCGGCGGTCGACGTAGTTGATTAAATCGGTTAATTTACCATCACCTATATATCTTTGCAGTCGTCCGCCGATTTCCGGGGAAAGCGTCAGTTTGCCATCGCTATATGCCCCGGCCCCGCCCCAGCCGCTCACCATGGCGCAGGTGGGACATGCCAGGCATCCGCTGTATCCATAGGCACCGGGGCAGGCGCGCTTTTCGAGGGGTTTACCTTTTTCAAGTAGAAGGATGTTGAGCTTTGAAGACTGGGCTAATTCAAGAGCGGTGAATATTCCTGCCGGGCCGCTCCCAACGATCACTACGTCATATTTATCGGCCATACTCTATCCCACGATGCTATAAGGAGAATCAGCCTTAAATGCATAAGTAAGAGGGAAAGGGGTTTCAATCCTTAATTTTGTACCGTTTTTTGAAGCGTTCCACCTGACCAGCCGTATCGACGATCCGCTGTTCTCCGGAGAAGAAGGGGTGGCATTTACTGCATACCTCAACCTTTAATTTTGGCTGGGTTGAGCCAATGGTGAAGGTGTTGCCGCATGAGCAAGTTACCTGACACTCCGGATAATATTGGGGATGGATATCTTTCCTCATTTTTCCTCGGTTATTCTAGGCTTAGCCAGGGATGACACTCACTTTTTTCCGGTATTTATTGGCTCGGCCGAATTTGACGGTTCCATCGACTAATGCAAAAATGGTATGATCCTTGCCCAATCCAACATTCTGGCCAGGATGAACCTTGGTTCCTCGTTGCCTGATTAAAATATTTCCAGCCCGAACGAATTGCCCGTCGAACCTCTTTACCCCCAGTCGCTTGGACTGGCTGTCTCTCCCTAATCTGCTGCTGCCGCCTGATTTTTTATGTGCCATTTTTTACCTGTTTAAATTCAATTCCCGGTGATCTCATCGATTGATAATCTGGTGAACTGCTGCCGATGCCCTCTTTTGCGGCGATAACGGGTTTTGTTCTTGTATTTGAAAACCAGCACTTTGCGTTGTTTGCCCTGATTTAAGATGGTGGCCTTGACTCTGGCTCCCTCGACGGTAGGCTGTCCCACGGAGAAGTTTTCCCCGTCGGCTACCAAGAGAACGGTCTCTAGTTCTACAGAACTGCCTTCATCGCCCGGGATTTTTTCTACCTCTACTATCTGCCCCGGCGAGACCTTGTGTTGTTTACCTCCGGTTGCAATTATGGCGTAAATTTTCTTCCTCCGTCGCTAAATGACACCCAAATGCTTATTCTATCAATTGGGCTAGATTTGTCAAGCTGGGAATCTGGATTTCTTGAAGCCACACGGGAAAAGTAGTATCATTGAAACGGACGAGCCCCTGTAGCTCAGAGGATAGAGCACCGGCCTCCGGAGCCGGGAGCGAGGGTTCGAGTCCCTCCGGGGGTACCAGGATGCATGAATTGAGGCTCAGAGCGCAAAGGACGCAGAGGTTGATTGACACTTAGCGGTTTGATAAGTTCACCTTTTCCAATTCTTCGGAAATTGAACTCAACTACTAACTGGACAACATTTAATTTCGGTGGTCTCTTCGTGTTCTGATCCGGACAAATAAAGGAGGTTTGTTTTGCCAATCACAGAAGTACGCTGGCATGGCCGTGGCGGACAGGGGGCAGTGACCTCTACCGAGCTTATTGCCCTGGCTGCCATCGCCAAAGATAAGTATGCTCAGTCGTTTCCCAGCTTTGGCCCAGAGAGAAGGGGCGCTCCGGTTCAGGCCTTTCTGAGGGTTGGGGATGAGCCGGTCAGGGTGAGATCGGAGATAACCAGCCCCGATGTGGTGGTGGTGCTTAACCCGGATTTGTTTGAGTCCGTCGATGTGACCAGCGGTCTCAAAGGGGACGGGATACTGGTGATTAATACCAGAAAGTCCCTGGATGAGATGAAGTCGGCTCATGGCAACGGATACCGGCTTGCCGTCGTCAATGCCATGAAGATCGCCCGCGAAACGATAGGCCTGCCGATAACCAATACCACCATGATAGGGGCATTGTTGAAGGTAGTTCCCCTGGTGCAAATGGATGACATGATAGGGCCGCTGGAGCATCGTTTCGGGAAAGTTGCCGAAAAGAATATTGCCGCCATGAAGAGAGCTTACGAAGAAGTTGTAGTGGAGGGAAAATAGAATGGCTGATTTAACCTGGAAGGAACTGGAACTGGGTGGCATAATATCCAGTCCGGGAAATGCCAGTGCATATCGCACCGGCGACTGGAGGTCTGACAGGCCGACCAAGGATTATGATAAGTGCATCAAATGTGGAATGTGCTGGCTATATTGCCCCGAAGGTGCTATCAAGCTGCGGGATGACGGCATGTATGATTTTGACCTTTTTTATTGCAAGGGATGCGGCATTTGCGCCGCGGAATGCCCCAAAAAGTGCATAACCATGGTCGAGGAGGAAGAGTGATGGCAAAGAAGACAAAGTCAACTGCAAAGAAAGTCGGACTGGAAGGCTCTTTTGCCATCGCCGAAGCGGCCAAACTGGCTGATGTTGACGTGGTGGCCGCTTACCCCATCACTCCGCAGACTCATATCGTGGAACGGCTGGCCGAGATGGTGGCCGATGGCGAGCTCGATGCCCAGTACATTCCGGTCGAATCGGAACACTCGGCTATGAGCGCCTGCCTGGGTGCCTCCGCCACCGGCGCCAGGACCCTCACTGCCACTGCCGGGCAGGGACTGGAACTGATGCATGAGGTGCTTTATGTGGCCTCCTCAATGCGACTGCCCATAGTGCTGACCGTGGCTGACCGGGCGCTCTCCGCCCCCTTGAGCGTCTGGGGCGATCATTCCGATGCCATGGCCGTGAGGGATACCGGCTGGATTCAGGTTTTTGCCGAAAACGGCCAGGAAGTTCACGACCTCGTCCTGTGGGCCTTTCGTGTTGGCGAGGACCCGGAAGTTCTCTTCCCCGTGATGGTTCACCTGGACGGGTTTAACCTTTCCCATGTAACGGAGCCGGTGCTGCTGGCCGAGAAGGCGGATGTCGAAAAATTCATTCCCCCGTTTAAGTATCCCATGCCCCTGCATCCTGGCAAACCGGTTACTATGGGGGCATTCGGTCCGCCGATTATTTACACCGAAGCCAAAAAGTCGCAGGAAGTGGCTTTCGAAAATACGAGGGGAACCATAATGAAGGGCTGGGAGGAATTCGAGAAAATCTTCGGCCGCAGTTATCATCCGATTGAGACTTACAAGGCTGACGATGCTGAGGTCCTGCTTATGACCATGGGGAGTCTCGGCGAGACGGCCAGTCTGGCAATTGACAGCATGCGCCAAGCCGGCAAAAAGGTGGGCCTGATAAAGCTTCGCCTGTGGCGTCCTTTCCCATTCGATGAATTTCGTCAGGCCGTGAGTAAGGCAAAAACGTTAATTGTTCTTGACCGCTGTATCTCCTTTGGCGGACCGGGTGGCCCGGTTTTCTCTGAGGTTAAATCGGCGCTTTATGCCGAGGAAACCAGACCCAAGGTGGTAAATTTCATCGGTGGTCTGGGCGGGCGTGATGTTACCCCCGAAAACTTCGAATACATGATAACCAGGGGAATCGAGGTTGCCGGGAAGGGAAGCGAGGCCGAATACGAGATGATAGGGGTGCGAGAATGAATCAGGAAGTTATAAAATTCGGAAAACGAGATGTAATCACCGATGAGCTTTTTGCTCCCGGCCATCGGGGCTGTATAGGATGCGGGGAGGCATTGGCTGTTCGGCTGGTGATGAAAGCTGTAGGAAAGGATGTGGTAGTCTCCAACGCCACCGGCTGCATCGAGATCATTTCCTCACCGCTGCCTACCACTTCCTGGAGGGTTCCCTGGATTCATACGCTGTTCGAGAACACGGCTGCGGTCGCCTCCGGAGTTGAGGCCGGGCTCAAGATACAGATGAAGAAAGGGAAGATACCGGAAAAGAAGATTTATTCGCTGGCCTTTGCCGGGGACGGCGCGACCAGCGATATCGGAATTCAGGCATTATCCGGTGCCCTGGAAAGGGGTCATAATTTTGTTTATGTGTGCTTCGATAACGAGGCATACATGAACACGGGAATCCAGAGGTCGAGTGCCACGCCTTACGGGGCCTCGACCACTACTGCTCCGGCGGGAAAGGCGAGCATCGGGCAGATAACCTGGAAGAAGGACATGCCGGCCATTGCGGCCGCTCACAACATACCGTATGTCGCCACCGCCAGTCCCAGCTATCCTTTCGACCTGATGGAAAAGGTTAAAAAGGCTGCTGAAGTGGACGGGCCGGCCTATGTGCACATATTGTCTGTGTGTCCGACGGGATGGAGAATTCCTACTGATCAGACCATTGCCATGGGAAAGCTGGCGGTGCAGACCGGGGTTTTCCCGTTGTATGAAGTCGAGAACGGCAAGTACAAACTTAATGTGGATAAAGAACTCAAGCCGGTTTCCGAATACCTCAAAAAGCAGGGGCGGTTCCGGCATCTTTCCGATGAGGAGATTGAGAAGATTCAGCAGAGGGTCACTGAGGATTATGCCGGGCTGAAGGCGAAGGCTGAGTATTAGCAGCTTTTCTTGACTTTGCGATATGATTTAAAGGATAATTGTCAGCGGTGCTCGAAAGGGCACTGATCCCCGATAGCTCAGCGGTAGAGCGGGCGGCTGTTAACCGCTAGGCCGTAGGTTCGAATCCTACTCGGGGAGCCAGCTTTTTGCTTAACACTGGGGGGTGGTACAATAACTGGGGCAGGTTACCTCCTGTTAACGAGTATTGCCACTAGAAAATAAAGGGGAAAAATAAAGGGGACACCCTACTTAATTTATGTTACACTACTAATTGGCCGCGTAAACCAAGGATATGCGCTGCAGTAATGCCGCCTGACCTTTCTACGAGGGATTGGCGGTTTTTTTGTGGTGACAGCAGGCTCTTACTTGCGCAGCGGAGTCGGCTGTTGAAAGCAGAACGGGGTCCTGGTTCGTGAGGATCAGGTGATACAGCGGACTTCTTAACAATGCAAGCAGGAGCGCTAATGACAACAGAATTCGACCAATTGGGTCTGCATCAGCAGTTGGTGCATACCGTAGCTGAACTTGGCTACATCGTCCCAACACCCATTCAATCGGAAATTATCCCGCTGATGCTGGCCGGCGATGATGTGATTGGCCAGGCCCAGACGGGCACCGGCAAAACAGCAGCCTTTGCGCTGCCGATCCTGCAAACGCTGGAGCGCGGGCAGCGCCATGTGCAGACCCTTGTTCTGGCGCCCACCCGTGAACTGGCCATGCAGGTAGCCCATGCAACATCCGAATACGGCAGTTACCAGCGGGTACGCGTGCTGGCGGTCTATGGAGGCCAACCCTATGGTCAGCAGATCAGCCGGCTGCGGCAGGGTGTTGATATTGTGGTGGGAACACCCGGGCGACTGCTGGACCTGATCGATAAGGGAGAACTCGACCTCAATTTCGTAAGCAACGTTGTCCTGGATGAAGCAGACGAAATGCTCAGTATGGGTTTCATTGAAGATATCGAAGTAATTCTCAGCAGAACGCCTGCAGAGCGTCAGACCGCACTCTTTTCTGCAACTATACCCCCAGAGGTTCACCATCTGGCCAGTAAATACATGCGTTCTCCGCGGTCCGTTACCATTAAAAGCAAACATCTGACCGTGGATAGCGTGGATCATAAATATTGCGTGGTCAATAACAAAACGGATAAACTGGCTGCCCTTACCCGTCTCTTTGAAATCGAAGAGATTATCAGTGCCTTGATCTTTGTCTCCACACGAGTCGGCACCAGTGACCTGGTCAATGAACTGATGGGACGCGGGTTTCCGGCCGAAGCCTTGAACGGCGATCTGAATCAGCAGACTCGCGAACAGGTTCTGAATCGATTCCGGAACAACCAGATTACCGTGCTCGTAGCTACAGATGTGGCTGCCCGTGGACTGGATATCGACGATATTTCGCATGTATTCAACTATGATTTACCCCTGGATCCGGAATTATATGTCCATCGCGTGGGACGCACGGGGAGAGCGGGGAAAACGGGCATTGCCATTTCACTATTGACCGTGAAAGAACAGTGGCGTCTGCATCGGATCGAGGGATTCACCAGGCAGAAGATGACGAAAATCACCATCCCTACCGAGAAGGAGATCGAGCAGCACCGGGAAGCGCAGCTAATAAACGATATGATGGTCTGGCTGAAGCGCGGCCGATGCCAGAAAGAACGCCAGATTGTTGCTGAACTGGCCGAGGCAGGATACGATCCTGTTCAGATTGCAGCCACGGCGCTTAAAATGGCCCGGTCAGAGGAGAAGCAACGCCCGATTGTCCCGATCAGCGAAGTAGTGGAAGAGGGTGCCCGGAAAATCCGGCGGGAGAGTAAACGGGAAAAACGAGAAAACGGGCGCAATGGGCTCCGTATTTCTCATGAAAATGGAATGGTGCGGCTCACACTTAGCGCAGGCAAGGCGCACGGCCTTTGCCCTGCTGATGTGGTCGGATCAATTGCCCATCATGCCGACATTCCCGGCTATTCCATCGGCGAAATCAGCATCCTGGAAAAACACACGCTCGTTGATATACCTCAGGAGTATGTGGCCCAGACGCTGGCCAAAGCCGGCAAATACAGGATTCGCAAGAATGCCGTTACCCTGGAGCTTGCATGAACAGCAATCTTAGGGAACCTCTGAATAAGTGGTGAAGACGGGGTTTTTTTTGGGGGTGTCACCCATATTTAAGCTTCCCCGTGATTAGAGGGTTGAGGAGGGTTGAGCACAAGGTTCCGTAGTAGTATATTATGTGGGAAATCCATGGGCAGTGAAAATATTCGAAATGTAGCCATTATCGCGCATGTCGATCACGGCAAAACGACGCTGGTCGATCAACTCTTGTGCCAGAGCGGCCAGTTCCGCAAAGGAGAACTTGAGGGGGACCTGATCCTCGATTCCAACCCCCTGGAACGGGAACGAGGAATTACTATCCTGTCCAAGAACTGCGCCATTGATTACACCGATCGTAAGGGCAAAAAATTCCATATCAATATCCTCGATACACCTGGGCATTCGGATTTTAGCGGTGAGGTTGAGAGGGTACTGAGGATGGCCGACGGGGTGCTGCTTCTGGTTGATGCCTTCGAGGGCGTCATGCCGCAAACCCGCTATGTCCTCTCCAAAGCGCTGGCGCTGGGGCTCAAACCGATCGTGGTTATTAACAAGATGGATCGCCCGGATACCCAGCCGAAACAGGTCGTCGATGAGGTGTTTGATTTGCTTATAGACCTGGGTGCTTCGGACATCGCCCTCGATTTCCCGATAATCTACACTTCCGGACGTGAAGGCTGGGCTTCAAAGGATATCAAGAAGGCGCAAGCCGGGGATATCCATGACATATTCGAGGCCATCATCGAGAATGTTCCCGCCCCGAAGTTCGAAGCCAATGCGCCGCTGCAGGCGCTCATTACCACGCTTGATTATAACGACTATGTCGGACGTATCGGCATCGGCCGGGTGTTCGGGGGAACGATGGAGGCAGCGAAGGATGTTGCCGTTATCGACCGGGAAGGCAATTATTCCAGACAACGCATCAGTCAGTTGTTCCGGTTTGATGGCCTGGGCCGCCGGGAAGTGGATCGCATTGAGGTCGGGGACCTGTTTGCTGTGGTAGGGCTCGACCGATTCGACATCGGCGATACGATTGCTGACATCGACCATCCCGTACCGTTACCAACTGTGGCGCTGGATGAACCGACGATTCATATGGCCTTTCGCGTTAACGATGGCCCTTTCAGCGGCCGTGAGGGTAAATACGTCACCAGCCGGCAAATTTTGGAACGTCTTAGAAAAGAACTGAAGTCGAATGTGGCCCTCCGGTTAGAGGAAAGAGGCGACGAATTCATCGTTTCGGGGCGGGGGATACTTCATCTGGGCATTCTGCTGGAAAACATGCGCCGCGAAGGATACGAACTGATGGTGGGCAAACCGGAAGTCATCTATCTTTATGAAGGCAACAGGAAAATGGAGCCCCTGGAGCTCCTGGTGGTTGACGTGCCGAACGAAAGTGTGGGTGTAGTAATGCATCTGCTGGGAGACCGGCACGCCGAGATGAGGAACATGACAACTATGGGCAGTCATACGCACATCGAATTCAAGGTTCCTTCCCGCGGACTTATCGGCTTGAGATCGAAGCTGCTGACCGCCACCAAAGGGGAAGCAGTGATGAATCATCGCTTCTTCGAGTATGGAGGCTTCCGTGGTGAGCTTCCCGGCAGGGGCACCGGCGTGATGGTGGCTGCCGGCACCGGGCAGGTTACCATGTATGCGCTGGATCAGCTTGCGGATCGAGGCACCCCGTTTGTTGAGCCCGGGGATGAAGTCTATGAGGGACAGATTGTCGGTGAACACTGCAAAGACAGGGATATCGATGTCAACATCATCCGCCAGAAAAAGTTGACCAACATGCGAGCGGCTGCTAAAGACGCTACAATCACCTTGAAGACTGCCTGGCGGCCGGAGCTGGAGGCGGCGCTGGAGTACATCGATGGCGATGAGCTGGTGGAGTTGACGCCCAAATCGATCCGCATGCGCAAGCGGTTCCTTAAGGAATATGACCGCCGCCAGATGAAGAAGGTGGCTGGGTCTGGCCTGTAGTCAAATTTATCTCCATAACCTGATTAGATAGGGCTTTCCATTGAGATGACGGAACGATACAAAGGGTTCATTTTCAATAAGGGGGGAGCCAGATTCTTAGTTCAGGTTGAATTACAAAGAAGGGGCGGACCTGCGGGTCCGCCCCTTGCGTTTTTGAATAATGACAAGGCGTGTTTTGCCTCTACGGAATAGACACATTCCTCTTAACGTTCAACAGGGTGGTTTCGCTGTCTGCCGTGATATCGTAGGTGTCGGCACTGACCGGGGCTGGACATTGGAACCAGGCCCTGGTTCCGCTCTCGGTTACCGTTCCTGAAGTTGTTACCTCGAACCAGTACAAGGACTCCGAACCGCTCATCACCAGCGTTCCGCTGTTGGCCGGGAAGAAACCAACCCTTATCGGCACTTCCCATCCGGCCGGGAACGGGCGGTTGGCACCCTGGAGGTTGACGTAAATGTCCACTGTGTATTCGGTTGGCACCAGGTCACTGACCATAGCATCGAATGCTGCCTCCAGGTCGATCCTTGGCTTGGTGATGGCCACCTTGGGATCGGTGACGGGGGAACCGGTATTCACCAGATAGGAGCGGACCTCGTCCGGCGTGAGATAACGGCCGGCCAGTTCACGGGCGGCTGTCTGCAGGCAGGCGGCGGCGCCCGCCGCGTAGGGGCAGGAAGCGGAGGTGCCGCCGAAGCCGTTGGGTTCGGTGTCGAAGCCCCCACCAAGAAGGGTCGTTGTGGCCCAGTTGGCCGGGGCCAGCAGGTCCAGAATTGATGCGGTGTTGGAATAGGTCGGCACCAGGTCCGCATTCGTGGTATAGTCAACGTACCATTTGGTTGTATTTTTAGGGTTGCATGGATTCGGGGGAGGCCCGCCCGCCACACAGGAATCTTTAGAGATGCAACCCACATAATTATCAGGCGGGTTCCGGCCGAAATTGGCATCGTAGACGGCGCCGACGGAGATGACATTGGAGATACAGGCCGGCCAGCCGATGGAATCACAGTAGCCGTCATTGCCGGACGATGAGAAGAGGGTGATCCCGGCCGCCACGGCGTTGGCGGCCGCGGCCGTCATGGGACCCACCTCGTCATCACATATGGAAGAAAATCGTCCGCCGCCGAAACTGGTACTGATGATCATGATGGGATGGTCCGGGTCATCATACTGATGCGTGAGGCACCATTCCCAGCCCTCGATCATGTCGGAATCATAGGCGCTGCCGCCCGTACCGAAGGATATTTTGACAGCATAGAGCTTTGCCTCATGGGCTACCCCGCCCATGTAACTACCCTGCTGGAACAGGCTGCCTGCGGCGATGCCTGAACACGAGGTGCCATGCCCCTCACCATCCATGGGGTCATTGTCATTGTCACCGCAGTCCCATCCCCCGATGACCTTCCCGTTTGGGAAACCCCCGTTGCCCAGTTGAGGGTGGGTATAGTCTATTCCAGTATCACAGATGGCGATAGCCATGCCGCTGCCGGCATGCGCGTTTCTGACCGTTGTGGCGTTCATCAGCGCGATGCCCTGGGCAAGGTCCGCCTCCCGGATTCGATCCGGGTCGACGGAGGTCACGTCGGACTGATTCAGCAAGTTCTGTAGTCCCGGCAACGTCACCTCGGCGGAGAACGCAAAGACATAGTCGAACCGGTTGGTCACCTTCACCTGAGCGGGGTCGACACGGTCGAGGATCATTTGCTGGGCTCTTGACACTTTGTTTCGGAGCGAATCGAGCCATCCGGGTGTTCCAGGGGCAGGTAGACCTTCAGTTGAAGTTGGTTTGCTCAGGTTAACGATTACCCGGGTGAAAGGTTCACCCTCGTAAAAGTCCTTCAAAATCACAGAGGGACTGTTCAGTTTGGGATTGTCGGCAAGGTCTTCGATAGAGACGGGTGACCCCGAGGCGGAGGTGATGACCTCACTGCCAAGCGATATTATGGCCAGGGTGAAAACCAGGGCCCCTGCGGATAATCCGGCTCTCTTTAAACCGGAATGGCTCTTAAGCAACGACAATCTCCATATAATTATACCCTAATTTCGGGAACTGAGGTGATTCTTTGTGTGTAGATAGAGACTTGAACGGGGTTGACATGGTTGAGAAGAGGGCCTCTGGACTTGAGCAAATCGATGCCTGTATCAGGGAATAAATGCGATTTCAGTTTACATAACATTTGGGCAAAAGGCTGACGGGTTCCATTCGTTTTTACGAAGGCTGTAGCTGGAAAGCATCAGCTTCCCTGGAAGAAGATGCCTAAATGTGGCTTATCTGTAACGGGACTTTCCGCCAGTCTTAGCGCCAGGTTGATATCGCTCGGATTGTGAATCCAGGGTGTTATCTGCGAATCGGGTGCCAGTTCTACGGCTTTTCCTTCCTCCAGATAGGAAGCTTTTTCCTTGATGCTCTCGAACAGGTGTTCTTCGTGGAAGGTCACGCAGTTGCTCAAAACACTGATGAAGGAAAACCCCCGATGTTGTATTCCTTCCTTAATCAGCCAGGCCAGATGATCGACGTCCGTGGCTATTCCCTGGGCTATGAAGCTGCTTTGCGTCGATACTGAATAGCTGACCATGTCAAGCAGCGGGTCAACAGGGGGAAATGAAATGTGAGGCATATCGATCCCGCCTTCCCCCCTTTTGGCTGGTGTGGTGGGGCTGACCTGCCCCTTGGTCAGGGCGTAGACGAAGTTGTTGACCATAATGTAGGTGATATCGAGGTTGCGCCGCACCGCCTGGGGGAAATGTCCGGCCCCGATGCTGAAGAAATCGCCGTCCCCGCCGATCGCCAGCACGGTGAGTTCGGGCCTGGCCAGCTTGGCTCCCTGCGCAATCGGTACAGCCCGTCCGTGGATGCTGTTCAGCCCGTATGTATCGATATAGGCCGGAATCCGTGAGGAACACCCGATACCGGATACAATCAGCGTCCGGTGAGGGAGCAGCTCGAGTTCCGGGAACACCTTCCTGGTAAGGGCAGCCAGAAGCCCGAAATTACCGCAACCGGGGCACCAGACCGGCCTGGTTTGGGTTCGATAAGTCATTCCCTGGGTCATAGTATCAACTCTTTTATTGGCGCTGATAACTCGTCGATGCTGAAAATATCGCCGCCGGCCCTGGTATATGTTGAAGTATCAGCGGGCAGGCTGATTTCAGCGCGGAGGTAGTGATATAGCTGACCGGAGTAATTCATCTCGATAACCAGCAGTCGATCCAGGGAATCTACGAAATCCATCATTCCCTCTGGTAGCGGATAGATAATTTCCGGGATGCACAGCTTAACTTTATCCTCGATACCGAGCTTACAAATCGCCCCCCACACCAGCTGGGCGGAAGACCCCCAGCTTATGATTCCCGCTTTTGCCGCCCCGGCGCCGGAGATAGAAACGAGGTCATCTCGATGGCGCAAATTCTGAAGCTTTTGCCAGCGCTTCTGGTGGAGCTGCTGGTGGGTTTCGGCATCGAATGCTGGAGCGCCCCTTTCATTATGAGTCAATCCACTGGCCTGATATGTGGTTTCTTTGTCACCGGCATTGGCCATTGGCGAGATAAAATCTTCGGCGGGCTCGTATCTGCGATATCCGTCCGACCGACCGGGTTGAGGTTTCTTCCTTGCCGCCTGGGCATAGTCTCCTGTCATGAACTCATCGCTTGTAGCTACGAGCGTTTGCCCCAGCCACTGGTCGGAAAGCAGAATAACCGCCGTCTGGTAATGTTCGGCAATCAACACGCTTTCGGCACCCAGGCGGTAACATCCTTCTACATCGTATGGGGCCAGCACCACCCGGGGAGCATCACCGTGCCCTCCGTAGATGGCGTGGTTGAGGTCTGATTGTTCGGATTTGGAGGGTATGCCGGTCGAGGGCCCGCCGCGCTGGACGTCGACGATTACCATGGGGATTTCCGCTGCTACTGCCAGCCCCATCATTTCCGTCATCAAGTCGAAGCCGGGCCCACTGGTGGCGGTCAGGGCCGGGGTTCCGGTCAGGGAGCTGCCCAGAACCAGCCCCGCCGAAGCGATTTCATCTTCTGCCTGCAGGAAAACCCCTTCCTTGGGCAGGTATTCTGCCATCTCCTGCATTATTTCCGAAGCGGGGGTAATAGGGTAGCCGAAGAAAGCCCGGCAACCGGCACGTACCGCACCACGGGCAACGGCCGCGTTGCCATGGAGAATCAGTTTACTCTTACTGTCAACTGGCAACATGAGCGGTAGAGCAGGGAACTGCCGCTCAGCAAAGAGGCTTCTGCCAGCCTCGAAAGCACCCCGGTTTTCCAGGAATACCGACATCTCCGGGGCAGCAGTAATCGAGCTTCTGGATAGATCGATCTCTATTCCCAGCATAGCCATGAGTAATCCCATGGCTACAATGTTCTTGCTTCGTTCCGAGCCGGTAACCTCCGAACTTATTTTAGAGAAATTTACCGGGAAAGAGTGAGGAGGTAATTTGGTTTCCTCCCTCGGTTCGGACTCATAGAAAACGATGGTCTGTTCCTCAAGGCCAAGGACGTCCCTTGCCTCAGCGTACTTTCCCCAGTTGAAACACACCAGAATGTCGCTTGCTTCTTCCGGAAGGGAAACCCGCTCGGCGTCAAGGCTGATCTTGGCGGCCGATCCGCCACCACGGATTTGTGCTCCGTAATGCCGTGTCATAATGCCGGAATAACCCAGCGAAGCTGCCAGGTTCTGGAGCAGGCTGCCTGCCAGTACTACTCCATCACCGCCGGTGCCGACGATCCCCACAGTTGCAGAACGCTGTTTGTTTTTGGATTCATTATTGGACATCGAGATATTGCCCTGAACTTAGTAATTGAGTCCCGGGTTGGCTTTTATATTATGCCTGTCAAAATCATTATAACACTGGAGGCTGTCCATAGTTAATTGCATTATTTGATGTGATTGAGGCAGCAACTGGTATTGGGAGCGAGTCATATAAAATGAACCGCCATTGAAATGACGGTTCCGGTTGCGGACTGGGATGACAGGAGGCTTGCGTCGATTATGACGCTCCGTGAGCTTTATCGATACTTATAATTACCTGTCATTTACCCTTCCCGTTTGTTTTGATCAGATAAATAATGAAGGCGATAATAGCGATACTGACAAATACAGCTAGCAGTACGAAAGTCATCTCATATCCTCGGAGATAGGCCGTTCAGCCTCGATTGTTGAACGGCACCGGGATAGAGGGCACAGGGTATTGAGGGAGGAATTATTTCTTCCTGGAACTGGCCAGACCATTTCCCTTCGAGGTAGCTAGAACCATGGTGGCCAGCACCATGCTTTCCTTAACAAGGTCATCCAGAGTGAGCATACCGACCAGTTTTCCGCCATTTCGAACTACCGGTAAATAGCGGACGCCGTGATTGGCCATAATTTTGGCTGCTTCCACGGCATCGGAGCCGAAGGGAATTTTGGGGCCTCCACTGATCATTAAGGACTCAGCATGTTCCTGTTTGGGGCTTTGCCCTGAGGCTACAATTTTCGTGACGATGCTTTCTTCCGTGACCAGCCCACGCAGCTTTCCGTTTTCACACACAGGCATTGTGCCGAGCCCGGTGTCACGCATTTTTTGAGCCACTTCAAAAATGGAGGTTGTCGGGGTTACCGGTGAAAAATTGTTTGTCATTATATCTTCAACCTTTGCCATTTCAGCCCCTCCCTGATAATTTGTTACCCTCATATATCTGCGGTCAGGTTGTCAAGCGGACCTTTACCTTAGCCAGTGGATCGGCTACCTGCCTTACCTGAGAGAGGATTCTTCCAAGATGATCTCGATAAGCATCTCCAATATCCAGCCCCGGTGAAACGTTCCCATTGGTCATCAGTCCATTACCTGACTTAGAGTTAGTACTGCTTGCAGGATAATCAAGCCCCTTGCTATACAATTCCTTGATTACCTTGAGAGCCTCCTTTTCCTGGCCCTCTCTGATAATATGCTCTACCTCTATCGTTAAGTACATATTCTTCCCCTCTGCATGCCTGCTCAGGCTTAAGTACCCGGACATCTGATTACCCTCTTTCCCATGTCATTCCCCTCACACAGTCAGGAGGGTAATCAGATGCTGGGTTTCCCTTCACCTCGTGACCCACCCTGACGTAATTTTAAAATACGCCTGTCTTCTCCCTGATACAATGGGCATTTGCCTATTTGGCACGGTCGTTGAGCCCATTTATTATTTGGGGGATAGAAAGGGAATACACGGAGAATCAGGCGGGGGCCAGTCAATTTCAATAAGAAGGTTGGATTTGTTTATATATCCAGGCTTATCAGGCCTTTCTTAATGGCATATTTGACCAGTCCGCTTTGGCCTTGTACCTGCAGCTTCTCTATTATGCTGGCCCGATGATTGCGAACCGTCTTGATGCTGATGACGAGTATCCTGGCTATTTCCTCGTTGGAATAGTCCTCAGCTATCAATTTAAGCACTTCCCTTTCCCGGTCGGTGAGATGTTCATATCTGTCCTCTTCCTCGATGCCCGTCTGCCGAAGATTTTCGACCACCATGGTGGCCATTGAAGGATATAAAAATGAATCGCCTTCGTAGACAGTGTGTATGGCGGCGATCAGGTCTGTAGCCAGGGCATGTTTGGGAATGCAGCCGGCAGCCCCTGCTTTGATACTGGAGAGAATGTACTCCTGATTATCGTGCTGGGTCAGGATCACCACCTTTACATTAGGATGCTGTTTATGAATGCGCCGGGTTGCCTCAAGCCCGTCCATCTGTGGCATGGCAATATCCATAACTACCACATCTGGAGAGAGGTTGGCCGTTTCTTCGATAGCCTCTCGACCGTTTATAGCTTCTCCAACAACTTCAATGTCTTCATCCATGGAAAGTAAAGCATGTATTCCCTGGCGGACAATGGAGTGGTCATCGACTACCAGTACTTTGATTTTAGGCATGATTGAGAATGCCCCTAAATCGGAACTGCAACCTTAATGCGAGTACCCTCACCGGGCTGTGAAGCCACCTCAAAAGTTCCTCCCAGAATCTCTGCTCTTTCCCTCATGCTCACCAGACCCAGCCCCTGTCTTTTCCTGCTGGAAGCCCGGGTATTTTGCAGATCGAACCCTTTACCGTCATCCTCGATTTCGAGGGCAACGGCATCCTGACTGAATTCGATTTCTAGTCTAGCACTTCCTGCCTGGGAGTGTTTGACTATGTTGGTGGTTGCCTCCTGGATTATCCTGAAGAGAGCCGTTTCCACTTCGGGCGGTAATTTCCTGCTCCTCCCTCTGGTTTTGAACTTGGCTGTTACCCCCGACCTTTCCAGGAAATCCTCCGTCTGCCATCTTGCCGCGGCCACCAGTCCCAGGTCATCAAGTAATGTGGGGCGGAGTTCATAGATGATATTGCGCACATCAACCAGCATGTTAGTCAGGGACGAGCGTACCTCTATAAGGGTCTCCTTGGTCCCCTCGAGTTCCATCGGTATAGTGGACACGGCGGCTTCTATCATGGCAGAGGCTCCGGTCAGCACCTGGCTGGTCTGGTCGTGCAGCTCGCGGGCAATCCTTCTCCTTTCCTCTTCCTGGGCCAGAATCGCATTCCGCAAACCTTCGCGGCGAACCTCCCCTTCATGATGTAGCTCTTCGTAGAGGAGGGCGTTTTCGACCACCGTGCTGAGCTGATGGCCGATGGTAATCAGCAAATCCTGTTCCTCGGCGGTGAAAGTCTTATTTTTTACTTTGATTCCTACTAGAGTGCCCAGGGTTTCCCCTTTTACCCTGAGCGGAACATACATCACCGGTCCCAGGTCAAGATTAATAATAAGTTTAGCTACCTTGTCTCTCATTTCGCCGGCAAAATCGGCAATCGATTCCACTAATCTGGGCTTACCGGAGCGGACCGCCTGCCCCAGGATGCCTTCATCCAGATTCCAATTCTTAATAGTATCCATATATTTGTCTGGTATGCCTCGCTGAGCTCTGAGAACTATCTGGTTGTTGCTTTCTATAAGCGAGACGAAGCATTGTTTCAGGTCCAGTATTTCCACTATCCTGTCCAGGGCATTGTTCAAAATGCTGTCCAGGTCCAGAGGCTGGATCATTGTCTGGGCGATGGTGTTCAGGGCGGTGAGCTCCTTGTTGAGTTTGAGGAGCTTTTCTTCTGCCTGCTTGCGATCGGTTATATCGGTTACGATGCCTGTCAGCCCGACCGGTCTATCTTCCTCAAGCAGCAATCGGCTGGAGGTGCGTACATAGTGTATGGTGCCGCCTTTATCGATCATGCGAAACTCGGACGGCTCGACCTGGCCGTTCATAGTGCGTTCGAAACTGGCAGCCAGCTTGGGTATGTCATCAGGAACCACGAAATCGGTGAAATGCCTGCCCACGATTTCGTCTATCTTATGACCCCAGATTTGCTCGGCGACGGGGCTGGCATAATTGAAGTATCCCTTGGTATCCACTGAGAAAATGGCATCATTGATATTCTCCACCAGCAAACGGTATTTCTCCTCCGATTCCTTCAGCTTCTCTTCTGCCTGTTTGCGCTCGGTAACATCCCGGCCGATGCCCTGAATACCGACAGGATGCCCGTCTTTTTCGATAAGGCGGGTATTTACCTCGAGCCAGACGGGTGTTCCATCTTTGCGATACGTGAGTATCTCAGTTGGGCCCCTGTCAGGCAGCCCTTCAAGTTTTTCCTGTATACGTTGCTGGGCTATGGGCATGTATGCCGGATCGACGATCTGTGATATGTTAAGATCAAGTACCTCTTCCTTCTCGTACCCGTAAACGCGTAAGGCCATCGGATTTACGGAAGTGAAATTGCCTTCCAGATCATGTGTGTAGATGATATCCCCGGCGTTTTCCACCAGCTCCCGGTAGTTTCGCTCGCTTTCCTTGAGGGCCTCTTCCGCCTTCTTTCGCCGGGTGATATCCCTGATGATGACCAGTATTCCTTCGGTTCCGTCCCCCATTTTCAACATGCTGGGGCTGGTCTCGGCAATTACCTTATTCCCGCTGCGGTGGTTTATTTCAATTTCGATAGGTTGCGGGGGCGCGTTGTGCATCACCGTTGCAGAAAGGGTGCGCAGGATGTTGTCCACGGAATCAAAACTCAGGATTCCCAGATCAGTGAAGCTTTCCCCTTTCAACTCCTCGGGCTCGTAACCGCAGAGGCTGCTGATTTTACCATTCGCATCCAGGATGGTTCCCGTCAAGTCCGTGTATACGATGGTGTCCTTCACATTTTCGAAGATGGAGCGAAACTTTTGCTCGCTTGTCCTGATGACCTTTTCCGCCTTCACCCGTTCGGTGATGTCCCTGATAATGGCGGTAAAGAACGGTTCGGCGCCTATATACCACCTGGCAAAAGTGAGTTCCACCGGAACCGCGGCCCCGTTTTTTCTGAGGCCAAAATTCATAATTATCTCGCCCGTTGTACAGGGCCCCCGCCCCTCAACCATTTTTTGTATACTGGATTTGCAGCGTGAGCGTGATTGCTCAGGTATCAGCTTTATAATCGGTGTATCTATAAGTTCTTCACCTTTATAACCGAAGATAGTTGCCGCGCCGGGGTTACAATAGGTAATGACACCATCCCTGTTGATGGTAATTATTCCATCTGTTGCTGTATCTGCAACAGCACGAAACCTGACTTCGCTCTCCCCGAGTTTCCGGTCCGCCCTTTCACGTTTGATAATCTGTGCTTGTAATTCATCGGTTTTTTCTCGCACTAATTCTTCAAGGTGATCCCGATATTCGTTCAGTTCTTCCTCTGCCTGTTTACGCTCGGTATCGTCGTGGGAAATGACCTGAATTGCAAATACGTTGCCATCGGCATCTTTGACCGGCTGCAGATTGGAAAGGAACCATCGCTCGCCTTCCGGTAAAGATATCAGGTCCTCAAACTGGAGCCCAACTCCTGTTTCAGAGATTCTGGCAAGCCTTTCACGGTCGGTTTTTGCCCTGTCTGGTAAAGCTTCGTGCAAGGATTTTCCGACCAGTTCCTCCGGCACCATGCCCAGATTTTCCGCCCCGACCTTGTTTATCAGCAGGATATAGCCATCGGGGGTAAGGTAAGTAATCGGTATCTGGGTGTTATCGATAAGTACGCGGTATTTATCTTCACTCAAAATAAACTGCTGGCGAATTTGAGTCAGCTCTTCTATGAGTTCGGATTTGGTCTTTCCTTCATCGCTCATGATTTTATTCCCTGCCCCTTAGTTTTCCTGGGCCTTCCCCCACCCTGAAGTGGTGCCTATTATACACCCTGAACGCCGGGAAAGCCAGCTTTAGGACAGCTACTAAAAAGGCTGCCTGTGTTTAGGCAGCCTTTTTTAGTTTTCAGTAAAGCGTTTCGTTATTCCCCGAGCATATCGGATGCATTGACGGAAACGTCGAAGAAACTCTCGGCCGGCGGCGAGTTGTTTTCGGGGGCCATATCGCCTTCGAGCCAGGTTTCAAAGAAAAGCGTGTATTGCCCTTCTTGAAGGATTATCTCCGGCAGGGTAATTTCGGCCATTTCGCCGGCCATCAGCCCTTCAACGGGCACCTCGCCGGCGAAATTGGTTGGGGTTCCATCAGTGTGATTGACTTCGTAAAACACGAAGAAATCAACGGGGCCCTCGGTTCCCGTGTTCCAGACAGTGACGATTGGAGTTATAGGTGTGTTTGCCGGTTGGGTCCCTGTCGGCGCGATCACCTGGTCTGCTGCCACGTCGAGTTGCAGGAAGGCTGATTGGCCCCAGGTTTTGTGGTTTTTGTCGGTAAGGTAATAAGTGATGAATTGATCTGCACCGGGGTTTTCGATTTCAATAGTATACCACTGGCAGGGTACCATCGGTTCATCGAAATATTCGCTTCCGAGGTGTTTGCCGTCTTCAGAGAAGAAATGGAGATCGTAAATCCCGGTCCCGTTGGGGAAATAGGATTCGATGCAATGCACTTCTACTACAAGCTTGCCGCTGGCGGGGTCGACCCGGTGGCGGGTGTGGATTCCGGTGATTACCGGCGCGTTCGGTTCCGGGGTTGGAGCCGGCGTAGCTGTGGGCGTCGGGGTCGGGGTGGGTGATTCGGTCGGTTCCGGCGACGGTGATGGTGCCGGCGACGGGGTTGGGGACGGCGAGGGTGATGGTGTTGGTGTTGGACTTGGCGTAGGCGTTGGTGTCGGCGTAGGTGTAGGCGTTGGTTTCGGTGTCGGTGTGGTCGTCGGCTCAATTGGTGAAACGGCGATGGCGTAGTCGATCTCCACATGAACCGGGAGATCCGGATCGTACGGGCCTTCGAAATTGAGCAGTTCCCTGGACCAGTTCAAATCTTCGAAATTGGAGACATCTTTTCCATTTCCATATTTGTTGAGAGCCCACAACCCCCCGGGGCTGTCGGAGGACATAACTGCATAAATATCATGAGATACATACTGGGTATCGTTGTGTTTGGAAGCTGAATGCGGATAACCGTGTGGTGCCGGAAGAACCCTGCCTTCGGCTCCCGCCCCGGCGTTATCCCAGTAAGGATCGCTGACCCCCAGTTTTTGTCTGGTGGAATTGACTCCGGCGCAGGTGACATAATGTCCACCTGTACGGACCCATTGATCATTTTGCTTCTGCCAGAAGCCCAGCAGAAGGACCACATCCTGGCATCGTTCAATTTCCCTGGCAATCCAGGAAAACTCCGGGCTTTTTTTGAGATGGACATAGAACATATTGTCGACGCCCTTATCCTTCAGGTACTGCTCGATTCCCATACGCAGGTCCTCGATATAGGTGCCAAGCCAGTTACCTCCGGAGGTCTGTCCATCCGTATCCATGTACCGGGCCAGGTCTTTGACCAGCGGATCGACGTTTTGCTTGTCGTGGTCATCCCACTTATTGGGCGAGTAGGATTCTACCATGGGGTAGCCATCGTTAATAGTTGGTGGGGGGACGGGTGATGGTTCGTATTTGGAGTCGAACCACCAGATTGAATTGGCTATTGCCACCGGGCCGCAATGTGTCCACTTGTCGGGAGCAGCATCCGAGTTCGCATCTGTGCCGATACCCCAGGCATCCTGCTTCTGATCGAAGTCCGGCATGCCGCTGAGCGCGTAATCGGTCCATGAACCCGGCTTCCAGTACCATCCCGGTTCGAGAGTTGGGGGAGGTGTGGGGGAAATCGTTGGGCTTGGTTTCGGCGATTGAGTGGGGGATGGTGAGGGCGAAGGGCTGATCGTGGCTGTCGGGCGGGGTGTCGGTGAGGGTGTAGGGCTTGGGGTCGAGTCATCCCCTCCGCAGGCAATCAGGGCCGGCCCGGCCACCATCAGCAGTACCAGCAATCCGAGTATCAGGGTGTACCTCTTCATCTCGTTCCTCCTGGTGAAATTGCCTTATTTTTGAGCTTCGCTCAGGCAACATCGAGGATACCACGCTCCCAAAAGATTGTAAAGATGAAATACGGCCGGTTGCCACGCGTCAAGTCTGCTCAAGTATCAACTGGCCTGTTCCTTGGTGACCCGGGCAAGGTCCAGTCGATTGGCATTACGGATGCCCGGCACCTGGGAGAGCAGAACAATCAGAATCACGATACCCGCCGTCAGAGCGTATGTGGTGGGGAAGATGACCAGGTCCATGGAGAACATATCGCCCTGGAACATCTCGAAAAAATAGAATGCCAGGATATAGCCCAGGATTATACCCGGCACCAGCCCGGTTATACCCAGGATGAGGTTCTCGATGGTGATCATGGCCCCGATTCTGGTCCTGCTTTCGCCGATGGTGCGCATGGTGGCGATTTCACGGCGGCGTTCCATGATGTTTACCATGACAGTGGTGAAGACGATAGCCATGGCCAGGATTGCTCCGAAAAGGAGCATGAGCCACAGCATGGCCGTGCCGGCTTCCATCATCGATTCGAGTTCCTCGTGTGACTCGGAAGTAATTTCGACGGATGCCGCCCCTGCCTCGAAAGCCCTTTCGCGTACCTGGTCCTCATATGCGGGATCGACCGCCAGCAGCATGCCGGTCAGAATGTCACCCCCTGCCTGTGAGCGGGCCAGCTCGATATCGATGTACCCGAAGTTTCCGATGGGGTCTTCCGCAAACCCCTGTATTTTGAGCGGAAACTCGAGCGACCCGGACGGTGATTGTACCATGACCGAAAGGGTATCGCCTTCAGTTACACCCAGTGTATCGCTCAGGGATTCGGTGAGCATGATGCCTTCATTGCTGACCGAAATTCGTTCACGTGAGGGCGAATACAATCCCCGCAGCTCGCTGTCGGCCGGCAGGGCCATCAGCAGGGTAGTGTAGCTTGCTCCTTCGTGTACAAGCCTGGCGGGGACCTCCAGGACAGGCTCGGCCTTTTCCACGCCTTCCCAGCCGGAAAAATCATCAATAAGGCTGCCAGGCTGTGGCTCGGCGAACCGGATTTTCACGTCGTATCGCTGGATTTTGTTGAACTGTAAATCAAACATGTCATTCATTGAGTCGATCATCCCGGCAGATACCAGAATAAGGCTGATGCCGAAGATGACGCCAATGATGGTGTACAGGCTTCTTCGCCCGTTGCGGAAGACGTTTCGCAAGGGGATTTTCCACAGGGAGGAGAGCCTGCTTAAGAAGGGGAATATCCGTTCCAGCAGCAGCCGTCTGCCGGCGGCCGGTGCCGGGGTCCGCATGGCCTCGGCCGGGAGAATGCGGGAGGCGCGCCATGCCGGTATCAGTCCGGCAATAACACACGGTAACACTCCGAGGACGACCCCTTCTCCGACGGCGGCCCAGTGACTCCGGGTGGTGGTGAACGGCAGATTGATCATGGTGGCGTAGAAATTGGTTAATGCCTCCGAGAGAAAGTAGCCGGTGATGATTCCGGCTGCCGAGCCCGCGATACCTATCAGGAGAGAAAATCCCAGATAGTGAGTCATGACCTGTTTGCGGGAATAACCGACTGCCCGCATTAAGCCGATCTGAGTTCTCTGATTGTAGACAATTCGAGTCAGCAGAATGTAAATTGCCAGCACTCCCACGATGATGAAAAGCGCGGGGAACATCTCCGCCATGGCTTCGAACCCTTCCAGGTCCATCTCCAGCCCGGCGTAGCTGGGCACATCCTCCCTGAGAACAATATCCAGTATCCGGTTATCCAGTGTTTGTTTTACCTCCGGCAGGACGGCTTCGAGTTCGATTCCCTCTTCAAGCAGGAAGCAGTACTCATTGATCGGCTGATTCAGCAGGCTCGACCTTATGTTTTCGGGAACGAAGACAACCCCCCATACCTCGGGTGAAACCAGCAGTTCCTGCCGGCTCTTGGCGAAGAAGATGTACTCCGGACTGGTGGCGATGCCGGCGACTTCAAACGGCGTGGCTTTGCCTTCTACACTCAGGGATACCGTGTCCCCGGGCTCCAGGCCGTGGTGTTCGGCGAAGTTCTTCTCCAGCAGCAGCGAATAGCCATTTGATGGGGCAAAATAGCTGCCTTTTTCTATGTGAACGTCGTTTACGGTGCTGTTGCGTGACGAAGGCAGCGAAAGGGTTCGCACCAGTATGTTTTTCTGCTGCTCCCCCGGCAGGGTGAGCGAATAATCGGCGTTCATGCGGCCCGTAACCGCATTTACCCCCTCGATGGACTCCAGCTCTTTTTCAACATCCGGCAGTTGGGTGGAGAGTTTAACGGTGAAGTCGGCGAAATTGAGCTTTTCGTAGGAGTAATCGTAGGAGCTGTTCAGGTTCTCGTAAGCCATGAACATGAGGCCGAAGAAGGTCACCGCCAGGAATATGACGATGGTGACGGCAGCAAACAGCCCCTTCGATGCCTTGAGATCCCGGGCCAGCTTGAGATTGAGCTTTTTCATTTAGTTACCATCGCAGTTCCTGAGGGTCGACGGGAGACTGGTTTTCCTTGACCTCAACGATCTCCCCGCTGCGCATTCGCACTATTCGGTCGGCGATGTCCCCGATGGCGGAATTGTGGGTAACCAGCAGGACGGTTTTCTCCCGTTCCCTGTTGATTCGGCGCATGGCGGAAAGAATGTTCTTGCCGGTATCGAAATCCAGATCGCCGGTGGGCTCATCGCACAGCAGCAGCGGCGGGTCCTTGACAATGGCCCTGGCTATGGCCACCCGTTGCTGCTCCCCGCCGGAGAGCTCGCTGGGAAAGTGATTACCCCGATCGCCAAGCCCGACGATTTGCAGGGCTTCCTGGATGTCCCGCGAGCCTTTGACCAGTTCGGCGGCGAACTCGACGTTTTCCCTGGCCGTGAGAGAGGGAATCAGATTGAAGAACTGGAAGATGAAACCGATATGCTCGCGCCGGTAGCCGGTCAATCCCTTTTCATTGAGGGCGGTGATATCGATGCCGTCCGAAAAGACTTTGCCCGAGGTGGGTGAATCCATGCCGCCGACCATATTCAAAAGGGTGGTTTTCCCCGAGCCGCTGGGCCCTAAAATTACGATGAACTCGCCCTTTTGAATGCATAATGAGACATCGGAAAGCGCCGTTACTTCCACCTGCCCCATCTGGTAGATGCGGGAGACTTTTTCCAGTTGAATCAATGTTTCGTTCATGATATGCCCCCATGGGAAGGAATCCCAATTGCTCAGGTTTCGGCGAATTCGATTACTTCGCTGGACCAGATATTTTCGATCGAGGCTTTCAAAGCTGCTCTGTTTGGATGGCGTATATCCAGCAGGGAATCCATGGTGCGAGAATCGAACCTTCCCGGATATGAACACTGCCGGCGGAATTTAAGCAAAGTGTTTCGTTCGCCGCCGTAAACTAAATAGTCGATATCTGTCTCGTATGGCTCCAGTTGAGTTCGAGCATGGGCACAAACCCGGGTGAAGTATGATTCCATTTGCTTTTCTCGATGCCGTTCGAATCTTCCCTGTGAGGAACCGCCTTTTTTGTGACGAGAGTGAACCAGCCCCGTCCCGTG
>JAWOBB010000005.1:0-3094 GCA_046498265.1 Dehalococcoidia bacterium | reverse complement strand
ACTTCCTGTTCTGGCCGGTATTGGCACAATACTCATCCAGAATCCGCGATTTGTCCTTCTTCCTTTTCGCTGCCCAGTACCTCTTTCTCAATATTTTGAAATACTGCGCTCTCGCTTCCATACTCATCTGTTCCATTCGGCTGGTCCTCCTGATTGCTCACTTTGACCAGCCTATCATCACTCCCCTTCTTTGGTTAGGTTTTTTATGATTGGACTGTTTCTACTTCGGTTAGATTTTATATGATGGAATTCGCTCTCTTGACAACCTTAGTTTTGGCGTATATTATAGTTACTTAGGCTAGGTAAACAGTTTCCTACTACCTACCAAAAGGCACCATAATGATCGAGACAGAATCCCACGACGTTGAACGAAAGGTCCTGGCTATCCTGCGGGTTGTCAGCGAATCACAGGATCCGGTGGGTGCCAGAATCGTCTCCAGGCGATTGCAGGATTTTGGCATTGACCTTACCGAACGGGCGGTTCGCTATCATCTTAAATTGATGGACGAGCGGGGACTTACCTCGCTTGAAGGCAGGGATGGTCGGCAGATCACCCAACTGGGAATCGAGGAGCTCAAGAGCGCGCTGGTGCAGGACAAAGTGGGTCTGATGCTATCCCGGATTGAGATGCAGGCCTTCAAAACGACATTTGACTGTAACACAAGGAAGGGCATGGTGCCGGTGAATATATCCCTGTTCCCCAGGGAGAATTTCCGTAAGGCGGTAACGGCAATGGCTCCGGCTTTTAAGGCGGGCTTGTGCGCCGGCAGAATGGTGGCAAAAGCGGAGGAGGGCGGTCAACTCGGAGAAATCTATGTCCCCGCAGGGAAAACGGGGCTGGCTACAATCTGCAGTGTCTTGATCAACGGGGTCCTGCTTAAAGAAGGCATTCCCATGGATTCCCGGTTCGGCGGCATCCTGCAGATTCGCAATCGCAAGCCCCTGAGATTTGTGGAGCTCATACACTATTCCGGTTCTTCGCTCGACCCTTCAGAGGTCTTTATTCGGGGGAAAATGACTTCGGTTCTTCAGGCGGCGAAGGCAGGCAACGGCAAGGTTCTTTCCAATTTCAGAGAGATCCCGGCCATTTGCCGACCCATAGTGGAAGAGACCGTCGAAGGCCTCAGTAAAGCCGGACTGGGCGGGTTGTTCCTCATGGGAAACACCAGCGAGCCGATCTGCCAGGTGCCGGTGGAGCTCAATAAAGTGGGCATGATTCTCATCGGGGGTATGAATCCCATCGCTGCTGCCGAGGAGGCCGGCATAGAGGCGGAAAACAACGCCATGAGCACAACTATCGATTATGCAGAGTTAATCACATTTGAGGAGTTGTTAAAGTGAGCAGTGTGAATGGCGAAGCAGCGCAGATAATTATGAGGCAATCATGGTCGCGTTGAAGTCAAAAACAAAGGAGACAGACATGGGTTACATAGAAGAAGTATGGGAAGTTGTGCAGCGCAGGAATGCCGGCGAGAAAGAGTTCTTGCAGGCGATCCGTGAAGTGCTGGAGTCGGTGGAAATGGTTATTGAGCGGAATCCGCAATACAGGGAAGCGCGCATTCTCGAACGCATGTGCGAACCTGACCGTCAGATCATGTTCCGCGTGCCGTGGATTGATGATCGGAACAAATTTCAGGTCAATCGAGGATTCCGCATCCAGTTCAACAATGCAATAGGGCCATACAAGGGTGGTATTAGATTTCATCCCAGCGTCAATCAAAGCATTCTGAAATTCCTCGGGTTTGAGCAAGTACTAAAGAATGCTCTGACAACGTTGCCCATGGGTGGTGGCAAAGGGGGTTCGGACTTTGACCCGAAGGGCAGGTCGGATAATGAAGTGATGCGGTTTTGTCAGTCTTTCATGACAGAGTTGCAGCGTCACATTGGCCCGGATACTGATGTGCCGGCTGGTGATATCGGGGTCGGTGGTAGAGAGATCGGTTACCTTTTTGGTCAGTACAAGCGAATTCGCAACGAGTTTACGGGCGTTCTTACTGGCAAGGGCCTTAACTGGGGCGGAAGCCTGATAAGGCCTGAAGCAACAGGTTTCGGTCTGGTGTATTTTGCAAATGAAATGCTGAAGACCCGGGGCGAGAGTTTTGAAGGAAAGTCAGTCGCTATTAGTGGCTCGGGAAATGTCGCCCAGCACGCCGCGATGAAAGCAAGTGAACTGGGAGGAAAGGTCGTCTGTATGTCTGATTCGTGTGGCTGGGTCTGCGATATGGACGGAATCTGCGGCCCGAAGCTGGACTATGTAATGGAAGTGAAGAATCTAAGGCGGGGCCGGATCAAGGAATATTCAGAAGAATTCAAGTGCGATTTTTACGAAAAGGGCTCCGTATGGGATGTCGATTGCGATATAGCTCTTCCCTGTGCAACCCAGAACGAGCTTGATGAAAATGACGCCAGAACCCTGTTGAAGAACGGCTGTATGTGTGTTGCTGAAGGCGCCAATATGCCGTGCACACCGGAGGCTGTTGATCTGTTTGTAGAAAACGAGATACTCTACAGCCCCGGTAAAGCATCTAACGCCGGTGGTGTGGCTACATCCGGACTTGAAATGTCGCAGAACTCGGCAAGGTTATCCTGGAGCCGCGGAGAAGTCGATCAAAAGCTCAACGATATTATGATCGCTATCCACAAAAAGTGCGTCGAGACTGCAGAAGAGTACGGGCAGCCCGGTAACTACGTCATCGGGGCCAATATAGCCGGTTTCGTAAAGGTTGCTGACGCGATGATGGATCACGGGCTGGTTTGATTGGATCGCATCCGATCTTTGGGAGTTGCGTATTAAGCTTGATTATAAATCGAACTTGATGAGGCTTTAAACGGGCTCCGGGCAACCGGAGCCCGTTTGGTATAATTTGGGTATAAAAAGGATGAGTATTGCAGTTGACATAACAATCATCGGGGAGGGAGTTGTCGGCCTGGCCATCGCCGCCGAGTTATCCCGGCAGGGCAGGAGCGTTTTCGTCTTCGACCGGGAGCTCATGCTGGACCGGAGAAGGGGAGCTTGTTAATTCGGTTAAGTTTAACGGGATGCATTCCGAAGAAGCCCGGGAGAAGATGGCGGATTATGCAAAAGAGAACGGGT
>JAWOBB010000067.1:0-26339 GCA_046498265.1 Dehalococcoidia bacterium | reverse complement strand
GGGCATGCACCTGGGGCTGCTGGCTACCGTCAGTACCCCGGCCGGGATCATGGGCATGATCAGGGACGGGGTGCGGGGCCCTCACGATACGCATATCGGCATACATATCGTGCCGGAGCAGAAGTTCAACTGGAATCAACTGATACTGGCGCAATTCTGCGAGGACCGGGGCATCGTGCCCTGGCAGAGCGCCAACTCCATGATAGGTGCCCTCTGCCGCAATGCCGAGGAGACGGCGGTTACCCTTATCGCCAATATGCTCGGGCAGATGAGCTACGGGCACGGCCCCCTGTGCAGCCTGTGGGCCAGCCACCTCGACGGCAAAGCGGCAACCTGGCCGAGTCAGTGGGCCTACAGCGCCGCGGCGCGCGCTTCGGAACGGAATATCAAGGTGGCGGTGGGAGGATGTGCCTCGGGCGTGCTGGCCAGGACACCGTATACATTGCTTCAGGGCGCGGCCATGGTAGCCTTGTATACTGCCAGCGGATACACTTACGGGTGGATTTCCGGCAACACCGGCATCGAGGCCCGTTACCTGGGCGAGGTGATGAAGGGAATGGCAGGTATGGAAAGGCAGAAGGCCAACGAGGTGATTAAGAACATCATGCAGGCCATGGAATCGCACGCCGGTGAGGTGAAGGGCAATACCGCCCGCTTCCCCGAGGTCTACGACCTGGATACCGTACAGCCCAAACAGGAGTACGTCGATCACCTGGAGCGTGCCAAAGAGGAACTGGCTAAATGTGGCGTTCCGTACTAGAGGTGTAAAGGGAAACCTGTAATTTCTCGCATGTCCAGAAGAGAGGTGCAGGATACTTCCTGCCGGGGGTCTGGGGGTGTCCCCCGGCTTCAGACTTCCCCCAAGATTGGGGGATCGAGAGGGTTGATCACCAGCTTTCCTTAATAAATATGTCATTCTGAGGAAGACGAAGTCGACCGAAGAATCTCTCCGGCAAACAAGGAGATCCTTCGTTAGCACTCAGGATGACATTAAATTGGAATTAGAGTCATTTAAAGAGCGTGGAACAATCTGCCATAAGAAAGGGAGGGCATGAAAAATGGCACAAATACCCGAAAAGTGGGATATCGAAACGGATGTGCTGGTTGCCGGAACCGGCGGGGCGGGATTGACCGCCGCCATCATCGCTCACGATGACGGGGCCAAGGTAACGGTCATCGAAAAAACCGGCAAAGTAGGCGGAACCACCGCCGTCTCCGGGGGGATTCCCTGGATTCCCAACAACCACCACATGGGTGAGGTCGGTGTATCCGATTCCACGGAGGATGCCTTCACCTTCATGAAAACCCTGGCCCAGGGTCGCGCCAAAGATGATGTCATCCGGTCGTTTGTGGAGAATGCCCCGGCCATGATCAAGTACATCGAGGAGCATACCCCCCTGGAGCTCGATGCCCTGCAGATGCCGGATTACAAGGCGGAAGCACCCGGCGGCAAGATGAAGGGTCGCAGCCTCGGTCCCCCGGCTTTCGATTCGAGCGAGCTCGGCGAGTGGCGGGGAAAGATGCGCTGGGGAACGGCCTCGATTCTGCCGATGTCCTATGCCGAATACGAACAGACCAATGCCATCAACTGCCCCATAGCCCTGGACTACGCCATGCTCGCCGAACGGATGTCCCAGGGGATCATGGGAATGGGGATGGCCCTGATCGGCTGCCTGTTTAAGGGATGCCTGGATCGCGGCATCGAGCCACTCCTCGAAACGCGCGGACTCGAATTGATTACCGAGGACGGCAGGGTCATCGGCACGCGTTGCGAAAAGGAGGGGAAGGATTTCTTCATTCGGGCTTCGAGAGGGGTCATCCTGGCCACCGGAGGATTCGAGTGGAACGATGATTTCAAGGCGCACTTCCTTCCCGGTCCTTACACCTATCCGTTGAGCCCGCCAGGCTGCGAAGGTGACGGGCTGAGGATGGCCATGGCGGTCGGCGCGGACCTGGCCAATATGAGCGAGATGTGGGGGGTGCCCACGTCGTTTGTCCCCACCGAGGAATACGATGGGAAGCAGCTTTACCGCCTCACCATGGCGGAGCGGTGCCTGCCCCATACCATCATGGTCAACCGTTACGGGAAACGCTTCGTCGATGAAGCGCACAATTACAACGACGTTGCCAAGGTATTCCGCACCTTCGATCCGGTGCCTTTCGATTTCACCAATTCCCCCGCCTGGTGCGTCTTCGACCAGCAATACCGGGATCGATACTGGGTGCTGATGACATCGATGCCGGGTGACGGGATCGACCCGGCCTGGCTGCCCAAAGCCGATACCCTCGACGAGCTGGCCAAAATGGTGGGTATCGATTCCGACAACCTGAAAGCCACTATTGAGCGCTTCAACGAATTTGCCCGCGAGGGTGTTGACCGCGATTTCGATCGCGGCGGCACGGCCTACGACAGGTATTGCGGTGACCCGAGAAGCAAACCGAATCCCTGTCTGGGAACCATCGAGCAGCCGCCTTTCTATGCGCTTCCGGTGTATATCGGCACTATCGGGACCAAAGGCGGAGCCAGAACAAACGTTAACGGGCAGGTACTCAACGCCTTCGGTGAGGTAATCGAAGGCCTTTATGCCGCTGGGAACGCCATGGCCAGCGTCAGCGGTCCTGCCTATGGCGGCGGCGGATTCACTATCGGGCTGGCCATGACCTGGGGCTACATAGCTGCCAAACACGCCAGCCAGACACACCGGGGAGACTCCTAAGTATTGGTCCTTTGGTGCCGGGGCGGACTGGTACCTGCCGACTATTAATGCCACTAACAGGGCTGGTTTCTTTGAAGTTTTAATGGTATGCTGACACATAATCAAATATCGTCCCCCTGGGTTTCGGGGTTTAAACTCTTGAGCAATTGCCGGGAAGCTGTTCACCTAAAGGCAACGAAAAGGAGGCAAAGGAGTGAGGATAATTCTGCCAGACAGCAGAGGGCAGCTGACCAAACGGTTGAATTGTGCTTGTAAATCGCCCTCCGCCCGAAGTAAGCGGTTCTCAGGAATAATCAGATATACTCTCCCCTTAGCACTGATTCTGGTTTCAGTGACGCTGGTTGCCTGCAACGGTGATGAAGAGCCCTCAACTTCATCAACGCCATCCCCGGAAGAAGTCACCTTCACCATCGGCAACCTGACCGACCAAACCGGCGTAGCCGCAAGCGCTGTGAGCATCATTGATACTACCCTGGATGACATGGTCGACTATTATAATGAGGAAAACCTGATCCCCGGCGTAAAGCTTGAAGTAGTAAGCCATGACACTCAATACGATGCCGCCCTGGCCAAAACCGGCTACGAACGGCTGAAGGCAAAGGGAGCGGATATCATCTGGACACCGGTAACAGCAACCATTCCGGTACTGAAGCCGGTAGCCGACCAAGATGAATTCCCTGTTTTTGCCGCATCAGCAAACCTGGATATGCTGACGCCACCTGGTTATGTGTTCAGTCTGGGCACCATACCTCAGTATGATGCCCTCACTTTACTCAAATGGATTGCCGAAAATGACTGGGATTACGAAGCAAACGGCCCCGCCAGGATCGGTGGGGCCGGCTGGAAGGACGACTACAGCCCCCTCTTTTTTGACGGCATGAAAGAATATGCCCGGGCACACCCGGATCAATTTGAATGGACAGGAGGGTACCTGACCGATTTTGGTTTCATCTGGACCTCCGCGATCGAAGGCCTTAAGGACTGCGATTATGTGTATCCTCCTGTACCTATGCACGTGTTCGTAACAGATTACCGCGCCGCAGGTTACGATGCAAAATTCCTGGCTACCGACCCCCATGCCGGATTCCTCGACATGATAGACAAAGGGAATTACTGGGACGAAATTGACGGTACGCTGTTCATCCGCGCCTCCCGATGGTGGACGGAGGAGGGCGTGATCATCGATCTGACCAAAGAGCTCCTTCAGGAAAATCACGCCGGCAAAGCCGAGGAAATCATGAGGTCCGGGGTTGGTTATTTATCCACCAGTTGTCTTTACCAGCTTTTACATATAATCAAAAACGCCGCTGAAAACGCGGGCCCGGCAAATCTTGATTCTCAAGCGGTTTTCGAGGCAGCCATAACCTATACCGAGGATATTGACGGCGTCGACCGGTACAGTTTTGACGAAAGCAAGCGGTGCTCGACCAATTACTACATAGTATACGAAGCCGACGCAGAGAGGCAAAACCTGTACAGGGCTGATTCCGAATGGCTTCCTATGGTCACCGAACCATAATGCAATATCCGGATCATAGAGATCAACTGCCTTTTCTGCGCTCCCGCTTTTCGTCTCCAATCGGGAACCGAGCTTCCGGCAGCCCTGCTGCTCATGGGAAGAGAGCCACCGGGATTACTATGAGAACCAAAACCTTTATTTGGACTTTATGCTAATTTGCAACTTATATAACTTTCCATAGCGCCCAAAATACTTGACAGATATGTACGCAAGGAATAGAGTAGCCCCAAGGAGGAGAGAGTTGAAAACAACACCATACAGAACATACCTTATTCTACTGGCTCTCGGGTTACTGGCCCTGCCCCTTCTCATTTCCTGCGGTGACGATGGGGGAACTCCATCGGGAACCTCACCGGCAGAAACTTCCCGGCCGCCCGAATCCATAGAGCCGGCTGAAGATCTGGTAACTTACACCGAGGACCGCGAGCCCTGCAAGTGCCGCAGTGAGAACAAAAACTTATATTGGGGAGAACTGCATGTTCACACCACGCTTTCCTACGATGCCTACGCCTGGGGTACCATGACCACCCCCGAACAGGCATATGAATTCGCCAAAGGGGGCACCATAGCCTTGACGGCCCGCGGAAGCGGCATAACCCAGCATGTCAGACTCTCCCGGCCGCTCGATTTCGCGGCGGTGACCGACCACCAGGAGTACCTCTCCGAGACATATCTGTGCTTCACCGAAGACTCGGGGGCTTACGATTGCGAACTCTGCCGGAAGATGCGAGAAGGCGGAATGAGTAATCTGATACCGTTTTCCTTCAATATGGCCGCCAGCCCTGCCTCGCACCTCGAGGAGATTTGTCAGGCCCCCGGCGTTGACTGTTATGAAGTCAGCCGGAATATCTGGCAGGAGATCGTTGAAAACGCCGAGCAGGCCTATGACCGCAGTCCTGACTGCTCATTTACAGCTTTCCCGGCCTATGAATTCACCCTTAGCCCTCACCTGAGCAACAAGCATCGCAACATCATTTTCCGCAATGCCGAGGTTCCCGAATTTCCCTCCTCCTCCTTTGAGCAGAGCGATGAAGAGGGCCTCTGGGCCGAGCTGTTGGATACCTGCCTGGATGAGGAAAACGCCTGCGATTGCCTGGCCATCCCCCATAATTCCAACTGGAGCAACGGCCACATGTTCATGCTCGATTATCCGGAAGGGATGAGCCTCGAAGAGCAAAGGGAAGCGGCTGCTTTCCGCCTCCGGATGGAGCCTCTGGTGGAGGTCAGCCAGCATAAGGGAAGCATGGAGTGCCGCAACGGCTTCGAAGGCATTCCCGACGATCCGCTATGCGACTTCGAAAAGATCAGGGATGAGTATACCGAAGAGTGCCAGGAGCCCGGCAAAAGCGGCATGTCCGGAGGGGGATGTATTTCCCGCTATGACTATATCCGCAATGTCCTCAAGCTGGGGCTGGCGGAATGGCTCAGGCTGGGGGTAAACCCGTACAAAATCGGCATCGTCGGCGGCACGGACAACCACAACGGACTCCCCAGCAAAGTGGAGGAATACGATTTCCCCGGTTGCTGGGGAACAGTGGACGACGAACCTGAGGAGCGGCTGGGTTACAACCCCCCGTTTCCCAGTCAGGTGCTCTATAATCCGGGGGCAATCACCGCCATCTGGGCCGTCGAGAACAGCCGGGATGCCCTGTTCGAATCCCTGCGCAGCCGGGAAACATATGCCTCCACCGGGCCCCGTATGACCGTTCGCTTCTTCGGGGGATGGGATCTCCCGGCCGGCCTATGCGAGGACGAGAATTTCGTCTCGATCGGATATGAGCGCGGTGTCCCCATGGGCGGAGACCTGCCCGCGAAGACGGATGGCTCCGGTGCACCCACTTTCGCCGTCATTGCCGAAAAAGACCCGGGAGTTAAGGGGCACCCCGGAACCGACCTGCAGCAGATTCAGATCATCAAGGGCTGGATCGATGCGGAGGGTAACGAGAGGGAGAAGGTATTTACGGTAGCCGGCGATGCCGACAACGGGGCAGGTGTGAATCCGGACAACTGCGAGCTGATCGGGGAAGGATGGAAACGTTTGAGCACCGTATGGACCGACCCGGAATTCGACCCCGCCCTTCCCGCTTTCTACTACGTGCGCGTGGTGGAGAATCCCAGCTGCCGGTGGATGCAGTATGACTGCCACAAGTTTGCCCCCGAGGATATGCCGGACGCCTGCACCAATCCCGATCTCAAGAAGGTGATTCAGGAACGGGCCGTCACCTCGCCGATATGGTACGAGCCGGCAGGATAAATATTTTTCGGCCGTCCGTTTGCCGAACACAATGGTGCATAGGTAGAAAGCTAGCAGACAGCCTGGCTGGGCGAATTGCCGGCCGGCTCAAGTCCGAGGGTCAACAGGCTGAAAGATAGCTTCTTGATGCCGTGAACGATCACGGCTTCGACCCTGACAATATCCGCTATCCGGCCCGCCTGATCGTTGATGAACTCGGACATGTGGTGGGTATCCCGGAAGTTGGCATAAGCGATCATGTCATGAGAACCGGCGGTGATTATCAGGTTGGATATTTCCGCCAGCTCGGTCAGCCTGGCTGCCGTGCTCTTGATCCTGCCCTTCTGAACTTTGATCAGTAGAATCGCCAGCACATCAAATCCGATGACCGAAGGATCAACAAGGGTTCCAATACGTATGATGCCGTCATCCTGGAGTGCCTGGATACGTTTTTTCAGGGTCGGCCTGCTGACGGCCAGTTTGGCGGCCAGCTCCAGGTTCGTCTGACCTGGAGCGTTCTCCAGCTCGCTGATAATTGAGGTGTCCAGGGCATCGAGCTTATGGGAACTTGGGACTACCGGAAAGGCATGGTCGATGGAGGTGAGCGGGTTCAGGCAGAACTTCATCCAGTTGACACCTATCATGACTTCGGTGCTGAGCGCCTGGGGAATCGAACCCAGTTCCTTATCCATGAAGTCGAGCATGGAATCCAGATCATGGAAAAGGGCGGCGGCAACTATATCGTAGCGGCCGGTGGTAGTCAGCAAATGGGAAACGTTAGCCAGAGACGCGAGCCTGGTGGCCACCGCATCCGCATCGCCGGGACGGGTGGTAATCGCCATGGTGGCACTGATGCGGTATCCCAGGGCAGGCGGGGAGGTAATGGTAACGAAAGTGACGATCTTTTCATCAAGGAGCCGCTGGGTTCGCCTGCGGACGGTGTTGCGACTGGTATGAAGGCTATCGGCAAGCTGCTGAAAGCTCCGCCGGGGCCCGATATCCAGTTCCCGGATCAGGTCTAAATCCAGTTCGTCCAGAGCAGCAATCATCGATTCCCGACCTGTTATATTCCCCATCTCTTTTTAACCATCCATCCCGCGAAGTACTTTCATGGACATAATGATAACATAAATTATACCCAAAGTTCCATAACGCTCATAATAATTGACATATGTGTACGCAAAAGATAAAATTGCCATGCGCAAACCAAATAATCCATGCCTCCAGGTACGGGCAGGAGGAACTTTTAAGAATGGAAACAGCAACCGAAACCAGCCAGCCTCGGGGAAAGCAGGCCCGCCCCAGCACGCCGAGAACGCAGCAGCTGCGGCAAATCTATATGGAGCAGAAGCCGAGCCTGTGCGCCGAACGCAGCATGCTGGTTACCGAATCGTATAAAGAGACGGAGGCGCTGCCGCCGGTCATCAGGCAGGCCATGGCCTTCGACAAAGTGCTGAGCGAGATACCCGCCTGGATCATCGATGGCGAGCTGATCGTGAGCAATATCGCTTCCCGGCAGAAAGGGGTTTTCCTGTTCCCCGAATATGATGATACGTGGCTGGAAGAGGAGATGGATACCGTCTCTACCCGGGAAGGCGACTGGTGGCTCCTTAATGAAGAGGACAAGCCCAGAATCAGAGAATGCATCGCCTACTGGAAAGGGAAGAACCTGGCTGCCATCATCGATGCCACCACCCCGGATGAGGTCAAAGAAGCCGAGCGCAACTCCTTCATAAATATCGATATGGGCAAGCAGGCCGGCATCGGCCACGTGTCCCCCGATACCGAGGGCGTCATCAGGTATGGCCTCAACGCCCTTATCAGACAGGCGGAGGAACACCTCGAAAGCCTGGACCTGGCCAATCCGGATGATTACGACAAGATGCATTTCCTCAAGGCATTAATCATCGCCGACAAGGCGGTTATCAAATGGGCCGGCAGGTTTGCCGATCTCGCCCGGGAAAAAGCTGCGGTTGAATCCGATCCGGACCGAAAAGCGGAGCTGGAGGAAATCGCCGATATCTGCCGGCGGGTGCCGGCGGAGCCGGCCCGGAATTTCCGGGAGGCGCTGCAGACGACCGCCTTCGTCATGGCCTCGATGCAGATCGAGACCAACGGGGTCTCGGCGGGCCCGGGGAGGCTGGACCAGTACTTGTTCCCGTTTTATGAAAGTGACATCGGAGAGGGCAGGATAACGAAGGAAAGAGCAGTGGAGCTACTGGAATGCCTGTTCATGAAGCTGGCGGAATCGAACCGCGCCGCTGCCAAGACATACACCATGGCCCATTACGGTTACCCCTTCTGGGTGCAGGTACCCGTCGGCGGACAAACCCCTGACGGCTACGATGCCACCAACGAGCTCTCCTACCTCATGCTGGAGGTATCCACCAACCTGCAGCTCCATGAACCAACGGTATCGGCCCGGATTCACAACCGGACGCCGGAGAAATTCCTGCTCAAATGCTGCGAGGCGATCAAGCGCCACGGCGGGGGGAACCCGGCGCTCTTCAACGACGAGGTGATCATCCCCAGCCAGCTGGCCAACGTGCCCGGCATCACCAAGGAGGATGCCTACAATTACACCATCGTCGGCTGCTCGGAAGTCGTGTTTGCCGGCAAAGGCACGGAGGGGATTCCCTACCATGCCCTGAGCTTTGCCAGGGTCCTGGAACTGATGATGGAGGACCGGCATCCGGTCACCGGGCAGAAAATGGGATCGCCCCACGGGGATATGCTCCAGTGGCAGAGCTTCGACGACGTGATGGCCGCCTTCAAGGAAAAGGCCGGCATACTGATACGGGTCATGTTCATGCAGGTCCTGCCCCTGGTGGAAGCCCACACCAGATACCGGCCCTGCCCTTACCTTTCGTCGCTTACTCAGGACTGCATCACCAGGGGCCGGAGCTATTACGACGGCGGCGCCATCTACGGCAACGGGGTGGTGAATGTCTGCTACGTGGGGATCGCCACGGTGGCCAACTCCCTGGCTGCCATCAGGAAGCTGGTATTCGACGATAAGGTCATCACCGCCGAGCAGCTCAAGCATGCCCTGGAGACCAATTTCGAGGACGGCTCCACTACCCCCACGGGCGAGGAAGTCCTCCAGCTCTGCCTGAAGGCACCCAAGTACGGCAACGACGAACCCTACGTGGACAATATCGCCAAAGACTACCTGAATATCGCGGTAAAAGAGATGGCCCGCTACCACACCAGGCAGGGCGGAGGCTACGAGGTAACCATTGCTCCGGTAGCCACGCACATCGTCTATGGCATGCTCTGCGGCGCTACCCCGGACGGGCGCAAAAAAGGGGAACCCCTCTCCGACAGCGTCTCCCCGGCCCAGGGAACCGATGTAAACGGCCCCACGGCGGCGATAAAGTCGGTGGCCAACCTGGAGCATATCAACTTCGCCCAGGGGACAATATTCAACATGAAGATGCACCCCGGCCCCCTGGAATCCAAGGCGGGAATGCTGAAGTGGGCCGATTTGATTCGGACATACTTCGACCTCGGCGGATGGGAAATCCAGTTCAACGTGGTCGATGCCGAAACCCTGCGCGATGCCCAGGTGCACCCGGAAAACTACCAGGACCTGGTGGTTCGAGTGGTGGGATACAGCGCCTTCTTCGTCGAGCTGGAAAAATCGGTCCAGGACGATATCATCAGCCGCACCGAGCATGCGATGTAGTCAGGGGTCAGGGATCAGGGTGAAAGGCAGGGCTATTAAGAAGAATCATGGCAGAGCAGTTAACCGGCCGGATATTCAACATTCAGCGCTATTCCCTCCATGACGGGGCGGGTATCAGGACGCTGGTTTTCTTCAAGGGCTGTCCCCTCACATGCCTGTGGTGTTCCAATCCGGAATCGCAAAAACCCGGCCCGGAGGTGGGATTCATCATGGCCAGATGTGTCGGCCTGGCTGAATGCGGGGCACCTTGCGTCTCAGCTTGCCCGGTCGAAGCGATTCGCTTAAACGATGACGGTAAACCGGTCATCGACCGGGAACGGTGCGATGCCTGCGGGCAATGCGCCGCAGTATGCCCTCAGGAGGCGATGAAGGTTGTGGGACAGGAAATGAGCGTGGAAGAGGTCATGGCCGAGGTGGAAAAGGACAGGCCTTTCTACCGGCGGTCGGGAGGCGGCCTCACCCTGGGGGGTGGTGAACCGCTGGCACAGCCTCGGTTTGCCCTGGCGCTCCTCGAGGCGGCCGAGTCAGAGTATATACACACCGCCATCGAAACCACCGGATATGCCCGGTGGGAACAGTTCGAGGCCGTTCTCCAGCACACCGACCTGCTGCAGATGGACCTCAAGCACATGGACCCCGAAAAACACCGGGAGCTGACCGGGCAATCGAATGAACTGATCCTTGAGAACCTCAGCAAAGTCCTTTCGGTAAAGGAACCTGAAGATGTCGTCATCCGCATTCCGGTGGTTCCGGGCAGTAACGACAGCGATGAGAACATCGAAGAGAGTTCTCGTTTCGTGGCCGGACTTGGCTTTACCCGGATTGAACTTATTCCCTATCACAAAATGGGCTCTTCCAAGTATCCCCAGTACGGCAGGGTCTACCCCCTTGACGGGTTGGAGCCCCCCTCAACAGAGGAAATGCAGCATTTAAAGGGCGTAGTGGAAAGCTTCGGCTTGCAGGAGATGACGGAGGAGGTTTGAGATCCTTCGCCGACGGCTCAGGATGACATTCCCAAACAGCAAAACTCAAACTTCGGAGAATAAAGGTGATGCGTGCTGTTTATTTCGATGATGGCAAGGCGGTATTGCGGGAAATCGAAGAACCCTCCGATGAGGGGGTGAAGGTACATGTCAAGTCGATCGGCATCTGCGGCTCTGACCTGCATATGCTGGAGAGAAAGTTTCCCGTAGATTGCATCGCCGGCCACGAGATCGGCGGCATACTTGAAGACGGCACGCCGGTGGCCGTAGAACCGGTGATTCCCTGCGAGGAATGCCAGTTCTGCCGGAGCGGGAAATACAACCTCTGTCCCCAGGCAAAGGTTCTGGGAATCGCCCGCAACGGCGGCATGGCGGAGGCAGTTACCGTCCCTGAACGCTGCCTGGTGTATCTGCCATCGAATATCGACGTAAAGGATGCCTGTCTTATCGAGCCGCTGGCCGTGGCCATGCACGGCATGCGCCAGGCAGGTGTCAACTCAAATCAGCGGGTGGCCGTGATCGGCGGGGGCACCGTCGGCCTCTGTGCCGTGGCCATCGCCGGGGCAGGACATGCGGAGGTGGACCTGGCCGCAAAGTATGAGCACCAGATTACCATCGGACAGCGCCTCGGAGCCGGGGAGATCAAGGGACAATACGACCTTGTGGTTGACTGCGTGGGGGCAGATAAAGCAATCGACCAGGCGCTGGGACTGTGCCGGCCCGGGGGCAAAATACTGATACTGGGCACCTACTGGGAAGGAATCAATTTCGTTCAGCTTCTGGCAATGATGAAAGAGGTCTCGATAATCAATTCCTATATGTATTCAGAAAGCGGCGGCGGACGCGATTTCGACCTGGCCGCCGCGCTCCTTTCCAGAAACCCCGAGATATCCGCTTCCCTGATCACCCACCGCTTCCCGCTGGCGGAAGCGGAAAAGGCCTTTGCCGTTGCCCGTGACCGGGGAACAGGGGCAATCAAAGTGGTGCTGGAGCCCTGAATCACCCCTCAATCTGAGAAGCTGCACATATCCGCCAGGCAGCAACCATTACAAATCGGATGCTTTCTGCAGTAATCCTTGCCGTGGCGAACGAAAAGGGCATGATATTCATTGAACATCCCTTCATCGGGGGCTAAATTCGTCATGAAGAAGGATTGCAAAGAAGCATAATTGCCATAATTTGAATTCAGTCCCAGCCGGGCCATAATTCGATGTGTGTAGGCGTCGATGACAAATATCGGTTTCCTGGCAGCATAGAGGATTATGGAATCGGCCGTCTCCTGGCCGATACCGTAAATCGAGAGCAGTTCCGCCCTCAACTCATCGGTGTCGGATGAGAACATCCTCTCCAGGGAATCACCATGAACTGCTCCGAGATGCTCAACGAACGCCTTAAGCTTCCTAACCTTGACGTTGTAATAACCGGAAGAACGAATAAGTCCGGCCAGCTCCTCAACCGGCATTCGCCGCAGAGAGGCAGGTGACAACGCTCCCTCCCCCTTCAGATTCGAGATGGCCTTTTCCACGTTGATCCAGGCAGTCGACTGGGTCAAAATAGCCCCCACAATCACCTCAAAGGTTCCGTCGGCGGGCCACCAGTGCTGCGGGCCGTAGCGGTCGAAGAGGCGCCGGTAAATTGCATGAAGCCGCTCCGAAGTTGACATCCTGAGAGACCCTGATAGAGTTTGCTTCACTTTCGCCAGGCTTCCTGAGATGGGTCAAGCCTCGATATCCACTCGGGATACCGGACGTTCTGAACAAAATCCCCGGGGAGGTAAGGTTTTATGTCAATTATAGGTGTACCGTGAACGGCGTCAAGTCCTCGAACTCTCAGCTTGTTCTCATTACATTCCAGTAATTCGACGGTGGTCACCCCGATTGCATTCGGCCGGCGGGGTGAGCGGGTGGCAAAAACACCGGTGAGGGGGGCCTCGCTGATGCCGCGAGGATGCACTTTAGCCGGGTATGTTCCGGCACTCTTGTGCATCCAGTAAATGACCACGATATGAGAGAAATTCTGCAGTCCATCCAGCAGCTCCGTAAGTTCGGGGTCGATTATGAGTTCGGACTCCACCTCACCCCAGCCATGCCGCATCCTTTCATTTATCCCGTTCTTTACCAGTCCGACAGGCCTGATGGTTATCTCGGGATAGTCGCCCATGCTAAATCGACCTGCCCACAGCCTCGGCGACGGGCTTAAGCTCCGCCATCAACTTCTCGAAGTTCTTGAACGTCAGTGACTGCGGCCCGTCGACCAGGGCTTCCTCCGGTTTGGGGTGTACCTCGATCAGCAACCCGTCGGCACCGGCGGCAACGGCGGCCCTGGAAAGGCTCGGCACATATTCGAACTGGCCGGCCGCATGGCTGGGATCGACGATGACCGGCAGATGGCTGAATCGCTTCACCACTGAGACCGAGCTTATATCCATCGCAAACCTGGTGCTGTCTTCAAAGGTCCGGATGCCGCGCTCGCACAGCATAACCTTTTTATTCCCTTCCGCCAGAAGGTAGTCCGCCGCCGTCAGCCACTCAGTGACGGTGGCCGAAAGCCCCCGCTTCAACAGCACGGGCTGCCTTACCTTGGCAAGCTCCTTCAGCAGCGAGAAATTCTGCATATTGCGGGCCCCCACCTGAAGGATATCAACATGTTCGGCCAGCAATTCTATGTGCTTGACATCGAGGACTTCCGAGATAACGGGTATACCGTATTGCCGCCTGACCTTTTCCAGAAGCTCAACCCCTTCCTCTTCCAGCCCCTGAAAGCTGAAGGGGGAGGTCCGGGGCTTGAAAGCCCCACCGCGAACGACGGATGCCCCGATCCTCTGAACTCCTCTGGCGGTATCCAGTAATTGCTTCTCGCTTTCCACGGCACAGGGGCCGGCCATGACCACAATTTTTTTCCCCCCGATCTCCACACCCCCCACCTTGAACCTTGTAGCTCGAGGATTGAATTCCCGAGAAGCCAGCTTATAGGGCTTCATCACCCGCGTGACACTCTCTACACCGTTTAAAACGGCAAACACGTCCGTAGGAGTTTTGCCCGTATCGCTGCCCAGCACTGCTACGACCACTTTATCGGTCCCCTGGTTCAACTGAACATCAAACCCGAAAGAGCGCGCTCTCTCCACCACCTGCTCCACCTGCTCCTGCGGGACGCCTTTTTTCATCTCGACAATCATCTCAAATTACCCCCGAACGAAATGCCTTCCTGTAGTTCGATTGTAACAACAAGCTGAGGGCAAAACAACCTGAGATATTTAAGGGGATCCCCCCCGAAAGCCGGTCGCTTTTTCAGCGGTCGGTTTAACATAAAAGCTTTAACATAAAGTTTTTGCCCAAATCCACCTTGGGGGAAGACCCTTGACCCTAGCCCCTCCCCATGCTATCCTCTCATCATCCTAAAGAACCTCACGAGAGACCTTCTTATTTTCAAATCAAAACTTAGGGATTGCAGGTGCGTTTATGGAAAAATCTGCCAAGGAGATATGGGATGCGGCATTGGGGGGACTGGAGGTAGAAGTAACAAAATCCAATTATCAAACTTGGCTCAAGGACACGGTCGGTATTTCCTATAGAGACGGCTACTTTGTGGTAGGGGCGCCCAATGCTTTTGCCGTCGCCTGGCTGGAAAAGCGGCTGTATAACGTGGTCAGGAAAACACTATCGAGCGTGCTGGGCTGCTCTGCTGAAGTCAGGTTCGAGGTCAACCAGGACCAGCAGGAGACGGGTAGTGAAATCGGTGGATTTGGCGGCCCGGTAGTGGGAAACCAGCATAATTTCAACCTGAAATATACCTTTGATACCTTCGTAGTAGGAAGCAGCAATCGGCTGGCTCACGCCGCTGCGATGGGGGTGGCCGCCAACCCGGGCAGGATGTACAATCCCCTGTTTATCTACGGAGGGGCCGGGCTGGGTAAAACCCATTTACTTCACGCTATAGGCCAGGCCTGCCAGGATAATTCCCACCAGATAGTCTACGTCACCACCGAGCAGTTTACCAACGAGTTCATAGCAGCCGTCATGAAAAATAACACGGAGGAATTCCGGGATAAATATCGCTCCGCCGACGTACTCTTAATAGACGACATCCAGTTCATCGCCAACAAGGAGTCGACCCAGGAAGGCCTCTTCCATACCTTTAACGAGCTTCACTCGACAAACAGGCAGATCGTTATAAGCAGTGACCGCCCCCCCAAGACGCTTTCGCTGCTTGAGGAGAGGCTTCGCTCCCGGTTCGAATGGGGACTGATTGCCGATATCCAGTACCCCGATTTCGAGACACGTACGGCCATCCTTCAGGCCAAGGCAGAGGAACTCAAAGCCCAGGTTCCACTTGAGGTGCTTTACCTCATCGCCCGCCGGGTTCAGGATAACATCAGGGAACTCGAGGGTGCCCTGAACCGGGTTATCGCCTATGCCAGACTCATGAATTCTCCCATATCTACGGAGCTGGTGGCCGAGGCACTGGCAGACATATCTGTCGACGAGACAAGGAAATCCCTGACTTACGAACTACTCCTTGAAGCTGTTGCCTCATATTTCGGGCTGACTCCCCAAGCCCTGATGGGCAAAAAAAGAGATAAGGCAGTGGCTTTCGCCAGACAGGTGGCTATGTTCCTGATGCGAGAAGAGATGAACACCCCCTGGACGGAAATCGGGAGAAACCTTGGCGGGCGAGACCACAGCACCATCGTCCATGGCTACGCTAAGGTATCGGCGGAAATCGAGGCCAGCCCCGCCCTGCGCAGGGATATACTTGAGATTAAAGAACGGCTCTATTCATAACCTGCGGCGGGATGTGGATAAGTCCTTAAATCCCGTGGATAACTGCCCTGAACCGTGGATAACTGCCCTCCCACAAGCCACTCCCACCGTCTTGCCCAATGGCCTGCCCTTCCAGGGATTTAGCGCCCGAGAGTTATTGAAGGTTCTTTCTCCTTTTCCGGGCTTGTCCCCATGGACTTTAGCCCTCCTCTAAATACGAATTCCCGCCTTATCCCCGTTTTACCAGTCCCCCACATCCTTATTAGCCTTATTATATACACTGCTTTTGTGATATGGTATATATTGCTTAAGAAGAAACTTAAATTCAGCTTCAGGAAAGTCCTTGTTCTTCCTGAATGGACTTGGTTGTTAAATGATTGACAGGGTTGAGATAAATGTTTATGGGGGCAGGGGTGGCAGCGGGGCGATGAGCTTCCGGCGAGAGAAGTTTGTGCCATTTGGGGGGCCGGATGGTGGCGATGGTGGCGATGGTGGCGACGTGGTTCTGGTTGCAGCTCGGGGCATGACTACTCTTAGTGATTTAAGGAAGCAGAGAACTTATCGAGCTGGAAATGGAGAGAACGGGAAAGGAAAGAGCCGACATGGCAAGAGCGGGAAGTCTCTGGCGATAAGTGTGCCGGAAGGGACGATCATCCGGGAAGCGGGTGAGGATGGTGAAGTTGAACTGGGGGATCTTGTTAAAGACGGGCAGACATTGGTGGCAGCAAGGGGTGGGAAGGGAGGATGCGGGAATGAGCACTTCGCTACGTCCATTCGACAGGCTCCCAGATTTGCACAGGATGGGGAACCCGGCGAGGAAAAGAGACTGGTTCTCGACCTGAAGCTTCTGGCTGACGTGGGTTTGCTGGGTAAGCCGAACGTGGGGAAGTCTACCCTTATCAATAGTGTTTCTGCGGCCGGGTCCAGGGTAGACGATTATCCGTTTACTACGCTGGAACCCAAACTGGGAGTGGTGGAAATCGGGTATGATTCGTTCGTCATCGCCGATATTCCCGGCCTCATTGAAGGGGCTCATGCCGGCCATGGACTGGGGCATAATTTCCTCAGACACATCGAGCGGACGCGGGTCCTGATTCACATCATCGACGGGACCACGCAGGATCCCCGGGGGGATTTCGAGGAGATAAATCAGGAGCTTTTTCTTTTCAATTCTCTGTTGAAAGAAAAACCCCAGGTTGGGGTGGTGAATAAGATTGACATTCCTTCGGTTCGGGAGAGGTTACCGCAACTGGAGGAGAGCCTTGCCGGGGCCGGCGTCCCGGTGTACTTCATCTCTGCGGCAACAGGGGAGGGAGTGTCCAATCTTATGAATAGGGTTCTGGAGATGTTAGGCGAAGCTGCTCCTCCTCCGGAGAAAGAGGAGGAGCAGGCGTTTAAGGTATTCCGGCCGAAGCCGATAAAGTGAAGGAGTCATGTGAAGACAGGGCTTCTCGGGGGGACATTCGATCCGATTCATCTGGGTCATCTGGCTGTAGCCGAGGACGTGAGGATAAAACTGGGCCTGGACCGCGTGGTGTTCATTCCTGCCAGGGACCCGTGGCTCAAGTCGGACCGGGAGGTCTCTGCGGGAGTGCATCGGCTGGAGATGGTGAAGATGGCGATAGCTTCTGAAGTGCATTTTGAGGTTTCCGCGATAGAGATGAATCGGCCGGGCCCCACTTATACCGTTGATACCCTGGAGGAATTGCGGGAGGATTTTGGCTCTGAGGATGAGCTGTATTTTATTGCCGGTGCGGATGCCGTCATGGACCTGCCGCGCTGGAAGGCGCCGGAAAGGATTCTGGCCCTTTGCCGGGTGGTGGCGGTGAACAGGCCGGGGGCTCCAGGAATCGACGTAGAAGTGCTGAAATCCCTGCTGCCGACGGTTTCCGGTTCGCTGATAGTGTTAGATGTCCGGCAGGTGGATATCAGCTCTACGGCGATCAGGGAGGCGGTAAGGGGCGGGCAGGCCTTTGAGGATATGGTGCCGGCGGGCGTGGCGGATTATATTAAGGAACATGGGCTGTATTTATCCTGAATATGCAGGAGGGGCAAGTGGATTTCGTAGAAGAGCTTGAGCGATTGAAAGAATTGCTGGTAGAGAAATCTTTTAGTTACGGGTACTTCACCCTGTCTTCCGGCGAGGAGAGTACGTATTACTTCGATGGCAGACTGACAACGCTTTCTCCCGAGGGGGCATATCTGGTAGGACGGCGTGTGCTCTCCCTGGTGCGGGAAGCCGGCATCGATGCTGTTGGGGGCCCCACTCTCGGTGCAGATCCTATCGTAACGGCGGTGGCGCTGACCAGCCATCAGGAGGGATGTCCCCTTCCCGCTTTCATTGTGAGAAAAGAGCCCAAAAAACACGGCGCTCAGCGTTACATCGAAGGGAATTTCCCTGAAGGGGGGACTGTGGCCATAGTGGATGACGTGATTACCTCCGGCGGCTCGATTCTACGGGCAATAGAGGTGGTGGAGGCTGCAGGTGCCCATGTGGGTAAGGTGATTGCGCTGGTGGACCGCAATCAGGGCGGCTCCGAGGAACTGCGCCAAAACGGTTATAACTTCACCTCCCTTTTCTCTGCCGATGAAGAGGGAAATGTGAGCATCAGTATATAATCAGCCGGCGATTACCGGGGGCTCCCCTCCGGCAGAGGTGGCGGAAGGCAGGAGTTCCTCCGGCTTGTCGATGACGGCAATCGAAGCCACACTGTCGCCCTTATTGAGCCTTATCGTCCTTACTCCCTGGGTGCTGCGCCCGAACTTGGATATCCCTTTGAGCAGGGTGCGGATGATGGTCCCGTTTTTGGTCGTTACCATCAGCTGCTGGTTCAGCTCAACCACCGCGGCGTCGCTTACCGGCCCGGTTTTCTCATTGACCAGGTGGGCCCGCATGCCGCTGCCGCCGCGGATTTGCCGCCGGTATTCGTCCACGGGGGTGCGTTTCCCGTAGCCTTTCCGGGTGACGGTCAGCACGAAAGCATTGGGACGGATGATATCCATGGCCACTACCTTGTCATCGCCCACCAGCCGGATGCCGCGAACCCCTCCGCTGGTTCGGGAAGCGGTGCGCAGCTTGTCGACCGAGAACCTGATACACTGCCCGTTCCTGGTGACGATGATGGCGTCACTATCGGTGGTGGCGGCCTTGACCGAGACCAGGCTGTCGCCCTTTTCGACGTCCATGGCTATGATGCCGGTGCTGCGGATGGCGGAGAAACGCTTGAGCTCGGATTTTTTCACCTCTCCCTTTTCGGTGGTCATGACGATGAAACCGTCCTCAGGGAAGTCCGCGGCCGACATTATGGCGGTGATATATTCGTTGTTCTCTATGGGAATCAGGTTGATGATGGGCAGTCCCTTGGCCTGGCGGGTGCTTTCCTGGGGCAGGCGATAACACTTGAGCCGGAAGACGCGTCCCCTGGTGGTGAAGAAAAGCAGGGTGTCGTGGGTATCGGTGATGAGCAGGTGGCGCACGTCGTCGGTTTCCTGGACCTTCATCCCGCTGACCCCCTTGCCCCCGCGGTGCTGGGTCCGGTAGATGTGGCTGGGCAGCCGCTTGACGTATCCGCGGTCGCTGACGGTGACCACCACCTGCTGATGGGCTATCAGGTCCTCATCGGTGAAGCCCCCTATTTCCTCGTCACTCAACTCCGTGCGGCGTTCATCGCCGTACCTTTGACTGATTTTGAGAATTTCTTCCCTGATGAGGTAATCGATCTTGCGGGGATCGGCCAGCAGGTCTTCCAGGTAAGCAATAGTCTTTACGAGTTCGGCGTACTCGTCGTCGATTTTCTGCCGCTCCATGGCTGCCAGCCGGCGCAGTTGCATATCCAGGATGGCCTGGGCCTGCGGCTGGGAGAGGGAGAAGTTCTCCATCAGGGCGTTCCTGGCCGCCTCGGTGCTATTGGATTCCCGGATGGTAGAGATTATCTCGTCTATTCTGTCGAGGGCGATTTTCAACCCTTCCAGTATGTGAGAGCGTTCCTGAGCTTTACGCAAATCGAACCGGGAACGTCGGGTGATGACCTCGTGGCGGAAAGTTATGTACTGGCGAAGGGCTGATTTGAGGTTGAGCACGCGCGGCTGGCCGTCCACCAGGGCCAGCATATTGACATGAAAGGCAGTCTGCATGGCAGTATTTTTGTAGAGGTTGTTCAATATGTGGTCGGGGTGGCTCTCCTTTCTCAGTTCGATTACTACCCGAACCCCCTTTCGGTCGGACTCGTCGCGGATCTCGCTGATACCGTCGATTTTCTTGTTCTTCACCAGGTCGGCTACCTTGGCTACCAGGGCCGCCTTGTTCGTCTGGTAGGTGAGCTCGGTGACCACTATCTGGTATCGCCCTTTTCCTATTTCTTCCGTGTGACTTTTGGCCCGCAGGACGATCTTGCCGCGCCCGGTTGTATAGGCGTGATAGATGCCTTCCCGCCCCAGGATGGTTCCGCCGGTGGGGAAGTCGGGCCCCGGCACCAGGGGAATCAACTCCTCGGGGGAGGCCTCCGGGTTGTCGATCAGGTAGGCGATGGCCTCGGCCAGTTCGCCCAGGTTGTGCGGCGGGATATTGGTGGCCATGCCTACGGCGATCCCCGCCGCTCCGTTCAGCAGGAGATTGGGAACCTGGGTGGGGAGGACGGTCGGCTCCTCGAGTGAGTCGTCGAAGTTGAGGGCAAAGTCGACGGTTTCCTTTTCGATATCGGCCAGCATCTCCCCGGCCAGGCGGGCCATGCGGGCCTCGGTGTAACGCATAGCGGCGGCGGGATCATTATCCATGCTCCCGAAGTTCCCCTGGCCGTCGACCAGCGGGTAGCGCATGGAAAAGTCCTGGGCCATGCGCACCATGGCATCGTAGATGGCCGAATCGCCGTGGGGGTGGTATTTACCCATGACCTCACCGACGATACGGGCGCTCTTCTTGAAGGGGCTGTTGTAAGCCACCCCCAGGTCGTTCATCCCGTAAAGGATCCGCCTCTGTACGGGCTTCAGCCCGTCGCGGGCATCGGGCAGCGCCCGGGAGACGATGACGCTCATGGCGTAGTCGAGGTAGGCGCTCCTGACCTCATCTTCGATGGTAACTGGCTTGACGGTTCCGATATCCATTTATTTCCCCGCTTTCAGACTTCTAAGTGGAGTGTATCCAATGCAGGGAAAAAGGTCAAGCAAAAACCGGCTGGACAGGGATGCCAGATTCGGGGCTGGAGAACAAAAAGGGGTGCAAATTCGTCTTATAATACAAAGCCCGATCTTTGATGATTGCGGTAAAATAGTTGTGGGCTTTAAATAATAGCCAGGAGGTGGTAATGAACTGGGTTGATATCGTCATAATTGTTGCTCTCATTGTTCCCACTTTTATAGGGTTTAAGCTTGGACTCATAAAGATGGTCGTGCCCCTGATCGGAATTCTACTCGGGGTTATTCTGGCCTCACTGCTGCATGGCTATATGGCGAACCAGCTGGATTTTATCGATAACGAGGGCTGGGCTCATGTGGTGGGCTTTATTATCGTGTTCATCCTCGTGTTTGTGTTCATCTATATCCTGGCTGTAGTATTGCGTAAGATATTGCAGTTGGCTTTACTGGGCATGGTCGACCAGCTGGCGGGGGCGGCCCTCATGTTTATAATCATATGGCTGATCAGCTCGTTCGTCGTGGTTATGGTGGCCAAGTACGGGGCCCTGGGGGCCGATTACGCCCCGGGAGATAAAGTGAGGAGCGAATCCGTTGAGGATACGATCGATGGCTCGGCTCTGGCTACTTTCCAGATTGACACGGTTCCGATAATACTCGGCCTTTTGCCCGAGGAATTCGACGTGGTCAGGGACCATTTCTAGGTTGACCCCGGTGTGGTGAGAGCAAAGCATTTACACGCGTGGCAGGTACCTCCCTCTGAGGGTTTTTCCATCCAGAGGAAGCTGGCCGAAAAGGTGGTCAGCGAGGGTGATATGAGGAAGGTGAGGCTGGTGGCCGGGGTGGATGTCTCAGCGCCTCGAGCGCAGGACATTGTTCGGGCGGCTATAGTGGTGCTCAGCTACCCCGAGCTAGAGCCTGTAGAAAGCAGATTAGCTGAGCGTCCGGTAGAGTTACCTTATATCCCGGGGCTGCTTTCCTTCCGCGAGGCACCGGTCATCCTGGAGGCCTGTGAGAAACTGGCCAGTGTTCCCGATTTGATGCTGGTGGACGGGCAGGGAAGGGCTCATCCCCGCAGGCTGGGGCTGGCTTCGCACCTGGGGGTATTGCTGGATATGCCGACTGTCGGCTGTGCCAAATCGCGTCTGTGCGGCGAGCATGGCCCGGTGGGACCGGAGCGGGGGGAGTGGGTTGAGCTGGTCGACGGCGGAGAGATAATCGGGGCGGTGCTGAGAACCAGAACTGATGTTAAGCCGCTCTATATCTCCGTCGGGCACAGGATAAGCCTGGGGGCGGCTGTCGAATGGGTGCTCAATTGCGGGACGGGATACCGTCTTCCCGAGCCGACACGGCTGGCCCATCAGGTTGCCGGCGGGAAATATTTGCATTGATGGATTGAGATGGCAAGAATAAAACTCGATTTGCCGGACAGCCTGCCTTTCTCGACGGAAATCCCCATCCGGATCAGCGATATCAACTACGGGGGGCACCTGGGGCATGATGCCATCCTCCCGATTGCCCATGAGGCCCGAATACATTTCCTGGCCTCGATGGGATATAACGAGGGGGATATCGAAGGGCTCACCTACATCATGTCCGATGCCGCCATAGTGTACAAATCCCAGGCCTTCCACGGGCAGACACTGACTGTCGAAGTGGGGGTACAGGACTTTGGCCGCACCAGTTGCGACTTCGTTTATCGGCTGAGGGACCGGGAGACGGGAGTGGAGATTGCCCGGGCCAGGACGGGCATGGTTTTCTTCGATTACCGGGCAGGGAAGTCGGTGGAGGTTCCCCCCGAATTCAGAGAAAGGTTCTCCGAGTAAGAAACCCGCCCTAATCTACAGTCACTTTGCCTTCTCTGGAAATATCGAAAGCCGCCTTTTCCATCCCGGCTTTGCCCCGGGTGGCCGAGCGGCAGCCTGCTGTGGGAATGAGCAAGGCCGGTATAAGTATCAGCGTTATGAAAGGCCACCCTCTTTTCATTGATTTGCCTGAATTACGTTGAGTTCCCGAAGATTGTGGCATTTTCATTCCGGACTCAGAAATGTTTGAGGATATCCAGTCCCGCCTCGCGGACCTCTTCTTCCACGAGGTCTTCGAATTTCTTAAAGCATTTGTCGGTCGAATCGTTATCCTGCTTAAGCCAGATGACGATATCGTTTTCCCGGTATATGATATTGCAGGATTCGTCGGGGTGACTCTTTTTCAGGAGTTTGGCTGCCGAATTGGCTGAGGAGTTCGAATCGAATTCAATCCCGATCAGGCGAACCTCGCCGGTTTCGCCCTCCTCGTAATAGCTGGCAATCAGGACCTTTCGGGCGCGGTCCGCCGATTCTTCGTCAAGCCACTGGGTTGTGAGTTTTTCCACGTATCCACTCTCTGAGGAAAGTACTGGATTGCCTTGTGAGGTGCCGTCTGAGTCGGTTTCGGCCAGTGAGCACTCGTCCCCGAGCCGGTTTTCTCCGAAGATGAGATCCGACAGCTTCAGCGCCCTGGAATGACTGTCCGCCCCGCAGGCTGTAAGCAATATGGTTGCCAGCAGTGTGATGAGTAGAATTCTCATTTTACTGTAACTATAACCGCCGGACGAGCCTGATGCAACAGTATTAACAATCAATCGAATCCGTGCCAGCTCACCAGCATCTCCGGCGGTTCCTTGTCGGAGCGGAAGGTGGCCGCCGGGCTGGAGAGGTCGGGGTACCCCATTGCCAGGGCTATAATGATGCGCTTCGAGTCCGGTATTTCCAGCAAATTGCGGAGGAGGTCAGGATAGATCACCCCGGCGGAGATGGCGCATGTGCCGATACCGAAGTGCGCTGCGGCGATCATCAGGTTCTCCAGGGCCATGCCCATATCGAGTATTGACCATTCTCCCAGGTAAGAGTCCATAAAGGCGATCACCCCGCAGGGGGCGTAAAAGAACTGAGTCATGGAAATCCACCAGTTGGCCATGTCCCCCTTTTCCATGCCCAGCTCCGGGAGGAGCCGTTTGCCCAGTGCCCGGGAGCGCTCGTGATGGGCGCCGGTGAACTTCGGCCAGGGGATATCCAGATCGGGCTTCTCACCCGATTCCATTTTCTCAGAAACGGCGGCCCTCAGCTTTGTCATGGCTTCTCCGCAGACGACGGCAAACTCCCACGGCTGGGTGTTTTCCCACGAAGGAGCCTTGAGGGCCGCCCGCATGATTTTCTCCAGGATATCTCTGGGGATGGGATCGGGCCGGAAAGCCCGCACGCTTCTGCGCCCCTCGATTGCTTCTATGGCATCCATTTGGCACCTCCTGGGGAAATTTCAATTTTGCCGGGGGCCTCGATAAAAGGGGGCAGGGGGGAATTCCCTTGTTCCTGCGGTTCCCCGCGGGAACTGATTCCTCGTTTTCCGACCCCCAACCCTTAGGCCCTTATCATTAATCAGGTGCGGTATCCCCGAAATTATGCAGTCTTCAGTTCTCAGTTTTCAGTCGTCAGTTCCACCCAATCCCCGCCAATTCCTGTAGGGGCAACCCCCTGTGGTTGCCCTTTATCCGATTTGTCATGGTTTTTGCCCGTATTGGGGTACCCACGAGGGGCATTCCTGCACTCCCGTTTGAACGTAAAATTAAGTGCGGTGTCACCGGAATTACTCAGCTTCGGGGATTGACATAGTCCAAATCTGTTTTAATGGAAGTTCGGTTTTGATATCCTCATCCAATCGGTCATAATTGTTCATAATCTCCTGAATCAGGGAGTTTTGATCCCAGAGCCGGACGCGGAAGAATTGGTTTGGTATCTCTTTGTCCACCGAGGACTTGAATCCTCCCCAGGAAACCAACAGGCCTTGCTCTGCATTCACGTTCTGCATAGATCCGATCAGTTGATTCAGGGTTGATGTATCAACAGGAACATCCGTTGATTTAACTTGAACACATAAACGGGGGCTTCCGAATCCGAGTGGTCCGGGAGCGGCAAGTAAATCGATGCCTTTATCCGGTCCTTCCGGGCTGCGATATGTGGTGTAACCCTGAGCCTGGAGAACAGCTTCAACGAGTCGCGCCATTGCGTGGCCCTTGAATTTCCGGGTTATATGCTTGGCAATCTCGTCCTTTGCCAATTGCTCCAAATCGCTGACAAGTTCGCTCTCCTCTCCTGTTTTTGGTATATCAGTCGAGATGCTGGCAGGCGCTTTCCATTTTTTCCTTCCCATATCCCGGATACGTTTTTCTGCGTCATTTCGGCTGATCTGACAAATAGTCTTGAAAGCGCCAAATGAATAGAGAAGGTCTTGATCGAAATTAGATCGAGGGATATCCTTGGCAAGCCACTTTATTTCCCTAAAATGGTAATAGGGATCGGGGCCTTTAGGAACGAATTGATAATCGCCTGTAATTTCGGCAAAATGAATGGCCGGCTTCATCTTACTGGGCATGACTACCCAGTCACCCGATTTCATCTCTTTAACAAACTGCCAGACCTGACTGGTCCAGTTTTTTACTGTATTTAGTTTTTCATCCGGGTGAACCTTCAGCAGCAGGGCATTAAGGGCTTTTGGGTCTTTTGACTTGCTCAAATCGTAAGATAGGTCGTGCCACGTCAGGTAAATACGCTTTTCATCCAGAAACTTCTTTTCGTATTCCCCCCTGCTTCCTGCTCGCACTAGCCACAATGCCATAACCCACCTCCAGAGTCCATTTGAATTTATGAATCCTACTGAACAATCAAATACCCTTATCTACAATCTGCCTTTCTTCTGGTGTAAGTTCATATAGATCATAAACAAGATTGTCGATCTCCCTATCCGTTAGCTCGATTTGATGGGCGATTTCATCGCGTTCATTGGAGGGGATACCTTCGATTGAGGAAAGGTGCTTTTTAAGTTCGATCATTTGTGCTGCGGAAGCTATAATACTATCGTGTAGCCTTTTCTGGTTGGTATCTTTTGGATTGACGTTGCGAATAGGGAGGCTCTCGATGAACTGGCGATTTGCAGCGTAATATCCATTTGCGAAGCGAACAGCACCTTTTACGAAGTACCAATGCATTAGTTTGCTATTCAGCAAACCTGTTATATATTTATAGTTGCTATCGCTTCCATTTTTCAAAATTATACCGTTTATCCTTACGTTGTCCAAGTAGAAACTCCCTTCACGATCATAGCAAGCAGAAAGCCTCTTTACTGTACTGGGTATTGCGAGCTTTTGGCTGTCATGTAAGGCGAGGTTCTGTGTACGCCCAAAAGCGTACCATTTATCGCCTTTCATTTTCCCTTCCTCTCGTTCCTCAAGAGTAGTCTTATGCGATTTCAAGTATTCCAGTCCGAGACGATGGCCG